>JAFYHU010000080.1 GCA_017538965.1 Oscillospiraceae bacterium
AAAAGCAAAAAAATAACCCCTTCAGGGGTGGCCTGAGAAAGATATGCGGTCGGCAAACCTTTCAGGCCCCTTTAGGGGTTGCAAGTATAATGCCCTTCTAGGGCTACATCAAGCCTCCGGCTTAGCCGGAGGTCTTGACTACAGGATTTTCCGTATAAAAGGCGGGCGTTCCACAGGTCCGGAACTGAATTCATAACAGCGGCGGAGCTTTTCGACCGCCTCCGCTGCGCTCGCTTCGCTTGCGGCGTAGATCGTGGCAAGGGATTCGCCCTCCTGAACCACATCCCCGAGCTTCTTGTGCAGGACCACACCGACCGCCGGGTTGATGCGGTCTTCTTTTTTTGCCCGGCCGCCGCCCAGACCCATGCTGACCAGACCGACAGCTTCGGCGTGAATGCGGCTCACCGTTCCCGCCTGCAGGGACGGAACTTCACAGGTGACAGATGCCTGCGGCAGCAGTTCGGGATGGTACACGGCTGCGTCATCACCGCCCTGGGCGCGGACCATTTCGGCCAGCTTGTCGAGAGCTCTGCCGCTGCTGACGGCATCCCGAAGCAACTGCTCGGCTTCCTCCCGTGAAGCGGCAAAACCCGCTTCGGTCAGCATGCAGCTGCCGAGAGCAAGGCAGAGGCGCATCAGATCGCCGTCCGGGTCTTCTCCGCTCAGGACAGAGATCGCTTCACGAACCTCCAGCGCGTTGCCGACGGCTGTGCCGAGCGGCTGGTCCATGTCGGTAATGATGGCGGCGCAGCGCCGTCCGGCTAGACGCCCGATTCTCGTCAGGTTCCGGGCCAGTTCTTCCGCGGCCTCCGGCGTCTTCATAAAGGAACCGTCGCCGCATTTGACATCCAGCACGATGACATCGGCTCCGGAAGCCAGCTTCTTGGACATGATGGAGCTGACGATCAGCGGGATGGACGGGACCGTGCCCGTAACGTCGCGCAGGGCGTACAGCTTCTTGTCCGCGGGAGCCAGATCGGCGGTCTGTCCCATCAGGGCGATGCCGTGTCGGTTGACATTCTCAAAGAACTGCTCTTCGGTCAGCTCGGTCGTGAAGCCGGGAAAGCTCTCGAGCTTGTCGATCGTGCCGCCGGTATGTCCGAGCCCGCGCCCCGACATTTTGGCGATCTTCAGGCCGCAGGCTGCGACCATGGGGCAGAGAACAAGGCTGGTCTTATCGCCTACACCGCCGGTGGAATGCTTGTCGGCCTTAATGCCGGCAATCGGACTCAGATCGAGCACTTCGCCGGAATGCACCATGGCCATCGTCAGGTCCAGCACTTCGCGCTCATCCATCCCGCGCAGCAGAATGGCCATGCACATGGCGGACATCTGGTAGTCGGGAATGCTGCCATCGGTGTAGCCTTGGATCATGTAGTTGATCTCTTCGGTGGAGAGGGGAAGCCCGTCGCGCTTTTTGGCAAGAAGATCTGTCATTTTCATGTTGTTTCCTCCAATCATATTTCCGAAATCAGAAAAGAAAACCGCCGTCCACGGTCAGAACCTGACCGGTGATATAATCCGCTTCTGCAAGGTGCCAGACCGATTCGGCCACCTCCTCCGGCGTGCCGAAACGGCGGAAAGGCATTTCCCCGCGCAGAAGTTCCAGGGTCTCGGGTCCGAGCACCTGAATCATATCGGTGTCGATCACGCCCGGCGCCACACAGTTGACCCGGATGCCGCTCTGGGCAAATTCGGCCGCAAGCGAGCGGGTCAGCCCGATGATGGCGTGTTTGGTGGAAGAATAGACGCTTTCGCAGGAAGCACCGTGGCTACCCCAGATCGAGCTGATGTTGATGATGCAGCCGCTGTGTGCGTGCAGCATCGGTCCGATAACCGCCTGACTGCAATGAAAGCATCCTCCTACGTTAACGGCAAAGATCCGCTGCAGGGTTTCAGGCTTGACATCCTGAAACTGCTGCTGCCGGGCGATGCCGGCATTGTTGACCAGGAGCGTCACGGGACCCAGTTCGTCTTCAATCTTCCGGACCATGGCGTTCACTTGCGCCCGGTCGGCCACATCGGCCTGCTGGCACATGGCGATGCACTGCTCCTCGCGCAACCCGGCAACCAGCGCCTCGGCTTTTTCCCGCTGCTCCAGGTAGTTGATGCAGACGGCATATCCTTTTCGGGCAAGCAGGGCGGCGGTCGCAGCCCCAATCCCGCGGGAAGACCCCGTAACCAGCGCAACCTTCGTCATGCCTTTTCCGCCTCCCTGCTTCGGTCCAGATCGCTCTGGATGAGCTGAACGATATAGTCGGAAAGATCGTGCGTCTTCATGGCGCAGACCGTCTCGGCGGGAATGACTTCGAGAATGTCCAGAAAGACCTTTGTACCGCCGAAGAGGTTCAGGCGTTTGATCTTCTCACTGCCGCGGCAGCAGGCGACCACGATGGGCACTTTTGCTTTCTGTGCAATCTTCAAAGAACCGGCGTGGAAGGGGAGTAGATTGTCGGTTTTGCTGCGCGTTCCTTCCGGATAGATGCCGATACTGCAGATGTCCCGCTTTATATAGTCCGCTGCGGTCAGAATCGTCCGCAGGGCATTGCGGTCGTTTTCGCGGTCGATGGCAAGGTAACCGGCCGCATAGCCGATCCGGCCGATCATCGGAAGATTCATATTGGAGGGCTTCGAAATGAAGCTGATTTCGTATTTACGGAGCTTGTCCATGACGATGACCGGGTCAAAGGCCGAGCGATGGTTGCAGACATATAGGAAACGCCCTTCTGTCGGCATTTTCTCGAGGCCGGTAATCACCGGACGGACCCCGAAATAGACATTCAGCACGGATATGCCTTCCGCCACGCCGGCACAGATAAAGGGGTGCCGCTTTTCCAGCGGCCTGTCCTTCGGGACGGAAAGGGAGATCAGCCACATAAAGAAGACAAACAGAAAGTGAAGCAGCAGAAAAAAACCCGCTGAGATCAGCAGCGCAGGAAGAATGCCCATATGAAAAACGAAAAGAAGCAGGAGCAGGCAGACGAAAGTGAGACCGATAAAACACCAGGCAAGCATGAAGAGAATCCTCCCGGATGATTAATCAAAGCTGAGATTCCAGAGACAGCCGTCGGGGAAGGGAAAATCCGAGCAGAGATAGGGCCTTTCCTCCGTCCGGAGACTGTCAAAGGCGGGCGGACTTCCCTCGGGACAAAGCAATTCGGGCAACAGCCAGAGATCTTCATCGCGGTATGCGCAGAAAATGCTGTCCCCCGCGGTATAGAAGCCGCCGCCGTAACAGCGGCACAGGGTATGCTGAAAGCGGAGAGCCGCCGGAGAGAGACGGACATGGCTCCGGCCCGCCAGCAGTTCCTCCCGGCGCCTGCCGTATTCCTCCGCGGAAAGGGGCTTTGCCGGGGGAGTTGCCGGGGAAGAGTAAAGAATACGTCGGTTTACATAATGCAGAGAGAGGACGGAGGCGTACCAAGGGTAGAGCGATTCTTCGGCAGGAAGGGTACAGATGAATTCGGCACCGCGGGTCCTGCCAAGATCGGCAGCTGCCCGCGAGAGCCGGGCTCCGAGGCCTTTTCCCCGCGCCTGCTCTTCCACCGCAACGGCATACAGATAGCCGCAGCGCTTTGCCTCTTCACCCGGCGAGAGAAGCGTGAAACCGTCAAGCAGATAGGCCGCGCCCAAAAGGCGGCCGGCCTCTTCGACCAGCACGCCGGTACCCATTTCGGGGAGCAGGTCCAGAAAGTCTGCTGCGAGTTCCGCCGGGTCTTCGAAAACACGCGTCCAGAGCGAGACGAGCGCCTCGCGATCCTCCCGGCGGACTTCGCGGCAGATCGGTTCCGCGGTGCTCATGCTATCCACCGGGCCAGATATTTCTCCAGAAGGAATTCCGGCTTATAGGAAAGCTTGGATTTGCGCAGCGATTCGAGGCCCATATCGTCCTCGCGGTTTACATAACGCAAACTCGGGTGGGCCCGCATCACCATGCGGGTCAGTTCCCGGCAGACCATGGGATAGGCACCGTTGACGTCGATCTCGGCCTTTTCAAAGTGCACGTTGAAGGTGTCGGGACTGGCCATCTCTCCCAGAGAGAAGCCGAGAATGGTGCCGCTGCTGCGCAGGACACCGCCTTCAAGACCGAGCTTTTCGTAGGCTGCAAAGGCGCGGATGATTGCGTCGTTCTCATCGTGAATGCTGCTGTCCAGGCGGGCGGCGTTCTCCTCGGTCCAGACCTCCAGCATGTCCAGACAGCCGGGGATCAGTTCGCGCGTGATGGGCACAAAGTCCCAGTCGTGTTCGGCTTCAAAGCGGTTGCAGTGGTTTTTCTTGCCGTGCAGGGCTTTGCCGGCATAGGTGGAGAGCTTCTCGGCGGAATAGATGTAGTCCGCCTCATCCTCATCCTTTTCGTACTCAAAGCAGCCCGGGTAAAGAGCGTCCAGCATCTCGCGATGCTTTTCGGTGACGCCGAGCAGCAGAAGGGGATAGCCCTTTTCCGCACAGAAGGCGCGCAGGGCTTCCACGGCGGGGCCCAGCGGACCGGAACCGATCGGAAAGGCGAACGCGCGATCCTTTCCGTAGCAGAGCTTCGTGATCATCCGGTCTTCGAAACGGCAGATCAGCTGCTTGTAATACTTGTCCCAGATGTAGATGTTGCCGAAGTTGAAGTCGGCGCTCGGGCTGTTTTCCGCCATGACGATGGGATCAACCCAGGCTTTGTCACAGAGCGTGACGGTTTTGAATTTCAGAGTACTCATGACACACTCCTGTCGGACAGCAGCCGATATTCTCTTCGGATTTCCCGCAGATCCGTAAAGGCTTCGGGACGGCGGGAGGGGTCGCGGAGCAGCGCGGAGGGGTGGAAGGTGGCAAGAATGCGGCGGGAACCGAAATCGAACCACTGCCCGTGTTCGCGCGTGATGCGGAAGTCCTCACGGATCAGGGCGGTGGCGGCGATGCGCCCCAGACAGACGATGAGCTTCGGATTGACCAGTTCGATCTGCCGCTCCAGCCAGGGACGGCAGCTCTGCATCTCCTGCGGCTGCGGATCGCGGTTGTGAGGCGGGCGGCACTTGACGATGTTGGCGATGTAAACGATGCTGCGGTCCAGATCGATCATTTCAAGCATGGAATCCAGCAGCTTTCCGGCAGGGCCGACAAAGGGGATGCCCTGCAGATCTTCCTGTTCACCCGGGCCTTCGCCGATGAACATCAGCTCCGCCTGTTCGTTTCCGTCCCCGAATACCAGGTGGCTTCTTCCTTCGCAGAGTCCGCAGGAACGGCAGACGGCGCATTCCCGTTTTAAGCTTTCCCAGCTGTCCATATCAGCCTCCCGAGAAAAGTCTTGCAATCATGTCTGCAGTGGTTTATAATACGAAAGCTTCAGCGAAAGGGACCCGTTTGCACTTTTTCGCAGGAAAGCCCATGCAGAACAGTTCTATTTTAGCATCTGTGCGGGCGAAACTCAACAGCATTTTGTTACGGAGTAGTACAATGGCGGATTTTTCCAATTATATGTCTCCCGGCCGGAAAGGCTATCTGATCGGCATCGGCGGTGTTTCCATGTCTTCGCTGGCCGAGGTTCTGCTCGGTATGGGCATCGTCGTCTGCGGTTCCGACTCGAACCGGAGCGGAAACGTCCGCTCGCTGGAGGCAAAGGGAATCCATGTTGAAATCGGGCATCGGCCCGAGAATATCCCCGCAGATATCGATTTCGTCGTCCGTACGGCGGCCGTGAGAGATGAAAACCCCGAAATCCGCCGGGCGCGGGAGATGAACATCCCCGTTTTCGAACGCACCGAAGCCTGGGGCGCCATTTCGCGGGATTACGGCAATGCGGTCTGCATCTCCGGAACCCATGGGAAAACCACCACCACCTCGATGTGCACCCACATCCTGATGGCAGCGGACAAGGACCCCACGGTCATGATCGGCGGTACGCTGCCGCTGCTGAACGCCGGGCATCGCGTCGGACACGGAAACGTGATCGTGATGGAAGCCTGCGAGTACTACAACTCCTTTCTGTCCTTCCATCCGACCGTCGCGGTGATCCTGAATATCGAAGCGGACCATCTGGACTTCTTTAAGGACCTTTACGATGTGGAGAAGAGCTTCCGGGCCTTTGCCTCCCGCGTTCCCGACGACGGCTTTGTGGTTGCCAATTACGACGATCTGAACACCATGCAGACACTGATGGATCTGGATCGAAAGATTGTCACCTTCGGACTGGATCCGCGTGCCGACGTGCATGCCGAACATATCGAATACCTCGGTGCCAACTCGCACTTTGACATCTATTACAAGGGCAGACGCTTTACCGACGTTACGCTGCACGTCCCCGGACAGCACAATGTCAAGAATGCGCTGGCGGCCACGGCTGCGGCGATCTGTCTCGGCATTCGCCCCAACGCGGTGAAATACGGCCTGGCCGGCTTCAACGGCGCGGGTCGGCGCTTTGAGTTCAAGGGGAAGTTCAACGGGGCCGACGTTTATGACGACTATGCCCACCATCCCGGCGAGCTGAAATGCCTGCTCGACACGGTGGAGACGTTGAACTACAAGCGGACCGTGCTGGTGTTCCAGCCGCACACCTATTCCCGCACGGCGGCACTGTTTCAGGATTTTGTAACGCAGCTGAAACGGCCGGATGTGGTTCTGCTGGCGGAAATCTTTGCCGCGCGCGAACAAAACACCATTGGTATCTCCTCCGCCGCGCTGGCGCAGAAAATCGAAGGGGCGGCATTTTATCCGACTTTCGAAGAACTGGAGAAAGCGCTGCGTGCCCTTGCCGAACCCGGCGACATCATCCTGACGGTCGGCGCGGGCGACGTCTATAAAATCGGCGAGCACCTGACAGAAAACGGCACTTGATTTTTCCGGCCCTTTTCGCTATAATGACAAAACAGCGGGCAGTGATGCCCGCAAATATACGGACAGGTATCGAAGTGGTCATAACGGGGCTGACTCGAAATCAGTTTGAGGGAAACCTCACGTGGGTTCGAATCCCACCCTGTCCGCCAACATAAAAGCCGCGAAACAGCGGCTTTTTCAATTACAGTATAAAAGCTTGTAGGGAAGAGATACTCCGGTTTTTGCCCGTCAGTTTTGAACTTTTTGGATGCAGAGGAACAAGACGATGATGAATACAAAAAAGAGATTCATAAAATGGCGGAGCCAAATGCTGCTGATTCTTTTCCTGCTTTCCTGCTGTACAAGTCTGACTGCCTTTGCAGAAGAAATCGATGACGGATCCGCTTCCGGTGAGAACCAAACGGGATCTGCTGCCGAAGAATCTGCCTCTAATGAGAATAAAACGGAATTCAATCCCAGAGAAGAACGCAGTGTGCTCAACAAACTGAAGAAAGGTATTATCTGGAACTACAAGGACTGCATCGTCTATATTCCGTTTGAATGCAACGAAGATACCACCTGTACCGTATACTACGGAGGAGGAGGCAACGGAGGATGGGTTCTGAGAAACGATCTGACCTATATGTACATCAGGGATGATACTCCGAATATCCTCTCCGTATGGTATAAAAACTCCGCGCTCTTCGATATGCAGGGACGTGTGGAGCACACGGCACAGATTCTGAAAGAGCTGGGAGAGGAGACCGGAGTCGACACAAGCACCATTGCAATCACCTCTTCCAGCAACGGCTGCTATACGGCGATCTATGCGGCTTCGCATCTGATCAGCGATTACGGGATAACCGTCAAGACGGTTGTCCTTCTGGACATGGGTGAAGACTGGAATAAGACTCAATTTATCATCACGGAAGAAGAAGCACAGCCGCTGATCGATATGGAAACCACGGTTTATCATTTCGGAAGGAAAAATGATGACATTCTCTCGCATCCGGGCGCGAAGCAATTCAGCGATTACGGAGTTCGGCTTATTTCTGTTACCAGCATCGACAAGGGTCATGACAAGATTTCAGCGCATGCATATACATACGGCGTGTTTTCCTGGGCGGGCGGGGAGACGGAGAAACTGAAAAAAGACTACTATACCTTTACTCCGGTGAACTTCTAGCCGTCTTTGACGCAAAAAGAAACAGAACAAGAGCGAGGACGCTTCAAAGGAGAAGCGGCTTCGCTCTTTTTTATTGACCTCAGGGTTCGATTCCTTTCAACAGGGATCCGGTTTTCCTCTTCCTTTAAGGCATAAAAATATACGGATTCGTAATGCAAAAGTCACAATAATTACGGGATTGATACCCTGCGAGGGACATTTTTGGGATAGGTTCCGTGCTACGATACGAACAGAAAAACCAGAAAAGAGGGAGGAAACATGATGAGTCTCAAAGCACAGGCAGAAAAAATCGGGTTTCAGATTATCGGAGAGCTGACACGCCGAATGGACATGGAACCGTCCCACCTCTATCAGTGTTACTACGATGAAGCGGCGAACAAGTATATCCTCCACAGGGGAATTCTGACGATCGTCGCGGCGGACGGCAGAGTGTATTGATTTTTACGCGCAAACGGATTATAGTAGAAAGCAGAGAAGCACAGAGAAACGCGATCTGTGCGGTGAGGAGGAATTCCATGAAACATTTGCTTTCCGGAAATGAAGCCATTGCCCGCGGCGCGTATGAGGCAGGAGTCAGGGTATGCTCGGCCTATCCGGGTACACCCAGTACCGAGATCTTTGAAGCGCTGCCGCAGTATCAGGAGGAGCTGTACTGTGAGTGGGCGCCGAACGAAAAGGTTGCGACAGAAGTGGCATACGGGGCGGCAATTGCCGGCGTGAGGAGTCTGTGTGCCATGAAGCATGTCGGGCTCAACGTTGCTGCGGACCCTGTTTTTACCGCGTCCTATAACGGCGTCAACGGCGGCTTTGTTGTTGTCACGGCGGATGACCCCAGCATGCATTCCTCGCAGAACGAGCAGGATAACCGCTATTATGCCAGAGCAGCCAAGATCGCGCTGATCGAACCTTCGGATTCGCAGGAGTGCAAGGACTTTCTGCGGACAGCCTATGAGATTTCCGAGCGGTTTGACATGCCGGTTCTTTTCCGCACGACCACTCGGGTTTCGCATTCGAAGAGCCTGGTGGAGTTCAGCGAGCGGATCGATGTTCCGCCGCGACCGTATGTAAAGAACACGCCCAAAAACGACTGTGCACCCGGCTATGCCTATCAGAAACGCCCGAAGGTTGAGCGGATGCTCAAAGAGCTCGAAGAATACGGCAACAGCTGCCCGCTCAACCGGATTGAAACAGGAGACGGCGAAGTCGGCGTCATTACGGCATCCATCGCCTACCAGTATGCCAAAGACGTGTTTCCGGAGGGAACATCGTTCCTGAAACTGGGGCTGACCAATCCGCTGCCGATGAATCTGATCCGTGACTTTGCCTCCAGCGTGAAAACTCTGTATGTGGTTGAAGAACTGGAAGGCTTCATGGAAGAGCAGATCCGCGCGGCAGGGATTCCCTGCATCGGCAAGGAGAAGATCAGCAATATGTATGAGCTGAACCCCCAGCGCCTGCGCCAGATGCTTTTCGGCATCGAACCGGAGACGAAGGAACTGAAGGTGAAAGCGGTATCCCGACCGCCTGCCCTCTGCCCCGGATGCCCGCATCGAGGCTTCTTCTACATCATGTCCAAGAGGAAAGACACCGTCATTGCCGGTGACATCGGCTGCTATACCCTGGGCGGATCGGCGCCTCTGAACGCATTGGACACCTGCATCTGCATGGGCGCCGGCTTCTCAGCGGGTGCCGGCATGGCCAAGGCCTTTGAAGTAACCGGCCGGAAAAAGAAAGTTTTCGGCGTCGTTGGTGATTCCACCTTCTTCCACAGCGGTATGACCGGCGCGGTGGAAATCATCTACAACAAAGCCAATGTCATCCCGGTCGTACTGGACAACCATATCACGGGGATGACCGGACACCAGGATAACCCCGGCAGCGGCTACACCCTGCAGGGAGAAGTAGCCAACGCCGTTGCGATCGAAGACGTTCTGCGCGCTTTCGGCTATCAGAAGATCCTGATCGCTGACCCGCAGGATCTCAGCACGATGGAAAAGGCGGTGGACGAGGCAGCCGCTTCCGATGTGCCGACCGCAATCATCACGCGGCGCCCCTGCCTGCTGATCAAACGCATGAAACACGATATCGGAAAATGCACGGTGGATCCGGAAAAATGCGTCGGCTGCAAAAGCTGCCTGAAGGTCGGATGCCCGGCAATCATGATCCGCGACAGAAAGGCCTGCATCGACGCCAATCTCTGCGTGGGCTGTACGGTCTGCGCGCAGGTCTGCACGAAAAAGGCGATTGCCGGAAAGGAGAACTGAGGCGATGAAGAACACGAAAAGCGCGCTTCTTGTGGGCGTGGGCGGACAGGGTGCAATCCTGACCGCCAAGGTGCTGGTCAACGGACTGATGAACGCGGGATACGATGTCAAGATGTCAGAGGTTCACGGAATGAGCCAGCGCGGCGGCAGCGTTTCGACCCAGGTGCACTGGGGCAAAAAAGTCTATTCTCCCGTAATCGGCAGGGGAGAGGCAGATATCATCGTTGCCTTTGAAAAGATGGAAGCAGTCCGCTATGCAGACTTTCTCAAGCCGGACGGGATTGCCGTAATCAATGACTATGAACTCCCGTCCATGACGATCGCAGCAGGACTGTGCGAGTATCCGGAAGGCTGCCTGGAAGCCATGCAGGAGAACTTTACCTGCCATGTCCTGAATGCAGAAGCGATTGCCGAATCGCTGGGCAGTGCCAAGTGCATGAACATTGTTCTCTTCGGGAGCATGGTCAAGGCGCTGGGGATGGACGGCATTGACTGGGAAAGCGTGATTTCCGAGACGGTTCCTCCAAAGTTCCGGGAACTGAACCTCAAAGCGTACCGTGCCGGATATGCGGCGGTCGATTGATAAGAAACTATTGAAATATCAGCAGATTTCGGCTATACTGATTCACAACAGCCGAAAATATTGTTATTGAAAATTATTTGAAATTGGGAGGTCAGTATGGAAACAAAAACATTTCGGAAAGGCGCGATCATCTTCCGTGAAGGTGATCCCGGAGACTGCATGTATGATGTCTACATGGGAAGAGTAGGCGTCTACTCCGATTACGGAACAGATGACCAGCGTCTCCTGACGGATTATTATGCAGATCAGTACTTCGGCGAGATGGGACTGCTGGATCATGCGCCCCGTTCGGCTACGGCGGTTGCTCTGGACAGCGACACCTGCCTCGGCATTGTCACGGAAGAATCCTTCGGAGAATTCTTCGAGAAAAATCCGGCCCGTGTCCTGATGGTCATGCAGCAGCTGAGCCAGAATCTTCGCAAGAGGACCAAAGACTATGTGGAAGTCTGCCGTACCATTCATGAGCAGGCGGCAAAGGAGGAGATCGCATGAGCAGCAGAAGCTACAGCAAGAACGAAATCATCTTCCGTCAGAACGATGACGCCTGCGAGATGTTTGACATTCTGGCAGGAAGCGTCGGCGTCTATGTCGGCTACGGCACCGAGAATGAAACCCAGCTGACGGTCCTGAAACCGGGCAGCTTCCTGGGTGAAATGGGGCTGATTGAGAACTACCCCCGCAGCGCAACGGCAGTTGCCATGGAAGACGGAACCCGTCTGCAGGTCATCGACGACAAGGAATTCTCAGAGTACTTCCAGAATCAGCCCGAGCGTCTGCTGGAAATCATGCGGCAGATCAGCGCCCGTCTGCGCGACCGCACCGAGGATTATAAGGCTGCATGCCTGATTCGGGACGAGATGATCGGTACCAATCCGGAAAAACGCAGCAAAACTCTGCGTGAAAAAATCAGCAGCGTTCTGAAGCTCTGGAATGACGAACTGAACGAAACGGATCCCGATCTTCCCTATTCCACATTCTTTGCCTTTGACGGGACCTATGTCCCGTACCGCAGCATCCGCCGCTGAGAAAAGGTCCGGCATCTGCCGGGAAGGAGCTTACCCGACATGGAACGGCAGGAGATCATTCAAAGCAGCATCGTCCGAGACCTTGCGGAGGGCATCATGGTCATCGGCTCGGACGGAATCATCGAAACAGTAAACGACGCCGCACTTCGGATTCTCGAAAGAGAGCGCAGGGACCTGATCGGAAAGACCTTTGCCAAAGCTTTCTTTACCATTGATGAAAACGATGCATTTATCCAGACCGTTCTTGACGCCGTCTATCAGAAGGGCAGACAGCAGGAAAGCTATCTGCCCTTTCGCATCGGCGAGACCGTCAAGCAGCTGCGCATTGTCTCATCGTATCTGCATGACGGCGAGGAAGTCATCGCCGTCATTCTGGTGATCAGCGACATCACCGAGTTGACTGAGATGCGCGACGCCGTGCGGGCCATGAACACCATACAGAACCTGAATCGCCAGCTCGAAATGCGTAACCGCGTTCTGCAGGAGACCTTCGGACGCTATCTTTCGGACGAAATCGTCAGTGAAATTCTGGATTCACCCGAGGGATGGAAGCTCGGCGGTCAGAAACGCACGCTGACCATCATGATGAGCGACCTGCGCGGCTTTACCGCTATGAGCGAGCGCATGGCACCGCAGGATCTGATCACGATGCTGAATCATTATTTCAGCCTGATGTATGAAGAAATCGAACGGTATCACGGAACCCTGATTGAGTTTCAGGGGGACGGCATGCTGATTATCTTCGGCGCTCCGGCACAGACGGAAACGCATGCTGCGGATTCCGTTGCGGCGGCGCTCGGCATGCAGAGACGCATGAAGGAAGTCAACCGCTGGAACCGTGAGCACGGATTCGAATCCTTATCCATGGGGATCGGCATCAACACAGACATGGTCATCCTCGGAAACATCGGTTCGGAAAAGCGCACCAAATACGGCGTGCTGGGTTCTGCGGTGAACCTGACCGGAAGAATCGAAAGCTATACGACAGGCGGGCAGATTCTGATTTCGCCCGGTACGCGGGATGCCATCCGGTCAGATCTTCGGATTGCGCGTACCATGCAGGTGATGCCCAAAGGCATGGAAAGGGAAATTACGATTTCTCTGGTGACCGGCATCGGGGAACCGTACGGCGTTTATCTGGAAGAAGACGCCGATTCAGAGCTGACGGCAATCAAACCGCAGCCGGTTGTTTTTACCGTGCTGGAAGGAAAGCACGCCGGCGGAAAGAAACGGGAAGGACAACTGACAGCCGTTTCCGAACAGGAAGCAGTCATGAAGACGGAAGAAGGATTGTCGGTCTATGACAATCTGATGCTGAAGGTCGGAGAAGGTCTGTATGCCAAGGTAACCGAAAGCGGACAGGACGGCTGCCGAATCTGCTTTACCTCGCAGCCCCGCGGTTTTCAGGCCTGGCTGAAACAGATCCGGCAGACTACCAATGCCGGGGCAGAGGGGGAAACAGGCTCGTGAAGAAAGATTTTCAGCTGACCGTTCTCGGCGCACGCGGTTCGATGGCCGCCTGCCGGGAAGAGTGCGGCGTCTTCGGCGGCGATACCTCGTGTTATATGGTCCGGGCAGGAGATGAGACGATTTTTCTGGACGGCGGAAGCGGCATTACCTCAGCGCCGGCGCGCTATCCGAAGCCGCCGGTCATTCTGCTCAGCCACCTGCATCTGGACCACATCATGGGACTGGGCATGTTTACGGGCTTTTTTGTCCCCGGACAGCAGGCCAGACTGTACGTGCCCTTCTGCGAGGATGATGAGAGCGCGGCAAACATGATGGCACGGGTTTTCGCGCCGCCGTTCTGGCCGCTGAAGCTCAGCGATCTGGAAGGAAAACCCGAGATCCTGGCCATGCCGGAGCGCTTTTCCGTGGGGGACATTCAGATAGAGACCATGGAAGGGAATCATCCGGACCGGACAATGGTCCTGCGACTGACTTTTGACGGCCGCAGCATCGTTTATGCTACGGACTATGAGGTGGATGAACCTTCATTTGCAAGAGTGGTCGATTTTGCCGCGGAGGCTGATCTGCTGCTTTATGACGCTCAGTTCAGCGAAGAGGAGTATCCCTCAAAACGGGGATTCGGTCATTCGACAGCAATCAAAGGGATCGAACTGATGCATCGCAGCGGAGCAGACCGTCTTCTTCTGATCCATCATGCGCCTGCCAGCCCGGACAGAACTCTTCTGAAACGGGAAAAGATGCTGAACCGGCGGAATGTTTCCTATGCCCGGGAGGGCGAGACGATTATCCTCTGAAACAGAACAAGACAAAAAGTCCGCCGTCAGGCGGACTTTTTCGTTGACGAAAATACCGGACTATTGTATAATTATTTGATCATGATGACAAAGGGGATTCAACATGAACAGACGCGGAAGACGGCCCCGCGCGGGGTCCATATACAGCTTCATCATCACCTGGCTGATTCTTTCCATGTTCAATCCGATGTACGAGCTGTCCGGTATCCTTCTCGGACTGTTCGGCGGGCTTTTTGTGGCTTTTCTGTTCGGACGGGCTTTGGGGCTGCGAGAGGCGAAGAAAGAAAAGGAAGAAGCCAGGAGAACCGAGAGAAAGACCGTAGATACCACCGTTCGCAAGATCGGAGAACAACCGGAAGAGAAAGCGGTGGAAAAGAAAAGCTACGGCCCTCAGGTCGATCCGATTGTCGAAGAGGGGAACAAGGCACTCAGCGAGATGGGGCGGCTGTACCTGTCGATCAAGGATCCGGAAATCCGGTCAAAGATCAACGAAATCATGCGTATCACCGACAAGATTGTTCAGGATGCCATCGCCGATCCCACGGATATCCCGAAGATCAAGAAGTTCATGAACTATTACCTGCCGACGACGATCAAACTGCTGAACGCCTATGACAGAATGGGCTCGCAGGGGATTGACGGCGAGAACATCGACCGCAGCATGAAGAGCATCAACGAGATGCTGGACGCAGCGATTGTTGCCTATAAAAAGCAGCTCGATTCGCTGTTTGCCAACCAGGCGCTTGATATCGAGACCGATATCGCCGTCATGAACAGCATGCTGGACCGCGAAGGTCTGAGCGACAAGAAGGACTTTGTCATCCGCGAGGAACCGCAGGCGCAGGTAAGCGCCGGCGGCTCAGTGAGATGAGTTAATAATATAGAGATATTGAAGCAGAAAGGACAGACGAAAAATGGACGAGAATACGAGCTATGTTCCCAAACTGACCCTGGAGCCGAACGCTCCGACTCAGGCTGCCGTACAGGAGGCCCCGAAAGAGGAGAAGAAAGAAGAGGTCAAAACCGAAAGGCTGGATATCTCTTCCCTGACGCCCGGCGAACAGGCGGCCGTCAAAGAATTTGCCTCGCAGATTGACGTGCTGAATACCGAACAGGTCATGAACTACGGCGTCAACGCGCAGAAGAATATCTCGGAGTTCTCCGATGCCGCGCTGAATAGCGTGCGCACGAAAGACCTGGGCGAAGTCGGCGACAAACTGAGTGATCTTGTCGTCGAACTGAAGGGCCTGAACTTCAGCCAGGAAGAGAAGAAAGGCCTGAAGGGTATCTTCAAGAAGTCCGTCAACAACATCGCCGCAATGAAGGCCCAGTATGACAAAGCCGAAGTCAATGTCGACAAGATCGTTGAGTCGCTCGAGAATCACGAAGTTACGCTGATGAAGGACATCACCCTGATGGACAAGATGTACGAGCGCAACGAAGAGTACATGAAGGAACTGACCATGTACATCATTGCCGGCAAACTGCGCATCGAGCAGCTGCGCAATGAGGAACTGCCCAAGTATAAGGCCAAGGCGGAAGCTTCCGGCCTGCCCGAGGATGCGCAGGCGGCCAATGACTTTGCCAACATGATCGGCCGATTTGAAAAGAAAATCCATGATCTCGAGCTGACCCGTACCATCTCGGTACAGATGTCGCCGCAGATCCGCATGGTGCAGAACAACGACACGCTGATGATGGAAAAGATCCGCAGTTCCATCAAAAACACCATTCCGCTGTGGAAGAATCAGATGGTGCTGGCACTGAGCCTGTATCACTCCGATCAGGCGATGAAAGCCCAGCGCGAGGTGACCAACATGACAAACGAACTGCTTGAGGCGAACGCCAAAGCGCTGCATCAGGGAAGCGTCGAAGTCGCAAAAGAGTCAGAGCGCGGCATTGTCGACCTTGAGACTCTGAAGAAGACCAATGAAGAGCTGATTGCCGCTCTGGACGAGGTGCGCAAGATCCAGGATGACGGACGGACCCGCCGTGCCGCAGCCGAGGAAGAGCTTGCCCGCATCGAGAACGAACTGAAGCGCAAGCTTCTGGATATGCAGGGATAACAAAGAATGAAAAAAGTGTTGAGCAATCCGACCGTGGCGATGATTCTGGCCGTCGTTGTCGTGTTGGGTACGATGCTGCTTTCCACGAAGATCGAATTCGGAAAGAAATGCGATCAGACGGCAGAAGGCTTCTATACCCGTACAGACGGCGAAGTCCCGATTGCCGACCGCCTGAGAGAATTCTGCGGGGCGGCGGAGACGATGGTGCTGCTGGGGCAGCGCTATGAGGTCAGCGGAACGGATGAGGCCTACGAGAAGGCGGAAACGGTGCTGAATCTGCTGCGGCAGAAGAGCACGGACACGGAAGCGCTTTTCTCGGTTTACAGCGAGCTGCTGTCGGACACGTTTGCGATCGAGTCGGCGCTGACACGGCTGGAGCTCAGCGAAGAGGACCGGATTGTCTATTCTTCGGCGCAGCATGAAGCGGCCGAAGCCAAGGCCGCTATGGATGCTTCGTCCTACAACGTCGAAGTTCGTGCCTTTTTGAACCGGTATCGGCATTTCCCGACAACTCTGCTGGCCGCACTTACGGGCGTCAAAATGCCGCAGCTGTTTGCCTGAAGAGGCGAAAGGGGAAAAGTATCATGGGAATTGCAGAAGGAAGAGCCTATTTTCGTGAACTCGGTCTGGAAGACCGGGTGCAGGAGTTTTCCGTCTCATCGGCAACCGTTGATCTGGCGGCTGCCGCGCTGGGTGTCGAAGGAGCAAGGATTGCCAAGACGCTGTCCTTCAAAAACGGCGACGGCTGCATGCTGATCCTGGCTGCAGGAGATGCACGGATCGACAACCACAAGTTTAAGGAGAAATTTCATTTCAAGGCCAAGATGCTCTCGGCGGATGAGGTGACGGAAATGGTAGGGCATCCGGTCGGCGGTGTCTGCCCCTTCGGAATCAAAGACGGCATCCCGGTCTACCTGGATGAGAGTCTGAAACGGTTTGTGACCGTCTTTCCCGCCGTCGGAAGCGGCAACAGCGCCATCGAGCTGAATCTGGACGAGCTGTTCCGGTATTCCCGGGCACTGGAATGGATTGACGTGTGCAAGCTTCCGGAGTGAGTCAGCAGGCAGTATGAAATTTCTGATTATCAACGGACCGAACATCAACATGCTCGGCCTGCGTGAACCGGATATCTACGGCAAAGAGGACTATCGGGCTCTGCAGAAATTCATTTACGAATGCTGCACACGGGAAGGAATCGAACCGGTTCTTTACCAGTCGAATCATGAAGGCGCGATCGTTGACCGCATTCAGGCGGCCTACGGTGATGCTGACGGCATCGTCATCAACCCGGCAGCCTATACGCACACCAGCGTGGCGATTCTGGATGCGCTGAAAGCCGTCCGCATTCCGGCAGTTGAGGTTCACCTCTCGGATATAGCGGTTCGCGAAAGCTTCCGGCAGATCTCCTATCCGGGCATGGCCTGCCTGAAGACCTTTGCCGGTCTGGGCTTTGAAGGCTACCGGAAGGCTATCCTGTTTCTGAAAGACTATCTGATTAAAAACAGTCCGCCGGCATGAACCGGCGGACTGAAAAATCCCGGCACGGATGTGCCGGGATGCATTTTTTTAAGACAGACTATTCTTCTTCCAGGTCGAGGAGGGAAGGATAAAAGAGAATATCGCACAGTTCCACACGATCGGCACTTTCCGAATCCGGATCGGCAGGAACCTCATAATAGGCACAGAAGTAATAAGCCGCGTCGGTCGCACCGTCGGGAGAGTCACTTACCAGGCGGACCAAATCATAGGGATAGATGTAATTCTCCTGCAGATCATGCACCAGAAAAGCCATCTGCCCCTCCAGAGATACCGGGTTCAGATCATTTCCTTCACAGAACTCTGCCATCTGATCCAGACGCGGACCCCGCCACTGGCAGATTCCGAAGGCTTCTCCGTCGTCCCCGAGCTTGGTCGGATCGAAGCCTGATTCACACTGGATGTTGGACAGAATGCCGGCCGCCGCAGCAGTGCTGAGATTCAGTTCCACCTTCAGATACTCCGCATATTCCTGCAGTTCTTCTTCGGTGAGACTCATCCAGTAGATTTCTCCGTCTTCAATCGTGAACACACACTGAGAGAGCCGGATACGCTCAAGCTCGGCATCGGACGCTTCGGTTTTCAGCACCCCGTCTTCTTCCGCGTATGCCAAAGGCACACCCAGACTGAAGACGATCAGCAGAACACAGGTGAGAAGCAACAGCCTATGAAATTGTAACTTTTTTGATAAAAGTTTCATTTTACAACCCTTTTGTCGCTATTATCCCACTTTTAACCATATAAAGTTTAACACACGCACCAAGGGGAAGCAACAACAGGGAGGTATCAAGTTTATAACACAGAGGAAAAAAACAAAGACAGACCCGTTTTGAGTCTGTCTTTTCTGTTTCAGTTGTTCGGCGAACAGTAAAAAAACGGTATTAAGCGTTCGAATCAGGCGGATTCTGAGCCAGATAAGTCTTTTCGACCTCTTCCAGGAACTGCCGGTGTTCATCCGGCGTTTCGCAGGGATAGAAGGGCTGACCGTTACGGAGCTTGAAAGCGATGGCGCCGAGCGACTGCGGCTTGTAGAAATAGAAGCCCTGCGCAAAGTCGCAGCCGATGGAGCGGAGATAATCCAGCTGCGTCTCGTTTTCAACACCCTCGGCAAGGGAGGAATGCCCAAGCTTCTTTGAGACATCGACCATTGCCTTCATGATATGGCGGTTGGCACCGTGATTATCATCCAGACGCTTGAGGAAAGCCAGATCAAATTTGGTCAAATCAACACGGTACTGGCTGAAGATATTCAGAGAAGAGTAACCGCTGCCGAAATCGTCGATCCAGATGTGGTAGCCGTTCTGCCGCAGGTCGGCGAGCTGCTTCTGGAAGCTGTCTGTGCCTTTGGCAAGATCCTGTTCGGTAATCTCGATGACAATGCAGTCCTTACTGACTCCGCAGCGGTCAAAAATCTCATTGAGCGAGCGGACGACGTCCACATGATCAAAATCCTGCGCGGAGAAATTGACAGAAACCGGGATCAGGGGCAGACCGAGTTCCTGTCGCTGAGGGATCTCTTTGCAGAGCTGCTCGACCATATACAGGTCCAGCTTGTAGAGAAGATGGTGCTTTTCAAGAACCGGAAGAAAATCACTCGGCATGATCAGACCCCACTGCGGATCAACCCAGCGTGCCAGAGCTTCGAGCGCCGCGGCCTTCCCGGTCTTGATGCGCACAATGACCTGATAATAGATTTTGATCCATTCGTTTTGCAGAGCCGTCTCGAATGCTTCAAGGAAATAACGCTGGTTCCAGTAGGTTTCATCCGTGTCCTGCGTATAGTACATATGACTGATATTCAGGTCGGTACCGATCTGACGCAGCGCGTGCTTGGCATAGTCCATGGCATCAGGAAGATGCATATCGGCGGTCATCTCGCAAATTCCCGCGCGAATACCGGAAATGTTCCCGTAGGCACCGGTTCGGATGCGATCATTGGCAGACTGAATCATCTCTGTCAGACGGGCGTCTTCGATTCGCTCATTCAAGACAATGAAATGGTCTTCAACCCCACGAACCACGGTCCCGCGGGGAAACAGGTTTTTCAGAACATCGCCGACCAGGCGGAGCAGGTCATCCCCGTGCGAAAACCCATATTGACTGTTGTAGTAGCGCAGGTTGATGACATCAAAGTAAAGGAGCAGGGGTGCTTTCCCATTCCGGAAATACTTCTGCAGAATCTCCTGTGAAAACTCACGGAGAAAATTTACGTTCGGAAGTCCGGTCACAGAATCGTTATAGAAGCGATCTTTTTGAAGCATTTCATAGTTTTCTATCAGAATTCGGCTCTGACTTTCACTTTCTGACACATCCGTATACACAAACAGCGCCAGTTCGTCACCGTCCGGAGCGGTCTGCATTTTTGCAATAGAGTGAATGTAGTGGTACTCTTTATCCGAACCGTATCTGCCTCGATAAATAACGTCATAGCCGCAGAGATGCTGTTCAAATTCGTTGATCACACGGGAAAGGCGGCCGACATCGTCAGGATGGACACGACCGAGCAGACTGCTGTTGAGCCCTTTCAGCAGCTTGTCACGCGGCGCGCCCATCATCTCACAAAGACCGTCCGAGACAAGAACAGCTCGGATTTCTCCGTCGACCCGCTGATAATAGGCAAGCGGAATCGGCATAGCCTCGAAAGTCCGTCTTGCTTCATCGGAAAAGGTGAACATATCGATAATCTCCTCATCAATCGTGTGCGGGTTCCGCATCGGGATTCTGTGCGGGACAGGTCCGATAGGATGCGCGTCCGTGTTTCTTGACATAATACAGAGCTCCATCCGCCGAGCGGAACAGAGTGTCGTAGTCCTTGCCGTTTACGGGACAGATCGCGATGCCGATTGACAGGGAAACATGCCGTTTCAGCCGATCGTCGGCAAAAGCGCGGGCAACCTTCTCCTGAAGCCTTTCGGCCAGCCGGCAGGCATTTTCGGGATCTTCAATATGCCGCATGAAAATCACGAATTCATCACCGCCGATACGGCCGGCCACGTCGGCGGCACGGCAGCAGTTCTTGATAATGCGTCCGATCTCGGCAAGAACCCGGTCACCTTCCGCATGGCCGAAAGTGTCGTTTACGCGTTTGAAGTGATCGACGTCGATGATCAGAAGCGCGCTGTATTCGTCATCCTGCCGATAATTGGAAACCATCATGCGGATCAGATCTTCTGAAGCGCTCTTGTTCAGAAGCCCGGTCAGCGTGTCCGTCTTGGCGCGTTTTTCCAGCTCTCTCTTCAGCAGCTGATGATCGGTGACATCGTTGATCAGGGCAATGATCCCGCTGATTTTCCCGTCCTGGTCATAAACCGGACGCTTGATCAGCTGGAGAAACTCCTGTTTCCCGGCCGTGTTCTCTTCAATAATATAGTCGGTTCCGACGCCGGTCTGCAGAATCTTACGGTCGGCATCCATGGCTTTGAGCGCGTTCAGACGGTCCTTGCGAATCTCAAGGTCGGTCTTTCCGCGGATGGTCCAGTTCGGATCTCCGGAAGTGTTCAGATGCGCCCAGTACTGTGTTGAGAAGACATATTTGCCCTCCGTATCCTTCAGAAAGATGCACGAAGGCAGTTCCTTCAGCATTTTCTCCACTTCGGAAAGGGAAAGAGAATCCTTTGCACGGATGGCGTTGTTAATTCTCTTATAGACCAGCGGCTGGGGCGCATACGCCGTCAGGAGATCAAAGAATCCGTGCTCGATACAGTCCATATCCTCCGGGACCGGAAGCTCATCGGAGATGGCAATCATCGGAATCAGCGAAAAGTAAGAGCTCCCCTGCATGTGATTGGCAAAGGCAAATCCGCTCTGTCTGGCCAGAGCCAGTTCGATCAGAACGGCGACGAATTCGTCGTGCCGGTCGTTCAGGATCCGAAGCCCTTCTTCTTCGGAGTCGGCAAGGGCAACCTGAAAGGCCGGCGAGAGCATGGCGGTGAAGGTATCTTTGATGGAAGGCTTTGATGCGATGAGCAGAATGCCGTTCACTTGCATTCCCCCTCAAATTACAATATCGGGATCGATCAGATCAGTTCTTTATTTTATCACAGCAGGAAAGGGAAGGCAACAGAAAACCCGGGCAGAAAAACGGATTCTGAAAAACAAAACACCCCTGCCGATGGCAGGAGTGTCTGTTTGGTGGACTTGAAGGGGATCGACCTGCGCTGCGGCGCAGGCCGGGTCGCGGCTCTGGAGTGCCCCCGGCACTCCATTCACTGCCGCTCCCGTTCGATCCCCGGGAGCCATACCAAACAAAACACCCCTGCCGATGGCAGGAGTGTCTGTTTGGTGGACTTGAAGGGGATCGAACCCTCGAACCTCACGGATGCGAACCGTGCGCTCTCCCAGCTGAGCTACAAGCCCTTATATCCAATTGCCTGAGTATTATAACACAAAAAAAGCAAATGTAAAGAAAAAGTTTCGCGGAACACCGGGACATGAAAAACAGTATTGCACCGAAGGGAAAAATAGTGTAAAATAACATATGTGGCTTTTGACAAGGCTGCACTAGTCGGGGAGCTAGCGGTGCCCTGTATCCTGCAATCCGCTACAGCAGGGATGAATTCCCGACCGAGGGCTGTTTCTTGTGTTGTCTGACTCCGGTAAGCAGTGTTGACGATCCGGTCCTGCGCAACGGAAACCCGTGAACCATGTCAGGCGGGGAACCGAGCAGCATTAAGCGGTGCTTTTCGTGTGCCGCGGGGGTGCCGGGTCCGAGCCGGCTGCCGGCTTAACGGGCATGAGAGGAGACCCGGAGAAGGGTGTGCAGTCTTGTCAAAAGCCATGCTATTCTTATACGAGAGGGGTGTGAAGAAGCTTGTATCAGGCGCTGTATCGAAAGTGGCGACCGAAGACATTTGACGAAGTCATCGGACAGGAACACATTACCGAGACCCTGAAGACGCAGGTCCGAAGCGGGCATCTTTCACACGCCTACATCTTCATCGGTACCCGCGGAACCGGGAAAACCACCTGCGCCAGAATTCTGGCCAAGGCTGTCAACTGCGAAAACCCGGTAAACGGCAACCCCTGCAACCAATGCCGCTACTGCCGCGGAATCGACGACGGAAGCATTCTGGATGTTGTCGAACTGGACGCAGCGTCCAATACCGGCGTTGACAATGTCCGCGATCTGCGGGAAGAGGCGGTGTTTACGCCTGCCGTCGCGAAAAAGCGGGTGTACATCATCGACGAGGTGCACATGCTTTCTCTCGCGGCGTTCAACGCACTGCTAAAAATCATAGAGGAACCGCCAGCACACCTGATGTTCATTCTCGCAACGACCGAGCTTCAGAAAGTCCCCGCGACGATCCTTTCCCGCTGCCAGCGGCACAGTTTCCGCCGCATCCCGACACAGCAGCTGGCAGACTATCTGATGCATATTGCTGCCAGGGAAAACCTGAAGCTTGAGGAAGAGGCGGCAAGACAGATCGGCAGGCTGGCGGACGGCGGAGTGCGCGACGCGCTGAGCATTCTGGATCAGTGCTCGGGAAGAGGCAGCATCACGACCGAAACCGTTTTTGAAACGATGGGCCTTGCCGGGAACCGAAACCTGCTCCTGATTCTGGAGAGAATTCTGCAGAACGACACTTCCGGCGCGCTTCAGATGTTCCAGAAAATCTGGCTGGACGGAAAGGAACCGGCTTCCTTTCTCGGCGAAATGAGCGGCCTGCTGAGAGATATCCTGATCGTCAAGGCAGCCCCGGCCGGGGCTGGCGAGCTTATCTCCGGAAACTTCGAGCGCGAAGTACTGGACCGCTTTGCCGCGCAGATGACAAAGGAAGAGCTTCTCTTCTGCATGGATGCCATGCTGGAGGCTTCCGGGCGGATTCGCCAGGTCAGGAATCCGCGCATGGTCGCCGAGGTCTGCCTTGTCAGCCTCTGCGACAAGCGAAATGCCGAAAGCATTTCGGCAGTGCGGGCAAGACTGTCCCGTCTCGAGGAAACCGTACAGAAGGGCATTGCGATTCCTGCCGAAGCAAAGCAGGAAAAGGCAGATTTCGCTGCGCCGCATTCCGTTCCGGACCGTCCGGATGAAGCGGCGGAAAGCCGGATTCCGGCGATTTCGCGGGATCGTCGTCCTGCCCCGACCGCCATCGAGGAAACAGCAGCACCTGCTGCAGTCCCCGCCCGAGAGGCGGTGCAGGCGGCCCCGGCACCTGAGCCCGAGCCTGAACCCGGAGCGAAGGAGAATAAGGAAGACACGGAAGATCATGTCGCGAAGATCCTGAAAACGGCAAGAGACCGGCTGCCGCGCGAACTGCGGTCCTTTGTGGAAGATGATACGCGGCTTCGCGCCAGGCTGGAAGGGCAGGATCTGATTCTGGAAGCGCTGCCCGGCTTTCTGCTGGATCGACTGAAAAGACCGGAGGTGCGGGATATATTCGGCACGGCGGCAAAGGAAGTCCTTCAGACTCCGGTCGCGGTGCGGATCTCGGAACGGAAGCAGGATCAGCGGGAGAAGCGCGATCTCAACGAATTAAGGCAATTCAAGGAAGTAACGTTCAAATAAAAAAACAAAAAGCCGCGTCAGCGGCGGGAGGGAAAAATGGGAAAAAGCGGATTTCGCGGGGGACTGCCCGGCAATCAGTCAAACATGATGAAGCAGGCTCAGCGCATGCAGCAGGAGTTCATGAAGATGCAGCAGGAGCTGGAGTCGACGAACTTCGAATTTACGGCAGGCGGCGGCGCCGTGAAGGCAGTCGTCAGCGGCACGAGAGAGTTCAGCGAGATTGTCATTGATCCCGAAGTGGTGGATCCGGATGATGTGGAAATGCTGCAGGATCTGATCCTGACGGCGGTAAACGGCGCACTGAAGATGGCCGACGACAAGACCAGCGAGTCCATGTCCAAGCTGCAGGGCTTCCCGGGAATGTTCTGAACTTCCTCAAAACGATTGGATCGTTCCCGTTCCCGGCTTTCTGCAATTGCGCGGAAGAGAGAGCGAAACTCGACATTATAAGACAGCTCCGTCGGCCGGAGGCGCCACCCGAATAGATAAAACAATCCCCCGCCGCAGGCGGGGGATTCACGCTCTCTGGAGGCGCCACCCGGACTTGAACCGGGGAATCGCGGATTTGCAGTCCGCTGCCTTACCACTTGGCTATGGCGCCATAGAATCCTGCGGGGAAACCCGCAGGATTAATATTGGAGCGGGCAACGAGGCTCGAACTCGCTACCTCCACCTTGGCAAGGTGGCGCTCTACCGGATGAGCTATGCCCGCAGAACCCCTGTAAAGGGGTGGTGCCTCCGGTCGGAGTTGAACCAACGACACGCGGATTTTCAGTCCGCTGCTCTACCTACTGAGCTACAGAGGCATATGAAGTATGGTGGGAACAACTGGACTCGAACCAGTGACCCCCTGCTTGTAAGGCAGGTGCTCTAACCAGCTGAGCTATGCTCCCGCGCGACAGCTTGTTTATATTACCCGATCTGAAAGGATTTGTCAACTGTTTTTTCATTATTGACCAAACAGAGGAACAATGATAAAATACTTTAGTTTGTATCAAAGACTTGCGTAAGGAGACCGATGTGTCAGCCATTCTTGAATTCGAACACGTCAGCTTTCGTTATCCGGAAACAAAGACCGACAGCCTTCGCGACCTGAGCCTCTCCTTTGAAGAGGGGACCTTTACGGCGGTACTCGGCCATAACGGATCGGGAAAGTCGACGCTGGCCAAACATATGAACGGACTTCTGACCCCGACATCCGGTCGTGTCCTCGTTTCCGGGATGGATACGAAAGAGGAGAAGAATCTTTTCAGGATTCGCCAGACAGTCGGCATGGTGTTTCAGAACCC
Organism: Oscillospiraceae bacterium; assembly: GCA_017538965.1. GTDB lineage: Bacteria > Bacillota > Clostridia > Oscillospirales > Oscillospiraceae > Limivicinus. The sequence goes on from JAFYHU010000080.1 coordinate 25,514, forward strand.
GGACAACCAGATCGTATCCAATGTCGTGGAGGAGGACGTTGCCTTCGCTCCCGAAAACCTCGGGATTCCTCCGGAGGAAATCCGGGCGCGCGTGAATGTTTCCCTCAAACAGGTGGGCATGTATGAGTATCGGAAGCATGCCCCGCATCTGCTGTCGGGCGGACAGAAGCAGCGCGTCGCGATTGCAGGTGTGCTTGCCATGCAGCCGAAGGTGATCGTTCTGGACGAGCCGACGGCGATGCTGGACCCGCAGGGCCGGGAAGAAGTCATAGACACGATCAATATTCTCTGCCGGGTAAAAAAGATGACGGTGGTGCTGATCACTCATCATATGGAAGAATGCATCGATGCTGACCGCGTGCTGGTGATGTCTGAAGGATCGGTTATCCTCGACGGAAGCCCGGCGGAAGTCTTTTCGCAGGTTGACGAGATGCTCGGCGCCGGTCTGGATGTTCCCGAGACGGTGCAGATGACCGCAGCCCTGAACCGGGCCGGTTTCTGCCTGCCGGAAGGAATGCTGCACATAGAGGAATGCGCGGATGCCATAGCGGATGCCATTCGGGATCGGAGAAGCTGATGGCAGTCCTGACAGTTGAAAATCTGAAGCATATTTACAGCATCGGCACGCCGTTTGAAAACGTCGGGATTCACGATGTCAGTCTTACGATCGGGCAGGGCGAGCGCATCTGCCTGCTGGGCCACACCGGTTCGGGAAAGTCGACCTTTGTCCAGCATCTGAACGCGCTGCTCCAGCCCAGCTCCGGCAGCGTTCTGCTTGACGGAGAGAACATCAACAAAAACAAAATCACGCGGCGGGATGTCAAACGCCGGGTCGGCCTTGTTTTCCAGTATCCGGAGTACCAGCTTTTTGAAGAAACGGTCTATGCCGATATTGCCTTTGGGCCGAAGAACATGAAGCTCGGCAAAGAGGAGATTGACGAGCGCGTACACGAAGCGGCGCGCTTTGCCGGAGTGGACGACAGTCTGCTTCCGTGCTCTCCGCTCGAGCTTTCCGGCGGCCAGAAGCGCCGCATCGCCATTGCCGGCGTGATTGCCATGCGCCCGGAGATCCTGATTCTGGACGAACCGACCGCAGGCCTCGATCCGGCGGGCAGCCGGCAGATTTTTGAGAATATCCGAAGCTACCGCGAAAACAGCGGAGCGACGGTCATCGTCGTTTCGCACAGCATGGAGGATGCCGCCCGCTTCTTTGACCGCCTGATCGTATTTGATCATGGCACCGTCTGTATGGACGGGAGTCCCGAAGAGGTCTTCTCGCGCGCGGACAAGCTGACGGAAATCGGCCTGAATGTCCCGAAAGCGACCGAGCTTGCCCGGGCGCTGTACCGGCGCGGTGTTCTTCCGGATGCTGCCGTTTACACCCACGAACAGCTTCTCAGAGCGGTTCTGCAGGCGGGAGGTGAGGCGGCATGCTGAAAGACATCACCCTCGGCCAGTATTTCCCCGGTGAGACGCCGGTACACCGCCTGGATCCCCGAACCAAGCTGATTCTCGTCGTCCTGTATATTATCGCTCTCTTTCAGGCAGACGCATGGCCTTCCTACCTGCTTGTGATTCTGGTAACCCTGATCTGTATGGGTATCTCCAAAATCTCGCTGAAGAATATCTTCAAGGGCCTGAAGCCCATGCTCTTCATCATTGCGCTCACGGCAATCCTCAATCTTTTCTACACGCAGGGGACACCGGTCAGAGAAGGATGGATCATCACCTGGGAAGGCATTGACCGCGCGGTCAAAATGATGCTGCGCATCACCCTCCTGATCACGGGAACCTTCCTTCTGACCTATACCACGAGTCCCATGGCCCTGACAGACGGCCTTGAGATGCTGATGCGGCCGCTGAAGAAGCTGAAGGTGCCCGTGCACGAGATGACGCTGATGATGAGCATGGCCCTGCGCTTTATCCCGACGCTGATCGAAGAAACCGACAAGATCATGTCGGCTCAGAAGGCACGCGGCGCCGATTTTGAAACGGGAAGTCTCACCCAGCGCGCCAAAGCGCTGCTGCCGATTCTAGTTCCTCTGTTTGTCTCTTCCTTCCGCCGCGCCGATGAGCTGGCGATCGCGATGGAAAGCCGCTGCTATCACGGCGGCGAGGGGCGGACCCGGATGAATCAGCTGAAGTACGGCAGAAACGATTATATCGCCCTGCTTCTCGGCGTACTTTTTCTGGCAGCCGTCAACGTTATGAAGCATTTTGGACTGTAATGAACGCTGAAGAGAAAAACATCCTCCTTCACCTGCGCTATGACGGATCGGCCTATCACGGCTGGCAGATCCAGAAGAACGACTGCACCGTCCAGGAGACGCTTGAACGCGCGCTCAGCACGGTCTGCGGCCATCAGGTGAAAACGGTCGGCTGCGGGAGAACCGACGCCGGCGTGCATGCCCGGCATTACTGCGCCAATTTCCGGACCGTCTCCGGCATTCCGGCAGACCGCCTTCCCTTCGCGCTCAACACTTTGCTGCCCAGGGACATTTCCGTGCTGGAAGCCTGCGAGGGAGAGGCGGAATTCAACGCAATCCTGTCCTGCGTCAGGAAGGAGTATATCTACCGGATTCTGAATGCCCCGCTGCGGGATCCCTTCCTGGACCGCTATTCCTGCTTCTATCCCCAGCGGCTGGATATGGAACGCTTTGCCGAAGCCGCGGCCGCCTTTGAAGGCACGCACGACTTCCGGGCGGTACGCTCGGTCGGAACGGAGACGAAAACCACCGTGCGCACGGTCTATCACTGCCGCGCAGAGAAGACGGGGGATCTGATCACGGTTTCCATCTGTGCAAACGGCTTCCTGTACAACATGTGCCGGGCCATGGTCGGCACCATGGTTTATGCCTCCTACGGCAAACTGAATCCCGAAGATATCCCGGAACTGCTCGAAAAGGGCGACCGCCGGCTGACCGGCCCGACCATGCCGCCCCAGGGTCTGTTTATGAATCATCTCTGGTATTCTGATTTTGAATTGTGCGACTCGTCCTCCTTCTCGGGTCGGAAAAGCGGGTGAGACAATGAACATCATTATTGATATTGCACTGCTGATCATCGTGGCGCTCAGTATCTGGTACGGGTATAAAAGAGGCCTGATCGGCAGCATTCTGGGCATTCTCGCGATCATCGCAGCGCTGATTGCGGGCAGTTCCCTGTCGGCCAACTACGCTTTTGAGGCCGTACCGGTTCTGGAACCCTTCCTGAACGGCTATGTGGATTCGCAGAAAACCCGTGATACCGTGCTGGAAAAGATGGGCTACGGCTCGACGGATCTCTCGCTGGACGATGTGCTGGCGACGGACAGCTCGCTCCGCTATGATTATGCGGTTCTCTGCATGGAGGAGATCGGCTTCCATGAAGAGCGTGCCGAAGAACTGGCCGAACGGGCAGTGTCCTATTCCGATCAGAACGGGGTCGACATGAGCGAAGCCGTCATTACCATTCTCTGCGATACGATTACCTATGTGGCAGGGCTGACCATCTGTTTCCTGCTGATTCTGATCCTGCTGGTAGCACTCGGGAACGTCGGAAACCTTGTTTTCCGTCTGCCCGACAGTCTTGAGCTTCTCGATGAGCTGGGCGGCGCGCTGATGGGATTTGTCATCGGGTTTCTGTACTGTGTGCTGCTCTGCTGGCTGCTGAGTTTTCTGGGCCTGATCATCGGAAAGGATACCATGGACAACACGCTTCTTGGGCGCTTCTTCATGAGCTTCCGCTTCCTGACAAACGGCCTGCTGTAAAAGAGGTTTTTTATGCAAGCAACAATCTGCTCCCGCTGCGGGAAAAACCCCGCAGTGGTCTTTATCACCAAAATAGAGAAAGGCGAGACCCGCAGCGAGGGTCTCTGTCTTAAGTGCGCCCGTGAGCTCCACATTAAGCCGATCGACGACATCCTGACAAAGATGGGAATTTCGGATGAGGATCTGGACAACCTGTCGGGCGAGATGATGAACGCGCTGAGCGGCGTGGAGGATCTGATGGGGATCACCGATGCGGGCGAGGAAGACAGCACGGATGATGAGGGGAAAACGGCGACATTTCCCTTCTTCGGGAAGCTGTTTGACGCCCTGCGTCCGGACAATCCGGGGCATACGGGAACGCCGGCTCCGCTTCCGGGAGAGGAGCGGCAGAAGAACGGCGAACGCCCTGCCGGACGTCCGCAGCCGCAGAACGGGCGCGCGCCCAAACGGAAGTTTCTGGACAGCTACTGCATCGACCTGACGGCACGTGCGCGGGAAGGCAAGCTGGACGCGATGATCGGGCGGGACGAGGAACTTGAGCGTGTGATTCAGATCCTGAACCGCCGCCAGAAAAACAACCCCTGCCTGATCGGAGAACCCGGCGTGGGCAAAACGGCTATCGCGGAAGGGCTGGCCCAGCGCATCGCCATGGGCAATGTTCCGTACAAGCTGCAGGACAAACAGGTCTTTCTGCTTGACCTGACGGCGCTGGTCGCCGGGACCCAGTTCAGAGGCCAGTTTGAAAGCCGCATGAAAGGCCTGATCGAAGAAATCCGGAAGCAGGGCAACATCATCCTCGTGATCGACGAGGTGCACACCATCGTCGGTGCCGGTGATGCGGAAGGCAGCATGAATGCCGCCAACATTCTCAAGCCGGCGCTCTCCCGCGGGGAAATCCAGGTGATCGGCGCGACAACCTTTACCGAATATCGGAAGCATATCGAAAAGGACTCCGCGCTCGAACGGCGTTTCCAGCCGGTCACGATCAACGAGCCTTCCCTCGATGACAGCATCCGCATTCTCCGCGGCATTGCGCACTATTATGAAGAGTATCACGGCATCTCCATCCCGGACGAGATGTGCGAAAAAGCCGTGATCATGAGCGAGCGATATATCACCGACCGTTTCCTGCCGGACAAGGCGATCGACCTTCTGGATGAGGCCTGTTCGGATGTCAATCTCAAAGATCCCGACATCAACCGCCGGATGTTTGCGGAACGGGAACTGGAAAACATTCGCTTTGAAGCAGACGCGCTTCTTTCGGATGCCGCGGCGAACTCCGATTCCGACAGCCCCCAGCGCACGGAAGAGCGATATGCCCGGATTGCCGAACTGCGCAGCAGGGAACTGCGGCTGAATCAGGAACTCGATGTGCTGAAGGCGAAGGGAAAGCCGGTTCTGACCGTCGACAATCTTGCCCGCATCATCGAACTCTGGACCAAGATCCCCGCGTCTTCCGTCAAGGAAGACGAGCTCGAGCGGCTTGCAGAACTGGATGTCCGTCTCAAACAGCATATCATCGGCCAGGACGAAGCGGTCGATGCCGTCTGCGCGGCGATCCGCCGTGGTCGGGTCGGTCTCAAGGTCAAGCGCAAACCGGTCAGCTTTATCTTTGTCGGCGGCTCGGGCGTCGGCAAGACGGAACTGGTCAAGCGGCTTGCCGAGGACATGTTTGACTCGCCCGAGAGCCTGATCCGTCTCGACATGTCCGAATTCATGGAAAAGTTTGCGGTTTCCCGCATCATCGGTTCGCCTCCCGGCTATGTCGGCTATGACGAGGCCGGACAACTGACCGAGAAGATCCGCCGCAAGCCCTACTCGGTTGTGCTCTTCGATGAAATCGAAAAAGCCCATCCCGATGTGATGAACATCCTGCTCCAGATTCTGGACGACGGACATATCACCGATGCGCAGGGGCGGAACGTCAATTTCGAGAATACCATCATCATCATGACAACCAACGCCGGCAGCAATACCAACACGAGCACGGTCGGCTTCGGCGGCACCGTCAGCGACATGAGCCGCGAACGCGCCCTGAAGGCACTCGGCGATTTCCTCCGGCCCGAGTTTCTGAACCGCGTGGACGAAATCGTCTGCTTCAACCGCCTGACCGAAGAGAACTTTGCCGCCATTGCCGAGCTGATGCTCGGGGAGGTGCGAGATGTCCTCCGGGCACGGGGAATTGAACTCGGCTGGGATCGGAGCGTTGTGGACGCCCTGGTGCGCAAAGGCTATTCCACGGTCTACGGCGCCCGCAACCTGCGGCGCCTGATCCAGAAGGACGTGGAAGACCTGATTGCGGCCAGAATGATTTCCGACCACGGCAAAAACCTGACGGCTATCCGCCTGACCGCCGACGGCGACAGCATCCTGTGCGAACCCACAGAAGCATAAAACGTTTCGCACAGTTGGAATGACAGGACCTGGCCCGGGTAAAAAGCGCAGTGAGTTAGCGCAGTGCGATCCCTGCCATCCCTTAAAGCGCGGCGGGGAAAGCTCGGTGCGAGGGACCAAGTTCAAATCCGCGCAATTGCAGAAAGCTGAAAACGGGCACTCCCGGGGAATATTTTACTATGTCGAAACTCAACATGCGCAATACCACTCTCTGTTATATTGAGCGGGACGGAAAGTACCTGATGCTGCACCGCACCGTGAAGGAAAACGATCTGAACAAAGACAAGTGGATCGGCATCGGCGGCAAGTTCGAAGAGGGCGAAAGCCCCGAGGACTGCCTCCGCCGCGAGGTCCTTGAGGAGACCGGCCTCTGCCTGGATTCCTGGCGCTACTGTGGCATCGTGACCTTTGTCTCGGATGAATGGGGAACCGAATACATGCACCTCTTCCATTCCGAAGCCTTTCACGGAAGTCTTCGCCGCTGCGATGAAGGCGAGCTGGAATGGATAGAAAAAGAGACACTGCTCACCATGCCGGATCTCTGGGAAGGCGACCGCATCTTCCTCCGTCTGATGGAAGAACGGGCACCGTTCTTTTCTCTGAAACTCTGTTACCAGGGCGACCGCCTGACCGAAGCCGTCCTGAACGGGAACCGTCTTTTCTGAGCAGAAGAAATGCTTGCATTTTCCGAATGCTGTGTTATTATAATACTGCTGAAAAGCAAAGTCGATGGGAAGCCTGCCACAGGCTCACCAAAGCGAAGCCCCGAGAGTTGCAGCTCCCGAGGCTTCTGCCGTTTTACAACCGGCTAACGTCGTCAGGCTGTGCTGCCTGCTTTCCGTCCAGCCATATGCAAATATAGTATGCAGCTATACTTGCCATGACGGAAAGAATAAAGACGATGAGAATTTCGTCCACTGGCTCACCTCCCTCCACTGCGAGAGGTCCGGCAGCGGTTTCATTAGAACAAGTACGTCAAGCAAGTATCTATGTCATTCCGGTTCCCGTATCGGATCGCGAAAGGAGAAGAACAGGATGGTAAGCCCCAATGAAATAGCTGCTCTGGCGGCCAAGAAGGAAAAAGAGAATTACACATTTCGAACCTATCTAAAAAGCCACGCAGATCCGAAAAAGCTGGACAGACAGTTTCTTAAGCTGCACAGGGAATTATTTGCAAAATATGACTGCAATGCATGTCGGAACTGCTGTAAACGATATTGCGGCAATCTGTCGGAAGAAGATTTGCCGGGCTGTGCGGAATCATTCGGTATGACGCCGGAAGAATTCAAAACAAAGTACCTTCATAAGTGTGAAGACAGTACCTATAATGCGATTCATACGCCCTGTGATTTTCTGCAGGAGGACGGATCCTGCATGCTTGGCGATCAGAAGCCGGATAGCTGTGCTGACTTTCCTTATACGGCAAGACCTGATCGAATCGGAAGTCTGTACAGCATTATAGAATTCGCTGCTGTATGTCCGGTGTTGTACGAAATGCTTGAAAGACTGAAGAAAGAATACGGCTTTGTCTATCGGAGACGGTAGAAACTGAAAATCTTCGGAATAAACGATTGAAAATCTTGGGAATTTACTACAACCTTGGGAAACAAAAATGACAGCCGCATTCAAAGGTGTCTGTCATTTGTTCATCTCCCGCTTGTCCGTTCGGCCGAGAATATAATCTATGGAAACCTGGTAATAGTCCGCAAATAAGATCAGTGTCTTGTAGTCGGCTTCACAAACCCCTGTTTCATACCTCGAAATGCTGTTCTGGTTCATATTCAGGTCCATGGCAACCTTTACTTGGGAGAGGCCTTTCTGCTCCCAAAGCTCACGTAATCGCATAAAACCCCTCCCTTGACGCCATTATCCCGTCTTTGACAGCAACTGAATAGAAAAGAGCGAGAGAATCTCCATATTATGAAATGAACTGAGAACGCATCTTTTTGTCAGTATAAGAGCGTGGAGCTACAGGATATGTCTGTAAAGACAATATAATTCACTTAATCTTATTGCGATATTAAGATTAAGTGAATTATAGGGCAATAAGCAGCTTGATATCAATGAAATAATCTGTTATAATTCGCTTAATCTATGCAAAAAACTGAGATTAAGCGAATTATAATTTAAGGAGGATTGTGAAGTGATCATTGGTCGGGAAGAAGAGCTCCGGATTCTTCGGGAGGCGCTTGACAGTGAATACTCCTCATTCTTGGCGGTCTATGGCAGACGAAGAATCGGAAAAACCTTTCTGATCCGGGAAGCTTACGGATACCGCTTTACGTTTCAGCATGCAGGACGGTCAGAAGGAGACAGAAAAACACAATTGATGGCATTTGAGGCGTCTCTGAAGGAAGCCGGCTATCCCGCGGATTTTAAACCGGTGAACTGGGCATGGGAATTTGAAAAGCTGAAGGATCTGATTCGTCAGTCTGCGGAGAAGAAAAAGATTATTTTCATTGACGAACTTTCCTGGATGGATACGCCGCGCAGTGATCTGATGACGGCGCTGGAAGGTTTCTGGAACGGCTGGGCTTCGGCAAGAAAAGACATTGTTCTGATTGTCTGTGCTTCGGCGACATCGTGGATGCTATCAAAGGTAATTCACAACAAGGGCGGACTGTATCATCGTGTTACACGTCAGATTCATCTGAATGCATTTTGCCTCAGAGAATGCGAAGACTATGTCCGGGCGCAGGGGTTAATACTGAACCGTGATCAGATTCTGCAGTATTATATGATTTTTGGCGGTGTCCCATATTACTGGGGCTTTCTGGAAAAGGGTCTCAGCCTTCCGCAGAACATCGATCGCATCCTGTTTGCGGAAAATGCCCCTTTGAAGGAAGAGTTTCACTATCTTTATGCATCGATTTTCCGAAATCCCGAAGGATATCTGTGCCTCGTTCAGGCTCTGTCGCAGAAAAAAGCCGGCATGACGCGGGAAGAGCTGATTGCCGCGTCCGGCCTGACCAATTCGGGCGACCTGACCAAAAAACTGGAAGAACTGGAGAGCTGCGGATTCATCAGAAAGTATTCTTCATTTGGGAAAAAGAAGAAAGATGCCGTTTATCAGCTCATGGATCCTTTTACGCTTTTCTGGTATCACTTTATGAAGAATGAACCGGATGATGAGCACTTCTGGACAAATCAGCTCAACACGTCGGCGATTCATACATGGCTTGGTCTTGCCTTTGAAAAAGTATGCCTGATGCACATTGCACAGATCAAAAAGAAACTCGGAATCAGCGGCGTACTGACCAACGTCCATTCCTGGTTTTGCAAGGCGGATGCGGAGACGGGACTTTTCGGCTCGCAGATTGACCTGCTGATAGCCAGAAAGGATCAGGTCATTAATATCTGTGAAATGAAATGCGCAAATGCCGAGTATACTCTGTCGAAAAAAGAAGAAAGCAGTATGCGAAGAAGAATCAGCGATTTTCAGACGGCGACAGGAACCCGCTGCGCGATCTTTCCCACTTTGGTCACGACATACGGTCTGATCCGTAATTCCTATTCGGATATCTTCCAGTCGACGGTCACCATGGATGATCTGTTTGAATGATGAAATGTTTGAAGGACTGAAGAAGGAATACGGGTTTGCCTGCTTTCGGAGCATTAGCAGGAGACGATAAAAATTGAAAATCTTCGGAATAAACAATTGAAAATCGTGGGAATTTATGAAAACCCGGGAAAACAAGAGAATGACAGACGCTTCATCCAAAAGTGTCTGTCATTCTCTTGCCCGGATAGGGGATTTATGGTAAAATCTATTTCAGCTCGGTCCAGTCGAGCTTGGCTAGAATCTCCGGGTCCGGCGCGTTGCCGGAGACGCCGTAGACATCCCCGTAGGTGTTCTGGTAGACATGGTCGGCGGTAACATCGACCTCGACGCTGCGGCCGTCCGTGGTCTGCCAGGTGTTTACCCCGCGAATCGCCTCGGACATGCTGCTGCTGATTCGGGAATCGGACGCCATTTTCCTGTCCCAGGAATCCATGATTCCAGCGGAGATTTCCGCACTGTTCTGCGCAATGATACGCGAGGTCTCCATGGCCCGCTGTTGGGCCATGATCTGCCCCTGCCGGGCCTGGGCAGCCAGAGCGTTTGCCTGCTGCATGGCGCGCTGATAGATCTGTTCCTCCGCCTGCGCGCGCCGCTGAGAAAGGGCGCTGTCCGGCGCAAACGAAGTGACAAAACGCAGAAACGCCTGTGTTGCTTCCACCTCTTCTGCAGCATCTGCCGCACAGAGGTACATGCGGTTATATCCCCAGCGAATCACCTGCGTGCCTTCTCCCTGACCGAAAGGACGGCTTCCGTCGGAGGGCTTGGACGGCTTCATGGACATGAGGCTCCCGATGAGGCCGATCGTTCCGCCCATGACCGCCATCGGGTTGATGGTGTTGCGGTATTCGATACCCATGAACTCACAGCCCAGCAGGACAATCCGGCTTCCCTTTTTTTCGGCAAACTTTACCAGCAGAGGCTCGCAGACCGAATTGATGACTTCCAGATGAACGTTCGGCGCGTTGCCCTCTTTGAGCAGAAAGGTATTCACATAGTTTTCCCGGATGGCGGTGCGGTTCTGCGCAAAGCGGCCCGGAAGCTCCGCCCGCGCGACCGGCGCAAGCTCCGCATTCAGGAAGGAAGCCGCATAGTCCTGCAGAAAACGGCCGATCCCGGCAAACTCGTTGTAATTTGCCTTGTTTATCCCGGCGAGCTTCATGGTCTGCTTCAGGAACTCCGACAGAACGGTTTCCCAGAACATGTGCGACTCGGAAAACAGCGTGAGCCTGCCGTCCGGACTCACAGCTCTGACCCAGTCACGCAGCTGCGAAAGATCGTTGCCGCCGGAGGTCTGGACAGCACCGTCACAGGCGAAGCCGTCGGGGACGGAAGCCGCTGCGATCGGAACCCCGCTGTCGCGGCAGCAGAACGTGACGGATTTTGACGGAACGCTGTCTGCCTTGCTCCCGGAAGCTTTCGGCTTTGCTGCAGCTTTTACAGGGACTTCGGCAGGTTCGGCAGGTTCGACAGGAACCGGCTTCGTTCCGGCTTGTTCTTCAAGGCGAATGCCGCATCCGGGGCAAAACGCAAATTGCGACTCGAGCTTTCTGCCGCAATGGGGACAGAACTGCATCTGCATCAGTAGAACACTCCTTTAAGAATGATGGTTTTCCGCAGCAGCGGATTATTTACTTTGAACGATCGACAGGGGGTATCCATTATGGCCAAAAACAATTTCTGCCCGTTCTGCGGGGCATCCGTCAGCCTGAACGATTCTTATGAGACACGCTTCTGCCCCTTCTGCGGCAAGGAGCTTCCTTCCGCGGAGCAGGAAGAAGTGCGCCCGGCGGACATTTCGCAGCCCGCGCCGCAGAAGGCCGAGACGCCTGCAGCTCAGGAAACAGCTCCGCCGGTACAGAAGACAGACCCGCTGTTCTACCCGGAACAGGCGGCCAAAGCCGAAAAGGGAAGCCATACCGCCCACAGCGCCGGCAGGGTACCTGCAAAGCGGACAGGAGGCATTCGAATCAAGACCCGCTCGCGCTGGTATACGGCGATTATCGCCTGGGCACTGGCCTGGTCGGCTCTGGTTTACGCGGCGGAGGAGGCTTTTGATTACAGCCCTGCTCTCATCATCGGTCTTGTTCTCTGCGGCTCCATGCCGCTGTGGTATCCGCGGTTTCATCCCGATGCCGGGACCAAAAAAGGCGTGGTGCTGCGCTGGACCCTGATCATGATTGCCATTCTTGCAGGCTGCTTTCTCCTGGTCGAAGAACTGGCATAAGAGCGGAGACAGTCAGCACCCTTCTTCCTGCCATTTTACCACAAAATGCTTCTTCGTCAACATGGTATAAAGCCGGAATGATCCCGGCTTCGGCATAGTTCGGAATTCACAGTTTGGTATTGTAATGCAGACACGGTTGTGATACACTGTTGCGCAGAAAAATGGATCAAGAGGAGAGGCTTATGAGCTTGCAGTTTCGGCGTGTTCTGATCAAAATCAGCGGGGAAGCGCTCAGCGGGGATAAAGGCACGGGTTATGATATTGCCTTTGTGACTTCTGTCTGCGAAAGTGTGAAGCAGTGCCTGGAGGAAGGCGCGCAGATCGGCATCGTGATCGGCGGCGGAAACTTCTGGCGCGGTGTCAAGGACGGCGCCGGGAAGATCGAACGCGTCAGCGCCGACCGCATGGGCATGCTGGCGACGGCGATGAACTGTATGGCGGTGAAGGATGTTTTCCGGCAGTGCGGCGTTGACGCGCGCGTCATGACGGCCATGGACATCCAGGGCGTCGGCGAGCGCCATGATGTGTCCCGCGCGATCGAGTATCTGGAGGCCGGGAAGGTCGTTCTGTTCGGCTGCGGTACGGGCCATCCCTTCTTTTCCACCGATACGGCCGCGGCCCTGCGGGCTGCCGAGATCGGCGCGGATGCGATCCTGCTTGCCAAGAACATTGACGGGGTGTATTCCGCAGATCCGCGCAAGGATCCGACGGCGGTCAAGTTTGACGAGATCAGCTATCAGGAAGTGCTTTCCAGAAGGCTGCAGGTGATGGACTCGACCGCTACAAGCCTTGCCATGGATAATCACCTTCCCGTTCTGGTCTTCGCTCTGAAGGATCCGATGAACATCGGGCGCGTCCTCCGGGGAGAGCGGATCGGAACACTTGTACATGAGTAAGAAAACCGACAGAAATCGGATTAGAAAGAGAGGAAAATACGATGTCAGATTATCCGGAATTTGAGAACAAGATGAAGAAAACCTGCGATGCGCTGACCGCACAGCTGGCAACCATCCGCGCAGGACGGGCCAATGCCTCGGTTCTCGATCAGATTCAGGTCGACTACTACGGCGTGCCGACCCCGATCCAGCAGCTGGCGACCGTAGCAACGCCGGATCCCCGCTCGCTGCTGATTCAGCCCTGGGACGGCTCGGTCCTGAAGGGACTGGAACGGGCAATTCTGGCGTCGGATCTCGGCATCAACCCACAGAACGACGGCCGGTCCATCCGCCTGGTATTTCCGCCGCTGACGGAGGAACGCCGCAAAGATCTTGCCAAGCAGACCCGCAAGTACGGGGAAGAGAGCAAGGTGGCGATCCGGAATATCCGCCGCGATGCCATTGAGAAATTCAAGAAGCAGCAGAAGAACTCCGAGATCACCGAGGACGATTACAAGATCGCCGAAAAGGACATCCAGAAGCTGACGGACGACTATATCAAGGAGATCGACAAGATCACCGAGAAAAAAGAGAAAGAACTGACCGAAATCTGATGCAGACATCCACACAAAACAAACCGGCGGGGGAAAATGTCCCCCGCCATATTGCGATTATTCTGGACGGAAACGGACGCTGGGCCAGGAAACGCGGGCTGCCGCGTACGGCCGGCCATGCGGTCGGTTCGGAAACCTTCCGGAAAATCGCTCTGTACTGCCGGAACATCGGTGTTGACTATCTGACCGTCTATGCCTTTTCAACGGAGAACTGGAAACGGCCCGAAGAGGAAGTCCGGACGATTATGCGCCTGCTGAACAAATACCTTCGCGAGGCCATCGACACCATGGAGCGTGATCGCATAAAGATGCGCGTTTTCGGCGATGTTTCGGGCCTTCCGGAGGAATTGCAGGATCTGGTGGCCGAAACAAATCGGATCTCGGAACGCTATGAAGGATTTCAGGCCAACATCTGCCTGAATTACGGCGGCCGGGCAGAGATCGTCCATGCTGCGGAACGCTATGCCGCCGACCTTCTGGAGGGAAAAACCGAGGGTCCTCTGACGGAAGAACGCTTTTCCTCCTACCTCTATTCGTCCGGCATCCCCGACCCCGACCTGCTGATCCGGCCGGGCGGCGAACAGCGGATTTCGAACTTTCTGCTCTGGCAGTGTGCCTACAGCGAGTTTTACTTTACCGATGTCCTCTGGCCGGATTTCTCGACCGATGAGCTGGATAAGGCCATTGAGGTCTACCGCCGGCGCGACCGGCGCTACGGCGGCGTGAAATAAACCGAACTTATATGACAGGAATGAACATGCAATGGTAAACAGTATTTCCGTTCTGGGCTGTACCGGATCGATCGGACGGCAGACGCTCGCCGTGGCTCAGCACACCGGCATCCGCGTTGCCGCCATGACGGCCAACCGTCAGATTGACAGGCTCGAAGAGCAGGCACGTCTCTTCCGCCCGGACTATATCGCGGTCTACGATGAAAAAGCCGCAAAGGAACTGAAGACGGTGCTCCGCGATACCGATATCCGCATCGGCAGCGGTATGGAAGGCCTTTTGGAGGCTGCAACGCTGGAAAGCGTTGACTGCGTGGTGACGGCGGTCTCCGGCGCGGTCGGGCTTCGGCCGACCCTGGCTGCCATCGAGGAGAAGAAGAGAATCGCGCTGGCCAACAAGGAAACGCTGGTCTGCGCCGGCGAGATTGTCATGAAGCGCGCCGCCGAGACCGGCGCCGAGATCATCCCCGTCGATTCCGAACACTCCGCCGTTTTCCAATGCCTGATGGGCAGACGGAAGGGCGAGCTGCGCAGGATTCTTCTGACATGCTCCGGAGGCCCCTTCCGGGGAAGAAAAAGAGAAGAACTGGAAGACATCACCCCGGCGCAGGCGGTGAAGCATCCGCGATGGAACATGGGCGCGAAGATTTCGGTGGACAGCGCGACTCTGATGAACAAAGGTCTGGAATTCATCGAGGCCATGCGCCTGTTTTCCGTATCCCCGGACGATATTCAGGTCGTCATCCATCCGCAGAGCGTGATTCACTCCATGATCGAACTCGTCGACGGCACCGTGATCGCCCAGATGGGCGTCCCCGATATGGGCCTCCCGATTCAGCTGGCGCTTACCTACCCCGAACGCCTGCCTTCCATGTTCGACCGGCTGGATTTCACGACGCTGCAGGATCTCAGCTTTTCGGCGCCCGATCTGGAAAACTTCCCCTGCCTGAAGCTTGCCATGGACTGTGCCCGCCGCGGCGGGACGGCCGGCTGCGTCATGAGCGCGGCCAACGAAGAAGCGGTCCGGCTGTTCCTGAAGGAAGAACTCGGCTTTAACCGGATCTATGATCTGGCAGCCGACGCGGTCGCGGCACTGGCGCGCGATACGGCCGAAGACCTTGATACGGTTCTGGAGGCGGACGCGGAAGCCCGCCGCTTCGTGCACAAGGCGGTCGAAAAAGCATGACAGCAGCGTATGTCCTGTTCGGCATCCTGATTTTCGGGGTTCTGATTGCCGTTCATGAGTTTGGCCATTTCACGGTCGCAAAGCTCTGCGGGGTCAAGGTCAACGAGTTTGCGATCGGCATGGGCCCGGCCATCTGGAAGAAACAGAAGGGCGAGACGCTCTATGCCCTGCGCTGCATTCCGCTCGGCGGCTACTGTGCCATGGAGGGCGAAGACGGCGATTCCGAAGACCCGCGCGCCTTCTCGGCACAGGCCCCCTGGAAGCGTCTGCTGATTCTCTGTGCCGGCTCCTTTAATAACTTTCTTCTCGGCCTGATCGTGATCTTTTGCCTGTATCTCGGCGCGGCGGCCTTTGCCTCCCCGACGATTGCGAGCTTTATGGAAGGCTGCCCCTACGAAGGAGCGGACGGCCTTCAGGTCGGCGACCGCTTTATCAGCATCGACGGGCAGCGAGTCCGGCAGTATTACGACGTCGGCGACTTCCTGCGTTCGGGGGACGGGGTGTATGACCTGGTTCTGGCCCGGGACGGAAAGCGCGTCCGCCTGGAAAACTTTGCCATGGAGCCCATTCAGTACGAAGGACAGGAAAAGAAGCTCTACGGCTTCAACCTCGGCTACGAAGAGGCGACCTTACCCGTCAAGCTGCGCCATACCTGGGACACGGCGATGGAGTTTTCGCGCATGGTCTGGATGGGCCTCGGCCAGCTGGTCCACGGCGAAGTCGGTATCCGTGACCTGTCCGGCCCGGTCGGCATCGTCGACATCATGGCAGAGACCGGCGAAAATGCCGAATCGACGCGGGATGCGGTCTATGACATCCTCTTTCTCAGCGCCTTTATCGCCATCAACCTCGCCATCATGAACATGCTGCCCATCCCTGCGCTGGACGGCGGCCGTGTCTTTCTGCTGCTGGTCACGGTGGTGATCGAAGCCGTGACCCGGAAGAAACTGGACCCGAAATACGAAAGCTATGTGCATGCGGCCGGCATGGTCCTGCTCCTGAGTCTGATGGGCGTGATCATGTTCAACGATGTGCTCAAAATCTTTCAATAGAAGCGGAGAAGAAAATGACCCGAACGGAAACAAGAACCCTCTCAGTCGGCAATCTGAAACTCGGCGGCTCGGCTCCGGTTACGGTGCAGAGCATGTGCAACACCAAAACCTGGGATGTCGAAGCGACCGTCCGCCAGATTCGCTCCATGCGCGCTGCCGGCGTCGATATTGTGCGCCTTGCGGTTCCGGATGAAAAGTCCGCCATGGCAATCGAAAGCATCCGGGATGCGGTCGATGTCCCCCTGGTGGCGGACATCCACTTTGACTATCGCCTCGCGCTGATGTGCGCCGAACGCGGGATTGACAAAATCCGCATCAATCCCGGAAACATCGGTCCGGAGGAGAACGTCCGGGCTGTCGCGAAAGCCTGCAGCGCGCGCGGCATCCCCATCCGCATCGGCGTCAACGCGGGCAGCCTTGAAAAGCCTCTGCTGGAGAAGTACGGGCATCCCTGCCCCGAGGCCATGGTCGAAAGCGCCCGCGGTCACGTGCGGCTTCTGGAAAAAGTCGGCTTTGAGGATATCTGCCTCTCGCTGAAGTCCTCTACCGTTCCGCTCACCGTTGCGGCTTACCGTCTGGCGGCGGAAAGCTTCCCGTACCCGCTGCATCTGGGCGTCACCGAGACCGGAACCGAATGGAACGGCACCATCCAGTCTGCCGTCGGAATCGGTACTCTTCTCTGCGAGGGAATCGGCAACACCATCCGGGTATCGCTGACCGCGGACCCCGTCCGCGAAGTGAGCGCCGGCATTGCGATCCTGAAGGCAGCGGGACTTCGTTCCGGCGGTGTGCGTTTCATCTCCTGCCCGACCTGCGGCCGGACGGAGATTGACCTGATCGGCCTGGCATCCCGGGTGGAAGAGCGCGTACGGAATCTGGACCGGGATATTACGGTGGCCGTGATGGGCTGCGTCGTGAACGGGCCAGGCGAGGCGCGCGAGGCCGATTTCGGCATTGCCGGCGGAAAGAACAAAGGCCTCCTCTTCCGCAAAGGTGAAGTTCTCGGCACCTATCCCTACGAGGAGCTTCTGCCGCGCCTGCTGGAACTGATCGAATCCTCGGAGGACTGATTCTCTTTCATGACCTTCTATGCACGGAGCTGAACCATGGACCACACTCCCTTCCTGACAATTTTTCCGGGCTGTGCAGATCTGCATGATCTGTGCGGCGGACTGAATAAGGCCTATATCACGGGCGCTCAGGTAGCCGAAGCGGAACGGACGCTGTCGGTCTTCGCCTGGTTTCCCGCCATGCCTTCACCGGTGGAAACGGCAGCCCTGACCGAGCGGATCCGGGCAGATTACGATCTGCGCAGCGTCAGTCTGACAGCCGATTATCCCAGGCCGGTCTCTGCAGCCCCGGAAGGATCCGCCGGTTCTCCTTCTGCCGCTTCGCAGCAGCCCGCCGGCACGGTTCTCTACGGGCGTGCAATCCGGCAGACACCGGTCCCCATGAGCAGCCTCACGATGGAATCCGGACGCGTGACGGTCGAGGGCGACGTCTTTGCCGTCTCCAGCCGCACCCTGCAGAAGCGGGGCGGAGCGGTGCTGGCCTTCGATATGACCGACCGGACGAACAGCGTACGCGTTTCCCGCTATCTGCGCTCGGAGGATGACCAGAGCATTTTGGACAAGATTCATGAAGGCGATCATCTGACTGTGCAGGGAGAAATCAGCTATTCCAAATTTGACGACGACATGGTGCTTGACCCGCGCAGCATCATCAAGGGCCGAAAGACCGTGCGCCCGGACAACGCGCCCGAGAAGCGCGTAGAGCTGCATGTGCACACCCGTTTTTCCGCGCTTGACGCGCTGACCGAGCCTGAGGCACTCCTCGAACGGGCTGCCTACTGGGGGATGCCTGCCGTTGCGGTGACCGACCACGGAGTGGCCCAGGCTTTCCCGGACATGTGGAAGTACGGGAAAAAATACGGCGTCAAGGTCATCTACGGGATGGAAGCATACTTTCAGCCGGAGAACGAGATCTTCCACGGCCGCTCCGATCTGCCGCCGGAGACGGAATTCGCGGCCTTCGATATTGAAACGACCGGCCTTAACGAAAGCACGGACCGCATGACCGAAATCGGCGCGGTGATCGTTGCGGACGGAAAGATTCTGGACAGCTTTCAGACCTTTGTCAACCCGGGAATGCCGATCCCACAGGAGATCACGGACCTGACCGGCATTACCGATGACGACGTTGCTTCGGCACCCGGCGAAAAAGAAGCCCTGGAAGCCTTTCTGCGCTTTGCGGGAGACCGGCCGCTGGCAGCGCACAACGCCAAGTTTGACGTAGGATTCATGAAGGCGGCGGCCGCGCGGAACGGGCTGAATTTCGATCCCGAGTATTACGACACGCTCGCGGCTTCCCATAATCTGCTTCCCGATTTGAAGCGGTTTAAACTCGATGCGGTTTCGAACTACCTGAAGCTGCCGAAGTTCAACCATCACCGCGCAAGCGACGATGCTGCGGTTGTTGCGAGGATCATGGAGAAGTTCATCCCCATGATGAAGGACCGCGGCGTCCGGGCGCTGAGCGACATCAACCGCCTCTGTACGGAAAGCACGCATACGGACAAGACCTATCACATGATCCTGCTGGTACAGAACCGGAAGGGTCTGAAGAATCTGTACGAACTGATTTCGCAGTCCTATCTGAAATACTTTTACCGTACGCCGAACATTCCGCAGAGCCTGCTGGAAAAGCACCGCGAGGGACTGCTGGTCGGCTCGGCCTGCGGCATGGGCGAACTGTACGGCGCCGTCATGCGCGGCGAGAGCGATGAAGAACTCCGGGAAATCGCATCCCTGTATGACTACCTTGAGATTCAGCCGCTCTGCAACAACGGTTTTCTGGTCGACGACGGCCGGGTGAGCGGGGAAGAGGTACTGCAGGACTTCAACCGTACGATCCTGCGCATCGGAAGGGAACTGAACAAACCCGTCATTGCAGCCTCGGATGTGCACTTCCTCGATCCGGAGGACGAGCAGTACCGCCGCATCCTGCAGGCAGCCAAAAAGTTTTCGGATCCCGACCGGGACTGCCCGATCTACTTCCGCAATACGGAAGAGATGTTGGCGGAATTCCAATACCTGGGCGAGGAGACCGCCCGGGAGGTGGTCATCACCAATACCCGCGCCATTGCGGACCGGATCGAGGAGATAGAGCTCCTGCCGAAAGGCCTGTTTCCGCCAAAGATCGAGAACTCGGCCGAGGAACTGAAAGAACTGGTCTACGGCAGAATGCGCCGGGTGTACGGAGAAGTCCCTCCGCCGCTGGTACAGGAACGCGTCGACACCGAACTGAACACGATTCTCGATCACAACTATGATGTGATCTACATGAGCGCGCAGAAACTGGTGCAGAATTCGCTCGACCACGGCTATCTGGTCGGAAGCCGGGGCAGCGTCGGTTCGTCCATGGTTGCGTGGATGAGCGGGATTACCGAAGTCAACTCGCTGCCGCCGCACTATGTCTGCCCGAAGTGCCAGTACTCGGAGTTTCCAACGATGAAACTCTGCTGGAATCCCCATGCCGGTGCCGGTCGGGAATCGGAGCTGTCCGCGTCGCTGTTCGACGGAGAAGCGCCCGCTTACGGCTGCGGCGCCGACATGCCGGAAAAAGCCTGCCCGATCTGCGGCACGGCCCTGCGGCGCGACGGTTTCGATATTCCGTTTGAGACCTTCCTGGGCTTCCCGGGCAATGAAAAGACGCCCGATATTGACCTGAATTTCTCCGGGGAGTATCAGGCAAAGGCCCATAAATACACCGAGACGCTCTTCGGCTCGGACCACGTTTTCCGCGCCGGCACCATCGGCACGCTGGCCGAAAAAACCGCATACGGCTATGTCAAGAAATATCTCGAGGAACGGGGAATCAGCGCCACGCGCGCCGAAGAAAACCGGCTGGCCGCTGGCCTGGTCGGCATCAAGCGGACAACGGGCCAGCATCCCGGCGGCCTGGTCGTCATTCCGCAGGATAAGGACGTGACGGATTTCTGCCCGGTGCAGCACCCGGCGGACGACCCGAACTCCGATATCATCACGACCCATTTTGAATACCACTGCATGGAGGACAATCTCCTCAAGCTCGACGAGCTCGGACACGATGATCCCACCATGATCCGCATGATGGAGGACATGACCGGCGTCAATGCACGGGAAATCTCCCTGTCCGACCCCGAAACCATGTCCATCTATACCAGCCCCAAAGCGCTCGGCCTGCCGGACGACGATCCCATCATCGGAAAGACCGGCACCATCGGCGTCCCCGAGTTCGGAACAGGCTTTACCCGGCAGATGCTGGTCGATACCCAGCCGAAGCTTTTCGATACCTTGGTGCGGCTTTCCGGCTTCTCCCACGGCACCGACGTATGGGCGGGGAACATTCACGATCTGATCGTGGACGGAACGGCAACGGTCGATGAGACCATCGGCTGCCGCGACGACATCATGATTTATCTGATCAGCCTGGGCATGGAGCCGTCGCTGGCATTCCAGACCATGGAACAGGTTCGAAAAGGAAAGGTCAAGAGAAGCGGAAAGTTCCCGGGCGACGCGGAACAGCAGATGAAGGATCTGGGTGTTCCGGGCTGGTGGATCGAATCGGCCAGAAAGATCGCCTATCTGTTTCCGAAAGCCCACGCGGTTGCCTACGTCATGATGGCCTTCCGGATCGCCTGGTTCAAGGTCCACGAGCCGCTGGCCTTCTATTCTGCCTACTTCTACCGCCGCAGCCAGAAGGGCGGTTTCGATATCGACATGATGAGCGGCGGAACCGAGAAGGTACGGCGGAAGATCAACGAGATGAAGCGCGCGAACACGCTGACGGCGAACGAGGAAGACCTGCTGGTAACCCTGGAGGCGGTCTACGAGTTCAATCTGCGCGGCTATCGTTTCGCAGCGGTTGATTTCCGGCGCTCCGACGCGACCCGCTTCCTCATCCTCGACGATTGCACGATTCTGCCTCCCTTTGTCTCGGTACCCGGGCTCGGAGAGACGGCAGCCCAGGATCTGGCGCACTGCCGGGAGAGCGGACGCGAGTTTGTCTCGATCGACGAAATCGGCTTTGCCTGCCCGAAGGTCTCCCAGACGCATCTGGAGACGCTCAAGCGGATGGGCGCCTTTGGCGAACTGCCGGATTCTTCCCAGGTTTCTCTCTTTGACGATTGGTAATCCTTTACGAAATTTCATCTGCTTTTTTGTGCACACTGACAGGTGCGGAAGCTGACGGACAGTTTCCGCACCCTGTTTTTTTACAGGGAAGGAAAAATTGTCTATACGGCCTCATTTGTTTTGCAACTTGCACGAAAAAACAGGATGATGCAGTTTGTCATGTGGTCATCTTGCATATTTTGTGCCGCTGTGTTAAAATACCAACGATAATGAAGTAGTATGCTTTCTTATCGTTTCCGGCTGTTTCACGGCCGGAAACAGGGGTTTGAAATCGGCATGCTTTCCTGCCGTTCCCGGTCGGAAACCGGCCGGAAAAAGACAGAGAAATACCTGAAACAGGGGGGACGTTTATGGATAACAAAGCCAAGATCATTACGGTTGCCGGCAAGGGCGGCGTGGGCAAGACTTCGATCTGTGCGTCTGTCGTACGGCTTCTTGTTGAGAAGTTTCCGGATAAGAAGATTCTTGCCATCGATGCGGATCCCGCGGTCGGCCTTTCCGTTGCTCTTGGCGTGGATGTGAAGCTGACGCTGGACGATATTCGCATGAGTATCGTCGACAGTGTGGAAAACGGCGAAACCCGGGAAGCGCTCGAGCTCCTCAGCGAAGCCCGCTTCCGCATTTTTGACGCTCTGGTTGAGATGCCCGGCTTTGCGTTTCTGGCCATCGGCCGGCCGGAGAGTTCGGGATGCTACTGCAAGGTGAATTCCTACCTGAAGGAAGTCATCGGCATGCTGGCCGGAAGCTTTGACTATGTCGTCATCGACGGCGAAGCCGGCATTGAACAGATACAGCGCCGCGTCATGGAAAAGGTCACGCACCTTCTGCTGATCACCGATCAGAGCAAGAAGGGCGGGCAGGTGATTGCCACCATCAAGAGCGTCGCAGATGAACTGATCGCCTATGACCGCATCGGCGTCATCATCAATCGCGTGACGAATCCGGAACTGGTGGAACTGATTCAGCTTCCCGGCGTCGAAATCCTCGCGGCGATTCCTGCCGACTCTGCCTTTGCCGCGAATGACATCCGCGGCAGGAGCGTTTGGGAGCTGCCTGCGGATTCCCCCGTCCTGGCGGGGGTGCGGGAAGCGCTCCGGGAAATGGAAATCTTATAAAGGAGAGGTGTAACATTTGAAAGATCTGAAGCATCTGATCTACTTTGAGAGCCTGCTTGAGAACGCGGACAACGAACTGATCGAGAAGAAAAAGAAAGACGGCGGGATCTGCCTGGGCTATACCTGCTTTCACATTCCGGAAGTTCTTCTGAACGTTGACAACTGCTTCTCAACGCGGCTCCGCGCACCGAACACGGGATCAATTGACATCGCGACCTATTACATGTCCAACTACACCTGCGAATTTGCCCGCGCCCTGCTCGAACGCGCGATCGAGGGCGGGTACCGCTTCCTGGACGCGCTGATCGGCGTCGATGCCTGCTCTATGATGAACCGTTCGATGGAGCATTTCGAGATCCTGCAGGTCAACGAAAACCCGAAATTCTTCGTGACGCACTGCGACATGCCCTTCAAGATCACCGACTACACGGTGGAGGGCTACCGCCGGCAGATGCGCGTGCGCGTCCTGGACCGTCTGACGGAGGTCTTCGGCGCCGACACCTCCGATGCCGCCCTCCGCAAGGCGGTAGAGGAGCACAACGAGGTATGCCGGATCATACAGGAGCTGAGCGCACTGCGGAAAAAGGCGAACCCGGTGATCACGGGCTACGAGTTCCACATTCTGAATCTGGTGACCTACGTCTGCCCGAAGAGCGAAATCCTCCCGTACCTGCAGGAGACGCTGGCGGAGGTGAAGAAGAGGAGGCCCGACCGGAAGAATCCCTACCGCGCGCGGGTGGCGATTGTGGGCTCCGAGATTGACGATCCGAGCCTGACGAAGCTGATCGAGGGCTGCGGGGCCCTGGTGGTTTCCGACCGGTACTGCTTCGGTTCCACCCCCGGGCGCGAGGTGATCGAGCTGAACGACGACGAAGACGTCCTGACGCAGATCTGCCGCCACTATATGGAGGTTTCGGAGTGCGCCCGCTACATCTCGGACGAGAAGGTGCTGCAGCGCCGGGAGACCGCCGACCGGCTGGCGAAGGAATTCGACGCCGAGGGCATCATCTACGAGCAGATGAAGTACTGCGATTACTGGGGCTTTGAACGCGCCCTCGTCAGCCACATCATGCACGACGAGTACGGCTGGCCGGTCCTCTCCATCGACAGGCTCTACAACAACGGAAACTCCGGGCAGCTCCGCACCCGTGTGCAGGCCTTCGTGGAATCGCTGGAAATCAAACGCATTCATAAAGAGGAGGGCAAAGCATAATGGCAAAAGTGCGATACCCCAATCCGAAATTCTTCCGGGCCAAAGACAACATCGACTGGAAAAAGCAGGGCAAAAACCTTGCGGAGGTCGCGGGCATCTTCGGCGAGCTGCTGAAGGAGACCGACTGGGAGCAGTACGGCAGAAACTGCCTCTCGGTCCTCCGCTCCGACGGCGAGCGCATCCGGGGCGAATTTGAGGACTTCATGGCCCTGGACGGAAAGGAGAAGTGGGACCGCGTCGTCAACGGCGAGCGCTCCCTCGGCCGTCTCTACCGCAAGGGCGCCATGTGCACGGTGCGCCGGGAGTGGCGCGGTGTCGTCGATACCGCTTACGACTTCTGGGAATGGGCCCGCATGTGGGGCATGCTGCTCATGACCTTCTCGAAGGACCTGGTCCCGGCCATGAACAGCGCTCTGTGGTACCGCTGGATGATCTCCTATTTCTGCTGCCACGGCTTCATGGACAAGAACATCATGGGCCTGCGCGGCTCGAACCTGCGCATGAGCCACGCGGCGACCTTCTCCATCTTCCGCTATGTCGCCGAGAACCTCGTGCTCCTCTCCAAGGCCGACCGCAAGAACGGCAACAGCGAAGAGCTCAACAAAATGCTCTTCACCTTCGACGAGATGACCATGGGCCAGATCGCCGCCGGCTTCCCCGACCTGCTCGCGATCCCGCATCAGCTCCTGCCCATGTTCCTGGTCTCGGAGATCGACCAGCTGGTCTGCATCCCGTACATCGACGCGGTCGAGAGCTACGGCCTGCCCTCCGACACCTGCCCGGTCCCGTCCTCCGAATGCGGCGCCCTGGTCATCGACGCGCTGCCCGACATGGGCTCGCTCTTCATCTCGAGCTCCATGCCCTGCGACGGCTCGACCATGGCATCTTCCTACTTCGCCCGCCGTTTCCCGAACATCCCGGTCTTCCACCTCTGCTTCCCGGTCCGCTACGAGGATGAGGAGACCGTCCAGATGGGCACCGACGACATCAAGGCCTGCATCAAAGCCATCGAGGACGCCACCGGCGCGAAGTGGAACTGGGACCACTATTTCGAGTGCATGAAGCGCTTCAATGCCGAGACCGACCTCGAGCTCCAGAAGTGGGAGATCAACAAGTCGGCCCGCCCGCAGTTCATCGGCCCGAGCTACGAGCTCTTCCGCAAGTGGAACTACGAGATGGACGGCGGCATCGACCCCAGAGTCCTGCCCGAGATGGAGAAGATGAACAAGATGCTTCTCCGCGCCTACGAGAAGGGCGAGACCGCCTGGCCCGCTCGGAAGATGAAGTACCGCGCCCTGGTCTGGTCCTGCCCGGCCCACTACTATGCCAACTTCTCCAACTGGCTGGCCAACTGCTGGGGCGTTGACGTCCTGGTCGAGATGGAGTCGCTGAACTACACCAAGCATCTCGAGACCGAGGACAAGGAAGAGGCCCTGCGCGACCTGGCCCGCCTCTACGAGCGCATGGTCATGCGCCGCCACACCAACGGCGGCTACCAGAACGTCGTGGACGAGTGCTGGCGCCAGTGCGAGGCCTGGGACGCGAAGCTCATTATCATGTACCAGAACGTCGCCTGCAAGAACATGGCGACCGTCCAGGGCCTGCTGGACGAGCAGGGCAGAGCGCGCGGCTACGACCTCATCTGGGTCGAGCACGACCTGATGGACCCCCGCACCGTCTCCCGCCGCACCATGCGCGACAAGGTCAACGAATACATGCGCACCGTCATGCGCGCCGAGCCCGTTGACCCCTCCCTGGTCGAATTCGAAGACGAGGTATGTATGTAGCGTCCTCACAAGCTTCATATCCCTCGCTTCCCTCAGGCGTGAGGAAAGCTCGCTCATTCCGCTGCTCGTCCTTTTCCAATCAAACCCGCTCCGCTGGGCTTTGATTGGAGGCCTTCCCCTCTGGGGAAGGGGGACCGCTTGCGGTGGATGAGGTCCCCGCCCGCAGGCGGATCAAAAATAACAACAAACAAAAGGAGAAAATCACCATGAAATATTTCGGCGGCTGCGACG
Source organism: Oscillospiraceae bacterium (assembly GCA_017538965.1). Lineage (GTDB taxonomy): Bacteria > Bacillota > Clostridia > Oscillospirales > Oscillospiraceae > Limivicinus. The sequence goes on from JAFYHU010000080.1 coordinate 51,418, forward strand.
TAGGTTCCACCTACACGAAAGCGGTTATCCTCGATGAAGACGGCAAGATGATTGCCGATACCACCATCATGAGCAAGATCAATTCCGAGCAATCTGCCATCGCCGCGATGGCCGACGTCTGCGCGAAGGCCGGCCTGAAGGACTCCAAGGAGCTCTCCTACCTGATCGGCACGGGCTACGGTCGCAACAAGGTCCCCTTCGCGGATGAGAACATCTCGGAGATCTCCTGCCACGCCATGGGCGTGCATGTCACCGACCCCAGCGTCAAGGCCATCATCGACATCGGCGGCCAGGATGTCAAGGGAATCAGCGTGGACACGGACGGCACCGTGAAGAACTTCGCCATGAACGACAAGTGCTCCGCGGGCACGGGCCGCTTCTTCGAGGCGATGGCCCGCTCCTTTGAGATGAGCCTGCCCGAATTCTCCAAGCTCTCCCTGACCGCGAAGAACGTGATCCCCATCACGGCCCAGTGCACGGTGTTTGCCGAGTCCGAGGTCATCACCCTGGTCGGCGAAGGCAAGCCGACGGACGAGATTGCCGCCGGCATCGAGATGGCGGTTGCCAAGCGCTGCTTCGTCATGGCAAAGAAGGCCGGTGCCACCGACAGCATCACCCTGACGGGCGGCTGCGCGAAGGACGACGGCCTGAAGGAGGCCATCGAGCACGTGCTGAAGCTGAAGGTCGTGAACCTGAAGACCGATCCCCAGCTGATGGGTGCCCTGGGTGCCGCCGAGTACGCCCGCCAGAAAGGCCTCGCGAAGAAGTAAAACCTGACAGCGGGGACGGTTCTTGCTGTCTTCCGGAACGAAAGACAGAAAAACCGTCCCCCTGTCAAGCCGTTAGAAAGGAGAAATAACTTGAAATTCTTCAAAAAGCTTTCCAAAATCCTTTTCACGGTCGTCGCGGTGCTGTTCGTCGTCTATTTCTGGAACCTCGATCAGAAGGTCCTCGGCTGGGCCTACCAGCAGGTCAACCGCATGTTTGACCGCAAGAAGGTCGATCAGGTGTTCTGAGCCCGATGGAACTCTATAACTCCCTGATCCGAGATACCCGCGCCTTCCTGGAAAACGGCTCCCCGAAGACCTGGGACTACAGCGAGAGGGACTGCTGGAAGGACATCGGCTCCAGCGAGCTCGTCCTCCAGAAGGACGCCGCCTACGAGCTCGGCGCCTCCGGAAAGGGCTCGGCAAACTACGTGCTCTTCAGCTCTTCCCCCGACTTCGTGAACCGGGATCAGGTGCTGCTCTACGGCCGGGACCTCCGCGAGATCAGGGGTGACACGGACTTCGCGAGAATCGTCCTTCTGCGCGTCGGCGTCCTGGATGACGACAACGAAAAGGTCTATCGCATCCTCAAGGACATCGAGTTCGCCAAGTACCATGTCTATCCCGAGGGCTACATGGTCCGCATGTCCCCGGAGAACTACCGCGAGCAGGTCCGTGTCTCCCGTCAGGCCCTCCGTGCCGGCATCAGCTTCCGCAGCATCGGCTGCAGCTACATCCGGGCCTATAAGAAGGACGTCAACGTCCTGAACGCGACCGTCATCTTCGTCACCGCCCCCGGCTTCGACTACGCGGGTATGAAGGCCACGGCCAAAAAGGCCGCCGACATCACCAACACCCTGACCACCATCTTCGAAGGCCTCCCGACCGACTGTTCGGTCTGCTCCCTCAAGAACATCTGCGACGAGGTCGAGGGCATGAAGGAGCTGCACTTCGGCGTCGGCGCCTCCGGCACCCCCAAAACCCGCTGACCCCCATAAACCCAAACCTCCTCCGCCCATCCCCGGGGGAGGTTTTTTCGCCGCCTCTCTCCACGTCGGCTCATCGTCCGACACGTGTCCGCGAAATGAAAACACCGTCCGCAAATTACGGACGGTATCCTTTTAACGTGTTGTTCGTTTTAGTTGTTTAATGTTGCTTTTTGATTGACTTATAGCTGTTTTTGTACTGCTTTGTCCCGCATCAGCAGTCCAAGATTCACCGCAGTTCTGACAAGTAAACATTTTTTTATATGCAACGTTGTTTACTGATTGTGATACTGTTGTCGCCTTGCCTTTGCGTCATAGCCGGTGAGTTCCAATATTCCGCAGTAATCTGTCTTTCGGGTATCTATATAGAATGTCCCTTTCGGAATCCACTCACTCTGCTGCCGGGCATCGTTAACGAGGCGAATATACGGTTTCATCTCAGCCATTCTGGGAATCAATCCCGATTCCGCATACAGCGCCAAGGAGATTTCTCCGGAGGGCGACAAACCTAATGTCGGTTTCCCGGTGCCAAAGGCCGCACGAGCCGTCTACAGAGAAGTGATCTTGTCAATGCCGTAATCGACCCCGTTGATATTCACTTTTACCTCGACCCGATAGTTTCCGGCGAGGATAGTCTGATAGAGTGCGGATGTATTTTGCATAGCTATCTCTCAATCAGTCTCTTCCAATTCAAACACGGTATTTCTCCGTGTATTTGCGGATTCGTGCTTCGCGCTTTTTGAGCTCGCCCTGCATGCTGTTCTGGACTTCGTCCGCGATGGCCAGCATGAGGTTTGCCCAAACGGGGAGGCCCCCGGCGGAGGCGAAAAGATTCATTTCACCGAACAGGGGAGTGCAGACATCCTGCCCGAAGAGCGCGTTGATGATGTCGCGCATCTTCAAGTCCAGATTCTTTGCAAGGTTGAAGACATCCTTTTCGTCGGTGATCTCTTCCTGACTCAATTTCACTTCTTCCTGGATCAGATCCAGAACCTGAAAGCTGTCAGACAGCTTTTCAAGAAAGGCAACGTCAGTCGGGTTGAATTTTACGGTGACTTTCCCGTCCAGGTCGTATTCTTCAATCCCGTTGTCAAAAGTCAAATTTTTCATCATTATTCTCCCGTCTCTCAACTCTCAACTCTCTACTCTCAACTCTGACCATTACGTGTCAGCAGTAAAGGTCACGACGCCTGTACTTGCGTCTCGTGTCGCTGTTCCTGTGGTCCTCGTCCCAGCAAACGTAATGGTCAAAGGCATTCCGACATTGCTGCCGCCCTCACCGCCGAGACCGGTGATCTCGATCATGCAGGAGGCATATCTTTCCGCAAAAGGACTGGACGCGGTGCCGGCGTAGAAGTGCACGACCAGCATGTCCTGCGCGGCCAGGGCCTGGGCGTCCTGATCCTTGACGGCCAGGTTCCAGAGTTTGACCTGTGCGACATCGCCGCCGTCCAGATGGCAGGGCTCGAAGGTCTGGGTGATCTTCGGCTTTTTCAGGGTGCCGTATGTCGCGCCGAGAATGTCGCGGATGGTTTCGCTCTCCCAGTCCAGCTCCGTGGAGCTGTCCTCCACGCGCTTGCCCAGCGGGGACCAGACAGGGGACTGCGCGGTCCCGGTGTTCAGGTAGCAGATGAGCATCTCGCGGGCAATGGTTTTTCCCGCATCGGTGTTAAATGTAATATCCGGCAAAACAAAAACTCCTTTCTTCGTGTGATTGTTTTGTGACGAAAGCTGTGATAGAATGTGCTCAACATAAAAAATCGGGGGTTCTTACCATGGAGAATAAAAAAGATAAAGTTACTCTGAATGACGAACTGTTGGATAAAGTCTCCGGCGGTGATATCATAGACGGAGAACACTATGGACTGCTTCGCGAAGGTATATGTTCTTGTGGTAGAAAACTAGAAAGTGATGGTTGTTGCAGCAATCCAGCGTGTCCCAATAGCCCTTTTTATAATGTGCCCCCAACGATTAAGTAGTATTTTGAACCGGAAGCCGTTTCCTCGTTTCATCCCGTCTTTGAACTTTAATATGGAGGTTATAATTATGGAAAACATCACTGCAAAAGAAGAGAAGAAGGAAGTTAACCAGAAAGCCGGTATGCTCCTCAGTGACGATAAGCTGGAGCAAGTAGCTGGAGGTCGTCATTTTGGTCAGTGCTCGTATTGGCCAGTATGCAGTCTTTATGGCACAAGTCAGTGCCTTGGAGATGAATGCCTTCACGTCCTAGAGCCTGAGTATCAGTAAGCCTGTTGCCGTTTCTTGCCTTTACACTTTTCACTTTGACCTTTAATCGGAGGTTATGATCATGGAAAACAGCAAAGCTGATAAAGTCAGACTGAACGAAGAACTGATGGGCAAAGTGTCTGGCGGAGATGATACGGATTATTGGTGCTTGTGCACCTGTGGAATGATAATGCGTAACGGCGTCTGCCCTAACCCAATGTGTGAAAACAGCCCTAACTATAATCCTCGGTACTGAACCCGTTGACGCTTCCCCGTTTCATCCCGTCTTTAATCTTTAATCGGAGGTTCTCATCATGAAGCTCACAGGTAAACTCAAAACCCAGGTTGATAACGCCCCCACCAAGGAAGAGAAGCGCGAGGCCATCAAGCAGGCCGGTATGCTCCTCAGTGACGATAAGCTGGAGCAGGTGTCCGGGGGTGATTTTAGTCTATCTCCATGTATATATAATCTATATTGTCCCAATGCTCATACCACGAATTGCCACCCAGAACTGTGCCCCTATGCCCAAGGACGAACGTAAGTCTATTGCCGTTTCCCGCCTTTACACTTTTCACTTTGACCTTTAACCGGAGGTTCTCATCATGAAACTTACAGGTAAACTCAAAAATCAGGTAGAATCCGCACCCACCAAGGAAGAGAAGAGAGAAGCCATCAAGCAGGCCGGCATGCTCCTCAGCGATGACGAGCTGGATCAGGTATCGGGAGGCTATGAAGGCTATCCATGGAATATAGAGGAGTATTCCGGAGATTGGTATAGTACTGGTTTCAAATGTCCGTATAACCCAGGATGCCCTTATTTTGGCAATCCATGTCAATGCCATCAAGAAACCTGCCCCTGGGCCCAAGGGAAACTTTAGACTGTTGTCATTTCCCGCCTTTTTACAGTTCCTCCACCCTCAGCGTCAGCGCAAAATCTTCTGTTCCCGAGGCGCTTTTGCTCTTCGGTTTCGATATCCCCGCCAGGACGACCCTTCCGCCGTCCGGCGGGTTTTCTTTTGCCCAGACGCGGAGAGCATCCATTTCATCCAGCAGGTTCAGCCGGTCCGCATTCCCGGAAACGCTCTTCCTCCGTGTGATGGTGACTTCCACAGATTCCCAGCTGTTCCCCAGAATATCCGTGTTCGTCTTTGTTCTCGGCGTAGTCACGGACCATCCGGCATTGGCAGGCAGATAGTCCAGGTTGACTTTCTCACCCTCCAGCAGGGGAGCTGCGCATATCCATTCATAGATTTCCCTTGTAGTCATATACGCTTCCTTCCTGCGGCCGCAGCCGCCCTTCCCATTATGGGGAAGGGGGACCGCTTGCGGTGGATGAGGTGTTCCCGCCCGCAGGCGATCAATCGTAATTCATCCCGCTTTTCTCATTGATTCTGCTGCTCGCTTCCCAGTGCTGCATGCCCGGTTGGCCGTAGTCTCTTGTGCTCACTGTCGTTACAATGAAAACCCCGTCATAGAGTTCTCTCGCCTCGGCCAGGCTGCAAGCCTACTGAACCCGTAGGGAGCGATCCCCAGATCGCTCCGTTTCCTGACAGCGGGGACGGTTCTTGCTGTCTTCCGGAACGAAAGACAGAAGAACCGTCCCCGCTGTCAGGCCAGCTACATCCGGGCCTATAAGAAGGACGTCAACGTCCTGAACGCGACCGTCATCTTCGTCACCGCCCCCGGCTTCGATTACGCGGGCATGAAGGCCACGGCCAAAAAGGCCGCCGACATCACCAACACCCTGACCACCATCTTCGAAGGCCTCCCGACCGACTGCTCGGTCTGCTCTCTCAAGAACATCTGCGACGAGGTCGAGGGCATGAAGGAGCTGCACTTCGGCGTCGGCGCCTCCGGCACCCCCAAAACCCGCTGACTCCCAAAAACCCAAACCTCCTCCGTCCATCCCCGGGGGAGTTTTTTCTCGCCTCTCTCCACGTCGGCTCATCGTCCGACACGTGTCCGCGAAATGAAAACACCGTCCGCTATTTACGGACGGCTTTTTCTTCGCATTGCGTGCTTGTTTTGTGACAGAAGCTGTGCTACACTGTGACCATCATAGGAAAAATTTTTGATCGGAGGCTGCCAATATGGAAGACAGAAAAGAAAAAAATAAGCTGAATGACGAACTGCTCGGTAAGGTATCTGGAGGTGATGAAGGATCACTTTCTCCTTCTTCTTGTATTATGTTTAGAGATTGTCCTTATAGTTACCCTTGTATGAGTGGACTACCATGCCCAAAATCGACCGATGTCGAGTTTGACACCGATACTAGAGATTTATAAGCTCGCCTTGTCTCTGAAAATCAACTCGGCCAGAACGGTTTTCCGTCCCGGCCGGGTTTTCTATATTCGCTTACTTCCGCGTCAACCCAAGGTTTCTTTTCTGTTCAGGTAAGCGTTGTGACGATGTTCCAGTCCGCGTAGATATCCACGCCGGTCCCGTTGGCGAAGAAGGTGACGCAAGCGTTCTGCGTCATGTCCAGCAGCGTTTCCATGTCTGTTCGGAAGCTGCCGTAAGTGGTCAGAAGCTCAACGGTCTTTACCCCGTGGCGCTGATATCTCTTCAGCGTGTCTGCCAGGAAGGTCGCTGAGTGACTCACCCTCAGGTCCACGGTCAGGGTTTCCTGGTCGCTCAGCTTGACATTGTCGAAAGTATAGGCTACGGTCTGAGCGTCATTGTCCTTGTCGGAGACGGTGACAACGACGAGGGCCGTATCGACATTGATTGCGGCGTTTGCTCCGCTCTCGAATTTCAGCGTCCAGGACCCGTCTGCGTTCTTTTTTGCTTCCTTCAGGCTGCCGGACGGCTGAATGTCCTTGATCTCATATCCGTCTTTCGGCGTGATGACCACCGTTCCGGTGGTTTTTGTCGTTCCGGTTGTGCCGAGCCAGTTGTTGTTGTAATTTTGTGTAAAACCATCACCGAACTTCGTCGTTACAGTCTCGCTGACAATCTTCATGGAGAAGTACTCGGTACCGACGTTGTTCTTGACCTCGCCGCCGTAGTTATAGACCTTTCCGTTATTCGTCTCGACGGTCCCGTTCTCATAGTTGAGCACGACCCCGCGTTCGGTGTTCTCGGTGACCTTGCCCATATTCTTGGTGACGTCGCCCTCGTTCGTCCCGATCGTGGCGCCTTTGTTGTTCGTTTCGACCGTGCCATTGTTCGTCGAAACCTTCGCGTTCTTGTTATCCGCGTTTGCATCGGCCGAGCCATTCTCTTTGACAGTGGCTTTTATTTCGTTACAGCCGACGGTGCCGTTGTTGTTATCTACCGTGCCGTAGTTGTTCGTGACAAGGGCGTTGTTCGTCACAACCGTGCTGTTTTCATAGTTCATGCTGACCGTGCCGTAGTTGCCGGTATTGGCCACTGGTGCGCCGTTTTCTATTTCGCCGATCGTGCCGTAGTTTTTCGTGACTATGTGGTTGTTCGTCTCAATCGTGGCGCCTGTGCTGTTCGTGCCGACAGAGCCCTTGTTGTCGGTAACCGTGGCATTGTTCGTCACGATGTTTCCGGTTGAACCATTTTCTGCAATATCCTTATTGTTGGTCGTAATAATACCTTGGTTGGGATTTGTGATTGTACCGTTGTTCGTCTCGATTGTGGCGCCTTTGTAGTTGGTGCCGATCGTGCCGTAGTTCGTGTTGACCGTGCCGTAGTTCGTGCTGACAATCGCGATGTCGTGGACATCTTCCGAACCGTTGTTCGTGATCGTGCCGTAGTTGCCGGTATTGGCCACTGGTGCGCCGTTTTCTATTTCGCCGATCGTGCCGTAGTTCGTCCAAACTAAACCCTTGTTCGTCCCAACAATCGCGCTGTCGTGGAAAAGTAGCTCACCGTTGAACGAGACCTCACCGTAATTGATATTGACCGTTCTGTAGTTCGTTGTAACTCTCGCAGTGGCGTGGTTATCTTCCGAACCGTTGTTCGTGACCATTAGATAGTTATCATCTATCGTGCCGTAGTTGTTCGTGACCGTGCCGTCAACACTGTTGGTTATGACTGAGCTGTAGTTGTTCGTGACAGTGCCGTGGTTCATCACAACACTCGCGGTGTCGTGGTTAGTTTCCGAACCGTTGTTCGTGACCTCGGCGCCTATGCTGTTCGTTTTGACAGTGCCGTAGTTCGTTACGACCTTAGCGTCTTTGTTATCGTCGGATGTTATTGCTTCGGATGAACCGTTGTTCGTGACTGTGGCGCCTTGGTAGTTCGTGCCGACCATGCCGTAGTTGTTTGTGACCGTATTGTGGTTGCCAGTATTGGGCACTGGTACGCCGTTTTGTATTTTGCCGACGGTGCCGTAGTTGTTCGTAACCGTGCCGTAGTTGTCTGTGACCGTATTGTAGTTGCCGGTTTCTGCCACTGGTACGCCGTTTACTATTTTGCCGACGGTGCCATGGTTGTCCGTGACCGAGCCATTGTTTTTCTCGACCGAGCCATTGTTGTTCACGACCGTGCCGCCGGAATTGTTGTTCGTGACCGTGCCGCCGGATTGGTTGTTCATGACCGTGCCGCCGGAATTGTTGTTCGTGACCGTGCCGCCGGATTGGTTGTATTCGATCGTGCCGCGGGAATTGTTGTTCGAGATTATGCCGCCGTTATTATTGTTCACGACCGTGCCGTAGTTGCCGTAACCGTCATCTGGTGTGCTGTTTTCTGTTTTGCCGACGGTGCCATTGTTGTTCGTGACCGTGCCATAGTTTTTCTCGACCGTGCCGTTGTTTGTCGGGATCGTTTCCCCGCTCGGGTTTTCAGGTACCGTTTTGCCTTCGGGATTATTATCCTCCGCATAGACGGGTGCGGCGAGGAGGCTGAACGCCAGACAGAGGGCGAGAAGAAGGGCGAACGTTCTAAGTGTTTTTTTCATCAGACACAGTCCTCTCTGACGAATTGTCATGGAATGCAAAAATATCAATAATTGTGTATGATTATTCTATCATCTCCGAATGTTGCCGTCAACGAAAAAAGTATCGGAATTTCATATTATTTTTGTATTTTCAAAGAGAATTCCGGGGAGAAAGTGAAGAATGAGAATCAACAGCGAGGTCTTCTCTGCGCTTGAAGGGCGTATTTATTGACGGCTGTCAGGCAAGTATGCTGCCAGGCTTTAATTGTCAACCCAAGGTTCCTCGTAGCTCATTGCCCGTTTGCTGTCATACAGGCCTTCGGTGGTGGGGTCAGCTACAATGCCGAGAATGGCCAGCACCGCGAAGAGCGCGTTGACCACGGCGAGCAGCTTGTCCTCAGATTGCCGATATCGAGCTCAATGCCGAACACGCTGCACGCGGTCTGAATCAAAATCAGCACTGCCGGGATCAGCGCGATCCAGAACACCTTATTTTTGATGGGTAGCGAGGTCTCGTAGCTTTTCTGCTTCTTTGTGTGATTGTTTTGTGACGAAAGCTGTGATAGAATATGCTCAAATAGGAAATTGTTATCAGGGGATGCAGTCATGAAATTCTTTAATACGGAGGTTGTGATCATGGAAAACAAAAAAGATAAAAAAGTTGCTCTGAACGACGAACTGCTGGACAAGGTGTCAGGTGGATCTGACGAAAATTCCTCTGACGAGTGGTGCGAGTGCGGATTCATGCTTGCCCCCGGCGGCGTCTGTATGAACCCCTTTTGTTCATACAGCAATACCCATTCGCCTGCAATTGATGATGCTGTTGATACATTAACTGAAATCGTTGGAAACATCACGTTTCCGTGAAAAAAGGAGATTTGTCATGGAAAACAAAAACGAGAAAATCAGGCTGAACGACGAGCTGCTGGAGAAGGTCGCCGGCGGGAAATCGAGCTGTTACGGCACAGCGGTAGTTCCCGATGATCTCTTTTGCCCAAACTGCGGAAGCGATCAGATGCTCATGGATATCGGTTATGGGTATTACTTATGCGTTGCCGATGGCTGCGGCATTGCTTTCAATCTGAACAACGAAATTTTCCCGCCAGAACCATAATTTTAAAATTTATTCGGAGGTACGCGGGGATGAAGGAGCTGCACTTCGGCGTCGGCGCCTCCGGCACCCCCACCCCCCCCTGACCCTCCATAAACCCAAACCTCCTCCGTCCATCCCCGGGGGAGGTTTTTTATGCCGAATCCGTTTTCCATGCTTGTTTTGTGATGAAAGCTGTGATAGAGTATAGTCATAAACGGGAAATAGTCTGAACCTGTCACCGGGAATAGAAAACAGAAGAAGAACAGGCAAATTCTGCCGGAGCGGAAGAAGAGCCGGAAGCGCCTGAACATCGGGCACGCATGACGGAGAGAGGAAGGCAGCATGGACTGGAAAAACTTTGCGGAACATTTCAATACAATGACCTGCATCCTGTCGGTTGAGAAGCGAGAGAACGGCGGATGCGGAACAGTCCGGATTGTAACGGGAAATAAGAAATATCTGGATTCCCTGGCGCTTGCAGCCGGGGGCGTGGAGATGGACAGCGACAAGAAGGCGGAATTTGTTCCGAACAGCGAGTACACCCGTTATATCCCGAAGGATCTGAATTTTGAGGACGTATGCTTCCGCTGCGCCATCGAGAAGCAGCCGATCCACAACGTCGTTCGCGCCAGCCGCTATCCCTTTGACATCATTGCCTTCATGATGCCCCTGGAGAGCAACGACGAAAATCTCGGCTTCTGCACCTATACGCAGCTCCTGCGCCCGAAATCAGATGAAAACATGATGTCGCAGGACATTTCGCCGGAGACGGCTACGGAAGTGATCAACACCTGCATCCGTCTGCGCGAGGACAAGCCCTTTCCGGAAGTCATGCAGGCGGTCATCGAGGACATCCGCCAAATCTGCGGCGCTGAGTACTGCAGCGTGCTCACGGTCGACGAGAGCCTGCGGCAGTGTTCCTCCCTGGGCCAGTCTATCGTGCCGGACTCCCGGCTGTATTTCGAAGATGAACTGGAGGATGATGACTTCTACAGAATGGTGGAATCCTGGCAGGATACCATGGCCGGCGCCTTCTGCCTGATCGTCCGCGACGCCCATGACATGGAATTCATCCGGGAAAAGAATCCCCTCTGGTATCACTCCCTGATGAAAGCCGGCGTGGAGCGACTGGTGCTGTATCCGCTGGATTCCCACGGCCGCTTCCTCGGTTATATCATGGCAATCAACTTTGACACCGAGAACACCGAACACATTCGGGAAACGTTGGAGTTGACCAGCTTCTTCATCGCTTCCGAGATTGCCAACCAGCGCAGCATCGAGCAGCTCCGTCAGCTGTATGAGACGGATCTGCTGACCGGCGTGAAAAATCGCAACGTCATGAATGCCCGGGTGGCCGAACTCAGCGAGGCGCCGGACGACGGATCCTGCCGTATGGCTGTCGTGTTCGCCGACATGAACGGCCTGAAACGGGTCAACGACCGTCAAGGCCATCAGGCGGGCGACCTGATGCTGAAGAACGCGGCCATGATTCTCCAGAGTACCTTTGTCGGAGATGAGATTTACCGTGCAGGCGGAGATGAATTCATGATCCTTCTGCGGGATACCGATGAAGCCGTGCTGAAAGAGAAGCTTGCGGAGATCCGAAAGAAGTCCGAACTCTTTGATAATGTCAGCTTTGCAGCGGGATACAGCATACTGGAGAAACGGAAAGATATAAGAACCGCGTTGTCAAAAGCAGACAAGGAGATGTATGCGGATAAAGAAGTTTTCTATGCCAACAATCCGGAGATGAATCGCCGCCGGTAACTGAAACCGGAAGCGGTTTCCGAGTCCAGAGGGAGGTTTCTGCCTGCCTCAGACAGCCCCCTGAAAAACAAAAAAAGGCTTGACAAGCATGCGCCTTTCTGCTATATTTACTCTTGCTCACGGGGGTATAGCTCAGCTGGGAGAGCGCTTGAATGGCATTCAAGAGGTCAGCGGTTCGATCCCGCTTATCTCCACCAGGACGATTGGCGCAGCTGGTAGCGCATCCGCTTGACGTGCGGGAGGTCACAAGTTCGAGTCTTGTATCGTCCACCACAGAAAACCACACCAAAAGGTGTGGTTTTTTCTGCTTTTTAGGAACTTTTTCAGGCGAGTCCCGTATAAAAACTGTTTGACAAGAACTGTTGTTATAATATTGCTCGCGGAGTGATGTTGTCTATAGATACATATCTTCGATCCCGATCGCCAGATACGGTTTGTTTTCCTGATTTTCGAGAATACCTTTTGTGAAACCTCCTGCCGAGAACAGCAGGAACTGAACTACCGAATAGTGATCATGGAGGAGGCCTTTCCGTTCTTCAAGCGCATCCAACACGCCTTTATCGGTTGGTTCATTTCGAAACTTGCACTCACCGATCACAGCCCTTTTTGCGCGCTTGTCCAGCCCTACAACGTCAATATCCGTTTCCTCTCTCTTACGCGGATTTGTACCCCACCATGTTCCAACTTTGGATACGGCACAGTCAAATCTGCCCATGATCCCTTCTGAAAGGGTAAACTGGCGGCACATTTTCTCAAATACCGGGCCCATAAAGTCTGAAAGCAGAGGCTTGACATTTCGGTCGTAGTACATATGACCTTTCCCGATTTCGATAATATCGATCGCATCGGGAATAAAACGATACCAGAACCGAAGCATTTCATCAGAAAGAATATACTTGGTTTTCTTTTTGTTTCCTTCCTCCGTTATAGCCATCTGCTTGGAAACAATACCGGTTTCAGCCAGGTTTTTTATTGCATGAACAATGTTTTGTGAAGGAATTCCGACTTTATCGGCTATCTCGTGTATCTGATTTGCTCCGCCGGCAACTGTTTCGATGATTCTGCTGTAAAGATCCACATCGCGAAACTCCTGCGTAAGAAGGTTGTCCGCCTCCTCGTAGAGATAACCTGTTTTACTGAAAAAGAGGGAACAGATATTATCGTCGAGACTCTGGGTTTCATCGAGAAGATCTACATATTTGGCGATCCCACCTGTGATTCCATACGCAATCGCTTTATCGCGCGCCGACCATGAGGGAATGAACATTGCGGTTTGCCGGTAATCAAACGCGTCAAGTCTTATCTGCATCGTACGTCTTCCGAATACCGGGCTCTTCTCGCTTAAAACTTCATCTTCCATGAAGCTGATCGAGGAACCGCACAGAATCAGAAACATCTCACCAAACTGCCATTTTTCATCGATCCATTTCTGGAGCATGGATACAAGACTCTCGTCACGCCGGGCGTAATAGGGGAGTTCATCGATAATTACAACTAAACGCTGATCCTTGCTTTGCTCGTGAAGGAAGTTGAAAATCATTTCAAGCGATTTAAAGGAAGTTCCAACCATATTGGGTTCCAGTTGTTCCAACACCGTCTGACCGAACAGTTCCGTGTTTCTTGCGGCAGTGGTTTTTATGGCTGTGTAGTAAACACATCGTTTTCCTTTGCAGAATTCTCGCAGTAGTGTTGTCTTTCCAATTCTTCGTCTGCCGTAGACTACGGCCATCTGAAAACCTTTCTTACGATACGCAGTATTCAAAGCAGTCAATTCTGCTTCTCTTCCAATAAATCTTGTCATTTCCAAGCCTCCAAACTTTATAAAACAAAAGTTTGTTAAAAGTTGTTTTTATAAAGCGATAATATCATACCTTGCGTTTGCTGTCAACACAAGAAGAGCGAAGGGGCCATTAGATCTGCTGGGTTCTGAATTCTCTATCATAGTTGAACATTAATCAAGTCGAAAATTTTTAGAGACTTTAAAATAATTCGAATTAAGTGTTGACCCTTGGCAGTTAAAAGTATTCCCAAAAGACGTTGAAAAGATCTCTTTTATAGCACTGATATGACCGGAGGCTGCTTGAAGCTCCCGGCTTTCTTGTTATTTTATTGACGAATCAGCAGAACTGTGTTACACTGTGGCCATGGCAGAAACCCAGTAAAAAATGATTCAGGAGGAAGAACATGAAGAAAACACTGTCCCTGCTTCTCGTTTTTGCCCTGATGCTGACCCTGAGCGTCGTCGCTTTTGCCGATGAACAGACGCTGACCGGGTCTGCGGACGGCAGAAACGGCCCCGTCGAGGTTACCGTCGTGATGAATGGAGACGAAATCGTCTACGTGGAAGTCACGTCCCATTCCGAGACCGAAGGCATTGGAACGGTTGCGGTGGAAGAGATTCCCACTGCCATCGTCGAGAACCAGAGCATTCTGGCAGATGCCGTGAGCGGTGCCACCGTGACATCCGAAGCGATCTACGCTGCGGTTCTGGACGCCATGCTTGCGGGCGGCATTGATCCGACGCTGTATGAAGTGGCTGCTGCGGCGGCAGAAGAGCCTGCTGTAGACGTGCTGGTTGAGGTTGACGTCGTGGTCGTCGGTGCCGGCGGCGCCGGCATGACCGCGGCGATCACGGCTGCCGACGCTGGAAAGAGCGTCCTGCTCCTCGAGAGCCAGGGCATCGTCGGCGGTAACTCCGCCCGGTCCACCGGCGGCATGAACGCTGCTCCGACCGAGTGGCAGCAGGCAAATGAGTTTGACCAGGCCGCCGGCGTTGAGAGCACGCTGAAGAAAGTGGCAAACTATCCAGATAACGCGCGGATTCAGGAACTCGGCGAGATCGTTGCCAAACAGTGGGAAGAGTACCAAGCCAATCCGGAAGGATACTTTGACTCTTCCGAGCTTTTCCAGCTTGACACCCTGATCGGCGGCGGCGGTCTGAACGATCCCGCGCTGGTGAAGAGACTGGCCGAGAACAGCCCCGACGCCATTGCCTGGCTCGGCTCCCTCGACCCCGAGGTCGTGCTCCACAATGTGGCAGCCTTCGGCGGCGCGTCCGTCAAGCGCATCCATCGCCCGGTTGACGAAAACGGCAAAACCCTTTCGGTCGGCGCCTATGTAGTGCCCCTGCTGAAAAAGAACCTTGACAAGCGTGACAATATCGAGTTGCTTACCAACACCACGGCCACCGAGATCCTCATGGATAACGGCGCTGCGGTCGGCGTTGTTGCGAAGACTGCGGACGGCGCGACCGTGACCGTCCATGCCAAAGCCGTTGTGATTACAACCGGCGGCTTCGGCGCGAACAACGATATGATTGCCTCCCTGCGGCCTGAGCTGGACGGCTTCATCACCACCAACTCGCCCGGCATCCAGGGCCAGGGCATTCAGATGGCTCAGGCCGTCGGTGCCGAGACCGTGGATCTCGAGCAGATCCAGCTGCATCCCACCGTTCACGTTCAGGGCAGCGACGCGGTTCTGATCACCGAAGGTCTCCGCGGCGACGGCGCGATCCTGGTGAACCAGGAGGGCGAGCGCTTCTATGACGAGGTCTCGACCCGCGACAAGGTCTCCAATGCCGAGTTTGCCCAGACCGGCGGCTATGCCTGGTTGATTGTCGACAGCCGTATGAGCGACGCCTCGAACGTTATTCAGGGCTACATCAACAAGGGCTATGCCGAGACAGGCGAAACATACGAAGAACTGGCCGAGGCCATCGGAGCGCCGGCGGATGCTTTCGCAGCCACGATGGAGAAATGGAACAAGTGTGTCGAAGCCAAGGAGGATCCGGACTTCGGCCGCGTGTCCTTTGCCAACCCGCTGGATCAGGCGCCCTACTACGCCATCAAGGTCCAGCCCGGCATCCACCACACCATGGGCGGCATCAAGATTGATGAGAACGCGCAGGTGATCAGCACCAAGGGCGAACCCATTGACGGCCTCTTCGCTGCCGGCGAGGTCACCGGCGGCGTCCACGGCAACAACCGCCTCGGCGGCAATGCCGTTGCCGACTTTACGATCTTCGGCCGCATAGCCGGCTCCAGCGCTGCTGACTACGCAAAATAAACCGGACAGAACGCATCAGACGCCGGGGACGAAACTGTCCCCGGCGTTTTCCCGTCCATCGGTGTCCGTTGTTTCCTGTTTCCCGGCTTTTTGTTTGCCAGGAAGATTGTTTTCTGGTATAGTATGAGCAGAAACACGAAGGCGTCTCAAAAGCTTGCCGATATGGGTTATCAAAACATCTATGAGTTCGGAGGAATCAATACGTGGACCGGAGACATAATGACCGAAGAAAATGCTGCCCCGGAGACTCAGGCAAGCGGAGAGGGGACACTATGAAAGTTGGTTTGATATCCGATACACATAATCTTCTCCGAGCGGATGTGCTGGAAGCCCTTTCGGGAGTCGAAGCTATTCTCCATGCAGGAGATATCAGCAGTCAGCCGATTCTGGACCAGCTCCAGAAGACCGCGCCAGTTTACGCTGTCCGCGGCAATGCGGATAAGGAATGGGCAGAGCATCTGCCGGCTTATCTGGATTTTGAACTGAACGGGCTTCATATCTATATGACTCACAAGAAAAAGGATCTCCCGACAGATCTGTCTTCCTATGATCTTGTGCTTGTCGGACACAGCCATGCGTATTCCGTGACACAGCTTGGGAGTACAACAGTCGTCAATCCAGGGAGCTGCGGTCCTCGCCGCTTCCATCAGCCGATTACGATGGCAACAGCGGAAATCTCGCCGGGATCGATCATAATCACCAGAATTGACATTGCACATCCAGCCCCTTCTCCCAAAGTCGATCAGAATAATATTGCGGCACAGGTATATTGAGTTTCTGAGTAAGGCAAGCAAAAATACATGAACGGTCTCGCCAAAATGAAACGCTCCCGACACCAGAACCGGAAATCAAATGAGGCTCCCATCCCGGGAGCCTTTGCTTTTTGTTGTGAAATACAGACCTGTATGTTAAAATGCTCTGGAAAGGCAGTGTTAGGGCAAGAAACTGACGATCGTGTGGAACAGCTCTATGGTGTGAAAGCGACCCGGAATCCCTTGCTGAAAAGATGATGGTGTTGCCGGAGAACTTTGACTTGCAGCTTTTATTGAAACCAGTATACCACAGTTCATCGGGAAGGACCACGGAAAAGCGGCTTCTTCGGTTGAAGATGCACGGCATTTCTGGTATGATAACACTATCAAAGAACGGAGAATTGGAGGAAACACCCATGATAGCCTTTCTGTGTATACTTTGTCTGTGCCTTGCGGGGGCATTCCTTTACGTTGAGAATAAAGAACAGTATGTGGGAGCGGTAATCCTGAAAGGCCTTGCTTCCTTGAGCTTCGTCGTTCTCGGACTGCTGTGCAGCCCGGGTACTCACACGGCAAAACTGATTGTAGCCGGGTTGATCCTTGGATTCGTTGCGGACATCCTGCTTAATCTTCGATGGGTCGTCAAGGAAAAAGGAAAACTTGTATTTCTTGTAGGAATTCTTGTTTTCCTCAGTGGACATATTGTCTATCTTGCAGCGGTTCTCCCGATGGCGAAAAACCGGATTGTCTGCTTCCTGACCGGCGCCGTACTGACTGCGGCTCTGATGAAATGGATATTTACGAAGATTACAGCCGAGAAAGCGTTCAAAATCTTCGGGATCTTCTACATCGGCGCGATCATGATCCTGAACTGCGTCGCAATCAGCAATCTGATTACTGCTCCAGGCGGCTTCACAGGGCTGTTTGCCGCAGGGGCACTGCTGTTTCTGATCAGCGATATTGTACTGATCCTAAACACCTTTGGATCAGAAACAAAAACAAGCCTGCGGATCACGAATATCGGGCTGTATTATGTCGGACAACTGCTGATTGCGCTGAGCCTGCGGTTTATAAAGTAAAAAACAATTCAATACTGCTGAAGCTTTCAGAACATCTTCTGCGCATAGTCGGCAAGTATGATTTCTTCTTTCATGATTACCTCCCTGATTTACAGCGGCAATTCTTCGCCGCTGTCTTTTTTATAGTCCATGTAATACTGATATGCTGTGTTTCCGTAATCTGTGACAGCACTGGTGTTTTGATTGTACCTGGTGAAGATATGTTTCAGCTCATCCGGGGAATAACTGTCAAAATCAATTCTGCCGGTCATCTCTTCCGCGCAGCTGAGAAGATTCAGCGCCGCAATCTCAATGTTTGCCCTGGGATCAGAACGCAGATGCTTCCAGACAGAATGAACATCGCTCTGCTTGTTCTCATCAAGTCGGCGGGTTTCAGGAAAACCCAGCTCTGAATAACCGGCAAGCCCTTTGTCAACAGCGAAGTTGATGGCTTTGAGCCCTACTTTTCCAAAAATCTGCATCGGACCTGTCGAACTGTCCTTCTTCGGAAAAAGCTTCGCGGCTACAATCATATCCGCAGCCAGGTCAACCGCATTTATCTGCTCCATCTCTTTCTGCAGAATCGCGCAGATCGCAGCAGCAGGAATATGGTAACGCTCGGAAACCCGGTTGATCCAATCAGCATTCTTCCGAATCGTATTTCTTATCTGGTTTTGCGTATAGATACCCAAGAATTGACACACCGTCCTCGTTTTCGAGACTCTCAAATCATGAAGCTTTGCAGACAGATTATACCGTATATGAGACGGGATATCAACAATCACTATTGGAATCAGGCAGCACATACATCAGAGTCAGCTTTTGTTTTGTGCTGTTGAAGAGTTTCATAGTTTCTGATATACTTCTTATAGTATTTTACAGGGAGATGCAGCACATGGGCTTTTTTGACTTTTTCAAGGCAAACGACATCAACGCTGAAATTGCGAACCGGGGAGACAATTCTGTTCTTCTTGATGTTCGTGAAGCGGACGAATACAAGTCCGGGCATATTCCCGGCGCGGTGAATTTTCCGCTCTCTGCGCTGAACCAGACAAAACTGCCCTGGGACAAAAGCACGGAACTCCTCGTCTATTGCCTTGCCGGAACCAGAAGCAGGAGAGCAGTGAGTTTTCTCCAAAGCCGGGGTTTTTCGAATGTGAAGAACATAGGCGGCATCAGATCGTATCAGGGAAATCTTGAGCAATAACATGTGACAGAAGGATACCGTCATGTTTACAGAGAACTACCAGAAAATGCTTCGGGCCAGGAGCATGAACAACAGGGGAGCATTGCTGGATTCCAAAGAATGCGGTTGCTTTTTCTGCCTGAAAATCTATGTTCCGACACAAATAACCAGTTGGCTAAACGAGGAGACGGCATTGTGTCCATACTGTAATGTGGACGCGGTGATTCCGGAAAGCTATGACTATGAACTGGATGACTCGCTTCTGCTGGCAATGAAGGAATACTGGTTTTAAGCTGTAATTTCAAAAAGGAGAGGAAAACACATTGAAGACGATATACTTTGCGGGCGGATGCTTCTGGGGTACTCAGAAGTTCTTTGACCAATTTGACGGCGTGATCAGAACGGAGGTCGGCTATGCAAACGGCCCGACAGAGAACCCGAGTTATCAGGAAGTATGCGCTGGATCCGGGCATGCCGAGACCGTTCGGGTCGACTATGACAGTGACATAATCAGTCTGGAAAAGCTGATCGAATACTATTTCATGACGATTGACCCGCTGGCCTATCATCGCCAGGGAGCGGATATGGGAATTCAATATCGGACAGGCATCTTTTATGCGGACGATGAGGATCTGCCTGTCATTAAGGCCTGCTATGCAAAAGAACAGGAAAAATATAAGCAGAACATGGAGGTGGAATGCCTGCCGCTGGAAAACTTCTATACGGCGGAAGAATACCACCAGAAGTATCTGGACAAGAATCCGGGCGGTTACTGCCATATCCCGCGCGCACTGTTCAGCCTGCAGAAGAATAAAAAGGGCATAACATGTCAGAAATAAAGAACATATCAGTCGTTATACCGGCGCATAACGAAGAGAATTATATCAAAAAATGCATTGAATCCGTAAAAGCAGCAGCGAATGAAGGTAAACAACAGAATGTGATGCGAGAATCCTGAAGAGTTATCGCCCTCTTAAGGCAAAAAAATACAGGACCAGGCTCGCCGGACGGATCTGAATAATTCTTAATTCACGAAATCTTCATTGAATTTCCCGGCGGATCGGAGTAGAATCCCGCGCGTGCAAGGAGGAAATCCAAATGAAGAAACTGATTATTCCGGCTCTTGCAGCCGTTCTGATTTTTACAGCCTGCGGGAAGGATACACCCAAGCCCCAAACCGTATCCATTACGCTTGATTCCAATCCTACTACAGGCTTCAGCTGGCAGGTCGCACAGTCGGAAGAACTGTTCAGCGTTGAGACAAATTATGTCGAAGACGAACACGAAGAAGATCTGGTCGGCGTCGGCGGGAAAGAAACCATTACGCTTACGCCGCTGAAAGCCGGGAAGACCGAAGTTACACTGACTTATGCAAGACCGTGGGAAGGCGGAGAACAGGCTGACCAGATCATTTATGTTTTCAATATAGACAAGAACCTTCAGGTTGAAACCGTCGATTCATACAGTATGGGTGTGAATGAAACGCTTCCGACACCTGAACCGGTAATTAATTAAGGCTTCCATCCCGGGAGCCTTTGCTTTTTGTTGTGAAAAGTTAGCCCCTGTGCTAAAATACTTTAAAAAGCAAAATGAAAGGCAAGACTGCAATGACGATTTATGTAATACGCCATGGTGAAACGGCATTAAACGCGAAAGCCATCATGCAGGGGTGGCTGGACGAACCCCTGAATCAAAGCGGCAGAGACCTTGCCGAGATTACAGGACAGGCTATGAAAGGAATTCATTTCGACCGCTGCATTTCAAGCCCGCTGATCAGAGCGAAGGAGACCGCAGAGATTGTCCTGCGAGAGAGCGGAAACGACATTCCGATCGATGTTGATGACAGCATCCGCGAAATCAATTTCGGCGATCTGGAAGGCAGGAAACTCTCGGAAATGGGAGAAACGGGCCTGCTGTTTTATACGGATCCCTTTCACTTCTCCGGATTTCCAAATGGGGAGACTATCCAGGAAGTCTGCGAAAGAACGCAGCGGTTTCTGAAGAAACTGATTGAGCAGGATGACGGACAAACATACCTGATCGGAGCCCATGGCTGCGCGCTGAGAGCAATGCTGAATTTTCTCTATCAGGATCCTTCCGATTTCTGGCGCGGCCATGCCCCATACAACTGTTCGGTGAGTATAGTGGAAGTCAAAGACGGAAACCCGAGACTTGTTGCGGAGGATAAGGTTTATTACGACCAAAGTCTGATAGTTGACAGATACAAAGGGGAATTAAACAGGTGAATGGAGACCGACATGACCAGAAGAGACTATGCTGAACAGCTTTCAAAGATCGATCCAGAACAGCCGGATGCCCTGGAAAGGCTTGCGACGCTGAATGAGACCGACTATATCGAACGCGGAGAAAACCTGAATGATCCCGACGTCATCAATGAGCTTTACGACAGCGCCATGGAAGAACTGGAACGGTACAAAGAGAAGTACGATGACCTGCTGGAAAGAATCAACAGCGAATTGCGCAAAGCAGGAGCTACGGAGGCACAGATCAACTGGGGCCTGTTCGGTGATGTTGAACTGCCGACCATGGCATATCTGTACTGTAACGCCATGGCCAGGAAACTGATCCAGTACAGCTGTCAGATTGTGTATTGCCTCGGCGAACTGCAGATGCTCAGCAAATACACGGACAAGGTTGACATGGAGAGAGTTCGAAAGATTCGAAAAGAATACAGAAGAAGGTTCGGATAATGTACAGAAAAACGAGGGACAGAGGAGAAAGATGCCTATGCTGAAAACACTGCTGAGCTGCCTGCGGGAATACCGGCGGGAGTCGATTCTGACGCCGGTGTTCGTCACCTGCGAGGTGCTTCTCGAATGTCTGATCCCGCTTTTGATGGCGAAGCTTATTGACGATATGGACGGGACGACTCTCCGCCCCGTTCTGATTTACGGCGCGGTGCTGACGATTCTGGCCCTTGTCTCGCTGTGGTTCGGTGTGCTCTCCAGTCGGAGCGCGGCGAAAGCCTCCGCAGGCTTTGCCAAAAACCTGCGGAAGGATCTGTTTTTCCGGATTCAGGATTTCTCCTTTGCCGATATCGATCTGTTTACCACGCCGTCTCTGATCACCCGCATGACCACGGACGTGACCAACGTACAGAATGCGTATCAGATGATCCTGCGGATTGCCGTACGCACACCGCTGATGATCGTTTTTTCACTCGTCATGAGCCTCGCCGTGAGTGTGCGGATGTCGCTGATCTTCCTGTGCGTCCTGCCGGTTCTGGCGCTGTTCCTGTTCGGCATCAGCTGGAAAACATTTCCGCTCTTTCGGAATATCTTCAAGGAGTATGACGCGCTGAACACGAGCGTAGAGGAAAACGTCGAAGGTATCCGGGTTGTCAAGGCCTTTGTGCGCGAGGACTATGAGACCAAAAACTTTCAAAACGCCTCGGAGCAGGTTCGGCGCGACTACACCCACGCGGAGCGTATCATGGCGCTCAACAGCCCGGCCATGACCTTCTGCGTTTTCCTCGTGATTCTGCTGGTCGCTTTCCTCGGCGGCAGGCTGATCATCACCAGCCTCGGCACGGATCTCAGCACCGGCGAACTCAGTACGCTCACAAGCTACGGCATGCAGATCCTGGTGGCAGTGATGATGCTGTCGACGGTCTTCAGCACGGCTTCCATGGCCGCGGAGGCGGGGCACCGCATCACGGAGGTGCTGAACTACAAGAGTACGCTCACTTCGCCCGAAAACGGCGCAACAGAAGTGAAGGACGGAAGCATCCGCTTCGACCACGTCAGCTTCCGCTACCGGAAGGACAGCGAACGCACGGCCCTGCAGGACATCAATCTGAATATCCCTTCCGGCACCACGGTGGGCATCATCGGCGGTACCGGCTCTTCCAAATCCACGCTGATCCAGCTCATCCCCCGTCTCTATGACGTGAGCGAGGGGGCAGTCTATGTCGGGGGACGGGATGTGTGCGAATACGATCTGACGGTGCTTCGGGACGCAGTCGCGGTGGTGCTGCAGAAAAACGTGGTGTTCTCCGGAACCGTCAGGGAAAACCTCCGCTGGGGCAGCGAAAGCGCCGGCGACGAGGAACTGGAAAACGCCTGCCGCATGGCACAGGCAGATGAATTCATCCGACAGATGCCGGACGGTTATGATACCGTGATCGATCAGGACGGCGCAAACATCTCCGGCGGGCAGAAGCAGCGCATCTGCCTTGCCCGGGCCCTGCTCAAGAAACCGAAAATCCTGATTCTGGATGATTCGACCTCCGCGGTGGATACAAGGACGGATGCGCTGATCCGGAACGCGCTGAAGACGGAGATCCCGGATACCACAAAGATCATCATCGCTCAGCGCATCAGCTCTGTTCAGGATGCGGATACGATCCTGGTCATGGACAGCGGAAAGATCGTCGAGCAGGGCAATCACAAGACGCTGCTGAAACGAAAGGGCATCTACTATGAGGTCTGGCAGTCCCAGACAAAGAAGGAGGCGGATGCGGAATGAAGCAGGGTGTGTTCGGAAGACTGCTGCGGTATATCTTTGGACACTACCGCTGGCGTCTGCTTGCCGTCATGCTGTGCATCGCTGTCAGCGCGCTTGCTCCGCTCGCCGGAATCATCTATACGCGGCAGATCGTCGATACCTGTATCGTGCCGGGACTCAAAACCGGCCTGGATTCCGTATGGCCGAATCTGGTGAGAATGGCGATGAAAATGGGAATCGTCTTTATGCTGGGCGTGATCGCCACCGGTGTCTATACCCAGTTGATGGCCCGTATCGGACAGGGCACGCTGAATCATCTGCGCGATGACATGTTTGAGAGAATGGAGACGCTTCCCGTCCGTTACTTCGATACCCATGCCCGCGGCGATATCATGAGCACCTACACAAACGATACCGACGCCATCCGGCAGCTGATCAGCCAGAGTCTGCCGATGCTGTTCCAGTCGATTCTGTCGATCATCTCGATCGGCATCACGATGCTCTCATTCAGTGTATGGCTCTCGGTGCTGGTAGCGGCGGTGCTGCTGGTGATGACGCTGATTACGAAGAAATTCAGCAGAGAGAGCGGCGAATACATGGGCAGGCAGCAGAACTCGCTGGCGAAGGTCGAAAGTTATGTCGAGGAGATCATCCAGGGAGAAAAGGTGGTCAAGGTCTTCAACCACGAAGCCAGGAGCAAGGAAAAGATGGTGGATCTGAACGAGCAGCTTTTCTCCGACTGCTGCAGGGCAAACCGGGTCGGCAATGAACTGATGCCGATTCTGAACAATGTCGGCAACCTCATGTATGTGCTCGTAGCCATCATCGGCGGCATTATCATCATGCTGAAGCTGCCGAATCTCAGCCTCGCAGGCATGGGCGCACTGTCGATCGGAACCGTCATGTCCTTCCTGAGCATGTCCCGCGGGCTCTCGCAGACGGTCGGACAGATCTCAATGCAGGTTCCGCTCTATACGATGGGCATCGCCGGCGCCGGACGGGTCTTCGAACTGATGGATCAGCAGCCGGAAGAGGACGGAGGTTATGTGACCCTGGTACATATCAGCCGGGATGCAGACGGAATGCCGGAGGAATCGAAGACAGCCACCGGAAACTGGGCGTGGAAGGATACCCGGAAGGATGACCGGCCTGCATCCTATACGGAACTGCGCGGCAAGGTGGAACTGGATCATGTGGATTTCGGGTATACGCCGGAAAAACAGGTTCTGTTTGACGTGAGTCTGCTGGCAAAGCCCGGGCAGAAGATTGCATTTGTCGGTACGACAGGTGCGGGCAAGACCACGATTACGAACCTGATCAATCGCTTCTACGACATCGCGGACGGAAAGATCCGCTACGACGACATCAACATCACGCAGATCAGAAAACCCGATCTGCGCCGCTCGCTGGGCATGGTGCTGCAGGAGGTCAATCTTTTCTCCGGTACCATCATGGACAACATCCGCTTCGGCAAACTGGACGCGACCGACGACGAGTGCATCAACGCGGCAAAGCTGGCAAACGCTCACGACTTTATCTCGCGTCTGCCGGACGGCTATCATACAAAGATCACCGCGAGCGGCGGGCGGCTCAGCCAGGGCCAGCGCCAGCTCATCTCCATCGCGAGAGCCGCAGTGGCCGATCCGCCGGTCATGATCCTCGACGAAGCGACCTCATCCATCGATACGCGTACCGAAGCCCTGGTACAGACTGGGATGGACAATCTGATGAAGGGAAGAACGGTCTTCGTCATTGCCCACCGCCTGTCCACCGTGCGCAACAGCGATGCAATCATGGTGCTTGACCACGGCCGAATCATTGAGCATGGCAGCCATGACGAGCTCATGGCCGCGAAGGGCAGATATTATCAACTCTACACAGGCGCTTTTGACCTTACATAAAGAAAGAAGGAGCTTAAAATGAAGAGAACAAAAAAGACAGCAGTCCTGACGGTGCTCTGCATCTGCATGATATTGTCGTTGATCGGGATGGGGCCGGCATCGGCAGATTCGATCAATCCGGTCAGAGATGCCTGTCCCGTCCCGGTTTCGAATACGGAAGAGGCTCCCGAGCTGATCGACTGTCCTCTGGTCTACAGTACGGAGAGTGCGGGTGCCAATCTGCGGATTTCCATCGACGACTTCAACGCACTGGGATTTGCCTGCGGAGACAGCGTGGATCTTTCCTTCTCCAACGGATATACGCTGGAAGATCTCCCGTATTACAGCGGTTACTTTGTCGAAGCCTATCAGCCTCTCCTGGTTGCCTATCCGGGCGCGGAATATGTAAAGGCATGCATCAATTACGGAGAAGATCTGTGGAAAGTGGCGGGCCTTTCGGAAGGAGATACGGCCAGCGTCCGCCTGCATGAAAAGGCAAAGTATCTCGCCATTCAGGAAGCTATGGATATCCGATACACGAATGACCGGGAAGACTATGAAAGCGATGAGGAGTATGCAAACTTCCGCTGCGTCACCGCGGGAAGCATCAAAGAAAACAATCTGTACCGTTCGGCGTCGCCCTGCAACAACAAGTACCGGCGTGCGTCAACGACGGATGATCTGGCGGAAGCGGCAGGGGTGAACTTCATGCTGAATCTTTCGGACAATGAAGAGCAAATCGGCGGTTTTATTGCCGCGGAAGATTTTGATTCTCCCTGGTTTCTGGAGCTTTATCAAAACGGAAAGGTCGTCCCTCTGTATCTTTCGATGAACTTCCTGGCCGATGATTTTCAGAAAACGCTGGCCGAGGGTCTGAACGTCATGGCGGATCAGGAAGGCCCGTATCTGGTACACTGCGTTGAGGGAAAGGACCGGACCGGCTTTGTCTGCATCCTGCTGGAGGCGCTCTGCGGCGCAAGCTATGACGAGATCGAAGACGACTATATGCTCACCTACGACAACTATTACGCGATCAACGAGCAGACGGATCCGGAGCGATACCGCATCCTCAAGGAGCAGAACATGGACGTGATGCTGGAAGCAATTGTCGGGGACGAGAGCGTCGATATCACGAGCGCAGACCTTTCAAAATACGCGGAGGAGTATCTGATCCGGATCGGCGTGAGCGAGCAGGCCGTGGAGAAACTGAAGGCGAATCTGTAAAGAACTCAGGAAAACTTAAAAAAAGAGGATACGACCCCGTTTTTTTGTGCTTTGTTTTCGTATACCTGAGTGAAAGTAGTGTGCACGAATGAAAACAGAGTCTGTCAACGAACTTGCCGTACGCGCGGCATGGGACGAAAGCGCCAGGGAAGAGTTGATCCGTCAGCAGGAACAGAACATCCTGCGCATGGCGTCCCGTGCCAGCTATCGGTATATTACAAAAAGTGATGATGAGTGGTCGATCGCACTGGTTGCCTTTTCCGACGCGATCGACCGATACAGCCCGGAGAAGGGAGATTTTCTCGCCTTTGCCAGGCTTGTCATTTCGCACGCACTGACGGACTATCACCGGGGCCGGAGCGGAGGTTTGCAGGAGGTTCCGGTCTCACCCTTTGTTCTGGAGGGAAACGCAGATCCGGAAGAAGAGGAGGACACGGGCGGGGTTTATCTCGCCGTAGTTGAGCAGAGCAGGGAAGCCTCCGACAGGAGCATGCAGGATGAGGTCATCGCGGCCAACGAAATGCTGGCGGAATACGGATTTCGATTCTATGATCTGACGGAATGCTCACCGCGGCAGGAGAAGACCAGAATGCAGTGTGCCGCCGCCGTGCGGGCTCTGCTCGGCCGGCCGGAACTGATGAAGGAACTGAAAAGAACCCGGAAACTCCCGATCAGGGCCGTCGAAAACGCATCCGGAATTCCGCGAAAGATCCTGGATCGCTACCGAAAATACATCATCACCGCGACGCTGCTGCTGGAGGGCGACTATCCGCAGCTGGCCGAGTATCTGAAATTCGTCAGGGAGGAGGGCAAGACATGAAGGCAGTCATTGTAGATATCAAAGGAAAATACGCTGCGGCGTTGGACGAGACCGGAAATGTCACCCGTATTCCCAATGCAAACTATGTGCTCGGACAGAAAATCGAACTGCACGAGGTCAAAGCCGTACCGGGGAGCACGGTCATGAAACGCGTCGGCGCCATCGCCGCTGCAGCCGTCCTCGTGATCGGCGCAGGAACCGGAACGGCCTATGCGCTTCCCTACGGGACAGTCAGCCTGGACGGAGAAGCGGAAATCGAATATACCATCAACTGCTTTGATATGGTGCTGGATGTTCAGGCGCTGAACTCCGATGCCGAGACGCTGCTCTCGGGCATTGATAAAAAGGAACTGAGGCATCACCGCATCGACAAGGCGATTTCCGCCACGCTTGAATATATGGACACCGGCGATGAGCAGGGAGAGGAAGAATTCTCAGTATCCGCAAAAACGCGCAGCGATGCGCATTCCGGTAGGCTCGAGCGGCAGATCGAACAGACCCTGGTCGATGAAGGAAAACGCAGACCGGGACCGAAACAGGAAGCACCGCAGGGCGAACCGACCCGCCCGGACGAGAGCGCGCTGCCCCAAGACCGGGAGCACGGCGCAGCTCCGGAAAGCATGCCGGGCAATGCAGAAATCGGAATACGGCCTGAAGGCGAAGCGCAGCGCGATGCTGAAGCAAGACCCGAAACAGAAGCAAGACCGGAGGGCGAGGTGCCGCCGGCGTTCAACGAAAACAGACCGATTCCCGATGAAGCGGAGAACCGACCGGCCTTTGAAAAGGAAATGATGCCGGATTTCCAGGGCGCCCCTGAAGGCGAAATGCCCCCGGGCAGAATGCCCGGAGGCACGGAGAGCGGAAAGGGACCGGTCGATCCCGGCGGGGCCGGAAACCCGGGCATGCGCCCCGAAAATTAAAAAAGTTTTCTTCGACCCCAGTTTTCAGCCTCCGGGATTCGTAAAGATGAATGTAAGCGAAAAACGCTTCCAAATCAAAACGAAACCCGGAGGTTAATCATGATGAAGAAAACAATGAAAAAGCTGGGCGCAATCGTCCTGTTTGCAGTTCTCCTTACGGCGACACTCACCGTGACCGCTTTTGCCGACAGCCAGCAAATGGGCGGCCAGATGGGCAGTTTCGGACAGGATCAGCGGATGAGCGGCCAGCAGGGCGGCTTCGGCCAGAACCAGCAGATGGGCAGACCGCAGGGCGATTTCGGCGGAAACAAGGATCAGAGCGGCTTTATGGATCGACAGCCGCCTGAGATGCCCATTGGCGGGGAAGACGGCGGCGACAGAGGCCAGCTCCCTGAACTGCCGGAAGGCGAGAACGACGAAAGACCGCAGATGGAGAAAGGCATGGACAGAGACGGCCGCATGGGACGCGGCGGTCGGGATGCGATGAATCCGATCTTCGAGGCGGTGAACGAACTTGAGGATGAAGAAACCAGGGCAAACATCGAATCACTGATGCAGGCTCATCGCGAGGCAATGGATGCCGAGCGCACAGCAGAAGACGACGAAGCCCGCGCCGAGGCTGCCGAGGCCGTCGCCGCTGCGCAGGAAGCCCTGGATGAAGCGCTTGCCGCCGCAGGCATCGAAGTGAGCAGACCGGAGAAGCCGGATGGCAGCGAGCCTCCTGCTGACGGAGAGCAGCCCCCGGAAAAACCGGACGGAAACGAACCGCCGGCCGACGGACAGGAACCGCCCGAGAAGCCGGAAGGAAACCAGACTCCCTCAGGCGGTCAGCAGCCGACGGAACAGGACTTCACCCATTTCCGGCAGCTTTTCCAGCAGTTTCTGGAATGGCTGAAGGACAGTGAAAAAGCATAAAGAACAGAACAAATAAAGATTCTATACAGCGAAAACCACACCGAAAGGTGTGGTTTTCAATCTGTAAGACGGTTCTTATTTTCCGAGTTCTTTTTACAGTTCCGCTTTATATCCGGCGAACTCCTCAAGTCTTTCCTTGGTCACTTCCGGATATTTGGGATCCATCTCTTCGAGCGTATGAAGAATAATTTCGCTGACGATATAGCGCATATACCACTTGTGATCCGCGGGCACGACATACCAGGGCGCTTCCTCTGTCGAGGTCCGGTTGATCGCGATCTCAAAAGCCTCCTGATACTCGTCCCAGTACTTGCGCTCTTCAAAGTCCGAGCCCGAGAACTTCCAGTTCTTTTCCGGCTCTTCAATCCGGGACAGGAAGCGCTTGGCCTGCTCTTTCTTCGAGACATTCAGAAAGATTTTGACGGTGCGGACGCTGTTGTTCCAGAGATATCTTTCAAAATTCCGGATGTCTTTATAACGTTGATCCAGCTGCTTTTCCGGATCAATCCGATCTGCATGCGACTGGGTTTTCCACAGCTTCTTGACACGGTAGATGAGCACCTCTTCGTAGTGTGAACGGTTGAAGATCGCGATATCGCCCCTCATGGGAGCATTTACCGCCACACGCCACAGATAATCGTGCGACAGCTCGATGGAAGACGGGCTCTTGAACGAGGTCTCATTGACGCCGTGCGGGGACAGGCAGGAGAGCACGGCGCTGATCGTCCCGTCCTTTCCGGCGGCATCCATCGCCTGAAACAGGAAGATCACGCCTTCCTTCTTTTCCGCATAAAGCTTTCTCTGCAGTTCCTGAATCTTTTCGAAGTTCTTCTGCATCTTTGCTTCTGCTTTTTTGCGATCGGGCTCCAAAGAAGTCTCGTCCGTCGAAACCTTCGTCAGTTTGAACTTCCTGCTTCCGTCATACTTGTACTTATTGATCATAAAAACAGCCTCCTTTGATTATCAAACGGGTTCGATCAGCGCGAAATGTGTACCTGCTCCTTATATGCATACATCTTCTGATCCGCTTCGTCCAGAAGGTTCTTGAAGGTTGTGTTCCCAATCTCATCCGTATAGGCATACCCGAAGGAGATGCTGACGTTCATTTCCTTCTCGGTCGTCTCAAAGCGGGAGATCATCGCTTCGATGCTATCCGGGGTGCAGTCCTTGACAATGGCGGCAAATTCGTCTCCGCCGAAGCGGAAACAGTTCTCACCGAAACAGCGAGAAATACACTTCGCCGCGGAGACGAGCAGTTCGTCGCCGGCCAGATGACCAAGCGTGTCGTTGGTTGACTTCAGGAAATTCACGTCAAACAGCAGCATGGCGACGGAATAGCCGCTCGACTCGGATTCCAGAATATACTGCTCAAAGCGATAGCGGTTCGGCAGGCTGGTCAGCGCATCTGTTTCCGCGGCGGAACGCAGGATGTTATCCAGAGCATCCCGGCGATTGCGTACGCCGTTGTAGGCGGAAGCGACCAGACGCACTTCCTGGAAGCCGGTGGTCTCGTCCAGAGCGCCGCCGGTCGGGATGGTCCTGGCAAACCCCTTCAGCGGGCGAAGAATCTGCATGTACAGCAATACAAAGGTTCCCGTCAGAATCGCGATGATGGTCAGCGTAATCGCCCAGAGTATGGAGCGCAGAATACCGACCTGCCTGCCGGTCTCGGCAGCCTTCTGACTGGAGGCTTCTTCAAGAACGGATACGCAGGCATT
This sequence comes from Oscillospiraceae bacterium, assembly GCA_017538965.1. GTDB lineage: Bacteria > Bacillota > Clostridia > Oscillospirales > Oscillospiraceae > Limivicinus. The sequence goes on from JAFYHU010000080.1 coordinate 82,112, forward strand.
GACATTCTGTGAGACGGACTGCTTGTTCAGACCATAGACGGAGCCGAGCACAAGCGTCCGGGCCGCAGCTACCCGCTGTTCATCTGTCATATTCTGCTCTTCCTCCGTCAGCGGATAGTCGGGAATGGAGGAAAGCTGGGGAAGATCCGGGGTGGGATATACCGAGCGAACCAGCGCAATGGCGTGCAACTGGGCATCCAGCATGTTGTCTGCGCATTCTGCGGCAACGGAAAGAAACTCCAGCGCCTTCTCGGGCACGTCATAGGTCTGAAAGCGCTGCAGCACTGCCGGACCCCGGCGGTCCTGCATCAGCTCCTGCGCATAGGCGGAAAGCGGGCTGACATTGCTCTCCCCGTTCTCGGCTTGGGGCATCAGAATAAAGCTCCCGGAGGTCTCGGAGAGAAGACTGGAGCCTGCGAGCAGAGAGGTCGCCTCCTGATTATAATGGCCGGCATTCTGCATGATGGTGCTGAGACTGCTGCTGGTCTTGCTGATCATGAAGATCGTCGAGATGATCGCCAGATGCAGAACGGCGAGAACCAGGACAATGGGAAGAACCAGCTTGCCGGCAGGGATGCCGGACACCTTGAGCGATTTTTTATCCTTATCCATAAAAGGCAGTTCTCCTGTCTGATCGGTAGTCGTATAATCCATATTATCATTTATTTAACAAAATTGCAAGGAGAAGCTCCGGTGCAATCCTCGCGTTCTCAGAGCAAACGGGGAAGAAATATCCCCCCCGGGGGGTTCCGTGATGTCAGGAAACGCGCTATAATCGGAGTATCTTTGTCTGAGGAAAACAAAGACTGAGAGGGGAACAGAGCATGGAACTGATCAAGCATCGCGTCGCGCACTACTGGTCTCACCGGGCCGAGGGCTTCGCAATACAGCGGCTTCACGAATATGACAGCGATAAACGGGAAAGATGGCTGCAGGAATTCCGGAAGTATCTCCCGCAGGGAAGACCGCTGCGCGTGCTGGACGTCGGCACGGGCACGGGGTTTTTTGCATGCATTCTGGCGGCAGAAGGACATGAGGTGACCGGGATCGACCTGACGCCCGACATGATTGCCCATGCCCGGCATATGGCGGAGACTCTGAGCCTGGAGGCCAATTTCCGGGTGATGGACGCCGAACAGCCCGATTTTCCGACAGCGTTTTTTGACGCGGTGGTAACCCGGAACCTGACCTGGACCCTGCCGCATCTCGAAAAAGCCTACCGCGAATGGTACAGAATCCTGAAACCCGGCGGGGTGCTGGTGAATTTCGATGCGGACTATTATACCGCGATGGAAAACGACGAAGAACAGGAACTCCCGGAAAACCATGCACACAAGCTGGTCCCGGACTATATGCACGAAGAGAACGAAGCCATTACCATGGAAGTCGGCGCCTATCAGCAGCCGCGTCCGCAATGGGATGTGCAGCTGCTCATCGAGGCAGGCTTTGAGCGCATCAGCGTGGACGTGGGTATCTGGCAGCGCATCTATGCGGAGATCGACGAATTCTATAATCCTGTGCCGATCTTCACGATCGCGGCATATAAGTAAAGGGAGAAGCGAAAGAGCCGAAAACGCTGCCGGATTTTATTGGGAGGAAGGGGAAGAAGGAGGTTTTTCTTTCCGGTAATCCTTCGGCAGCATTCGATAACAGCTCTTGAAAGCCGCGGTGAATTTGCTCTGGCTGTCGTAGCCGACCCGATGGGCGATTTCGAGAATGCTGAGATCGGTTTCGCGCAGCAGGGAAGCAGCCCGTTCCATGCGATGCTCGCGCACGTGCGCGGCAAGTGAGTTTCCGTATACCGCGCGGAAGACCTCCTTCAGCGTTGTCGGATTCATATGAAAGCGTCTGGCGAGCTCTTCGATGGTAATGCGCGCATCCAGATGCTGTACCAGATCGTCGTGCACCTGCCGGATCACGGCGATCTGATCTTCACGGAAAGAGGGAGGAATCTGCCCCTCTTCCGGACAGGTGATGCGCATGACCTCTTCGATCATCTGATGCAGAAACTGCGCCGCGCCGCTGTCAGCGGCGCGGTAAAATACTTCTTTTCCGTCGCGCCGGCTTTCAATCAGCCCGGCATCGCGCAGACTGCGCAGATGATGAGAGACTGCGGGGCTGGACATGTCCATCAGGTCGGCGATGTTGATCACACATTCCTCACAGTGGCACAAAAGCCAGAAAATGCGCAGACGGGTGGCGTCGCTCAGCTGACTGAACACGCCTGCGACCGTGCGGAATTCCTCCGTCAGGCTCAGGGCTTCCCGAAGAAGCCGGGTGTTTGCGGTATCGTCGTGGATATGCGGCAAAGAGGAATCGTTCATGCTCTCTGTCCTCCCATGGAAAGCTTTTAGTCCGAACGGGAAAGAATTTCGCCCGTTTGGCAGAGACTGGTCCGCGGCGCTTGAATTTCGGGGCCGATGAGATTATACTGCAGCTATAACAAATAAACAATCGTTTAATTGTAACGCACATCAAAGGAGACGGAAACCATGAAGAAAAGCTACAAAATCGATGTGGACTGCGCGAACTGCGCCAACAAGATGGAAGAGGCCGCAAAAAAGACCGCCGGCGTGAAGGACGCTGTGGTCAACTTCATGACGCTGAAGATGTCGGTGGAATTCGAAGACGGGGCCGACCCCAAGACCGTGATGCAGGATGTCCTGAAGAACTGCAAAAAGGTCGAGGACGACTGCGAAATCTATCTCTGATCCGAGAAATGTCCGTTCCCGTTTTCAGCTTTCTGCAATTGCGCGGAAGAGAAACTGATCTCTCGCACTGACGTTTCTCCGCCGCGCTTTTTGCTCCTTAGGGCGCAGGGATTCCTGAGGCATCCGGGGATACCTCCCTGCGGAATGATTATTCGCGAAGGAGTCATGATGAACAAGAAACAGAAAAAGATGCTGCTGCGCATTGTGATTGCTGCGGTGCTGATGGTGATTCTTCATTTCGCCGCAAAGGCTTTTGGCGACCGCGTCCATGAACCGGTCTGGTTCTTCCTTTACCTGATCCCGTATCTGACCGTAGGTTATGATATCCTCCTCAAGGCGGTCAAGGGCATCAAAAACCGGCAGGTATTTGACGAGAACTTCCTCATGGCCGTGGCCACCATCGGCGCTATCGCGATTGCGCTGATCAACCGAAACGGCGATTATACCGAGGCCATCGCCGTCATGCTCTTCTATCAGGTGGGCGAACTGTTCCAGAGCTATGCCGTCGGCAAGAGCCGGAAAAACATTAGCGCGCTCATGGACATCCGCCCGGACTATGCGAATGTCGAGGAGAACGGCGAACTCAGGCAGATCGACCCGGACGAGGTGGAGATCGGCACCGTCATCGTCGTCAAACCCGGAGAGAAAATCCCTATCGACGGGACGGTCGTCGACGGTGTCAGCACGCTGGACACCAGCGCGCTCACCGGCGAAAGCGTGCCGCGCGAGGTCCGGCCGGGGGACGAGGTCATCAGCGGCTGCATCAACCAGAACGGTCTGCTGAAGCTGCGCACCACCAAGGAATTCGGCGAATCCACGGTCTCCAAGATTCTGGACATGGTGGAAAACGCGACTTCCAAGAAGTCGCGCTCCGAAGCCTTCATCTCGCGCTTTGCACGGATTTACACCCCTGCGGTCTGCCTCTGCGCACTGGCGCTGGCAATTCTGCCGCCGCTCTTCTTCCTCGCGAACGGCAGGGCGCCGGGCTGGGGCGACTGGGTCTACCGCGCCCTGACCTTCCTGGTCATCTCCTGCCCCTGTGCGCTGGTCATTTCGATCCCGCTCAGCTTCTTCGCCGGGATCGGCGGCGCCAGCCGGGAAGGTGTGCTGGTCAAGGGCTCCAACTATCTCGAGGCGCTTTCCAAGGCCAAAACCGTTGCCTTTGACAAGACCGGCACCATGACCATGGGCGTCTTCGAGGTCAACGGCATCCACCACAGCAGCATGGACAACGAAAAGCTGCTCGAGCTGGCCGCCCACGCCGAAATCTTCTCCACCCATCCCATCGCCCGCAGCATTCAGAAAGCCTGGCTCGAGGGAGCGGTCTTTCAGCATAACGGCGAACCGGCCGAGAAGCCGGCCGATCTTGCAGGCCGTACGCTGGACCGGGCGCGTGTCGGAGAGGTGCGCGAGATCGGCGGAAACGGCATTATCGCCGAGGTGGACGGGCGTCAGGTTGCGGCCGGCAATACCAGACTGATGGACAGCCTGGGCGTCCCCTATATCAACTGCAGCCACGCGGGCACCATAGTGCATGTGGCGGTGGACGGCGCCTACGCCGGACATCTGCTCATTTCCGACGTTATCAAGCCAACGGCGAAGGAGGCCATCCGCGCCCTGCATGAGGCCGGGGTTACCAAAACTGTTATGCTGACGGGCGACACCAGGGAGGTCGGCGAAGCGGTCGCGAAAGAGATCGGAATCGATGAAGTGCAGGCTGAGCTGCTGCCCGGCGACAAGGTTGCGGCGGTGGAAGCGCTTCTGGCAAAAAAGCCGGAACACTCGGTTCTGGCTTTTGTAGGGGACGGTATTAATGATGCGCCGGTGCTGACCCGAGCGGACGTGGGCGTCGCCATGGGCGCGCTCGGCTCGGACGCCGCCATCGAGGCGGCCGACGTGGTCCTGATGGACGACGACCCGAAAAAGATCGCGCTTGCCATCCGGATTGCCAAAAAATGCATGCGCATCGTCTATGAAAATATCTGGTTTGCCATCGGCGTGAAGCTCATCTGCCTGGTGCTGGGCGCCGCAGGCGTGGCCAACATGTGGCTCGCAATCTTCGCGGACGTGGGCGTCATGGTTCTGGCAGTGCTCAACGCCATCCGGGCTCTGTTTACGAAGAACCTGAGAGCATGAACGAGACGGAGTAGCTGTTGATCGAGGTGCGTTTGCCAACGATTGCCTCAAGCATCGCTTCCGGCTGCGTGATGATCCGCCCGTGCAGACGGCCGATGCCCAGCTGCAGAAGCGCAGGGCAGCAGCTGACGCTCGGCCCGGTCATGATCACCTCTGCGTGACGGCTCAGTTCCAGCAGGCGGGGAAGGGTCTTGTTGATCGCCGCACTGCCGGTGATGATCACGAGATCGCAGCGCGGCAGAAAGAACTCGGCTGCGCTGTCCGGCATAGCGCCCGGCTTTTCTTCCCTGTCCATGATATAGAACTGCTTTGTCCCGGCAAAGCTCTCTTCGGTCATGTTGCTGTGGCCGATCATTTTGCCGATCATGCCGACGGTCCTGCCCCGCATGTCGATCCCGTCCAGCGTCTTGCTCTCCGGATCGATAAAGGGGCAGCCTTCCGCGTTGTACCAGGCATTGACGGCGGCCAGCGCTTCGCCGGCCTCCTCCATGTTCCAGGAGAGGATCGCCCTGCCGGCCTCCTTCAGCGGAAGCCCGATCAGGCTGTCAAACATCCGCGGGACCGTCTCTCCCGGCGTGTGCATGGCGACGCCTGTTTTTCCGTCGCTGAGCACGGCGGCCGTCCAGGAAACGCCGTGGACAAGCCGGGCGACGCGGAGTTCCTCCGGAAGATCCTGAAGCAGCAGTTCATAGTATGCAAAATCAGCCATGAAATCCGCCCCTTTAATCGTCTGAAAAGCGTTCCTTTGCGTGGAAGGCATGGCATATGGCAGTGTAATTTCCGAAGACCGTCAGCTTGTCTCCGATTTCAAAGACCGTGTCTGCTCCGGCGGGCACGGCTTTCTGTTTCGGCTTTTCCACGAGCATGACGAGAATGCCGGTGTTGGTCTTCAGCCCCGTGTTCGCAAGCGAGACGCCCCGGTATTCTTCCGGAATGTTGTTCAGTGTGACCAGGGCGATGGTCTCCGAGCCGATATAGTCCAGCAGCACGACGGTGTTGAAGGTTTCCCGGAATCCGATCAGACGGTCAGCGAGCTTCTGAAGAAGATGGTCGCCCCAGGCACGGACGATCGGGACCCGCATGAAGATAAAGATGATGGTCACGGCACCCAGGGGAATCAGAATGCCGACATAGTAATGCTCCACCTGGCTGAGCTTGAGGGAGAGGAACACGTTGATGAAAGCCGAAACAATCGTGATATTGAATACATATCCGAAGAGCATGGTGATTCTCGCGAGGCGGCGTCGGGGTCTGGTGGAGAGAAACAGCTCGCTCTCTCTGGTCGTGTATCCGCAGCCGGTCAGGAGCGAGATGACCTGAAAGCGGGCCCGTTCATCCGGGAGCCCGGTAAAGCGGAACAGAATCGTAAACAGTTCCGTGATGATCCAGTAGATCAGAATGATGAGAGAAAACAGAATGAGAGCAGTGTAAATATTCATCGACGGGTACTCCTCTTCCGGGCGGGTATTCTTCCTGAAAGCAGTATAACAGAAGCCCGCCTTTCACGCAAGAGAAAGGTCCGGAAAGCGCCCGTCCTGCTGGCCTGGGAGACATATCATGTTGTGCCGGAGAGGATAGAACACCCAATATCTTGTTCTTGCTCTGCACGGAATGATCCTGTATAATAAATAATAATAAACTGCCAGAATAGTGAGTTTTTTACGGGCAATCTGAGTATATGTACAGGCGGTAATTACGGTATGGAAAGCAAGGAAAAGGTCACCGGCGGTCTTCGTGCCGGCTTTACTCCTCTCGGTATCTGGGCTTTTTCAATCGGCACCAGCATCGGTTGGGGCTCGTTTATCGTAACCTGCAATACCTATCTGCAGAAATCCGGCATTCTCGGGACGGTTTTCGGCCTCCTGCTCGGCATGGCGGTTATCCTGGTGATCACCTGGAACCTGCAGTATATGATCTGCCGCGCGCCGAGCGCAGGCGGCATCTACAGCTTTGAAAAGCGTGTCGGCGGGAAGGACCTCGGCTTTCTGGCCTTCTGGTTTGTGCTGCTGACCTATATGGCCATTCTCTGGGCCAACATCACCTCGCTCCCGCTCTTTGCCCGCTTCTTCCTCGGTAGCACCTTCCGTTTCGGCTTCCACTATCATGTTTTCGGATATGAAGTCTGGTTCGGCGAGGCTCTGCTTTCCATCTGCGCGATCATCCTGATCGGCCTGCTGTGTGCGAAAAGTTCGCGCCTGCCCAACCGCATCATGGTTGCTGCCGCTCTGATCTTTGTGCTCGGTTTTACGGTCTGCGCCGTGATCGCCGCAGCGCGGCATGACAGCGCCTTCAGTTATGCCCCGCTGTATACGGAGGGCTCCGGCGCCTTTGCGCAGATCATCCGCATCGCCGTCATCTCGCCCTGGGCCTTCATCGGATTTGAAAACGTCTCGCATTTCTCCGAGGAATACCGCTTCCCGGTCAGGAAAATCCGCGGCATCCTGCTATGGTCCGTCCTGATTACGACGCTTCTTTATCTCTTTGTCTGCATGCTTTCGATTTCCGCCTATCCGCCGGAATACGGCAGCTGGCTGGCCTATATCCGCGACATGGGGAATCTGCAAGGAATCAAGGCAGTTCCGGCCTTTTACGCGGCGGATTACTATCTCGGGCAGACAGGCGTCACGGTGCTGATGCTGGCGCTCTTCGGCGTCATCCTGACCAGCCTGATCGGCAACCTGCTGGCCCTGAGCCGCCTGCTGTACGCGGCGGGACGGGAAGGGGAGGCGCCCCGGACGCTGTCCGAACTGACGGAACACGGGATTCCGGCCAAGGCCATCTTTGCTGTCGTTGCCATTTCCGTCTTTATTCCCTTCCTGGGCAGAACCGCGATCGGCTGGATCGTCGACGTCACCACGCTCGGCGCGACGCTGATCTACGGCCTGATTTCTCACGCCGTCTACCGCTGCGCGCAGCAGGAGAAGCTGCCAGTCGAGAAGCTGACCGGCGCTGCCGGCGTGTTCCTGATGGTCTGTTTCGTGGTGCTGCTTCTGATCCCGGGCCTGCTTCCCTTCGACGCGATGGAGACGGAATCCTATATGCTGTTCATCGTCTGGTCGGTGCTGGGGCTTGCCTATTTCCGGGTGCTGATCCGCCGGGATACGAAGCGCGAATACGGCCAGAACGTGATCGTATGGCTGCTGCTCCTGGCGCTGGTGCTGTTTGCCTCGATGATGTGGGTCTCCCGTGTGACGGAGAACGCGGCCAACAACGCCGTGGAACAGATCTTTGAGTATCACGAAAGCCACCCCGCCGACGATTCGGATGAGGCGGTGCGCGAGGAGAGGGTCGTCTTCCTGCAGAAGCAGGCGGAGGCGATCAGCAGCACCAATACGCTGTATACGAGCGTTTCTCTCGGACTCTTCCTCCTGTTTATCTCCATGCTGCTGAACAACTACCGCGACACACAGAAACTCGGGGAAGCCCTGACCGCAGCCGAACAGGAAGCGAGGGACGCGAAAAAGATCGCGGAGCTGAAAGAAACCATCAGTTCTCTGCTGAATAACATGCCGGCTCTGAGCTTTTCCAAGGACGCGGAGACCGGGGTCTATCTGGCCTGCAACCAGGCTTTTGCCGAATATGCGAAAAAGGAGAACCCCGAGGGCGTGGTCGGCCTGACCGATGCCGAGATCTTCGATGCCGTCACGGCCGCGCACTTCACCGAGGACGACCGGATGGCGCTTTCGATGGACGGCCCCTATATCTTCTATGAAGACGTTCCGGATGCCGCCGGGAATCAGCGGCAGTTCCAGACGACAAAGCTGAAATACACCGACGACAACGGGCGCCTCTGCCTTCTGGGCATGTGCGAGGATGTGACGGATTTCGTGCGCATCCAGCGTGAAAACGCTACGACGAAGGAAGCCTACGAAAAGGCGCGCAGCACCGGCATCATGTATACCCATATTGCCCAGTCGCTGGCACACGGGTATCAGAACCTGTTTTACGTCGATCTGGATACCGAGGAGTTTATCGAATACCGCGCGGATGATGAGCGAGGGACGCTGATCGAACTGAGACGCGAGGGAGACTTCTTCGAATTCTGCAGACGTCAGGCCGAGCAGCTGATCTATCCCGACGACCGGGCTGCCCTTGAAAAGGCCATGGATCGCAAAAACCTGCTGGAAGCGCTGGATCAAAGCAATGTCTTTGTCATGACCTACCGCCGCATGGTAAAGGACAGGCCGCGCTATGTCAGCATGCGCGTTTCCCGTATGGAGGACGACGAGCGCTTTATCGTCATCGGCATCACGGATATCGACGAAGAGATGAAACAGCGCCGTGCGGCCGAACGGGTAAAGGAAGAGCGCACCGCCTATTCCCGACTCAGCGCGCTCACCGGAGACTTCCTCTGCGTGTATATCGTGGCGCCCGAGACCGGACGCTACCGCGAATACAGCACCGCCTCCGAGTTTGCATCCTTCAGCCTGCCGAAGGAAGGTACGGACTTCTTTACGGACCTCAGAGAACGCTGCCGGGAGGCCATCGTTCCGGAGGACCTCGACCGCTTCCTCTCGCTGTTTACCGAGGAGAACGTCAAGGCTGAGATCGAGCGAAGCGGCATTTTCGTCATGAGCTGTCGTTATTTCCTCGACGGCAGACCGACCTATGTCCAGATAAAGGCGGCTATGATCGACGAGAAGGAAGGCCGCCGCATGGTCCTCGGCATCAACGACGTCGATGCTCAGTTCCGCCAGGAAGAGGAATACAAGCAGCGCCTTGCGCAGGAAAAGAGAAAGGCCATCGTGGACGCTCTGACGGGCATCAAGAACAAACATGCCTATCATGAAGCGGAAGAGAAGCTGAACCTTCAGATTGTCGAAAGCTGCGCACCGGGGTTTGCCGTCTCGGTTCTGGACGTGAACGATCTGAAGAAGATCAACGATACCGCCGGGCATCAGGCGGGCGACCAGTGCATCCGCGATGCCTGCAGGATCATCTGCGACATCTTCAAGCGCAGCCCGGTCTTCCGTGTCGGCGGCGACGAGTTCGCGGTCATCTCGCAGGGGAACGACTATCAGTATATCGACCAGCTGCTTGCGAAGGTGAAGGAATACAATGCCGAGGCCGCAAAAACCGGCGGCGTCGTGATCGCCTGCGGCATGGCAAGATTCGAAAACGACAGCTCCGTGGCGGCCGTCTTCGAACGCGCCGACCAGAACATGTACGAAGACAAGAGCCGGCTCAAGGCGGCGGAACAGTAAACAGAAAACAAAAACAAAGTGTGTCAAGGGGCGATTCTCTTGACACACTTTTTTGGTCAAGTGGTGCTTGACCACTGAGGTGTTTTTCCGATGTATACTGCGGCTGTGATCACAAGAATACATCGGAAAGGAAATGAAAAAATGAACAAGACAGAACTGGTATTTATCCTCGACATGAGCGGTTCCATGGCTCATCTGACCGACGACACGATCGGCAGTTTCAACAGCATCCTGAAGGAACAGGCGGAAAAGGAAGGAGAGGTGCTCGTCACGACCTACCTGTTCAACAACGACAGCCGGAGGATCCACGACCGTCTTCCGATCCGGGATGTCCCGCAGATGACGGAGAAGGACTACCGCGCGGGCGGCTGTACGGCCCTGCTGGATGCCGTCGGCGGCGCCATTCATCATATCGTCGGCATTCACCGCTACGCGAGGAAGGAGGACATTCCGGATCATACCCTCTTCGTGATTACCACGGACGGTATGGAAAACGCCAGCCACCGCTACGGCGCGGAGCAGGTGAGAGAGATGATCCGCCACGAACAGGAGAAGTACGGCTGGGAGTTTCTCTTCCTCGCCGCCAACATCGACGCCGCGGAGACGGCCGGACATTTCGGCATCGATGCGTCTCACGCCGTCGACTATGTCCCGGATCCCGCGGGCTCTGCGGTCTGTTACGAGACCATGAATCTGGCCGTGGAGCAGGTCCGATTCGGCCGCCGACTGAAACAGGATGCCTCCTGGAGAAAAAATGCGGATCAGGACTTCAAAAAGCGCGGAAAATAAAGTATAATCAGAAAAAAACGGAAGAACGGAGAGAATTTTGATGAAAGATTTACAGTCGGATGTCTGCAGACTTGCTCTCGTACAGGCCGAGCCCCTGCTCTTCGACAAAGCGGGCTGCGTCCAGAAAGCCCTGGACACGATTGAGGAATGCGCCGCGCAGGGAGCGGAACTGGTCGTTTTCCCCGAACTGTTCATCCCCGGCTATCCCATCGGCATGAATTTCGGCTTCAGCATGGGTAAGCGGACCGAAGCGGGACGGGAAGACTGGATGCGCTACAGCGACGCCTCGATCGTGGTCGACGATCCGTCCTTCCGTCAGCTCGCGGAGGCGGCCGTCAGCTATCAGCTCTACCTCAGCATAGGCTTTTCCGAGCGGGATGCCGTCAACGGGACCCTGTACAACAGCAATGTGATCTTTGAGCCGGACGGCAGCTGGAAAGTCCACCGCAAGCTCAAGCCCACCGGTTCCGAGAGACTGGTTTGGGGTGACGCAAACCGGGATTACTTCCCGATCACCGAGACGCCCTGGGGCCCGATCGGCAGCCTGATCTGCTGGGAGAGTTACATGCCCCTGGCGCGCACGGCGCTGTATCAGAAGGGGATCACGATCTATCTGTCTCCGAACACGAACGATAACCCCGAATGGCAGGCGACGATCCAGCATATTGCCATTGAGGGGAAATGCTATTTCATCAACGCCGACATGCTCGTGCGCAAGAGCTCGTACCCGAAAGATCTGAACGCGCAGAGCGAGATCGACGCGCTGCCTGACATCGTCTGCCGCGGCGGCAGCTGCGTCATCGACCCCTACGGCCACTATCTGACCGAGCCGGTCTGGGACGAAGAAGCGATCATCTGCGCCGATCTGGATATGCGGCTTCCGGCGGCCTGCAAGATGGAACACGACGCCGTCGGGCACTATTCCCGGCCGGATGTTCTGGAGCTGATCGTAAAGGAATAAGCGGAACAACTGTCGGGTTTCCCTTGACACGGCATCTGCCGGAGACTATACTGTTTGAAGCATTCTGTAAAGAAATGAGGTTTCACTATGAAAACAAGCAAAAAACTGTTCTGCCTGCTGCTCGTTCTGCTGCTGACAGTCTGCATTGCACCTGCCGCCTTCGCCGAGATGGTCTTCTCCGGCGAACAGGAGAACCTGAGCGGTGAGATCGATTCCACCGTGTTTCTCGCCGGAGAGAACCCGGTCAACAATGCGGACGTAAAAGGCATTCTCTTTGAAGCCGGCAATTCCGTGAGCTCCGACGGCGCCAGTGAATACGCCTTCATGGCCGGCAACAAAGTGGCGCTCGCCGGTTCGAACAGCCGGGATGCGTTCGTCGCCGGCAACTTGGTCAGCTTTTCCGGCAGCTGCGGACGCGATCTGGCCATAGCGGGCAACTCCGTTGAGATCAGCGGCACCGTAGCGCGCGACCTGATGGCAGGCGGCAAGAGCGTTGTGATCAGCGGATCTGTCGGCGGTGACGTCACCATTGCCGCTGAAGAGGTCAAGATTACGGACGAAGCCGAGATCGGCGGAAAGCTGCGCTACAACAGCAGCGCGAAGATCAGCGCGCCCGCCGGCGTTCTTTCCGGCGCCGAGGTCTATGAGGACAAGGGCAGCGAAAACGGAGGCAAAGACGAAAAAGAAGACGCAAAAGAAGACGCAAGCCCTGCCGTGGACATCAAACCCGCCGTCAACACGAAACCTTCCTCGCTGCTGTCGAAAGTCAAGGCCAGAGTTTTCAGCTTCATCGGCCTGCTGCTGATCGCCTATTTCTTCCTCTGGCTGACGCCGATGTGGGAAAAGGTGGATGCCGATTATACCGGAAAGAGCTTCGGCACTTATGCCAAGGCCTTCGGGATCGGCTTTGCCGTGCTTGCGGCGCTGCCGCTGGCCAGCATTATCCTGATGGTCTCGGGACTGGGGATGCGCCCGGCCTTCGTGCTGATTTTCGTCTGTGCGGCGGCCATGATCGCGGCGCCGGTCTTCCTCGGCTTCTTCCTCGGTGCTCTGGTCTGGCGCAAGGCGCTCAAGAAGGAGAAGAACTATTGGGCGGAGCTGGCCGTCGGTCTTCTGCTCTGGGCTGTCCTGATCTCCGTCCCCGGCGTTTCCTTCCTTACCAGGCTGATCGCCTGTGCGCTCGGCCTCGGCGTGCTTGCCCGCATGCTTGGAAAAAAGAAGAGCGCCAAACTGCCTGAAAAGCAGGCTGTTCCGGAAACAGAGCCGGAAACCGGCCTGGTCAGGCAGGAGGAGCCGGAAAGCCCCGTCTCGCTTCTGCCGAAGGATGAAGCTCCGGCTGCTCTCGAAGCGCCGGACGAAAAAGAAGATTGAAGATCCTGAGAGCAGCGGGAAAAGTGATTCTCGCGCTTCTTCTGCTCCTTCTGCTCCTTGCAGCGGGTATCCTCCTGTTTCTGAATTTCTGTCCTTCTGTCGGAAAGACGCCCGACAAGGCGGAACGGGAGGTGCTGGAGGGAAAATCGAAGCAGTATCGTGACGGACAGTTCCGCAATGCGGGCGAAGTCAGCACCATGTCCGGAGAGCAGCGCTATCCCGCAAGCGACAGGAGAAGACCGAAAAATCTCCTCCCGGCCGAAAGCCCGGCCTTTCTGACGGATCCGCAGCCGGAGGACTGGAGCTTTACCTGGATCGGACATTCCTCCTTTCTGCTGCAGATGGGAAAGAAAAATATTCTCGTTGACCCGGTTTTCAGCAGCAGGAGTTCACCCGTGAGCTTCATCGGACCCAGGCGCTTTTCCGAACTGCCTTTGACCGCGGAGGAACTGCCGGATCTCGATGTGGTGTTCCTTTCTCATGATCACTATGATCATCTGGATTATCAGACGATCCGGGCGATCAAAGACAGGGCAGGGCTGTTCCTTGCCCCGCTGGGTGTGGACGCGATCCTGCTCGGGTGGGGCGTGGACGCGGAAAAGATCCGCACGCTCGACTGGTGGGAGAGCGTCGAACTCGACGGTCTGATCTGTACGCTTACCCCGTCGCAGCACTTCACCGGGCGAAATCCGCTGAAGGGAAACAGCACGCTCTGGGGCGGCCTGTATCTGGATAACGGGCTTCACCGGATTTACTACACCGGCGACGGCGGTTACAATCCGGTTTTCGGAGAGATTCGGGAGCGCCTGGGCGCGCCGGAACTCATGATCGCGGAGTGCGGACAGTATGATCCGGCCTGGGCGGGAATTCACATGTTCCCGGAGGAGACCGCGCAGGCGGGACTCGATGCCGGAACCGAATGGCTGATCCCGGTGCACTGGGGAAGCTTCTGCATCTGTAATCATGCCTGGGACGATTCCATCCGGCGCGTCACCGCTGCCGCGGAATCCTCCGGGCTGCCGCTTGCGAGTCCCCGCATCGGTCAGACGCTGACCGCTTTCGACCTCGCATCCTGCACAGACCCCTGGTGGGAAGCCTGTAAATAAAAAAAAGGGCTGTCTCAAAATTTTGGACAACCCCGATCTCAGCTTTCTGCAATTGCGCGGAAGAGAAACTGGTATCTCGCACTCAGGTTTCTCCGCCGCGCTTTTTCTATGGATTTATCTTGATTATTCGCGGCAGAAGTTGGTCAGTCAGGGGCTGCGTTTTCCCTGGCCGCGAAACGGTACAACCTGATTGGGAGCTGTATTCGACATTATGATACAGCTCCTTTTGCTGCGCTGTGTCAGGAAAACCGTTCTCTTCTGACACAGCGATCCCCGGCTTAAAGAATGCCGGTGTGGGTTTCTGTCTTCGCTTCCGGCTGAGGCGAGGGCTCTGGCAGCTCAATCGAGAGCTGGGTCAGAATCCTGGCAAAATCTGCCTCTCCGCCCTGCGTGATCTTCGCATTGCGGCAATAGGAGAAAGCCTCCTCGTCCAATGTCACATCGCCGCACAGAATCACCTGCTCGAGGGAACGGCAATACTCAAAGGCATCCTCTTCCACTTCGGCTCCCGCCGCGCACACGACCGCTGCCAGCGTATAACCGTAGCCGAAGCAGCGTTTCTCCATCACGGCCTGCGGGCAAACGATCACGATTTCGCCTGCTTTGCAGTAGGAAAACGCGCAGCTTCCCACCTGAGCGCCTTCCGGAATGATGATGATCTCCGGCAGGGAAGCGTAGGCGAAGGCGTTCATGCCGATCCGGATATTCTTCGGGAGCGTAAAGCTCTCGGAGACAGTGCAGTACTCAAAAGCCCGGTATCCGATGGAAGAGATCTGTTCGGGAACGGTGAGGCTTTTCATTTTGACATAGGAAAACGCCTCCGTCCCGATCCCGGTTACCGCGTACCCGTCGAGCTCCGTCGGGATGACGATGTTTTCCTCTTTCCCGTGATAATCGGCAATGCTGATCGTTTCCCCGTCGTCTTCATTGAAGATATAGTCATAGTCGCCGCTGGTATAAACGGCAGGGGGAACCCAATTGGGATCCACCTCTTCCAAGGCCGTGTTCTCGCTCTTCCACGCAAAAGCGGATGCGGAGGAGACGGCCGTGATGAGGAGCAGCGCCGCAAGCACACAGGTCATCCGTCTGGAGAGGGAAGCTGCCGGTCGTTTCATAATCATCGTTCTCCTTTGCATTGCGTTTTCCTGATTCCCGGACAGAATTATACCACAAGTCCGAGCGTTTTTTCAATTCATACCGAATTCCGGATTTCTCCGCCTTGCGAAAACCCCTCCGGCCGTGATAGAATACACGCAATCAGAGAGAAGGAGCGTGTTCCCGTGAAGCCGGAAAAACTGCCTGCCGATCTGCTGCATATGCTTCCGCCCCATCGGGCGGACGGGAAATCGATTCTGAAGGATGCGCTGCCCGGGCTGAAGCGAAAAATCGTCGTCCTGGACGACGACCCCACCGGGGTACAGACGGTGAACGGCGTCTATGTTTATACCCGCTGGGACGCAGAGACGATCGAAGAAGCCTTTCGTGCGCCGGAGCAGATGTTTTTTATCCTGACCAATTCGCGCGGCCTGACAGCGGCAGAGAGCCGCGTTCAGCATCAGACGATCGCTGAAAACATTGCCTCTGCGGCTGCGGCGACGGGACAGGATTTTCTGGTCCTCAGCCGGGGCGATTCCACCCTGCGCGGACATTGGCCCATGGAGACGGAGATCCTGCGTGAAGGCCTGGAAGCACGGACCGGAAAGCACTATGACGGCGAGATCATCTATCCCTTCTTCCCGGAGGGCGGACGCTATACGCTCAACGATATCCACTATGTCCTTCAGGGGGAGACCCTGGTCCCGGCAGGACAGACGGAATTTGCGAAGGACAAAAGCTTCGGCTATTCTTCTTCCTCCCTCCCTGACTGGGTCGAGGAGAAATCCGGAGGGCGCTTCCGGGCGGAGAACTGCTGCCGCATCTCGCTGGAAGAACTGCGCGCCGGAGACGTAAACGGGATCGCCGGAAAGCTCTCGGCAGTTTCCGATTTCGGCAAGATCACCGTCAACAGTGCGGATTATGAGGATGCGGCCGTCTTTGCCGCCGCGCTCTGCCGGACGCTTTCTCAGGGAAAGGAATATCTCTTCCGCTGTGCGGCTGCCCTGCCCAAGGTGCTCGGCGGGGTGCAGGATATCCCGCTTCTGACTGGAGATGATCTTGTCGACCGGGACAACCGGAACGGCGGCATCATTCTGATCGGTTCCCACGTGAACAAAACGACCCGCCAGCTGGAGGAACTGCGAAACACCGCCTGCCCGATGGCCTTTATCGAGTTCAACCAGCATCGGGTGCTGGAGGACGGAGGCCTGGAAGAGGAAGTCAGGCGTGTCCTGGCACAGACAGAGGTTTTTCTTCCCGCCGGCAGATCTGTCGCTGTCTTTACCCGCCGTGATCGGCTCGATCTTCCTGTGGACGACAAAGACCGGCAGCTTCAGATTTCTGCGCAGATCTCCGATGCCCTGACAAGCATCGTCGCAAAGCTCTCGGTCCGGCCTTCCTTCATCGTGGCGAAAGGCGGCATTACCTCCAGCGACGTCGGGACCAAGGCGCTGCGGGTGCGGAAGGCACTGGTCAAAGGGCAGATCCGCCCCGGCATCCCGGTCTGGCAGACCGGTGAGGAGAGCAGATTCCCCGGGCTTCCCTATATCATCTTCCCCGGAAACGTAGGAGCAGAAGACGATCTTCGCCGCATTGCGGAGACGCTGATCCGTACAGACGCATGTACGAACGAAAGGAAAGGAAATGCAGCTGCGGGAAAGAATTCCCGGTATGACAGTGACAGGTGACAAAGGAGAAAAAGAGAATGCTGAAAACAGAACGCCTTATCCTTCGCCGCTGGGAAGACAGCGATGCGGAGAGTATGTTTGAATATGCCAAAGACCCGGATATCGGTCCGATTGCAGGCTGGCCTGCCCATCAGAGCATGGAAGAAAGCAGAGACGCAATCCGGAATGTTCTTCACGGCAAAGAGGCTTATGCCATTTGCCTCAAAGAGGACAACAAAGCCATCGGTGCCATTGAACTGAAACTGAACGGTCGTACGGATATGACCGAACGTGATGATGAATGCGAAGTCGGCTACTGGATCGGAAAGCCTTTCTGGGGGCAGGGCCTCATGCCGGAGGCGGTAAAGGAAATACTCCGTCACGCCTTTGAAGATATCGGAATGACAAAAGTCTGGGTCGGCTACTATGAAGGGAATACAAAATCAAAGCGGGTACAGGAAAAGGCCGGTTTTCGTTATCAGCGGAAATCGGAAGGTGTCGATGTACCTCTGATGCATGAAAAGCGGACCGGGTATGTAAGCTCCATGACCAAGGACCAGTGGCAGTGGGACAGACTATATGAGGCGGCCGCGGCTGTAAGGAAGGAGCGAAAGATATCGGATTACGTCAACTGCGGCGAGGTATCGGCCGCCATCCTGTCCGGCAGCGGCAGGATATACACCGGCGTATGCATCGACACCTGCTCCGCGCTTGGAATCTGTGCGGAGCGGAACGCCATTTTCAATATGATCACCAATGGAGAGCAGGAGATCACGAAGGTAGTATCCATCCTGCCTGACGGTTCCGGCGGAGCACCGTGCGGTGCCTGCCGGGAACTGATGGTTCAGCTGATGCCGGAGAACTATAAAAGCATCGAGATCATGACGGACTGCAAACAGGAACGGATCATAACCCTCGGAGAACTGACGCCCGAGTGGTGGATATAAATGGCACGATGGAAAACGAGCTTCGCCTGACCGCATATTGCTGAGGCGAAGCTCGTTTTAGAGTATACCGGCTTTCCCTGCCTGTTCAGCGTTTTCCGACGTATTCGGCGCTGCTGAGACCGAGACATACACGGCCGATTCTATCAAAAAAGAAGAGAAACAGACCATAGCCAAAGCCCTTGCCGAAACAGCGGGAAAGCTTCTGGCTCTCAATCCAGTGGAAAATCATGACGATCAGACCAGCAACTCCGACCGGAGCCGTCTGCTCATTGCCGTAGAAGTAGTTAACACCGCCCAGAAGCAGGAAATTGATCAGACCGATCCACCCGCTCCAGCAGATGGAATACTCTACCAGCATGTTCACGCCGGGAATCAGGCTCAGAATACCGGGTCTGCCCGCTTTGCTGAACAGCAGCCAGTCACCGACAATCCCCAGAATGAGCCATACAACCAAACCTATCATAACAATACTTAGTTCCATATCTGATCTGCTTCCTCTCTCATAATAACACATTATTCCTTATATTCTGCAGCTTTGCATTGTATCCTGAATAAGCATGACAGTCAAGAAAAATTGCCGAAATCGGAAATATCATTACATAAGAAATAGGACTCTAATTGTATTGAAATCAGAGTCCTGTTATGGCTTAGGTATCGGATTTGACGGCAGTTACCTCATCCAGAATCCAGTCGCAGACTGCTTCCAGGCCGTCTCCGGTTTTGGCGCTGATGGGGAAGAGAATAGCCCTGGGGTTCAGGGCAAGGATACGTTCCTTCGCTTTATCAAGGTCAAAGTCAAAGTAATCCAACGCATCCATTTTGTTGATGAGGACCACATCACTGACCGTATACATCAGGGGGTACTTCAGCGGTTTGTCGTCTCCCTCGGGCACGGAGAGAATTGTGATGTTCTTATGCGCACCGGTGTCAAACTCTGCCGGACAGACCAGATTCCCGATATTCTCAAGGATCAATAGGTCAAGACCTTTTGTGTCATATTCCAAAAGCGCCCGCGCTGTCATATCGGCATCGATATGGCAAAGACCGCCGTTGTGAATCTGAAGAGAGCGGATGCCGGTCAGATCGGCCACGCGCTGCGCGTCAAGACTACTCTCAATGTCCACATCCATTTCTCCGATGTTCAGCCGGTCTTTCAGACGGTTAATAATAGCGACCAACGTGGTCGTTTTCCCGCTTCCCGGCGAAGACATGAAGTTCAGGAACAGGGTTCCCTGGTCAGTCATGCGATTTCGGAGGAGCTCCGCCGTCCGGTCGTTCTCCGCAAAGACGGATTCGTTGATCTGAATGACTCTGACTTCGCTCATTTCAAAATCCACTCCTTTACCTTGCTGACCAGCGTATCGGCCAGGACCTGTACGCCTTCTCCGGTCTTTGCGGAAATATAGAAGATCTCAATCTTCGGGTTGCGAATTCTTGCATCCCGCTCGACGCGTGCTTTATCAAAATCAAAAACGGGCAGGGTGTCGATCTTGTTGACGACAAGAATATCGCAGGTCTCATACATCAGAGGATACTTTGCCGGCTTGTCGTCGCCCTCCGGCACCGAGAGTATGGTCATGTTGATGGCGGCACCGGTGTCAAATTCCGCCGGGCAGACCAGGTTGCCGATGTTCTCGAGCACGATCAGCTCGGCATTCTCCATTCCCAATGCCGCGATGCCCTGACGGGTCATGTCGGCATCCAGATGGCACATGCCGCCGGTGTGCAGCTGAACAGCAGGAATGCCTGCGTCCTGAATAGCCTGAGCATCAACAGCGCTGTCGATATCCGCTTCCATCACGCCCCAGCGCAATCTTCCTGCAAAGGCTTTATTCAACGCGAGAAGAGTCGTTGTCTTCCCACTGCCGGGAGAGGACATCAGATTCAGCAGACATATTCCGCGGCTCTGCAGTTCGTCCCTCAGATTCTGAGCATCCTGATTATTGTCCTCCAGGACCGATTCTTTCAAGGCAACGATTTTGACCTTATCCATCCTATTCTTCTCCTCGTTCAATATGCCTGGTTCATTTGTCCGGCCAAAGCAACGCCTGCTTCAACGGCATCGTGAATCAGGCTGGAATAATCCTCCGGATTCTTCCCTTCGAAAAGAAGCTTTGCCCGGAAGACATTCTCCATCTGTCTCAATGATGCGGTTAGAATGCCCTCATCGGCAAGCTCATACTCCAGAGCGGACATGGCGACAGTCGATACAAAGGCATCGCCCCCTTCCCCGGCCTCGGGGCAAAAATGCAGATATAGGCGATGATGTGCTTCATAGTAACGCCTGCGCAGACTCGGTACATTGATGACATCGGAATAAAGCGCGGCTACGGGCGGATCGTTCAAAATCCTATAAAGAAAGGCGCACTCCACCGTGAAATAGCCCTTCAGTCCGGTCAGATCCGGTCGGTTTGTCAGCACATCGTCCAGGAAAGCGTTCAGGATCCCGTCATGCTCCAGCATCAGCAGGTCTTCTTTGTGGGGGTAGTGATACGTAAGATTTCCCACCGAGATGCCGCAGCGGTCTGCAATCTGCCGCATCGTGACCTTTTGATAGCCGTTCGAGTTGAAGAGTTCCCGACTCGCTTCTGCTATGATTTCTTTGATATTTTCTACCATGTCTCCATTATATGGGCCATCCGATGAAAATTCAATTGATATTTTTGATAGAAAAAAACAGAAAAGACTTGCAATTTTATAGGACATGTACTAAAATGCTTATGCCGACATCATAACAGACTCAGGAGGGAGAGTTTTATGGCAAAAAGCGCATGGGCGAAATTCGCCACCTATATCAGCTTTCACGGCGGCCTGTTTTTGGGACCGATGAACGACGGCGCGCCGTTTGTGGAAATGTTTCGTTTGCTCATCTCGGAGGAAGAATGCGAACTGGGCATGCACATTCCCACAAAACCGACCTCAGTAGAAGAAATTGCTGCTGCGGCGAAACTGCCCGTCGAAAAGACGGCAGAGCTGCTCAAGCACATGAGCCAGAAAGGCGCGTGTTTTGAGCGCATTACCAGAGACGGCAAGTGTTTCTATAATATCACGCCGTTCATTCCCGGCTTTTATGAATTCGTCATGACAGACCCCGAGACGAAGAAAAACAAGGAAGTTGCTTTCCAGTTCCGTCGCACGCTCAATGAGCTGGGCGTCCTGCTCCGCAATGTCAGCGTTCAGGGCGGCGGCCTGATGAAAGTTACGCCGGTCATGAAGGAGATCAGCGCTCAGCAGAAGGTCTATTCCTTTGAAGATGTTCTGACTTTCGTCAACAATGCCCATACTTATTCCGTAGCCGACTGTGCCTGCCGCACAGCGGCAAAGCTGGTGGGCAAGGGCTGCGATCATCCCATTGAAGGAACCTGCATGCAGTTTGATGAGACTGCAGATTACTATGTCCGCACCGGCCGCGGCCGCTATGTTACAAAAGAAGAAGCCATTGAGATTCTCGAATACACTGAGAAATCCGGCCTGGTCCACTGCGCTTTCCAGGTGGAAGGCAAGGACTACACTACCTTCATCTGCAACTGCTGCGGCTGTGCCTGCGCCGGTCTGCGTCAGATTAACCGCCTGGATGCCAATCCCATGTCGCACTCTAACTTCCGTGCGAAGATTGACAACGACAAATGTGTTGCCTGCGGGGAATGTGTAACCATCTGCCCGATGAACGCGGTCACCATGGGAACAAGCTTCGACTGCGCCGAATGCCAGACCCGCGAGTACCGCAAGGCCCAGAATACCATTCTGCGCAAGGGCGACGTGCATGATGATTTTATCAATGAACGCAATCTGACTTCGCCGCTGGGCACCGCACCGTGCAAAGTGGCTTGCCCTGCGCATATCAGCGTACAGGGTTACATCCAGAAAGCAGCCGAAGGCAAGTATCTGGAAGCCCTCGAGGTCATCAAAAAAGACAATCCTCTGCCTGCCGTGTGCGGACGTATCTGCCCCCATCCCTGTGAAAAGGAGTGTACCCGCAACACGCTCGACCAGTCTCTGGCGATTGATGCGATCAAGATGTTTATTGCCGACCAGGAGCGCGAGAAAGAGACTCGGTTCGTTCCCGAAAAGAAAGCCAGTTACGACAACAAGGTTGCTGTCGTCGGTTCCGGCCCTGCAGGTCTGTCCTGCGCCTACTACCTGGCGGTCGACGGCTTCCGGGTGACGGTGTTTGAAAAAAGCGAGAAACCCGGCGGCATGCTGATGATGGGCATTCCTTCCTTCCGGCTTGAAAAAGAAGTGATCGAATCCGAGATAGAAGTGCTTCGTGATCTTGGCGTTGAATTCCGCTGCGGTGTGGAAGTCGGAAAAGACGTTTCTCTGGCTGCGCTTCGCGAACAAGGCTTTGAGGCCTTCTACCTGGCTATCGGCGCACAGAAGAGTTCAGTACTTCGCATCCCCGGGGAAGAACTCGAAGGTGTTTACGGCGGTGTAGATTTCCTGCGGAATATCAATTCCGGTCTCAGACCTGTGATCGGAAAGACCTGTGCGGTGATTGGCGGCGGCAATGTCGCGATGGATGTCTGTCGCAGCGCCGTGCGCCTTGGAGCAAAGACCTATATTGTCTACCGCCGTACCGCAGAAGAAATGCCTGCCGATCCCGAAGAAGTCAGCGAAGCCATGTCCGAGGGTGTGGAGTTCCGTTATCTGAACGCGCCTGTCGAAATAGTCGGGAAAAACGGAAAAGTCAAGGCGCTGAAAGTCGAGATTATGAAGCTGGGTGAACCCGATGAAAAGGGACGCCGCGCGCCTGTCGGTACCGGCGAATTCGAAGAGATCAAAGTCGACAGCGTCATCGCCGCGATCGGTCAGACGATTGACTGGGGCGAACTGGATACCGGCGCTATGGTCAAAGGCAAGAAACTCAACGCCGAAGCAAACGAGCTCTCTTTCCAGACGGCTGAAAGCGATATCTTTGTCGGAGGCGACTGCCTGACCGGTCCCAAATTTGCCATTGATGGCATTGCGCACGGCAAGGAAGGCGCAATCTCCATTTCGCGTCTGCTTCGCGGCCGCAACCTGACAGATGCGCGCAACGGAAGATATCAGGCAGTTGACACTGATAATGTCAAGCTTGGTATCCGGAATCTGAACACGACGCCTCGCCAGCAGGTACCCGAAGTTGACGGCGCGGTTTCATCGAAGACCTTCGAGGATCTGCGAGCCGGCTTGACTGAAGAGCAGATTAAGAAAGAGGCGCTCCGTTGCCTGCACTGCGGCCAGTCAATCGTCGATCCGGATAAGTGTATCGGCTGCGGCGTCTGCACCCACAGATGCGAATTTGACGCGATACATCTTGTCCGCGTAGACGATACACAGTGGGCAAACGATATGTCACATTGGTATGGACGCCTTGCAAAGAACGTGGTCAAGCGCGGTGCAAACATTGTTGCTCACGGCATTTCGGAACTCGTCAAAAGGAACTGAACATGCACGAACTGAGCATCGTTGAAAACATCGTCAACACCACACTCGTTTTTACAAAAGACCACCAGATTGACAAAGTTTCCTTTATTACGGTTCAGGTAGGAGCCTTGACCGGCGTGGAACCGCCCTATCTGCAGATGTATTACGGAGATCTTACAAACGGTACTGCGCTGGAAGGATCCGAGCTGAAAATAGAAGAAATCCAGCCTGAGGCCTTCTGCAGATGCTGCGGGGAAGTGTTCAACCCTGAAGAAGAGGCGCGTATCTGCCCTGGATGCGGTATGGCGGATTATGAGATCCTGCACGGAAAAGAACTGACCGTAAAGGAACTTGGTTTCATGTAAAAAAACGAAAACGCGGTAAGCCAGGTGGCTTGATGATCAATGAATTCATCAGCTTACGGGAATATCACGAAATTTAAATGAAAGCGCAAAACTGCTCCTCTGCTGGTCTCGGCAGGGGAGCATGTGGGAAGTATCAGTTGTTTATATTTTGCTCCCGACTGTACGGATTGCAGACCGTCAGTCGGGAGCTGTTTTTCTGTACATATGATCGAGTACGAACACGGTCTCCTTTAAAAAGTGAACAATGTAAACGAGGAAAACTTTCGAGCGGGATACTCTTATGCTTTTATAACTCCCGCAGAATCAGATCGGTTTCTCCGGGGTTCAGACCGAGCTCGATTCTCTTCACTTTCGGATGGTTCCTGTAATGAGCACGGATGGCGTCCCGGAGGACGGTGCCGCCGTGATAACCGTGAATGACCCTGAGGGTGTAGACAGCACCATTTGCTTTCCGAAGCCTTGCGTCGATGGCGGTGAAAGCCTGAGCTTTGGTCATGCCGTGGACATCGACTTCCTGAAATCCGCTGATCATAGGCTTGCTCAACCTCCCCTGTCAGGAAATAACGGACGATGAAATCACATAGCGGTCCATGACTTTCGACAGCGGTCTGTAAAGGAAAAGAACCGTCAGAAAATTGGAAACCGCATGGATGAGATCATAGGGGATTCCGGCGATCCACATTGCAGGAAAACCGTTCCAGCCACCCAGAACGGCGAAGTATCCGAGATACATCAGGGGGCCGAACAGGAGCCCGTAAACGCCGGCAATGACCGCCCAGATCAGAGACGACTGATTCTTCCTTGCCATCATGACAATGACGACAAGCAGCGGCCATACATACAGATAGGATATCCACCAGATGCTGAATCCGTAGATCAGGCCTTCAAGCATAACGTATACGCCAACCGTATACAAGGCTTTCCAGCCGAAATAAACGGTTGTCAGAATGATAAAAATTGCATTCAGATTGATGTTGGGCAGGGGAGAAAGAGCCACTTTGGCTGCAAATATCAGCGCAGCGATAATGGAGAGAACGCAGAGTTCCCGAACGGATAATCTAGCCGACGGTGTATGTGAACTCATAGACATCTCCGTCAACAATCATGGTATCATCCACGCCGGTATCCATCCACACGCCGCCCTTTGTCAGACACCACCAGGACTGATCACGTGCCCAGTCGGCAGTTTCGACGTCAACGGTATAAACCATAAGACCGTAAGTGCTCTCTTCGCCGCCGATCAGACCTTCGACCTGTTCCAGCGCGGCTCTCAGATTCTCGGCATCCGTATGGATTGTGAAAGAGGCTGTGGTTCCGTCGCCGTGTATAACCTCAAGCGTGACTGTCTTGGACCCTTCCGCAGGGACTGGCCGATTGCAATACCAGACAAGGAATACAGCGAGCAGCAGAATAAGAAATCCGAGCAATGCAAAGATCTGCGCTTTCTTCATTTTTAACAGCCTTCTATCTTCCATAAATCTGATTCTTCGTTTTTTTTGCTTACTCTCAATTTTCAAGATGCCGTGACAGGAGCGATAAAGAACCTATCCAGAGATCCCATATCACTCCTCATGCTGTCAGCATATCATAATTCGAAAGATTTCACAACTTCAATCCGGAAGATTTTGAATCTGGAGCCCTTCTGTTTTTGTTGTCTTTCCTTTTGATTCATGATAGAATCCATCTGACAAGACAAAAATACGGCAGGAAACGGGGTAAAAACGATGAAAAAAGGAGCGAAAATCGCGGTCGGCGTCGTGGCGGCGACGCTTGCGGCTGCCGGGGTTGCGTTCGGTGGCTACTGGCATCACAACATGCACTGGTATGACGAATATGAGAGAAACCTGGAAAAGGCCGGCGCCGTAGAGAAGCAGTATACGCTTCCGAGCGGGAGCGTCATCAACTACGGTGAAGTGGAAAACGACAATCCGCCGCTGCTGCTGATCCACGGCCAGATGAGCATATGGCAGGACTATGCGCCGGTGCTTCCCGAACTCAGCGAAAAATGGCACATCTACGCCATCGACGTATATGGGCACGGGGAATCCTCACACGATGAAAATCTGTACTATATCGACGTCAACGGAAACGACATCATCCGTTTTATCGATGAAGTAATCGGCAGGCCGACCGTCGTCGCCGGTCATTCCAACGGCGCAATTACGGCGGCTTATGTGGCGGCAAACGGGGGAGAGAATATCGCGGCGGCAATCCTCGAGGATCCTCCGATCTTCTCCACGGGGGGAGAAGGCTGGGAAGAGAGCTTCGCCTACCTCGACACCTACAAGCCGCTGCATGATTATGACCGGTCGGATCATTCGCGGTGCTGGGAAGCCTATTATCTGGAGCATTGCTACTGGGGCCAGCTGTTTATGAAAAACGCCATGCCGGGGCTTGCCAACTATGCCCAGCATTATCATGACAGCCATCCGGGCGAAGCAGTCAAAATCGGCTTTCTCCCTTACAACGTCTGGTATGTGTTCGAATATGCCAAGAAATACGATTTTGCCTACGGCGAGCACTTCTATGATCTGAGCTGGAACCACGGCCTGACGCATGAGGAGATCCTCAAAGCCATTAAGATTCCCTGCCTCTATATCCACGCGAAGGAAAACGTGGCTCCGAACGGAGTATATCTCTGCGCGGCCTCGCGGGAACAGGCCGAGCGTGCCGTCTCGTACATCGGCAGCAATCACTGCCGCCTGATCGAAACGGATAACAGCGAGCATGTGATCCATACATTCCATAAGGATTTCTATATTGACGCGGTGAATTCCATGCATCCGTCAGAGGTGAGCGGCTGATGAATCGATCCGGACGCGAATGGCTGGTTCGCATCGTCATCCTGATGATCGGGCTTACCGTTGCGCATCTGGGTGTGACGCTGTTCCTGCTCACGGACCTCGGCTCCGATCCCTTCAACGTCCTGATTCAGGGCCTGTTCCGTACGCTTTTTTCTCTGACGGGATGGCCGTTTCTCACCCACGGGCGCGTTCATGTCGCGGTCAGTCTGCTGATCATCCTGATCCTGCTTCTTACGGACAGGAGCTATATCAAAATCGGGACCGTCCTCTGCATGGCCTGCGGCGGCCCGATCATCGACTTGTTCACATTGCTGCTGACCCCGCTTTTCCTGCGGATTGAAGCGCTGCCCGTCAGAATCCTGGTTCTGGCGCTGAGCTGCGTGATTCTTGCCTACGGGATGACGATTGTCATCAAATCCGATGCCGGGACCGGCCCCAACGATCTCGTAGCGATCGTTATCAGCGACAAGCTTCATCGGAAGTTCAGCATTGTGCGTATCATCGTTGACGTCTGCTTTGTTGCGGTCGGCTGGCTGCTCGGCGGTACCTTCGGCCTCGGCACCATTATCTGCGCTGCGCTGGTCGGTCCGGTTGCCGGCATCTTCCTGCCCCGCAACGAACGGATCATCGAAGGAATCGTCAGCAAAACCAAAGGAGCAAAGGAGAAACAATGAGTACAGATAACTGCATCATTCGTTTGGAAAAGAAGGAAGACCGCAGCAAAGTCGAGAACCTTGTCAGGGAAGCATTCTGGAACGTTTACCGTCCGGGGTGCAGTGAGCACCTGGTGATCCATGTGCTCCGTGATGATCCGGCGTTTGTGAAGGAACTTGATTTCGTCATGGAGCAGGACGGCAGGCTGATCGGACAGAATATGTTTATGGAAACCATCATCGAGGCTGACGACGGCAGAGTGATTCCCGTTCTGACAATGGGACCGATCTGCATCACGCCCGAGCTCAAACGCAGGGGCTACGGCAAGAAACTGCTCGATTACTCTCTGGAGAAGGCATCAGCGCTCGGCTATGGAGCGGTACTGTTTGAAGGGAATATAGGCTTCTATGGAAAGAGCGGATTTGACTATGCCGGCAAGTTCGGCATTCGATATCACGATCTGCCGGAAGACGCAGATGCGTCATTCTTCCTTTGCAGGGAGTTGATTCCGGGATACCTTGACAGCGTCACCGGTGTTTATCAGACTCCGCAGGGGTACTATGTGAGGGATGAGGATGTCGAGGAATTTGACAAAAGCTTTCCTCCAAAGGAGAAGCTGAAGCTGCCGGGACAGATTTTCTGAACGATAAAACTGAAATAAATATCATGGGTTGGAGGCATGACAACGTTCGCGTTTGATTTCAGGAAGGAATACAAGGAGTTCAATCTTCCTACGGAAGAGAAAGGGGATAGAAAGCTTGGGTAAACTGTCATGGAAACAGATCGCTCTGATTCTGATGGTGCTGGGGCTGTGTACGCTGCGTTTCGTGTTCAAAAACGCGGATGCCGAGGATACGCAGCCGGATGCAAAGGATATTACATCCGTCGCGCAGCTGAACAGCGAGGAGTATACGGTGGGCTTCATCACCGGCACGGCGGCGATGTACGCCGTGGAGGAAGAACTCCCGGAAGCGCACCAGAAGAACTACGACGACCCGGTCATGGGCTATCTCTCCGTGCAGGAGAGGAAGATCGATGCTTTCAGCTATGACCGCAAACAGATGGAACTGGCGATCCGAAACGGACAGGAAGGCGTCAGAATTCTGGAGGAGAACCTCGGCGCGAACACGGACATCGCCGCCGGCCTTTCTCCGGTATCGGAAATTCCGAATCTGGAAGAACAGATCAATCGCTTTATCGACGAGTTGAACGAGCAGGGCATTCTCGACGAGATGTATGACCGCTGGGTCATGCAGGGAGACGAGGAGATGCCGGAGGATGTCAGAGCGGCGGAGAATCCGGAGCTGAAGCTGACGGTCGGCACCTCGGGTACGGTGGCACCGTACAGTTATTACAAGGACGGAGAGCTGACCGGATTCGACATCGAATTCAGCAGGCGCTTCGCGTCCTGGCTGAACGCTGACCTGGAGTTCAAGGTGTATACCTATGACGCGATCGTCCCTGCGGCCCTGACGGGAGACGTAGACATCATCTGTGCCAATCTCAACGTGACCGAAGAGCGCCTCGAAGCCATGTCCTTTTCCAAGCCCCTGTATATCCAGGAGAACGCGGTCATGGTTCTGGACACGGGAACCGGGACAGAGAATCAGGGATTTCTGGCTTCCGTCAGGGAGAGCTTTGAAAAGACCTTCATCCGGGAAGACAGGTACCAGCTTTTCCTGAAAGGGATCGGTATGACCATGTTCATCACCGTGCTGTCGATCCTCAGCGGGACCGCGGTCGGTTTCCTCACCTATGTGGGCTGCCGCAGGGGAAATCCGATTGCCAACAGATTCGTCGGGCTGACGATATGGCTTGTACAGGGAATGCCGCTGGTGGTGCTGCTGATGATTCTGTATTATATCGTCTTCGCCAACGCGCCGATCGGCGGCGCCTGGGTCGCGATCATCGCCTTTACCCTGACCTTCGGCGCGACGATGTACCGGATGCTGGAGATGGGCGTCAACGCAGTGGACAACGGTCAGACGGAGGCTTCGCTCGCACTGGGCTTCTCCGAAAGGGAAACCTTCTTTACGGTGATTCTTCCGCAGGCGGCCGAACACTTCATGCCGACCTACAAGGGCGAGGTGACGGCGCTGATCAAGGCTACGGCTGTGGTCGGATATATCGCCGTACAGGACCTGACCAAGGTGGGTGATATCGTCCGGAGCCGGACCTATGAGGCCTTCTTCCCGCTGATTGCCGTGGCGGTGATCTATTTCATCCTCGCGGGCATTCTGAACGCGATTGTCAACCGGGCAGTGTCCTCCGTGAACCCGAAAGCGAGAAAAAAAGAGCAAATACTGAAAGGAATTTCCTGCCATGATTGAGCTGCAGCATCTGAAAAAGGAATATCCGAATGTAACGCCGCTTCAGGATGTCAACGCCGTGATCAGGGAAGGGGACGTCATCTCCGTGATCGGCCCGTCCGGGACAGGAAAATCCACCCTTCTGCGATGCATCAACCTTCTGGAAAAACCGACCGGAGGGAAGATCATCCTGGACGGCGAGGAGATCACGGCCCCGGACTGCGATGTGACGCGCGTCCGCCAGAAGATGGGCATGGTCTTCCAGAGCTTTAACCTCTTCGGCCATCTGACCATTATCGAGAACATCATGCTCGCCCCGGTAAAGCTTCTGCACAAGAGCCGCCAGGAGGCCTTTGAGAGGGGCATGGAGCTCCTGCGGATGGTGGGCCTGGCCGAGAAGTACCTGAACTATCCGGACCAGCTTTCCGGCGGTCAGAAGCAGCGCGTCGCAATCGCGCGGACCCTGGCCATGGACCCGGAGATCATCCTCTTCGACGAGCCGACGAGCGCGCTTGACCCGACGATGGTGGGCGAGGTGCAGGCGGTTATCAAGGATCTTGCCGACACGGGAAAGACCATGATGATCGTCACGCACGAGATGAAATTCGCGCGTTCGGTCTGCAATCGCGTGTTCTACATGGATCAGGGCGGCATCTACGAAGACGGAACGCCGGAACAGATTTTTGAGCATCCCCAACGGGAGAGAACGAGGCAGTTCATCTTCCGCCTGAAGACGCTGGAGCTTCAGGTGACGGGCAGAGAATTCGATTTTATCGGCTCCACCAGCGAAATCGAGAAATACTGTTACCGGAATCAGATTTCGGTGCTGACCGCAAAACGGATTGTTTCCGTCTTTGAGGAACTGGTTGCTCAGATTTTGCTTCCTGAACTCGGAGACACCCCCATGCAGGTAATCGTCGAGCACTCGGAGGAGGGAGCGATGCCGGAAACGACGCTGACGGTCGATTATACCGGCAAAGCCGTCGATCCGGCCACGTCGGAAAACCAGCTGGCCTGGAAGATCCTCCGGTCACAGTGCAAATCCGTCGAACGGACACAGGAGGGCGAACAGCAGATCATCAGAGCAAAGCTGAATCCCGTCGCATAATCAAAGCCCGCCGGCACCTGCTGGCGGGCTTCTCATCAGTGCCTGGCGTTTTTCAGCACCGGATAGTGATAAGAAAGAGATATATTGACTCATGAAGACGGCAAAAAGCGGAGTTCAATTCTCCTCATACTGATTATCCTGGCAGGCTGTCCAGCGGGATCTGGGCCAGATCCCAGCTGCCGTCTCCGCGGATCGTGATCAGCTCGCCGCCGCGCTGCGCGGTATCGTTCTCAATGCCGGGCATGGCCAGATAGTCGATGCTCATGCCGTAGGTCAGGCGGACACCCTCGTATTCCAGAGACATGTTGTTGTAGTGGTCATGACCGCAGAACATGGCCTCGGCGCCCAGCTCCCGCGCCCGGTCAAACAGGCTGCTGGGATAGTCGGAACAGCAGACCTTGTTGATCATCTTTTCCCCGTTCTCGCCGAAGAAGTATGTCACCTCGCCGCTGCCCGCCTCATAGAGCTCATAGGCGGTGCGGTACTGCTGCAGCGGAATGTGGAAGAAGATCATGGAAGGAAGCCGACGTCCGGCCTCCGCGTCCAGGCGCTCCATTTCGCCTGCATACCATTCCACCTGGTCGTCATGGATATAGTCATAGACGTTGATGCCCTCGCCCGTATAGGCGTTGGAGTCGATGAGAAAGAGCGCGGTGTTCAGGCTGCCGTCGGCATTGCGAAGCTCGATGAGCTGGTTGCTGCGCCCGGTTACCTCCGGCTGGACATAAGGGTAGAGCAGGGTGCCGGAAGTCCTGTAGGAAAGCGCCTTGAATACGTTGTTCAGTTCTTCTCTGCCCATGGAGGCCAGGCTCTCCGTATCGTGATTGCCGTAGGTGAAGGCCCAGGGAATGCCCAGATTTCTCATGAAGGCGGCAAACTGATAGACCGGAGCGGAATTGTTGAAGGACATGGACATGATGCCCAGCGGAAAGCTCAGGTCACCGGTCACGATCACCAGGTCGGGATGAGTGTTTTCGATCAGAGCATAGCAGGCGCTCAGGGCCTTGATATCCTGCCGCGCGGAGAAGAGGCTGCCGCCCAGATGAATATCCGTCAGGTGCAGAATCCGGAAGTCGTCCCCGGCAGCGGTGACGGTATAAACGCCGCTTTCCTCGTCGTAACAGATGCTGTTGTTCCTGTGTTCCACCACGGGCAGGGAATTGATATAGGGCTGAGTATAGAAGGTCTCCCGGCTCATGAAGGTAAAGCCTCCGGCCAGAACGGCAAGCATCAGGAAAAAGGCGGCGCGCGGCCTGTTGAAAACAAGATTGCGGAAGGTGAGCTTTTTGCGGAGACTCAGATCATAGGCCAGAATCAGCAGCGCGAACACGACGCCTGCGACAAGGAAGACATTGGCCGGGTAGTTGATGCTCTCCCGCAGAAGGACAACGGCCGCGATGACGATCAGCCAGTAGAGCAGCGAAAACGCGGTCATGCCGGCGGCGTGCCGCAGGAGACGCCCGTGCTCCGGCAGGCGGATCCGGTTCTGTAGCACCCGAACCAGCAGGATGTTCTTCAACAGCAGGAACAGCGGCACCTGCACGAAGTTCATGTTGGCGAAGAGATTCTCCGCCAGTTCCGCGGGCTTGGAGTTGCCGAAGATATAAAAACTGAGCTCTGATCCGATGAACAGCGCCAGCGCGGCGAAAAGCAGAGCAATGGAGTGGAGCAGGCGCTTGGCATATTGATCCGACTTGGCGCGCAGGAACTCATAGGTCTGCGCGTCATAGCGGTCGTTGCTGTGCTGCCGCTGAACACGGCGGTATCTCCGCAGAAGCAGAAGGGCGGCGAGCAGGAGCAGCAGCCCGTAAACGAGCGTCAGAGCAAATTCCCGGTTTCCGTTTACCGCGCTGTAAACCGTCCAGATCAGCTCCGAAGGCAGCCCTGCCAGAAGAGCGGAAATCAGGTAAACAAGCCAGCGCTGCCGACGCAGCTCTTTCTTTACTTCGGCGCCGTCTCGCAGCTCTTCCGTACTGCGCCAGGCTTTGGATTCCTCGGCGGAGTAACCCGCCAGCGCGGCCAGCTTTTCATAGCTTCCGTACTCTGCGGCCAGCTCGTCGGGCGCGGCGTTCGGGGCGGCTTCGTCCAGCGCCTTCTCGATTTTTACACGGGCTTCCGCAGCCTCGTCGCTGTAGGGAAGCCCATCAAAGAAGAGCTCAATAAACTTATGGATTCGATTACGCAAGCGCATCTCTCCTTTGTCCTCGGATGCCTGCCTCTGCGGCAGACTGCTCATTTTATGGGACGATTATACAACAATCAACCGCTCATTGCAACGGCGGGGGAATGCGATTTCCGGTTCCGATTCTTCTTGAAAACGAAAGGATACCTGCTATAATAGACATAACATACAGGGAGAATGCGGAGGGATGACGGCAATGGCGTTTGATTTCAAGGAGGAATAGAAAAGGAAAACATCGAAAACGTATCGGAGGTTTGCAGGGATTGATGGAGTATTCGATAAGAAAAGCAACAATCGATGATTATGATGCGATCTATGCGCTTTGGACTGCAACTGAGCAGAGTCTCCGGGCGCTGAATCCTGTCGATGATTCCCGCGAAGGTATTGACAGATATCTGAAACGGAATCCGAATACATGCTTTGCGGCGACGGATAAGGATACGGTCATAGGCGTGATCCTGACCGGTCATGACGGGAGAAGGGGAATCATCCATCATTTGTGCGTACATCCTGACTATCGCCGTATGGGCATCGCCGGAAAACTGGTGGATGCGGCAGAGGAAGCTTTGAAGAAAGAAGGCATACAGAAGGTATTCGGACTTGTTTTCAAGGATAATGATGCCGCCAATGCGTTCTGGGAGAATCAGGGTTATTCGCTCAGGTCGAATCTGAATTATCGCAACAAGAGTTTCCATACAGACATTCCCGTCGGAGAGTAGAGAAGCTCACTCAGGCCGGTTCCGGATGATTGGCTTTCTGACAGAAAGAAACGGGAATACGACCGCCCTCTGTGTTCCATTTGACAGACGCTTCTGCCAAATCCGCAGGGGGCTTAAGAACACAGAGAAATCTGTGTTCTTTTTTCGTTTGGGGGATGGAAAAAGCCGGTTGAATCTGTTATAATAAATTTACATATGACTCAATCTGTTGCAGAGGAGGCGATGCGGATGCTGTTGAACAATATTGAACTGGACGTAAAGACAAAGTGTATAGAGGAATCAATCACACAGACAAGAATTGCAGAGGAGCTTGAAACGACGCCCGGATACATAAGCAGAATCGTGAACGGAAAGGAACATATCGTCAATAAGACCTTTCTGGGCATGCTGGAATGCCTTGGCTATGATGTCGAGCTGACCTATGTAAAACGGAATGGTGAAGCATGATGAGAAGGCTTAAAACAACATTCTCACATACACGACGATCTGCAGCCCTCCTGCTGTGTCTGATCCTGGCAGCTGCTTTTATGCTGCCAATGTCCGCCCATGCTCAAAACACTGCCAGGACCGTCCGGGTCGGCTGGTACGAGTCGCCGTTCAACCAGACGGACGAGTTCGGCCGACGCTCCGGCTATGCTTATGAGTACCAGCAGAAGATCGCTGCTTATACCGGGTGGCACTACGAGTACGTGGAGGGAAGCTGGCCGGAGCTGCTGCAAATGCTGATTGACGGCGAGATCGACCTGATGAGCGACGTCTCCTATACCGACGAGCGCTCGGAGTTCATGCTGTTCTCCGAGTT
The DNA here is from genome assembly GCA_017538965.1 of Oscillospiraceae bacterium. Lineage (GTDB taxonomy): Bacteria > Bacillota > Clostridia > Oscillospirales > Oscillospiraceae > Limivicinus. The sequence goes on from JAFYHU010000080.1 coordinate 116,448, forward strand.
GCCCATGGGCGAGGAGGAATATTTTGTCTTTGTTGCGCCGAACAGCGAAAGCGGAATCAGCGCCGAAGAGCTCAGTTCCTTCAACGGTAAGCGCATCGGCATCAACAAGAGCAGCGTCCAGGAAGCCATGTTCCTTGACTGGGCGGCGAAAAAGGATATTCAGGTGGAGGTCACAGAGCTGACGGTAGACGAGGACGAATCCGTTGCCATGCTGAAACGGGGAGAACTGGACGCTTTCGTTTCCATCCACACCGCCGGCAGATATCATAACATAATGCCTGTGTGCAAGATCGGCTCGTCCGAGTTCTTCTTCGCGGTGAACAAGGCCCGGCCGGAGCTTTTGTCGGAGCTGGATCTTGCCTTGAGCAGGATTCAGGAAGACAACTTCTATTATGTTAAGGAGCTCTACAACAAGTACATCGGCTACTCCGGAACGGAGCTGTTCCTCACCCCGAATGAGCTGAGCTGGCTTGCAGAGCACGGGCCGATCCGCGTGGGTTACCGGGACGATTACTTGGCCTTCTGCGCGCAGGACCCGGACACCGGGGAATTGACCGGCGCGCTGAAGGACTTTCTGGAGCTGGCCTCCCACAGCGCAGAAAACGCGGAGATCGAATTTACGGCGGTGCCTGTCAGCTCTCCCGCAGACTCGCTGGACATGCTGATGAGCGGAGAAGTCGATTGCCTGTTTCCCACGAATGTCTCCGAATATGACGGCGAAGAACTCCACTTGTCGCTGACGGTTCCGTTGATGCAGACGGGCGTGGTTGCGGTGGTTCGCCAGTCCGCACAGCGTGAGTTCTCCCTGCAGGGTGAAGTAACGGTCGCGGTCAACGAGGGAAATCCTGACTATGAAACCTTCCTGATGGATTGTTTTCCCGAATGGAACCGCTTGTACTTCAAAGACACCGAGGCCTGCCTCTCCGCCGTGGCCGATGGCAAAGCCGATTGCGTACTTGTCAGTGATTTCCGGGTGAACAGGTTTGCCGCGACGCTGGAAAAATACAGACTGACCACGGTCGCCACGGGGGAGATCCTGAACTTATCCTTTGCCATGCGGCACGAGGACACCCCCCTTTACGCCATCCTGAACAAGGTGATCAATCTGGTTCCTTCTTCTTCCGTGAACGCATCGCTGGCTTCCTGGTCCTATACGGAACAGACGATGACCTTTGAAGATTTTGTCCGTCAGAATCCGGCAATCGTGATCGCGGTTGCGGTTGCGATATTGGCACTGATCCTCATCATTATCCTGCAGCATCAATTCATTGTTGCGCGGAGAGAAGCTGACGAGAGCCGACACAAGGTTGAGGACCTGAACAAGCAGGTCTTTGTCGATACGCTTACCCATGTCAAAAACAAGAGCGCATATGAACAGTGGGAAGAGAGAATCAACACAGGGATCAGAAACGGCGAACGGGAACCGTTTGCGGTTGTGGTCTGCGATATCAACGACCTGAAAACTGTCAACGATCAGTACGGGCATAACGAGGGCGATGCCTGTATCATAAATGCCTGTGCAAAGATCTGCAGTGTTTTCAGCCACAGCCCGGTGTTCCGAATCGGCGGGGATGAGTTCGTTGTCATCCTTTCCGGGGAAGATTATTTGCAGCGGAAAAGACTGATGGAGCAGATCAACGCCGTTCCGAGAGATCGCTCGAAGATCAGGGCTGGAGAAACCGTTGCCGCAGGGATGGCGGAATACAGGAAAGATCAGCATGCTTCTCTCCTCAGCGTTTTTGAGGATGCCGATAAGACCATGTACGAGAGGAAACAGCTCCTGAAAAAATCCGTTTTGCAGGAGGATCAGCAAACCGACGGCGTTCAGGATCCTGAGTATATTCCGGTCATCCATGCCCGTAAAACGATTCTGATCGTCGATGATCAGGAAATGAATCGTGAGATCATGGGGGATCTTCTTGAGGATGATTATGATATTGTTTACGTTGCGGACGGGATTGAAGCCCTGAAAGTACTGCGCAGCCATAAGGACGAGATCGATCTCGTTCTTCTCGATCTGCTGATGCCGAATAAGAACGGAAAAGAGGTATTGGCGGAGATGCAGGTCGATGAGGATCTGAGGTCCATCCCGGTTATCGTGCTGACGGTTGATCAGGATTCAGAACTGGATTGCCTGAAGACCGGCGCGATGGATTTCATTCCGAAACCGTATCCGGATATCGAAATCGTCAAAGCCCGTATTTCAAAATGCATCGAATTGTCTGAGGACCGCGAACTGATCCGGTACACAGAGCGTGATAAACTGACGGGACTGCTCAACAAGGACTATTTCTTCCGCTATGTCAGCCGGCTTGATCATATGTATAAGAACATTGCGTTGGATGCGGTTGTCTGTGATGTGAGCCGCTTCCATTCCGTCAACAAACAATATGGACGGCAATTTGGAGACCGGATACTGCGCAGCATAGGCAACGGTCTCAAAAAACTGGCGCGGGAAACCGGCGGAATCGTCTGCAGGGAAGCAGGGGATACCTTCCTGCTGTACTGTCCGCATCAGGGCAACTATGAGCAGCTGTTCAGGGAGTATCTGTCCGAACTGTTCGATGAGAAGGAGACCGCTGAAGCAATCAACGTAAGATTCGGCGTGTTTGCCGATGCACGGCAGGAACCGGATATTGAAGAGCGGTTTGACCGTGCGAAGATCGCGGCTGACAGAGTGAGGAACGATCCTGAGAAGATCTGCGGATTCTACGAGCTGAACTGATCCGGAAGACAGGAGAAGGCAGACAGGTTCGTGTACGAGCGAAATCTGTCGGCAGCGGGCGGCTTGAAAGGAAAAAGCGGAAGAACATGCAGGGGCTGCGGCTCCGCCTTTGCTCCGGCGATTCGGAGCGGAGAAAAGGAGACTGTCTATATGGATAGAAATCTCGACACATTCATCATACAGAACTTCGGGAAAGCGATCGATTATCACGAAATCCGGACATTCTATCAGCCGGTCATCCGCACGGCCACGAGACAGCTGTGCAGCTTTGAGGCGCTTGCGCGCTGGATCGATCCGGAGCTCGGCGTGATCTGCCCGAATGCATTCATCCCCGTGCTGGAACGGGAAGGGCTGATACATCAGCTTGATACCGAAATCCTCCGCCAGGTCTGCGCACGAATCCGGAGCTCCATCGCCAACGGGGAGATACCGATCCCGGTATCCGTCAATCTCTCCCGGCTCGATTTTACGCTCTGCGATATTTTTACCCTCGCGGATGACATTGTCAGCGATTACCAGATTCCGCACTACTTCGTCTGTTTCGAGATTACGGAGAGCGTCATGGCGGAACAGAAGGAGCTCATGATGGGGATCGTCGATCGCTTTCGTTCCGCGGGCTATCAGATCTGGATGGACGATTTCGGCAGCGCGTATTCCTCGCTGAACGTCCTTAATGAGTTTTCCTTTGACGAACTCAAGCTGGATATGAGTTTCCTGCGGCCGTTCAATCTGCGTTCCAGGCGCATCGTGACCGCCGTGGTGAAAATGGCAAAGCTCATTGATATTCACACGCTTGCGGAGGGGGTTGAGACCGAGGAGCAGTTTGCCTATCTGCATGATATCGGCTGTGAAAAAGTGCAGGGCTTCTATTTCGGAAAACCCCTGCCCTATGAAGAAGCCCTTGCCAATCTGCAGGAGCGGGGGATTCGAATTGAGCTTCCGCAGGATCGGCATTATTACGATGAAATCGGAAAAATCGATTATCTCAGCCCGGTTCCGTTCATGACGCGCAAGGAGTATAACGCGATCCCCACGGCAAGACAGCTCAACAGTATCCCGCTGGCTCTGGCCGAATTCTCCGCCGACAGTTTCCGGGTGCTGTTCTACAATACAGCCTTTGAAGAGACAGCCCGCAGCGCCGGCATGTTTACCAGCGTGTTTACGCAGGAGATGCTCTGCCAGCCGCAGCCGTATCACATGCTCACACGCAACATCGTCAACCTGATGGATTCCGTCAAGGTCGACGGGAACGGAAAAATGCTCTTTACAATCAACGAGCAGTACTTCGAGATCAAAGCGCGGCGCATGACCCGGATGGAGGATAAAACCTGCATCCTCATCAGCATCACCAACCTCACAAAGGATACGCAGTCGGAAAAAACAGGATATCTGGACGACTCGGTCCGCCAGATCTATGCGCTGTACGAGCGTATTACGCTGCTGAATCAGGCGGAGGACAGCATCCGGCCTCTGTACACCGATACCAGAGAGGATCTGCTTTCCAACAGGCACGGCATCCGGCAGCTGGTTGAGGAATATGCCGAAAAATATCTCTATCCGGAGGACAGGGCCCGTTTTGTCCGGATCTTTGACCCCGAGACGGCGACAAAGCGCCTGAGAGAGAGCGGAAGCACCAGCTTCTCCGAAGTGTTCCGAACCAGCGTCCGTCACGGACAATATGCGTGGAAGGAATATACGCTGCTCAAAATTGACGGGGATAACTATTTCCTGCTTGTCCGGAATATCCATGAGATCGCGAAGGATTTCCTCGCAGGCAACGCGGCAAAGCTCCGGGAGGGCGGACCGTATGCGCCGGAACAGCTCTGGGAAAATCTGATTCGTTCGGACTTGTTCCGTGTTTTCTGGAAGGATCGTGACCGCCGATTTCTCGGCGTGAGCCGGGGCTTTCTGGACTTTTACGGTTTTTCGTCTGCAGAGGAGCTCATCGGCAAAACTGATGAGGAGGTGGGCTGGCACGTCCATCCTGACCTCTATATGAACGATGAGTACAAGGTCATTCATGAAGGCGTAACCTTCCGTAATGTTCCCGGAAACTGCATGAGCCACGGAATAAACCGGGAGATCTTTGCCAGCAAAACCCCTCTCTATGACGTCAACGGCGAGATTACGGGATTGCTGGGCTACTTCATCGACAAGGGCTCCCTGGACAACAACAATCAGCGCGCTGGCGAGAACGCACGCCGGGATCTTCTTACGGGCTTGCTCAATTCCCGCGGAATCTCGGAAGAGACGGAGGCTTTTCGTGACGAGTATTATCTGAGGGGAACGGACTTCGTCCGCGTCCATATCGGAATCAACGATTTCGACGCGATGAACGAACAATACGGTTTTGACTTTGGGGACAAGGTCCTGAAAACCTTCGGCCAGGCGCTCCTGCAGGAGTTTGGAATGAGAGGCGCCGTAGGCCGTTATGCGGGAAACAAGTTCACGGTGCTTCAGCAGATTGAGAACAGAGAAGAAGCCCATCATCTCCGGAAGATGATAAAGAGGGTCGGCGACTCTGTTCGGGAGGTCGACGGAAAACCGATTACGCTGTACCTTTCCGTGGGCTATGCACGCTATTCGGAATTTCTCGACATGGAGGAACTGACAAAGAACGCAGAAATGCGTCTGCACGCGGATTATGACCAGAGCATCTCGGCAGAGAGCCGAATCGGTCATGCATCGGAGCTTTTTTACCTGTTTGACGATCTTCCGCTTCCCTATGCCGTGTTCCGTGTGACGTATGCAAAGCACAGCGGGCGTTATGACGCGGTTTTCTTCTATGTCAACCGCATGTACGAGAAGTTCGCCTGCCTTCCGGCAAAGGCAATTCTCGGGCGCACCGTTCGCGAAGTTTTCCCGTTCCTCGGAGAGGATTGGTATCAGGACATCAAGAGGGCAGCTCTGGACGGAACCATCGTGGAAGGCGAATTCGATAATCCGCCGAGCGGAAAACACTTCCGCTTCACGGCACGTCAGATCATCTATCCCGGGTACTGTGCGGTTGCCTGTGTCGATATCCCGACGAAGGAGGGTTAAGGCATGAATGATATTGTGCTTTGGGTGCCGGCCCTGCTGCTTTCCCTTTTTTGTCTGGTGTACAGCCTTGCTGCCCGCCGCGAGCTGTATCTGCCGCTTCCGAAAGGCATATCGGCAAAACTGCGGGATCAGCATAGTTCAGCTTGTGGCATGACCCTGTATTCAGGCGTGCTGTATGATAACGAAGAAGCCGCCGGTCGGCGGCTTCTTCGTTATTTGCCCGATCAGGCGTTTTGCTTTCCGTAATCAGAGATTACAGCATACTGCAGAACCGGCGGCAGCCGGTATGATGGCTTACTTGACGGTAATCAGTTCATAGTCTCTTGTTCCGAGCCCGATTTTCTCGCCGTGAGCAAGCGTTTCCTTCCACCGGACATTGGGATTGCTGTCCAGAAAATGATCATGATGATGATGCCAATCGGGATCTGCGAGGTGATCGCCAAGCTGACTGTTGCGAATGGGCGTTGCCTGCTGGCAGAGATCGGCACAGGCCTGGTCCAGCGCGACGGGGTCGAAGGAGGCCAGCATTCCGATATTCGGAAGGATCGGAGCGTCGTTTTCCCCGTGGCAGTCACAGTTGGGGGACACGTCCATAATCAGGCTGATGTGGAAGGTCGGACGGCCGGCGCAGAGTGCGGCCGCATACTCTGCCATTTTGCAGCACAGCATCTCCGTGGCGGATGAGTTCACATTGCTGATGGCATCGAATGCGCAGGCCCCGATACACCGACCGCAGCCCTTGCAGATTGCCGGATCAATGTATGCTTTTCGATTCTCACCGTAAGTGATGGCATTGCTTCCGCATTCACCGGCGCAGCGGCGGCAGCCGCGGCAGAGCGACTGGTCAACCTGCGGCGTCCCTTCGTTGTGCTGATGCATTTTCCCGGCCCGGCTTCCGCCGCCCATCCCGATGTTTTTGATGGCACCGCCGAATCCGGTCATCTCATGCCCTTTAAAGTGCGTGAGCGAAATCAGAATATCGGCATCCATCAGCGCGCGCCCCACCAGTGCGGTTTTGCAGTACTCGCCGTTGGGAACAGGCACTTCGATATCGTCGGTTCCGCGCAGGCCGTCTGCAATGATGACATGGCAACCTGTCGTAACCGTATTAAAGCCGTTCAGCTCCGCATTTGTCAGATGATCGATTGCGTTTTTCCGGCTTCCGGGATAGAGCGTGTTGCAATCTGTGAGGAAAGGCTTCCCGCCAAGGCCGCGGATCAGGTCCGCAACCGCCTTCACATAGTTTGGACGGAGATAGGAAAAGTTCCCGAGTTCTCCGAAATGCATCTTAACAGCGACGAATTTGTCACGAAAGTCGATGGTTTCAATCCCGGCCTTCCGAAGCAGCTTTTGGAGCTTGTCGGCCTGACTGACGCCGAGATTCGTGCGGAAATCTGTAAAGTATACCTTTGATTTTGCCATTTTACTCATCTCCCTGTATCCAAAGATAACTACAGTATATATGAAGGATACGAATTACACAAGGAAAACTTCTGTATCCGATTTTCAGAGACGGCGGGAAAAAAGCTGGCAATTCTGCGCCGGAAAAGGTATAATGGCGGCATCTTATCTCAGTTTATGTCTCAAAACAATCACAGAGGATAGAGGTTGAATGCTGCCCGGCGGAAAACCAATTTATAAAAAATGAGAGGAGCAAATCATATGGCACTCAGACCGGAGAAAAAGTTCGGATTCGGCTTAATGCGCCTGCCGCTGCTGAATCCCAATGACGATGCAAGCGTCGATGTCGAACAGGTCAAGGAGATGGTGGACCTGTTTATCGGCAGGGGCTTTACCTATTTCGACACCGCCATCATGTACAACGGCTTTGCCAGCCAGAGAGTGGCAAAGGAAGCCATCGTCGACCGTTATCCCCGCGACCGCTTTACGCTGGCCACGAAGCTCCACATTGCCTTTTTCAACAGCTTCGAGGAGCGCGACAAAATCTTCGGCGAACAGCTTGAACAGACCGGCGCGGGCTATTTTGATTACTACCTGATTCACGGCGTAGAAGCCAGCAACTATCCCAAGTATGAGCAGTTCGACTGCTTCCGCTGGCTGCTGGACAAAAAAGAGAAGGGCCTCGTGAAGCATGCCGGCTTTTCCTTCCATGACACACCGGAGCTTCTGGATGAGATCCTGACCAGATATCCGGAAATGGAATTCGTGCAGATGCAGCTGAATTATCTGGATTGGGAGAGCGAATGGATTCAGTCTCATGCGGTCTATGAGACGGCAGCGAAGCACGGCAAACCGGTCATCGTCATGGAGCCTGTCAAGGGAGGCACGCTGGCAAAACTGCCGGCAGAAGCGGAACAGCTCCTGAAGGCGGCGGAACCGGAACTCTCAATCCCGTCCTGGGCGATCCGCTTTGCGGCTTCGCAGGAAAACGTAATGATGGTGCTGTCCGGTATGAGCACCGTGGCGCAGATGAAGGATAATCTGAGCTATATGGAGGAATTCAAGCCTCTGACAGCGGAAGAGATCGCGCTGACGCACAAGGCGGCGGATATCATCAACGCGCAGATCGCGGTGCCGTGCACCGGCTGCTCCTACTGCACCGACGGCTGCCCCATGAGCATCCCCATCCCGAAGTATTTCTCTCTGTATAACGAAGACATGCGGGAGAACCTGGAGGAAAAGGGCTGGACTATAAACTTTAACAATTATGAAAATCTCACGGAGCATTTCGGAAAAGCCGCCGATTGTATTGCCTGCGGTCAGTGCGAGGGCGTATGTCCCCAGCACCTGCCGATCATCGAACTGATGAAGAAAGTGTCCGCCCATTTCGACCATTGAGTGCTTTCAATCCTGCTGTTGATGATAAGCAAAGAAAAAGCAAGGACTGCATCCGAACCCGGCTGCAGTCCTTGTTCATCATTCCGCCGTCAGATCGTTCATGTGACAGTCCTTGCACGCGAGCGCTGCGGTAAGAATGCGCTTTATGGCCTTTCTGTTTTTCATGTCTCCAACTTCAAAAATATTTTTGCTCATATGACAAGGCGAGTGTAACATAGATTTTTCCATAAAAAACAATCACAAATACCGGGGACACAGATTGAAAAATCCAACCGATACTTATATAATAGAGACAACAACAAATACAGGGAGGACTCTCCATGCATAAAAACGTGATCTTCTGCTTTTCCGGCACCGGCAACTGCCTGGATCTTGCGAAGAACGTCGCCCGCGGTCTCGGCGGCGCCGATATCGTCATGCTGCGCAAAACTCCGGCAGTCACCGATGTACGCGAAGCCGAACGGGTCGGCTTCGTCTTTCCCTGCTACGGCGGCGGCGCGCCGGAGGACGTGCTGGAATACGCCAGGACAATCCGGGTCGGCAAGGATGCCTACACCTTCGCCGCCTGCCTCTGCTCCGCCTATGCCGGGACCGGACTGTATGAGCTCAATAAGATCATCCCGCTCAAGTACTGGCGCGTCGTCACCCATCAGTGCAGCTGCATCTGGCTCTTCCCGCACCGGCTGATGATGCCCATGCTCAGTCCCGCCATGGCCCAGGCGCGCAGCGAGAAGATTGCCGGCGAGATTGCCTGGGACGTGCTTGCGATGACCGTGAGCAAAAAGTCTCCCCCGAACAATCCCGTCAACCGCGCGGAAAACGCTGCCTGGCCTCTGATCGCCAAAAAGAAGATTGCCGCCTTTCAGGTGAGCGATGCCTGCATCTCCTGCGGCCAGTGCGAGAAGCTGTGCCCGCGCGGCAACATCCGTATGGAAAACGGCCGCCCCGTTTTCGGCAGGGACTGTGCCCAGTGTCTCGGCTGCCTGCAGTTCTGCCCGAAGGAAGCCATCTCCATCGGCAAAATCACGGACAAGCGCGAGCATTACCACAACCCGAACGTCAAGGCCGCCGATCTGATGCAGAGCGTCATCCGCATGGAGTGAATGCCGTTGATGCCGGGGACAGAAAAAAGCAAGGACTGCATCCAAACCCGGCTGCAGTCCTTGCTAATCGTTTCTGTCGGTCATTTGCCCTCGCGGTGAGAGAAGCTTTCGTAATACTCTTTCAGCACTTTCAACGCCTTCTTTCTGTCATGATTTTTCTGTGCGGAAAACCAATCCGCTTACTTGCCTTCACGGCGGGAGAAGATTTCGTAAAACTCCTTCAGCATTTCCTGCACCTTCTTTCTCTGTGTACTCTCTTATCCTCGTCTCTGTCCTGTCCCCTCAGGACGATTGTATGATAGCACAGAAAATAAGAAAAATAAAATACATATAATAAGTACAATAACATATGATAATCGTATGATAAAAAACGGTTCCCCGTTTCACGGATGGGCGAAATGCCCTCTGTTTCCTCCTTGACTTGCCGTTCCTCTCTCGTATATAATAAAAACGGAATTCTTCAATACTACTGAGATATGGAGGCCTTTTATGAAAATCGTGATTCTGGACGGTTATACCGAAAATCCCGGCGATCTGAGCTGGGCCCCCCTCGAAGCCTTCGGCGATCTGACGGTCTATGACCGCACCCCCTATGACGACAAGGTGATTGCCGAGCGCATCGGCGACGCCGAAGTGGTCTTCACCAACAAGTGCCCCATCCGCAAGCCTGTGTTTGATGCCTGCCCGAACATGAAATACATCTCGGTCCTGGCGACGGGCTACAACATTGTCGACTATAACTATGCCTGGGAAAAGGGAATCTGCGTCTCGAACGTCCCAACCTACGGAACTGCGGCCGTCGGGCAGTTCGCCATTGCGCTGCTGCTCGAGATCTGCCATCACGTGGCGCATCACTCGGACGAAGTACACAAGGGCCGCTGGGAGGCGAATCCCGACTGGTGCTTCTGGGATTATCCGCTGATCGAGCTCGACGGCAAGACCATGGGCATCATCGGCTTCGGCAAGATCGGCCAGACCACCGGCAGAATTGCAAAAGCCCTCGGCATGACGGTGCTTGCCAGCGGCAGCCGCGAGACCGAAGCCGGCAAAGCCATTGCCGAATACGTCGACCGTGACACCCTCTTTGCCCGCAGCGACGTGGTCGTGCTCCACTGCCCGCTCTTCCCCGAGACCGAAGGCATGATCAATAAAGACTCCATCGCCAAAATGAAGGACGGCGTCATCCTCATCAACAACAGCCGCGGCCAGCTGGTCGTGGAGCAGGATCTTGCCGACGCCCTCAACAGCGGGAAGATCGCCGCGGCCGGGCTCGACGTCGTATCGACCGAGCCGATCAAAGGCGACAATCCCCTGCTGAAGGCCAAAAACTGCCTGATAACCCCGCACATCAGCTGGGCGCCCAAAGAGGCCCGCGAGCGGATCATGGACTGCTCGGTCCGGAATCTGCAGTCCTATGTCGACGGGGAACCCATCAACGTGGTGAACAGACCGCGGGAGAGCCGTTCATGAACAGCGCGCTTCGCCGCGACGCGGACGGGATCATACAGGCGTCTCTCGCTGCCGTGCAGCCCGATGCCGCCGTACAGCGGACCCTGCAGGGCTACCGTTCCGCAGGCGGAAAAACGCTGCTGGTCGCGGTCGGCAAAGCCGCCTGGCAGATGGCCAAAGCCGCGCTGGATACGCTGGGGGAGGTAGATGACGGCATCGTGATCACCAAGTATGATCACGTCAGGGGAGAGCTCCCCGGTGTTCTCTGCATGGAAGCGGGACACCCTGTGCCGGATGAAAACAGCTTTGCCGCCACGGAAAAAGCGCTGGCGCTTGTCTCGGGGCTCAGTGAAAAGGATACGGTGATCTTCCTGCTCTCCGGCGGGGGAAGCGCGCTGTTTGAACTGCCGCTGATCCCCGGGGACGAACTGCAGGACATCACCCGCCAGCTTCTGGCCTGCGGGGCCGACATCGTGGAGATGAACTGCATCCGCAAACGCCTTTCCGCCGTGAAGGGCGGCCGCTTTGCGCAGGCCTGCGAGCCGGCAAAGGTGCTCAGCATCGTCCTCAGCGATATTCTGGGCGATCCGCTCGACAGCATCGCGAGCGGACCGGCCTATCCCGACGGCAGCAGCTGTGAGGACGCGCTTCGCGTAGTGGAGAAGTACAGGCTCCGCCTTTCGCCCGAGGCCCTTGCGCTTCTCCGAAAGGAAACTCCGAAAACCCTGCACAATGTCGAAACCCATATCAACGGCTCGGTGCGCGAGTTATGCGCTGCCGCAGCCGGGGCCGCCAAAGCGCGCGGCTATGAGCCGGTTTTCCTGACCGACCAGCTTTCCTGCGAAGCCTGCGAGGCGGGACGCTTTCTCGCAAGCATCCTGAAGAGCCATGCCTCCGGCGGGCGCTCTCTGGCCTTCATCGCCGGGGGAGAGACCGTTGTGCACCTCACCGGTTCCGGTCTCGGCGGCCGCAATCAGGAGCTTGCCCTCGCCGCCTGCGAGGGAATTGCCGGTCTGGACGGCGCGGCGGTTTTCTCGGTCGGCTCCGACGGCACCGACGGCCCGACCGATGCCGCCGGCGGCTATGTCGACGGCGAGACGCTGAAGGCCCTGAAGGAAGCCGGGCTCGATCTGAACGCGGTCCTGAAGGACGACGATGCTTATCACGCGCTGAGCGCAGTCGACGGTCTGATCATCACGGGGCCCACCGGCACCAACGTCAACGACGTTGCCGTTGCGCTCCTCCGGGCCTGACTTTTCAGCGAATTCTGAACGAAAACTCCGTTATTTTTGGCGCTGCGTACAAAAACGCAGCGCTTTTTTTGTGCATTGCTACAAAAAGCCTGTGAAAGAATTAACAGAGCTTGACGGGGAATTAAGCATATTGTATAGTTGTATTACAAGCTAACAAGCTGATCAATTTACAGGAGGGGTATTCATGAATGTTTTAATGATCGGTGCCGGCGATATTGCCAAGTCTCACGGCCGCGCAGTGGTCAAACTCGGCGGAAAGGTCTTTGCCGCGTTCGATGTGAACGAAGCGGGGCTGAAGCGCTATGCGGATGAATTCGGCTGCGAAATGCTCAGCTATGAGCAGATCGAAGAAAACGTTCCGAAGGCGGATTACGTTGTTCTCAGCACACCCCCCACGAAGCGTTTGGACTATGTGGAGATGGTGCTGAAGCATCATGTGCCGCTCTACATGGAAAAACCCATCGGCACCAGCCTGGAAGATGCGGAAAAACTCAAGGAGATGGAGAAGAAATACGACGGTAAGATCATCGTCGGCTTTGCGCATTTCTACCGTCCTGCCTTCCAGAAGATGCTGGAGCTTGTCTCCAGCGGGGAACTCGGAGATCCGATCAATGTCTTTGACAATCGCGTAGGGCCCGGCTACGGCTTCCGCGGCACCTGGTTCCAGCCCTCCTGGCGCACCGACCCGAAGCTGGCCTGCGGTTTCACGATCGAGTCGATCTCGCACGAGTGGAACCTGCTGACCGCGCTCTGCGGAGAGTTCGAGACTCTGAGCGCGAACACCTGGTGCACGATTGATTCTCTCCCGACCTATGACACCAATTTCTCCGCCACCATGAAGATTAAGAAGGGCGGAGTCGCGACCATCAACGCCAGCTGGAGCTCCGATCTCGGCAGAAACTTCAAGGGCTACATCGGCACCAAGGGGAGCTGCTTCCTGAGCGGCAGCGATATGTTCGAGTTTGATGAAGTCACCTGGAAGACCTCGGACATGGCCCAGGCGGAAACTCTCCATTTCAACGACTCCTACAAGTTTAACCAGGACGGCGTTATCTTCAATATTCATAAATATTTCCAGGACTGCCTGAAGACGGGCAAAGCCATCCGCACTCCGCTGGACGAGGGCATCAAGGTTCTGAAGCTCTCGATGCTGGCGCTGGAATCTTCCCGCGAGCACAAAGAAATCATCTTGGACGAAAGGATGTAAAGCCATGGATCAGAAGGAATTGACCGCACTCAAGAACAAGGCGACGGAGCTTCGTATCCGCGCCGTGGACATGATCTGGAAGGCGCAGAGCGGACATCCCGGCGGCTCCCTCTCCGTTGCAGACTTTATGGCTGCATGCTACTTCCGGTACATGAACGTAGACCCGAAGAATCCGCGCTGGGCGGACCGCGACCGCTTCGTGCTGTCCAAGGGCCATGTGTGCCCGGCCCAGTACGCAGCCTTGGCCATGAAGGGCTTCTTCCCGATGGAGGTGCTCGACACGCTCCGCAAGGAAGGCTCCCCCCTGCAGGGACACCCCAGCATGAACAAATGTCCCGGCATCGACATCTCTACCGGTTCTCTGGGACAGGGCTTCGCCTGTGCGGTCGGTATGGCGCTGGCAGCGAAGCTGGACGGAAAAGACTACCGGGTATTCAGCGCCGTCGGCGACGGTGAGTGCAACGAGGGCGAGATCTGGGAAGCCTGCGGCACCGCGCACAAGTACAAGCTGGACAACCTGATTGTATTCGTCGACTGGAACAATCTTCAGCTGGACGGCACCTGCGAAGAGATCATGCCTCCCGTGAACCTCGCAAAGAAGTTTGAGGCCTTCGGTTTTGAGGTCTATGAGATCGACGGCAACGACATGGCCCAGATCTGCGACGCGATGGACAAGGCTCTGGCGGCGAAGAACGGTCTGCCCAAGTGCATCGTCGGCAAGACCGTGAAGGGCAAGGGCGTCTCCTACATGGAGAATCAGTGCGGCTGGCACGGAACGGCACCCAACGACGAGCAGTATAAGCAGGCAATGGAAGAGCTGAACGCTCTGTATATCAAAGAGGAGGCCTGAGCATGGATAAGAAAAAGATTGCGACCCGTGACGGCTTTGGCGAGGCCATTGTTGAACTCGGCAGAGAGAACCGGGACATTCTGATCGTTGACATCGACATTGGCAAGTCCTGCAAGACCCAGGCTTTCCGGAAGGAGCTTCCGGAGCAGTACCTCAACGTCGGCATTGCCGAGCAGAACGGTGCCGGCGTGGCGGCAGGTCTCGCAACCTGCGGCAAGATTCCCTTCGTGGTTACCTATGCGGCCTTCGGCAGCATGCGCATCTGCGAGATGATCCGCCAGGAGATCGCCTATCCGAAGCTGAACGTCAAGATTGCCTGCTCCCACGGCGGCGTGACGCCCGCGAACGACGGCGCCAGCCATCAGGCCATCGAGGACATGGGCATTATGCGTACCATCCCGAACATGACGGTGATCATGCCGGCCGACTTCTATGCCGCCAAGGCGCTGGTCAAAGCCGCTGCGAAGTACGACGGTCCCGTGTACCTGCGCTTTACCCGCGATGCCGTTCCGGTGATCTATGACGAGGATGCGACCTTCGAGATCGGCAAGGCCAAGCAGCTCCGCGACGGCAAGGACGTCGCCATCCTCGCAAACGGCGACACCGTCCGCCTAGCCCTGGAAGCGGCCGACCTTCTGGCAAAGAAGGGCATCCGTACCCGTGTTCTGGACGTCCACACCATCAAGCCGCTGGATGTCGAGGCTGTCAATGCCTGCATCGACGAAGTCGGCCGGATCGTTACCGTCGAGGATCACAACATCCTGAACGGTCTCGGCAGCGCGGTTGCCGAGGTCATCGCCGAAGCCGGAAAGGGAAGACTGAAGCGTATCGGCATTCAGGACCAGTTCGGCCAGTCGGCTCCTTACGAGCGCCTGCTCGCAATGAACGGCATCACCGCGGAGAATATCGCGGCCGAAGCCGAAAAACTGATGAAGTAAAACCCCGGGAGACCGGCAAAATAAATAAAAAAATTTGGAGGAAAACAAAACAATGAAGAAACTGATCGCTCTGCTTCTCACCCTCGTTATGGCCTTTGCCCTCTGCGCCTGCGGTGGAAACGGCTCCGGCTCCGCTTCCGACACCTACACCATCAACATCGGCCACAGCGACACCACGCAGAACCTGATCCACATCTCGCTTGAGAATTTCGCAAAAGCCGTTAACGAGAAGACCAACGGCAAAGTCACCATCGTCATCCACCCCGCCGAAGAGCTGGGCAGCAACAAGGAAATGATCGAGATGGTCAAGATGGGCAACCTCGACGCCATGATGCTCCCCTCCGGCCAGCAGGCTGACTTCTGCCCGAAGTTCAAGGCCCTGAGCCTTCCCTTCCTCTTCTCGGACTATGACCACGTCTACAAGGTCCTCGACGGCGAGATCGGCCAGGAGCTTCTGGACGGCCTCGAAGCCAACAACCTGATCCAGCTTGCCTACTGGGAGAACGGTCTGCGTCAGTTCACCAACTCCAAGCGCGCCATTGAGAAGCCCGAAGATCTGCAGGGCCTGAAGTTCCGTACTCCGGAAGATCAGCTGACCATGGCCATCTTCGCCGCCTACGGCGCCAGCGCTTCTCCCTTCGCCTTCTCCGAGCTGTACCTTGCGCTCCAGCAGGGCACCTTTGACGGCCAGGAAAACCCCGTCTCCAACATCTATGCCAACAACTTCCAGGATGTCCAGAAGTACCTCACCATGGTGAACTATCAGTATCAGCCGAAAGACATGATCTTCAGCCTGACCACCTGGAACAAGCTGCCCGCTGACATCCAGAACGTCCTCCTCGAGTGCGCCAAGGAATACGGCGCCGAGCACCGCAAGGCCATCCGCGACAATGAAGCCACCTATCTGGCTGAGCTCGAAGCCGCCGGCATGGAAGTCGGTTATCCCGACACCCAGCCCTTCATCGATCAGGCTCAGAGCGTCTACGAGGACTTCTATGCTCAGAATGACTGGGCCCAGGATCTGGTCGCCCGCATCACTGCCCTCAAGTAATCAGCCCCAGAACGAAATCCCGGGGAGGCACAGCGCCTGCCGTGCCTCCCTCCGCGTTTAATCTACGGAGATGGGAGGAACCATGAAAGCCTTTATTCACAAGCTCAGTGAAATCCTGGATAAGATTTCCGGCGTGATCTGCGCGACGATTCTGGCAGGGCTGTGCCTGATCATCGTTTATTCCGTCGTCATGCGTTTTATCTTCAACAGCCCCGTCACCTGGCAGTATGAGCTGACCCTGGTCGGCCTCTGCTGGGCGATCTTCATCGGCATGCCGATGACCTTCCACAAGCAGGAACACCTTCGTCTGACCTTCGTCACCGATAAGCTCTCTCCGAAAGTCTGGACAGTTTATATGGACGTGATTGACCTGCTGCTGATCGCCTTCCTGGTAGCAGGCATCGTCTGCAGCGTTTCCATCATCAAGTCGACCTGGTCGACCTACTACAAGACCATTGCCATCCGCAACGGCGTTTATTATCTGGCCTTCCCGATCGGCTGCGCCTTTTCGATCGTTCACCTGATTGATCTGATCCTGAACCGGAAGCCCGAGGATGCGCCGAAGGCAAAACAGGAACTGGAGGTGGCATAAGTGAGCTTTGCAGGATATGTGATTCTTCTGGTCGGCGGCTTTCTGCTGCTGATGGTGCTGGGCGTGCCCATCGCCTTTTCTCTGTCCATTTCGGCCATTTTCACGGTGCTGGTAACAGGGAACTTCACCGTCACCGCCATCTTCCACCGCATGGTCGGCAACGCCAGCGGTTATACGCTGCTTGCCATTCCGTTCTTCATCCTGGCGGCGAAAATGATGAATACCGGCGGCGTCACGCGAAAAATCTTCCGTGCCTGCTCGGCCTGGGTCGGTTCCATCCCCGGCGGTCTCGGCCATGCGAACATCGTCGCTTCCATCGTTTTCTCGGGCATGAGCGGCTCTGCTGTCGCCGATGCCGGCGGCCTCGGTCAGATCGAGGTCGACGCCATGATCAAGGACGGCTTTGATCCCGAGTTTGCTGCGGCGGTCACTGCGGCCTCCGCGACCATCGGCCCGATCATCCCGCCGAGCATTCCCATGGTTGTCTACGGCATGATGACCGAGGTCTCGGTCGGTGCGCTGTTCATCGGCGGCATCATCCCCGGTCTGTGCCTGGCGCTCGCAAGCGGCGTTCTGGTCTTCCTCATGGCGAAAAAGCGCAACTATCCGGTCAAGAAGTTCAGCTGGAAGGAAGTCGGACAGTCCACCAAGGAAGCGCTGCTCTCTCTGCTGACTCCGGTGATCATCATCGGCGGCATCTGGACCGGAATCTTCAGCCCCACCGAGGCAGCCTGCATTGCGGCGACCTATGCCTTCATCCTGGCTGTGATTGTCTACCGCGAACTCGGCTGGAAGGATGTCTACAATGCTCTGATTGAAACCGCGCGTGACTCGGCCGGCATCCTCTGCCTGATCTGCGGCGCCGCGGCCTTCTCCTGGCTGGTCACGATGCTGGGCATGACCCGTGCCCTGAGCGCGGCCCTGGTAAGTCTGACCGACAACAAGTACGTCATGCTGCTGATTGTCAACATCGCCTTCCTCATCATCGGCATGTTTATGGAAGCCCTGGCGGCCATGACCATCACCATTCCGTTCCTGGTCCCGCTGATGGCAGCCTACGGCATCAACCCGCTGCATCTGGGTGTCGTGCTGGTGCTGAACCTGATGATCGGTCTCTGCACGCCGCCGGTCGGAACCAGCCTGTTTATCTGCGCGAAGACGGCCAACATCACCATCGAAAAGATGTACAAGGCCATTCTGCCTTTCCTGATTCCGCTTCTGATCGTCCTGTTCCTGATCACCTATGTGCCGGAGCTCGTCACCTGGCTCCCCGGAACGCTGGGTTGATCGGAAACCCGTGCCCTGAGCAAGCGAGGTATTAACATGCAGGGATTCAGCCCGGTTGCCAACAACAAGCTGTATATACAGATCTACAACCAGCTGCATGAGGCAATTGTCGACGGCCGTTTCGGCGTGGGAGACAAGCTGCCCAGCGAAAAAGAGCTCTGCCAGACCTTCGGCGTCAGCCGGGTTCCGGTGCGGGAAGCCCTTTGCGCGCTTGAACTGAACGGCCTTGTCGATTCCATTCAGGGCGGCGGCGTCTTTGTCAAGGCCAAGCAGCCCACGGCGGAGGTGCCGCAGGGCGTCGAGCCTCATGATATCATCCGTGCCCGTATGGTGCTCGAACCCGATATCGCTCGGGAGGCGGCGCTCCATCTGGATGCCGAAAGCCGGAAGGAACTGGAAGAGATCATGGAGAAATTCCTCCGTGAATCGGCTGTCGGCGTCATCACCAAGGAAACCGACCGCAGCTTCCATCTGGCCGTGGCGAGAGCCAGCGGCAGCAGCCTCTACAGCTCGATCATGGAACTGGTCTTCAGTGCCATGGAGCAGGAGCTCTGGGATCTGATCCTCAGCCGGACTGTTGCGACGGAAAAGTACCGAGACCAGAACAACCGTGAGCACATCAATATCTGTCAGGCCATCCTGGACGGACGCCCGGATGATGCCCACGCCGCCATGAAAGCGCATATGGAAATGCTCTACGAGCGCTACTGGGGCGAATAAAGCAGCCAATTTATTACAATGCTCCCCCTGAGAGACCGTGAAAAACACTGTCATCCCCGGGGGAGCATTGCTGTCCGGTGCGGTTTTTGTTGTCTCTGCCGCTTTTCTGTGATAGAATCAGACGAGAACTTCTGCGTGCCCGCTGCCGGTGCGGATGCGCTCAGACGGTGTGGAACAGGGAAGGAGCAGCCCCCCAATGCAGGATAACGGTTTCAGGCGTACCATGATGAGAATGAAACAGGAGAAGAATCTGGCCTATGGCATGTACATTCTCTCCATGCTGATCTTTGGCACCAACGGGGTTCTTGTTGCTCATATATCCGTTCAGAGCAGTCAGATTGTTCTCCTCCGTACCTTGATCGGCGGTGCGCTTCTCACGATGATTGTGCTGCTGCGGGGAGGTTTTGACGGAAAAGCCGTCAGGGCCGACCTTCCGATGATCCTTCTCGGCGGGACCGCTCTGGGGCTGAACTGGGTCGCCCTGTTCAGCGCGTATCGCCTGCTGAACGTCAGCCTGGCGACATTGATTTACTACATCGGACCGATTCTTGTTCTTCTGTTTTCCCCGCTCATTTTTCGCGAGAAGCTCACCGGCACGAAGATCACCGCCGTGATCATTGTCGCGGTCGGTCTTGTATGCATCAGCGGCAGCATCATTGTCAGCGGAATGAATCCCGCGGGGCTTGCGGCTGCCGTCGCCTCGGCCCTGTTCTATGCTGCGCTGATTGTTTTCAACAAGCGGATCACGCATATGGAAGGGCTGCAGACCGCTGCGATCGAGCTGGACATCGCCTTTGCCGTTGTTCTGATCTACTGTTTGCTGACCGTGGGTTTTCCGCATCCGCTCCGCTCCGACCTTCCTTACATTGCCGTGATCGGCGTCGTCAACACAGGCCTTGCCTATCTTCTTTACTTCTCGGGACTGCAGAAACTGCCGGGGCAGTCCGTTGCGCTGATCAGCTATATTGACCCGGTTTCCGCGCTCTTTTTCTCGGCTATTTTCCTCCGTGAGAACATGACGCTCATTCAGGTCATCGGCGCGGTTCTGATCATCGGAGGCGCCATGCTGGGCGAAATGAGAAAACCGGGTTCCGCGGTGCGGGAGGAATGATGCCGGAACGGAAATAAGCTGCTGCCTCAGAAACGAAACCGGTCCCCGATTTTGAAAAGAATCTCAAAATCGGGGACCGCGATTTTTTATTCTGACCACAGCACAACGCCGGTTCGGTCGATCTCCTGATAGAAAGGCGTGCTCTCTTTCCACTTTAAGAACGAATCCAGGTCGATGTCGACGACAGAAATTGATTTTTCGTGCTTTCGGTTGAATTCCGTGACGGCGTCAGACAGCCGCGTCACTTCATCCGTGCTGATTTTGTATGGCGTCAGGACGGCAAACTCCGCTTCGCTGTGCGCGGAAGACGAGCCGTATTGTATGATTCTGCACACTTTTCCGTGCAGCGCCGTCAGGATACAGCCGATCAATTCCTCTGTTCTGCGATTATCCAAAAAGGAAGCACCTCGTTTCACAGCATCTCGTAAAGCAGGGAAGATACGAAGAGACCGAATTGCAATTAAAAACAATTCGCAACCTCATAATACCTATAATCAGAGAAGTTGTCAAGGCAAATGTTTGAAGAAACTCACAGGACAGGGCGGCTTGTTTTTCTCCCGGAATCCGCATATAGTGGATCTTGTCAGGTGCATCCTGATCGACCCGAAAGCAAAGTCCGATGCGAAGAACGAGCAGAAGACAGAAGCGTTTCGCGAAAAACTGCAGAAATGAGTCTGACCCCCGTCTCCGTGAGCAGACGGGGGTCATGGCAGGAAAGTAAAAACTGTCAGACTTTTAGGGCTTGAAGACACGGAGCAGAAGGGAGAATACGTCTTCCGTATCCTGACCCCGGACCCGCTCGGCATATTTGCCGATCTCCTCCCTGGCCCGGAGGATGGCGCCGTCGAGATCGTCCCCGGCATAGTGCGCCAGCCTGCCGCCTTCCCGGTAGGTCTCGCCCTCGATGCCGAGGAACGTTTTGGCAAGCTCCGTGTCATATTCTCCGAAGGCCTTGATCAGACCAATCATGTCCGCCACTACCTCGTCGCGAATGGCTTCAATATCGTCCGGATAGCGCGTGCGGCAGACGAAATGGGTCAGCTCGTGATACTTTCGGATGATGTAGGATTTTTCCTTCCAGGCCTGCTCGCTGAGCCCGAGCTTCGCCGCCGGAACGTTGCTGTAGTTTCCGGAACTCAGCAGGATCATGGTGTCCAGGTAGTTGGATTTCACGGAGGTAAACTTCTGAAACTCTTCGTCCCAGTCGCTCCCTCCCGCGGAGAGATACTCTTCTTCGTGCCGGCGGATCTTCTCCCAGTTGATCAGCCCGCTGACGGTCACCGCGCCGACGGAGTCCGGCACGGCGGCCGGCTCGCAGCGGCAGGCCAGGGCACGGTAGGCATGGACAAAGTCCTCCCGGTTTGCCAGCGATAATACTTCGATGCTGCCGGCCGGCGTGCTCTCGATGCTGAGCCGGTCGTCTTCCGAGAAATGAAACGCGGGCTCTCTGTCAACGGGTTCCCCGCAGAGCACTGCGTCTTTGTATTCGGGGGTCTGTCTCGCGTTTTCAACGATGGGCAGGCTGAGCTGGGGATAGCGCGCGGCAAGAATCTTGATCGGATGGGTCATGGTTCACGTCACTCCCTGATCGGATAATTTTTGTTTACGCCTTATCATAACACAGAAACCCTCACGGAAACAATACTCAGCTAAGATTATGCCAGCCCAGCGAGGCTTTTCCGGGTCAACGTCCATCGCATTGCCTCGACGGTACGCTCCATGACCCACGACATGTGCAGTAAAAGCATGTGTCTTTTGATCGAGAACGGCAAAAGCAAAGAACTCTATCAGGTGTATGAGAAGACTTTAGAGATTCTCAGGACAAGGGATGTAGACGTCGTATACCGGGAGATCCGCAGCACCTATTTTGTGCCTGACGGAGATGGCGGCGTTGTTTCGCTTTCCGACCAGGCATAAACAGAATCTTCTGATCTGTTCAAATCCTTTTTTCTCGCAGCCCTGATATTTTCTTCAGAATGTCTCTGTACGTATTCGTATGGGGTCATCCTTTTTATCTGCTTGAAACACCGGATGAAGTAACTCTGAGAGCTGAAAGCCAGAATCTCACTGATTTGTGAGGCAGAGTATTCTGAATAACGAAGCATGTTGCACGCGGTATCAATTCTGCGGTGCATGATATAGCTTGCTATTGTCAGACCGGTTTCTCTCTTAAACACTGTTGCAAGATACGTGGGATTCAGGGATACATAATCCGCCAGATTCTGAATCCGTATGGGAAGATGCAGATGTGTCTCGATATAGTTTATGCACTGGATAACCGGCCTTGAATAGATATTATCTTTTTTCAGGTTCGCCATACGATCAGTAAAATAGGAATACATTTCCCGATGCAATGCCATTACTTCATCCACGGATTGGCACAGATCCATTTTTCGAATATACAGGTCACTGGTGTTATAGGCCGTCTCGCAATCCAGTCCGCCTTCAATGGCAAAACGTGTAGTAATCGTAATGTTTGCGATAAAGAGATATTTGACATTTCTTACCGGATCATCTGACAGACCTACAGAGATATCTCGCCGCATCATCCTTTGGCTTTCCTCTACGGCCTCCGGATCGCCTGACTGCATGAGCTGATATTGCCTCATCTCTTCCGCGTATCCGTGATGCTGAAAATCGTTTTCCCGATTTATATATGCCAGATAAGCTACTTGCTTGTCGGGATTCCGTATGATCTTTCCCATATCAGAGCCTCCAATCTAATAAGAAGATATTAGCATAAAACAAAAGATATTGCTATATCTTTTTGCCAGAATCTGATATTCTCTGTATGAATTCAGAGATATGATTGGAGAATACAAAGATGATGATGAATAATATGATGATCAACAACATGGCAAATATGATGGCTGAGGATACCGGGGTGTATGAACTGAGAAACCCGGAAATCAACGGAATGCGCTCAGAGGGATGGGTTTTCCGCCTGATCAATCTGATTTGCAGGCACTGATTTCCTTTTTAAGAAGCATCCAAAGGATAGCCTTTGGACAACCTGGAGAAAGAACATGAAGAGATTACAGAAAAAAGGATCCCCTGCGCTCAACATGACGGAAGGCCCGGTGCTGCAGATGCTGATCGCCTTCTCCGTCCCGATCCTGATAGGAAACGCTTTTCAGCAACTTTATAATATTGTGGATACGGTCGTGATCGGAAACGTCATGGGAGATGAGGCTCTGGCCGCGGTCGGAGCAACGTCGGCGGTCTACAGTCTTGTTTTCGGTTTCATTGCGGGCATGGGCAACGGATTCTCGGTTGTGCTGGCCCGTGCCTTTGGCTATGGGGACAGAGAACAGCTCTCCCGCGCAGTCAGCGGAACCGCAATTCTTGCGGCGGCAGTGTCGCTGGTTCTGACGGTCATCAGCCTGGCCGCGATTCGCCCATTGATGGCCTTTCTCGGGACACCGGAGGAAATCCTCTCCATGTCGCTCGATTATCTGCGCATCATTCTGGTCTTCTGTTTTGTGACGATGCTGTATAACACCCTGGCAGGGATGCTGCGTGCGATCGGGAACAGCCGTGTTCCCCTTTATGCGCTGATTCTGGCGTCTGTGCTGAACGTCATTCTGGATATCCTGTTTGTCGGCAGTTTCCATATGGGCGTGGAGGGCGCTGCGCTCGCAACGGTACTGGCGCAGTGCGCAGCAGCAGGTATGAGCCTTGTCTACATTGTCCGGGCCTGTCCGATTCTGCATATCCGCCGGAATTGCGGGCGGCCGGAGAGGAGTCTGATGATAGACCTGTTTTCGACAGGCAGCGCGATGGCGTTCATGCTGGTGCTCACCAACATCGGCACGGTCGCCATGCAGGGTGCTGTCAACACCTTTGGCGTCAAGACTATTACAGGTCATACGGCGGCGAGGAAAATCCATGATCTGTTTATGCTTCCCTTCGGCACGATCTGCACCTCGGCCGCAACTTTTGTCAGTCAGAACTACGGGGCCGGCAAGACAGAGCGCGTAAAGAGAGGCGTGAAATGGAGCCTTATCCTCGGTTCGGGCTGGAGTCTTGCTGCTCTTGTGATCGTGCTGCTCTTCGGTAAAACAGCAGTCCAGCTGCTGACCGGGACAGAGAGCAGCGAGGTGATACAGACAGCGTATCTTTATCTGATCTGGAATGTCCCGTTTTATGTGATTCTGAACGCGCTGCTTGTCATGCGCAACAGCGTACAGGGACTGGGCGGAAAAGTGATTCCCATCACGGCAAGCATGATTGAGCTGATCGGCAAGTTTGCGGCGGCATACTGGCTTGCGCCGGCGCTCGGCTATCTGGGCATCTGTCTGATTGAGCCCATCACATGGGCGGCCTCCCTGCCGGTTGTAGGCTTCGGCTATTTCAGGGCAATCAGAAAACTGGGATGATCTGCACAAATCGATATGAGGCACTGACAAAAAGGAAACGGTAGATTGGGATAGCAAGCCGAATCTACCGTTTCTTTACTCGTCCGAATCATCCATCGGGTTATCCAAATATAGATGAAATTTCGCTTATAATTGGTTATTTACTGCGGTTTAACATGATGAAAAACCAATTATCTCGCCGGTATTGCTCATACAGAGCATATCTCCCGCGTCATTACGCTGGATGATCTGTTTGATTCCTGACGACGGAAAGAATACGCAGATAGGATTGTGCAGAGTCAAAACATATGATATGATG
Organism: Oscillospiraceae bacterium; assembly: GCA_017538965.1. Classification (GTDB taxonomy): domain Bacteria; phylum Bacillota; class Clostridia; order Oscillospirales; family Oscillospiraceae; genus Limivicinus. The sequence goes on from JAFYHU010000080.1 coordinate 141,252, forward strand.
AGTGAAAACGGGTAGGGGTGAGACGGATGGAAGAGAAAAAATCCCGGGTTGTCGCGGTGCCCTGCGACGATTATGATCCGGAAAAGGTATACGAAGCCGTCCGCGCGGGCGTTCAGGCCCTGGGCGGATGGGAGGCTTTTCTTCGGCCGGAGGAGCGCGTGCTGGTGAAGCCGAATCTTCTGAAGCCCGCCGAGGCGGATACCGCCGTCACCACGCATCCCGCCGTGCTGCGCGCGGTGCTGCGGCTGCTGGAGGAGTACGGCTGCGGTTCCGTCCGCTTCGGAGATTCCCCGGGGCACGAGACCGGCATGCATGCGCTGGAGCGCCTGGGCTTCCGTCCGGACGAGGCGGTCTTCGGCGCCCTCCCGGTCCCCATGACGGAGGAAGTCCGTGTGGATTTCCCGGAAGGCATGACCGAGAAAGAATTCTGGTTTGCCCGCGAGGTGACCGAGGCCGACGCGATCATCAACGTGTGCAAGATGAAAACCCATGCCCTGATGCGCATTACCGGCGCGGTAAAAAACCTTTTCGGCCTGCTCTGCGGAACGCGCAAGGCGAGGGAGCATATGCGCTTCCCGAACGACGGCCTGTTTGCCCGCATGCTGGTGGACATCCATCGCTGCGTAAAGCCGCGCCTGCATATCATGGACGCCGTGGTTGCCATGGAGGGAAACGGACCCGGTGCCGGGACGCCCAGAAAGCTGGGTCTGCTCCTGCTTTCCGCCGATCCCGTGGCGCTGGACACCGTGTTCTGCGCGCTGATTCATGTTGACCCCGAGACGGTCCAGACCAACGTGCAGGGCGAGGCGATGGGGCTCGGCTTCCGGCATGCCGACCGCATTGAGCTGCTGCTGGTCAGGCCCGGAGAGCAGAATCCCCCCGCCGGGATGACGATCGACGCCTTTGCGGAGGCCTATGGCGCCCCGGACTTTGACGCGATCCGGGACGGAAAGAACATGCTGGCACGCGGCCTGTCGATGCTGGCCCTCTTCTCGCGCCGCCCCGTCATCCATGCGGACCGCTGCGTCCACTGCGGGATCTGCGTGGCCCATTGCCCCGTGCCCGGCAAGGCGCTGTCCTTCCGCAACGGGAAGGATCAGCCGCCCGTATATGACAGAAAAAAGTGCATCCGCTGCTACTGCTGTCAGGAGATGTGCCCTCAGAAGGCAATCACGGCCGGCCGTTCTTTCCGCTGAGAATTCTGACAGAATACCCTGAAAGAAACGGTTTTCGGGAGAACAGATATGAAATTTTTGAAACAGCATGTTACCGCGAAAAGCATTGCCGGCATTGTTCTGCTGCTGGTGACCTTTTCCGTGATCATCAGCATTATCGGCTATCGGAGCTTTACCGAGGCGCTTCTGGATCAGTATGCCGACGGGGCGTTCATGACGGCGGATACCGCAGCCGGGATCGTGAATGCGGACCGCATGGACGAGTATGCCCAAAGCGGCGGGACGACGCTGGAATACCGGGCGGTATGGGAAAAGCTGGATGCGCTCTGCAACTCCTCCGGCGTGACCTTCGTCTATGTCATCCAGCCGGACCGTTCGGACTATGCGCATATCACCTTCCTGTTTTCCACGATCAATCACGAAAGTCCCTATTCGGTTTATCCCTTCGGCTACGTCCGCGAGACGACCAACGAAGAATACCGGGAGAAGTACCGCGCGCTCTGCGAGCAGACCGCCGAAAGCGAGCTGGTGGTCCGGGATAAGGGTGTGATTGAGACCGACCCGCATATCACGGCGATGATCGGCCTGAAGGGCTCGGACGGAGAGGTAAAGGCGATTCTCTGCGTTCAGCGGCAGATGGATGCCATGATGAAGGCGAGAAATGTCTATATCAACAACGTTGTCCTGGTTTTGATCATCCTCGCGATCCTCGTGATTGTGGGGCAGAGCCTGTTCCTACATCGGGCGCTGCTTCGTCCTCTGGAGCAGATCTCCGAGGAAGCGATGCGCTTTTCGACGGAAAACATTTCGAGCGGAAAAAAGCTGCAGGATACGATCCGCAACGAGGATGAGATCGGTCAGCTTGCCGCCTCCATCGACCGCATGGAGGAGCAGATCCAGGATTACGTCGAAAACCTGACGAGGATTACCGCCGAGAGGGAACGCATCAGCGCGGAGCTCTCCCTGGCGACACGGATCCAGGCGGATATGCTTCCAAACATCTTCCCGGCCTTCCCGGATCGGCGGGACTTCGATATCTATGCCATGATGGATCCGGCGAAAGAGGTCGGCGGCGACTTTTATGACTTCTTTCTTGTGGACGAGGGGCACCTCGGCATCGTGATGGCGGACGTCTCCGGGAAGGGGATTCCCGCGGCGCTGTTCATGACGATTTCGAAGATCGTGGTTCAGGACTTTGCCATGTCGGCGCAGAATCCCGTAGAAGCGCTGGAGAGAGCCAACGCGCAGATCTGTCTCAATAACCGCGAGGATATGTTCGTCACGGTATGGCTGGGGATTCTTGACCTGAACAGCGGCGTTCTGACCGCCTCCAACGCCGGCCACGAGTACCCCGCGATCAGAAAAGCAGAGGAGAGCTTCTCCCTGCTCAAGGACAAACACGGTTTTGTGATCGGCGTTATGGAGAAGAGCAGATACCAGAACTATGAAATCCGGCTCGAGCCGGGGGACGAACTGTTCCTGTACACGGACGGCGTGCCCGAGGCCACCAGTTCCTCCGATGAACTCTACGGGACGGAGCGGATGCTCTCGGCGCTCAATCGCTTCCGTGATGAGGAGCCGGAGGAGCTCCTGAAGAAGATGCGCGAGGACATTGCCGGCTTCGCGGGGGGTGCTCCCCAGTTTGACGATATCACCATGCTTTGTCTGAAATACATAGGAGGAGAAAACAAGCCATGAAAAGAAAGATTTCCCTGTTCCTTGCAGCCCTGCTGCTTTTCGGCCTGTGCAGCTTTCCGGCTTCTGCCGAAGACCGGAGCGCCTTGAAAACGCCGGAAGAGATGCTGGAAAAGATGACAACGGAAGAGAAGATCGCGCAGATGCTGATGCCGTCGTTTGAGACCTATATCGATGAAAAGGGCGAGCAGCAGAGTCTGACCGAAATGCGGCCGGAGATCGGAGAGACGCTGAAAAAGCACGGTTTTGCCGGCGTGATCTATTTCGCCAAGAACATGGCGGACACGGAGCAGGCGCTTCGGCTGGTGGACGCCATGCAGAGTGCCAACGCCGAAGTCGAGGGCAGACCACAGCTGCTGACTGCCGTCGATCAGGAGGGCGGACCGGTGGCGCGGCTCGGACACGGCGTGCAGATGCCGGGGAACATGGCTCTCGGCGCCATCGGCGACCCGGAGGCCGCAAGGCAGGCGGGGCAGCTGATCGGCGAAGAGCTGAGCGCCGTCGGCCTGAACTATGACGCGGCGCCGGTGATGGATGTGAACTCGAATCCGGAAAACCCGGTCATCGGCCTGCGCTCTTTCTCGGACGATCCGGAGCTTGTGGCCGAACTGGGCAAGGCGCTGATGCAGGGCCTGCAGTCCACCGGGACCATCTCGACCCTCAAGCATTTTCCCGGACACGGCGACACCGCGACCGACAGCCATACCGGCCTTCCGCGGGTGGAGAAGAGCCTGGAAGAGCTGAAGGCTTTTGAGCTGGTTCCTTTCCAGGCCTGCATCGACGCGGGCGCCGAAGCCATCATGACCGCGCATATTCAGTACCCCCTGATCGAAGAGCAGACGGCGGTGTCAACGGATTCGGGAGAGGAAATCAATCTGCCCGCCACGCTCTCCAAAACGATCCTGACGGATCTGCTGCGCGGCGAGATGGGCTTTGAGGGCGTCATCATCAGCGATGCCCTGAACATGGGCGCCATTGCCCAGCACTTTGAACCGCTCACGGTTGCGCAGATGGCGATCGAGGCCGGTGTAAACATTCTCCTGATGCCGGTGAACACCTCCGGGCCGGAGGGGCTTGCGGCGCTGGACCAGTACATCTCCGACATTGCCGCCCTCGTGGACGGGGGAACGATCCCGGCCGAACGGGTGGACGATTCCGTTCTCCGCATTCTGAAGCTGAAGGAAAAACACAGTCTGCTGGAGGCCTATGACGCCGGCAATCTCGAAGAGCGGGTTGCCGCTGCGCTGGAGACAGTCGGCTCGAAAGAACACCACGCGATCGAGGCGGAACTCGCCGCCCGCGCCCTGACGCTGGTCAAAAATGACGACAACCTGCTGCCCCTGCAGCCGGGAGAGGAGAAAACGCTGATCCTTGTGCCCTATGACAGTGAGGTACAGAGTGCCCTCTATGCCCTTGAGACCCTGCAGAGCGAGGAGAAGCTTCCCGAGGAAGCCGACATTCAGACGGTATCCTATTCCGATTTTTCAAAGGCCGATCTGGAAGACGTAAAGCATCTGATCGTGGTATCGGCGATCTACGGCGAGAGGGAAATGGACCCCTGGACCAAGGACGGCGCCTATTCGCTGCTGCTGGACAAAGTGATTCCCTTTGTCCATGAGGCCGGCGGCGATGTCACCGTTGTGAGCGCCCAGCTTCCCTATGATGCCGAGCGCTATCGGGATGCCGACGCGGTTGTGATCGCCTGGTATGCCAAGGGCATGACCGAGGATCCGCTGACCGCGGAAGGTGCGCCTCTGAGCTACGGCCCCAACCTGCCTGCGGCGCTGATGCAGATTCTGGACAGGGACGGCACGTTCCCGGGCAAACTCCCCGTGAAACTGCCGAACGTGGACGAAGACGGGCACTATACAGTTACAGTTGAAGCGACGGATCTCGCCGCGTAATTCTTCAAACAAAACGAGCGAAGGAACGATATCAGTCCTTCGCTCGTTTTTCAATTGTCCCGCGGCGTGTTTATGCGGCGTGGTCCTTCACGAACTGTGCAATCTTATCGGGCCTGAAATAGATGCCGTCGCCTTCGCTGCCCTCAAAGGGAATGTCCACCACGGTGGCAGATTCATCCGAAGTGAAGGTATCGCCGTCCATGTTTCCAAGCTGCTTGAAGCCGGAGATGCCGCCTACATGGCCGTAAGCGTCAATATAGTAGGCAACAACACAGTCGCCGCCGCCCGGCTTTTCACCGATGACGGTTGCAAGGCCCTCAAGCTGGGCAAAGTACGGGAAGGCATTGGCGCAGGAATAGGAGCTGCCGCTGGTCAGAACATAGAACTTGTACTGACCGCCGTAGCCGTCTTCGTCGTCAAAGCTGCCGTCAAGATTCGTGTCAACATGATAATACTCTTCGCGGTAATCATCGTTCAGCAGATCGCGGTAGCTGATCCGTACTTCTCCGTCGTTGCTCAGGAAGCCCAGCGTGGAAACCAGCGCCGCGGCCGAGCCGCCGCCGTTGTTGGACAGGTCGATCACAACGTTTTTGACATTGCCGTCCTTTTTGATCTGTTCAAAGGCATAGTAGAAGAGACCGAAGGAGCTGGTGTCAAGATCCTTCTTCGTGGGCAGCTTCGTGTAGAAGCTTTCTGACCGTGTCAGGTCTTCCTTGAAACCCTCAAAATAGATTACGGCGGTATCGCCGACGATGGTCACGCTGCTGGATTTGAATCCGAGCGGCTTGAGCATCTGCAGGCGCAGCATTTCGGCAACCAGATTCGACACATTGGGTCCGACGGCCGGATCGCCGTTTTCATCATTGTCTGTTGCTGTGCCGGAAACCTGCTGAATGACATCCTTGGGCAGATGTTTTAGCACGGCATAGATGATCGGAGACCAGTCTTCGCTGAGTTCGGAAATGGAATCATAACCGATCAGGCTCAGAATTTCGTGAATCATCTCCGCCTTTTCGATGGCGCCTTCCGAGTCGATGATGGAGGGGGAAAGGATTTCGGAATCGTGCCCGCTGTCAAACAGCACGCCGAACAGCTTTTTCAGCGGCTCGACGTCGTCCTTCGGGTCGGTGCTGAGAAGAGGGGCTTTCATGCCGTGTTCGTCCAGGTAGCTGTCGAAACTGGTGATGCCCTTCTCTGCCTTATGACCGTAGGTCAGGTCGAGAAGAATGCACATGGCGGCGTAGTTGTACTTTGCATACTCTTCGCTGAGTTCGCTCCGGGAAGCAAAACTGCCGCTGTACCACTTCGTCGCGTAGGGGTTTGGAGCGGCGCTCATGGTGCCGTAGATGCTGTCGACAGAGGACACAATGTCGTAATAATCATCGCCGTTGTAGGCAAAGACAGCGCGCATGGCCGGCGCCGCGAAAACGGCCTGAGCCACGGCGAAGGGAAGAAGAATATCGTCCTCGACGCGGATCATCTCGACCCCGTAGTCGTCTTTCAGCCTGACCGTGAATCCCTGAGCCGGAGTCTGGCTCGACTCATTCTTGGCCGAGGGGCGCAGGGCGATAAACTCTTCCTTCTCCACGATGCCGTCGGGGAGCGCGCCGGCCGCGTTCTGGCCGAGGAAGGCGGTCATGTCGTTGACGCTGACCGTCTGGACCGCGGTGTCGATGCGGAGGCTTGCATCATTGCGGGTGACCAGCAGCACATCGCCGTCCCAGGCGAAATCCAGATTCGGGTTATAGGTCTCGACAAAGAGCAGGGTCAGATAGTCCTTCAGCGGAACATAGGGCACGTCCGGCTGTTCATTGAATTCCCAGGTGGTAAGCGTGTAGACGCTGTCAAGCGTCCCCTGGTAGACACGCGCTTCTCTGCTTTCTTTCAGCGTCATGCCGTTGTAATCCGGTGTCTCGGCCGAGGCCGTCGGGAGGAACGACACCTGAAAGCACAGACACAGCATGACGATCACGGCCGTCAGTCTGCGCATCCGGAATGCGCTTCCTTCGCTTCTGCTTGCAAGAATTCTTTTCATTCCTTTTCTCCTTTTCTGTAATTTTGCCTGAAGGAACAGTCTGCTGACTGCAGCGGTTATTCACAAAGATTGTACACGGCGCGGATGAGAACGCAGACCAGGAAGCTGCCGATAAACATGGCGGCCATGCTGATCGGCCATCTGCCGTTTTTGTTGTATCCGTAGAAATCCTCCCAGCGCCTGCGGATGATGACCTCATAAAAATAGACAAGGCCGTACAGCAGAACCGGAAGCATCCCGACGAGAAACAGGGGAAAGCCGAGCTCGTATTCCCGTTCCAGAAAACAGAAGGAGATCAGAGCCAGCAGCGGCCCGCAGAGGTGCAGATAGAAATCCCGCCCTGTGAGCAGCAGCCTGTATCCGATCGTGGGACCGAGGAAGAACAGCACCGTGAGAAGGGTCACGGTTACGGCGGCGGTGCCCGTGTATTTCAATACCCATGCCCAGTATGCCGGATCCTGCTGCGTCAGCGTCAGAATAAACAGCAGGGAAGCGGCGGCGCAGAGAAGGTTTGAGAGAATGGTGAAATAGCGCAGCGCCTGCATGCCGGACTGCAGCTTCCAGCCCTCCTCCGTACGAAAGCAGGACAGGGTCGCAATGCCGGTAAGGGCAAATATGAGGATGTTTGTGAGAATATCAAGCGTCATGTCAGTTGAGAGGCAGGTCGGCGGTGATGGTCAGGGAAGCTCCGTCTTCGGATACGGCGTGGATGCTCCCTCTGTGCGCTTCCGTCACGGCCTTCGCGATGGCAAGACCCAGACCGAAGCCGCCGGTTTCCGAGTTGCGGGAGCGATCTTCGCGGGTGAAGCGTTCAAACAGCCGGTCCGCGTTTCCCGGCTCCATGGGCAGACTGCTGTTTCTGACACGGAGCCGGGCAAGCTTCCCGACCCTCGTAAGCGAGAGCTCCACCCAGCCGTTTTCCGGCGAGTACTTCATCGCGTTGTCCAGCAGAATCGAGACCAGCTTGCCGATGGCTTTCCGGTCTCCGTTGATCAGGAGCCCGGGCGTGACGGACAGGCGGAAGTCCTTCCCCTGAGCGCGCGCCACGGACTGGAAGGACAGCGCGGTCTCTTCCGTCAGTTCCGAGAAAGAGAACTCCTCGGTCTGCAGGGAGACGTTTTCTTCCTCCATCCGCGACAGATAGATGAGCTCTCCGGTGAGTTCGGTAAGACGGTGGGTCTGCCGGCGGATGTCCGTGATCCACTCGTTGTTCTCCTCCTCCATCTCCGATTCCAGCACGTCTGCATCCGCCTGGATGATCGTGATCGGGGTTTTCAGCTCATGACCGGCGTCGGTGATGAAGCGCTTCTGCTTTTCATAGCTCTCTGCGATCGGCCGGATGATCCGTCCGGAAAACAGCAGCAGAAGCAGAAAGACTCCGAAAATGCCGAGCAGGGAAATCCCGATGCTGCCGTACAGAAAGCTGCGGAAGGTCCCGAGCTCCCTCTGACAGTTCAGAAACAGCAGCATGGTTTCGCCGTCGGAGACTGTGCGGTTGTAGCGGTATTCCTCCGCAAAGCCCTTTTCGCGCCCCAGGGCGTAGACGCTCTCGGCAAGCGTCCGGGCTTCGTCCTCCTCCAGGGAGGCGATGTTTTCGAGATTCATCCGGCTCAGGCTGCCCGCCTCATCGAACCAGACGGTAAAATAGCGGGACTGATACGCAAGCTCCCCGAAGCCGCCGCGCGGTTCCCGGAACATGCCGTCCGGGCGCTCCGCCGGCGGAGGCGCCATCTCTTCCGAGACTCCTTCGGGCAGCGGCGGCAGATCCTCCGGACGGAACATCTGGCGGGGGAAGGCGCCCTTGTTTTCCGCCAGCATCTGCAGCGTGCCGTCGGCGTCGCGAACGAGACTGCGGTAATTGACCACGTTGATCGCGCCGATCAGGAGAAACAGCACGAGAAAGACCGAGACGACCGCCGCGAGGACGAACTTTTTCCGAAGCTTCCGGATCATGAGCGAACCTCCAGGTAATACCCAACCCCGCGCTGCGCCTTGATTTCAACGTCGGCGCCGATGGCTTTCAGCTTTTTGCGCAGCGTGGAGATATAGACCCAGACGATGTTCGTCTCGGCCTCGCTGTCAAAGCCCCAGATGCGGTCCATGAAGGTCTCGGCGGAAATCAGCTTCCGGGGGTTTCTCATCAGCATCTCCAGCATCTGATACTCCTTGCCGGCGAGCTTGTAGCTGCCGTTCGGGCCGGAGAGATCATAGCTCGAACAGTCCAGCGTGACGTTGCCGCGGCTCAGCGTCTTGTTCGTCTGCACGGAAAGCACTCTCGTCATGGCACGGATGCGGGCCAGCAGCTCCTTCATGTCAAAGGGCTTGGTCAGATAATCGTTTGCGCCGAGATCGAGGCCGGAAACCCGATCGTCGATCTCCGACCGGGCCGTCAGCAGCAGGACCGGCGTAAAATCGCCCCTTGCGCGCATTGCCTGCAGCACCTCAAAACCGTCCTTCTTCGGCATCATTACGTCCAGAATGACGCCGTCATAGTTGCCGGTTTCCAGATAATCCAGTGCATCCTGCCCGTCATGGACAACATCCACGGAATAGTTGTTTTTGGTCAGAAGCGTCGAAACGGCTCTGGCCAGTGATTTTTCATCTTCGGCATACAGCAGTCTCACGGATTCTCCTTCCCCGGCGATGCGGCAAGTTCTTTCTGTTTTCCGTCCCAGATGGTCCAGACGGTAACGGCGGTGATGACGATGACCCCGCCGATCAGGGCATAGACGCCGGGCGTCTCTCCGTCAAAGATCATGACCCAGACCGGATTCAGCAGCGGCTCCACCGCGCCCAGCAGGCAGCAGGCGAGCGCCGGGCAGCTTTCGGTTGCCTTGACATAGAGAACGTACGAAAGGCCCAGCTGAAACACGCCCAGGATCAGAATGCAGCTGACCGTTGTGGCGTTCAGCACCGGCTTCGTGAGGATCACGGCCGGCAGGCCGACCAGGAAGGCGAAGGCCTGACCGATGACGATCGCGCTGAAGCGCTCCTCCGGCTGCAGCCTGTCCACCGCCATGAACATCCCGGCCATGAACATGCCCGCCGCGATGGCGACGAAGTTTCCGGCTACGGTCGAGGGACCCAGCTGGTCGAAGAAGAACAGCGCAATGCCCGCCAGCACCACCAGCACGACCGCCAGATCCGCCTTGCGGATTCTGGTGTGAAAGAGCAGCGCGGAAAACAGCACGATGAACACGGGCGCGGTGAACTGCAGTACGATGGCATTGGCCGCGGTGGTCAGCTTGTTTGCCAGGGCAAAGCAGACATAGACGCTTCCGGCCAGCACGCCGGCGAGCAGCGTGCCGCGCGTAAACACAAAGCGAATATGTTTGAGCGCCATATAAACCGCAATGGTGATCCCCGCGACCAGACTCCGCAGGCTGGCTGCCGCAAGCCCGTGCCAGGGGAGCAGCTTGAGAAAAATCCCCGCGATGCTCCACAGCATGGCGCAGGCAATCATCTGCAGAATGCCGACGTGTTCCTTCTTCACGTTTCCGTGCCTCTTTTCGGAAAAAACTGCATCCATTATACCAGACGGAAGCCGCGAAAACCATTACAAATTTATATTCATAAATTGTTCCAAAAAACCTTGTAATTGGATAGCGTATCCGATATGATAATCACAAAGACCTTTGTGCTCTGTGAGGTTACCGCTGATGAATGACACCGAAAAGAGAATCCTTCGGATCATCGATGACAATGCCCCGCGCCTTCAGGCCCTTGCCGATGATCTCTTTACCCACCCCGAGCAGGGCTGGTACGAGACCCGTACCGCTGCCGTTGCCGCCGGCTTCCTGCAGTCTCTCGGCCTGAATGTCCGGACCGGCCTTGCCGTAACCGGCCTGCGTGCCTCGGTCGGGACAGGGAAAGGCCCAAACATCGCTCTCATCGGCGAGCTGGATGCTCTGAAGTGCCCGGACCACCCGGCATCCCGGAACGGCTATGCCCATTCCTGCGGCCACTATGCCCAGATGGTCTGCTTGCTCGGCGCCGCCCTGGCGCTTTCCGACCCGGAGGTAGCCTCCTCCCTTGACGGAACCGCGACCTTCTTTGCCGTCCCCGCCGAGGAGTTCCAGGATGCCCCTCTCCGTGAGCTTATGCGCCGAGAGCATGATGTGCATTGCGGGGGCGGCAAGTGCGAGCTCCTGCGGCGCGGCGCCTTTGACGACAGCGACATGGCCCTCACCGCGCATTCCCACATGGTCGGGCGCGATTCCGGCGCCGATCTGCTCCTCGGCAATTCGGCCTCAACCGGCTTTGTGGGCAAGACCGTGACCATCCGCGGCGTGGCCTCCCACGCGGCCGCGTCGCCGGACAGGGGCGTGAATGCCCTGAATGCTGCCTGCCTCGGGCTTTCCGCCCTGGGCATGATCCGCGAGACCTTCCGCGAAGCCGACTGCGTGCGGGTGCATCCCGTGATCCGCGAAGGCGGCCAGGCCATCAACGTTGTCCCGAGCAGAGCGGTTGTTGAAATGCAGGTTCGCGCAAATAAGATACCGGTGATCGGGGAGATCAGCGAAAAGGTGAACAACTGCTTCCGCGGCGCGGCGCTGGCCATCGGCTGCACGGCGGAAATCGAAGACGCCCAGGGCTATCTGCCCTGTCCCGAGATCCTCCCGACTCCTCTGATGTTCGAAACCGCCGCGCTGCTCGGCGACTGCGACGTGCGAAGCATCCCGGTCGGTGTCTGCAACACCGCCAGCACCGATGTAGGCGACCTCTGTGCGGTCATGCCCGTAATGAATTTCACGTTCGGCGGCAGCGTCGGCGCCCTCCATACGGCGGACTACGCGGTGACGGACCCGTATGTCGCCCACATTCTTCCCGCGAAGATGATGGCGCTTCTCGCTTACCGTCTCCTGCGCGACGGAGCGGCAGCGGCAAAAGACTATATCGCCGGCTATTCCCCGGCAATGAGCCTTGAGGAGTACAAAGCATACTGCCGCCGCATGAGCCCCTGATCAACATTTTGAATCTGCAAAGCAGAAGCCGCTCCCGACCGGGAGCGGTGATTTTTCTGCTTCTGCGCCTTGAGATTGCCCGTATTTTGTGATAAGATAAATTCTGTATAAGTATACCATGAGCAGACTAACATACTATGGCAGTAATGATAAGAAGACGTAGAAACTCAAGCTTAAAAGATGACTTGGGAAATATAGAACGGCAACGGAATTGTTCCGCCAATGTAAAAGGAGAAAGGTTTATGCTGAATATTTACTTTGGAAATATGCCGGAGGCAATCTATGATACTGCTTCCTATTTCAACCATACATATCTTGACAGCTGGGCTGAGGATAAATTAACCAAGGCCATCTTAAAGGACATAGACAAGGCAGAGGTCCTTGGACCTCAGGCAGTGAAAAGCAAGGCACTGGGAGTCATCCCGATGACAAAAATATCAGGAGGAGCAAAGACTCTCCTGCTGATCGATCACATGCCAGAGAAAGTATTCAACGCTTCTACAAGTGGGGATAATTGCGCCAAATGGATTTTAAAGATTGCCGACTTGCATAAAGAAGACATTACAATTAATCTTCATCATCTGATGAATTTTGATCCGGAGAGAAAAGGAAAATCTTTTGAGTTCCGTATCGTAAATACGGGAACCATTGTACACAATATGAAGGAATATGTGCTTGCTGCGCTTCCTCTTCTGGGAGAGGAGAATTCGGGATGAAAGGAAGACATGAAATCCTGGTCAAAGACGCACGTGTACAGTACAAGTTTGCGATAGAGCGAAATATAACGATTCTGCGGGGAGACAGTGCCACAGGAAAAACCACGCTGATCGAAATGATAGGTGCTTTCCAGAGAAACGGAGATCAGAGCGGTGTTGCTCTTAAAGCAGATAAACCTTGTGTGGTTCTTTACGAACAAAACTGGGAACTTGTCCTCGGAACAATTCATGACAGCATCGTATTTATCGATGAAGGTTCTCCCTTTATCTCTTCTCATGATTTCGCCAGGGCAATCAGAGGCTCTGATAATTACTATGTAATTGCCACCCGACATTCTCTTTATGATTTGCCCTACAGCATTAAGGAAATATACGGAATCAGAAACACTACCAGAAAACGATATCAAGGGACGAAGCGTTTATATGCAGAATTCTTCCCGCTGATTGATTATGAAACAGGTTCTTCAAGAAATCCGGATCTTGTCGTAGTAGAAGATACCAATGCAGGGTACGAATTCTTTCAACATTATTTTGCACGCTTTCACATTCGCTGTATCTCGGCCCAAGGCAAGTCAAAAATAATAAAAGCCCTGATAGAAGAGGAATATAATACCGCGTTGGTAATTGCGGATGGTGCGGCTTTTGGACCGGTAATAGAGCGGCTTCTTGGCCTGCGGCAAGTAAAAGATTTCAGTATCTTTCTTCCGGAGTCTTTTGAATGGCTTGTAATGAGATCGGATGTATTGAATGACAATGAGATCAGAACAATTCTTGATGCACCATCGGAGCATATTGCAAGTGAAACATATTTCAGTTGGGAACAGTTTTTTACGGAGATGCTGATTGATCGAAGCAGAGGTACATATTTGGCTTATGTGAAGAATAGGCTTAATAAAACTACCTGAAACCAAATGTTGAGGAAAAGATATCTCATTTATTGCCGGAAATGAGAGATGAAAAGAAGTAAAACATCGGGAGGCAGAAATCGGACCTGAAAAGGGAGATGAGGAAAATGCAGGAAGAGGAGAAGAAGGAGTTTACGCCCTATGTGTCCGCGGACGAGAAACCGCCGGAAATGACAATGACGGCCGTGATTCTGGGCGCCCTGCTGTCGATCGTCTTCGGCGCGGCAAACGCCTATCTCGGTCTGCGCGTCGGCCTGACGGTGTCCGCGTCCATCCCGGCTGCGGTCATTTCGATGGGCGTGACCCGTGTGCTGCTGAAGAGAAATTCCGTGCTCGAAAGCAACCTCGTTCAGACCATCGGCTCGGCAGGCGAGTCGCTGGCGGCCGGCGTGATTTTCACGATTCCCGTGCTGTTTCTCTGGGCAGAGGAGGGCAGGGCTGACTCGCCCGACCTGCTGAATATTTTTCTGATTGCGCTCTGCGGCGGCATGCTCGGCGTGCTGTTCATGATCCCGCTGCGCAATGCCCTGATCGTAAAGGAGCACGGCATTTTGCCCTATCCCGAAGGGACGGCCTGTGCCGAGGTGCTTCTCGCGGGTGAGAAGGGCGGGACAAGCGCCAGAGGCGTGTTTGTCGGTATGGGCATCTCAGCGGCCGTCAAATTCATTGTAGACGGCGTCAAGCTCATTCCGGGCGTCATCACCGCTCCGATCAAGGCGCTGAGGACGGAATTTTCCGTGGAGCTTTATCCGGCGCTGATCGGAGTCGGCTATATCTGCGGAACGAAGGTTTCCTCCTATATGTTTGCCGGCGGTCTGCTCAGCTGGTTCGTCCTGATTCCCGCCATCGTGGTCTTCGGTGCCGATACGACAATCTTTCCGGGCACCCAGCCGATCAAAGCAATCTATGAAAGCGGCGGTGCATCCGCGATCTGGAGCAATTATATCCGCTATATCGGTGCCGGCATGGTGGCTGCCGGCGGGATTATGAGCCTCCTGAAATCGCTGCCCCTCATTGTGACCACCTTTGTCTCTGCAATCAAAGGCATGAAGGACGCTTCGTCCGATTCCGTCAGGCGCACCGACCGAAACCTCGATATGCGGGTGGTGCTGGGCGGTGTTCTGGTGATTGCGGTGCTGCTCTGGCTGCTGCCGCAGGTGCCGGTCTCGCTTCCGGGGGCGCTTCTGATCGTGATCTTCGGTTTCTTCTTCGGCTCGGTGGCCTCCCGCATCGTCGGTCTGATCGGCAGCAGCAACAACCCCGTGTCCGGGATGACGATTGCCTCGCTTCTGTTTACGACGCTGATTCTGAAGATGACCGGGAATGTCGGCATGCCCGGGATGGTTGCGTCCATCACCGTCTGCGCCGTCGTCAGCATCGTGACGGCCATCGCGGGCGATACCTCTCAGGATCTGAAAACCGGTTTTCTGCTCGGCTCCACTCCGAAGAAGCAGCAGATCGGTGAAATGATCGGCGTTGTGGTCTCGGCCGCGGTCATCGGAGCGGTGCTGGTGCTTCTGAACAAGGCCTGGGGATTCGGCAGCAAGGAACTGGCCGCCCCGCAGGCGACCATGATGAAAATGATTGTGGAAGGCGTGATGGACGGCGATCTTCCCTGGTCGATGGTCATGATCGGCGTGTTTCTCGGCATTTTCGTCGAGATCCTCCAGATTCCGGTTCTCGCGGTTGCCATCGGAGTTTATCTGCCCCTGGAACTCTCCGCTGCATGTATGGTCGGCGGCCTGGTGCGGTACCTGACGGACAAAGGCATCGGGAAAACGAAAAAACCCAACTCCGAAGGGGGCATTCTTTTCTGCTCCGGCATGATTGCGGGAGAAGGGCTCGTCGGCGTTCTTCTGGCCTTCCTCGCGGTGGGCGGCATCACGGAAAAAATCGATCTGTCGGGCACACTGAATACCGGCCTGCCGGGCAGCCTGATTCTGCTCGCCCTGCTGATTTTTGCCATCATCAAAGCAGGCACGGCCAAAGCGTCGGAAACCTCTCCGCCGAAGCAGAATGCTTCTTCCTGAACAGAAAACAGCGGATGCAGAAAGCCGCTCCCGACCCGGGAGCGGCTTTCCTGCGGCTTGTGCGTTATTTCTGCCTTCTGTAATAATTGATCAGACACCCGTCTGTCAGAATCTGCCGTTCGGCATCGGTCAGCTCGCCGATCCTGCAGGAGAACGCCGTCACAGTGCCGTCCGGCTTTACCGCATAGGCGGCAATGTCGTCGTTCTTCTCCAGAATCGTCTTTTTCAGGCCCGGAATGAAAACCCAGTCGCCCGGCTCAAAAACCTCGGGCGTCTCCGTCAGAAAGGGAGTAATTCCCCAGTTGATGCAATTCGAGCGATAGCGCTTCGTAGCGTAGGCGCGGGCAAAGTTTGCGCTGCCGCCCAGAACCCGCTGGCAGCTGGCCGCCTGCTCGCGGGCGGATCCGTCTCCCGGCATGTTGGCGAAGATCGCCGAGCCGATGTCCGTCCCCTCCGGATCCGTCTTCAGTCCCTTCTCCTCAAGCGCCGCATAGATCTTCCGGATCTCCCCGCCGAGGTCCTTTCCGGCCCGGCGTCCGCGCTCGGTCTCCCGCACGGCCTTTGCCCGCGGGACATAGTCCGGAGCACGGCGGGAGAGCGTGAATTCGCTCAGACGTTCCGGATTCGACCGGTAAGAACTCGCTTCGCCCGAAGGGATCAGTTCGTCCGTTGTGGTTACGGGATCGGTCAGGTACGCGCAGATCTTTACCAGAAGATCCTCCGTCAGCGCCGGCATCTCCGGCCAGTCCTTGATGTTGGGGCCAAATTTCAGCGGCGCTTCCGGCTCCGGTCTGCCCCAGCCGTTGTATACGCGCTTTTCATAGATGCCCGCGTCGAATTCCAGGGTCGGCTCGGACCAGTCTACCTCGAGGTCGCTTGCCGCCGTCAGCCTGCCGCCGTTCAGGGCGGTTGCGGCAATGGATCTGGCGTCCATCAGCGCGACGGCGCACAGCTGCCCTTCGCCCGGCTTTGAGCCTTCGCGGTTCGGGAAGTTGCGGGTAGTGTGCCGGATTGAAAACTCGCCGTTGGCCGGGGTGTCTCCGGCGCCGAAGCAGGGACCGCAGAAGCACTCCCGCAGAACGGCTCCGGCCGAGAGAAGATCAAGAGCCGCTCCGTTGCGCATCAGCGCCGCCAGGGCGGGCATCGAACCGGGATAGATGTTCAGGCTGAAGGCCCCGCCGCCGCAGCTCTTCCCGCGCAGGACGTCCGCTGCCGCGAGAATGTTGTCGTAGGTGCCGCCGGCGCATCCGGCGATCTCTCCCTGCTCCGCCCAGATTCCTCCGTCCCGCACTTTGCTCAGCAGGTCCATGCGGACGCCCTTCAGCTGCCGGTTCGCGTTTTCCTCTGTCAGATGCAGAATGTCCTCGGCGTTTTCCTGCAGCTCATGAATGGTATACACATTGGACGGATGCATGGGCATCGCGATGCTGCATTCGATGCTCGAGAGGTCAACGGAGATACAGCCGTCGTAAAAAGCCACCCGGGCGGGCGCAAGCTTGCGCCAGGCTTCCGGTCTGCCGTGTACGGTATACCAGTCCTTCGTCTTTTCATCCGTCACCCAGATGGAGGACCAGCAGGTCGTTTCGGTCGTCATGACGTCGACGGCGTTGCGGAATTCCATGGGGAGAGAGGCAATGCCGGGACCGACAAATTCCATGACGCGGTTCTTGACATAGCCGTTTCGGTAAACAGCCCCGATGATCGACAGCGCCACGTCCTGCGGGCCGACGCCGGGCTTCGGGGACCCGCTCAGATAAACGGCGATGACTTCGGGACAGGCAAAGTCGTAAGTCCGTCCGAGGAGCTGCTTGGCAAGCTCGCCGCCGCCTTCGCCGACTGCCATCGTGCCGAGTGCGCCGTATCGCGTGTGCGAATCCGAACCCAGAATCATTCGGCCGCAGCCGGCCATGGTCTCGCGGTTGTACGAATGGATGTTCGCAAGGTTTGCGGGGACGTAGATTCCGCCGTATTTCCTTGCGGCCGACAGGGCAAATTTATGGTCGTCCTCGTTGATGGTGCCGCCGACGGCGCAGAGGGAGTTGTGGCAGTTGGTGAGTACATAGGGAAGGGGAAATGCCGTCATGCCCGAAGCCCGTGCGGTCTGGATGATGCCGACATAGGTGATGTCATGACTGGTCATCGAATCGAACTTCAGCTGCAGCTTCTCCATGCTTCCGGCCCGGTTGTGTGCCCGGAGAATGGCATGGGCCATGGTGCCGTTTTTTGCTTCCGCCCGGTCGGGCATTTCGCCGGTAAGTGCCCGGACGCGCTCCGGCTCCTCCTCGGGGACGACCTCTGTCCCGTTTACGAGGTAAATGCCCCCGTCTGCCAGTTTGACCATGATTGTTGCCTCCTGTGCACAGAATGACCACAGTTTACAATACTGCCGCAAAAAAAGCAAGACCGCCGCTTGCGCGGCGGTGCGGATCTTTTTTGGTTTAACCCACCTTCGGCAGAAAGTCTCTGAGGCGCTCGATGGGGATGGGCCGGGAGTATTTATAGCCCTGCAGATACGAAGCGTTCATATCGCGGCAGCGCTTTTCGTCCATCTCATCCTCGATGCCTTCGTAGAGCACGTCGTAGTCCATGTCGTTAAACATGCTCGCAAGGCTCTCGACGATCTTTTCGGAGCGATGGTCTTCTGCGCTGGCGAGAACCATGGACCGGTCAAACTTGATGATGTCAAAGGGCAGCTCCATGATTCTTTCCATATTCGAGTACCCGGTGCCGAAGTCGTCCAGATAGAACTGAATGCCCTTCGCACGAAGCTGCTCGATCTTGTTCTGCATGAGCAGGAAGTCCGCCTCGCTGTTGGATTCGGTCAGCTCGATGGCGACCTTTCCGCCAGGAACATTGTTTCCTTCAAGAATGGACGTGATATCGCCGCAGAACTCGTCCTCTTTCAGTTCAAGCACCGATACGTTCACGCTGACGCGGTTGATCTGGAAGCCTTCTTCTGTCATCTTTCGGATTTCCCGGCAGGTCTTGTGCAGGATGATCTCCGTCAGCACGTGGATATAGCCGTGGCTCTCCGCCATCGGGATGAACTGGTCCGGGTAAACGATGCCGGTCTCCGGAAGCCTCAGGCGCATCAGCGCCTCCGCCGTATCAAAACGTCCGGTCCGGAGATTGTAAACAGGCTGACAGAAGGCCAGCACCCGCTCGTCCTCCACATCCGCCTTGTGATAGATATCCGCCAGCTCCCGCAGAATGTACTCCTCCTGCTTGAAACGCGAGATGTCCTCCGCCTCGACCCTGCGGATGCTGTTCTCCGGCATGCTGTGCTCGACGCTCATGATCAGCCCGACATAGGCATTTTCCCGACTGATCTCCTCAATCTCCTCGCCGATCACGATTTTATAATTCTTCCGGAATCGCCGAAACTCTTTCCCAAAGCCATCCAGGCATTCCGAAATCCGCCGTTTCCAGTCCGGATTGCGGTATTTCGGAGCCATCATCACCATATGGCCTTTTCCGATCTGAAAGAGAATGCCTCCCCGGAAAGCAGTTTCCGAATAGCTCCGTATGACCGCCCGTACGGACTCCGGCAGATCTTTTCCTTCCTCTTCATACTCCGGCAGGAGCAGACTGAGGAAGACAAAGCCTTTCTTGCGCTCGGACAGGCTCCGGACCATATCCTCCATCGCGTGGATATCCACCGAACCCAGCGTTACGTTGTAGGGATTGGAGTGGAACACGTAAAGCATCGCGATCACCGGGAATACAAAGCTCATCGTTGTCAGCGTGGACTGGTTCCGAAGCGCCGAAATGACCTGCACGGCCACCGAAAGGGCTACGACCGCATAGAAACCCTGCATGACCCGCTTGTATAACAGCCTTTCCACCCGCCGCAGCAGCATGACCATCAATACCACAAACAGCACGTAGCCGACCATGTAGACGTTCGGCCCCCGCATCACCGTACCGTCATCTGCGATCCGGAAGCCGGTTCCGGTTGCCGTCAGGAAGATGTCAATTCCGATGACCGCAAGCATCAGCGTCGATGCGGCGATCGCGACAATCCGTGCTTTCGCGTGTTCCAGCCCCGAGACCTCTGTCGTATAAAGAGCGAACAGAAAGAACACATCCAACAGCAGCGCCTGATAAAGCACACGGGAAACATAGATCTGCACATGGAGCCCGGCGCTGTTGGTGAGCAGGAGACTGTGGTAAAGGATGTTGACCAGAGCCGCGATCAGCAGCGACGCGACAATGTTCATGAAGATCAGGAAGCTGCGGGTACGGTTGACAAAGGAGGACAGCAGCAAAAAGACCACGACGAGACATAGGGCGATGACCGCTACGTCTCCCGCGGGCGTATAGTTATCAAAGCTGACCTGCAACGCGTAATCCATGACGGAACCCGCCTTCTCCCTTCTGCTCTTTTGAACCGATTTTATTATAATAAAGAGGAATACAAAAGTCAATAATAAGACGAAAGAAACGCAAAAAAGTGCTGTTTA
Organism: Oscillospiraceae bacterium; assembly: GCA_017538965.1. Classification (GTDB taxonomy): domain Bacteria; phylum Bacillota; class Clostridia; order Oscillospirales; family Oscillospiraceae; genus Limivicinus. Next base: position 161,139 of record JAFYHU010000080.1, read on the forward strand.
TTGACGGATTTATTGACGCATGAAAGCCCTCAGCCCTGCAGGCTTTTGTGTGCGCCTTCAGATTCCCGCGTCTGCTGCCCGACCGAGCATCCATTCTTTGACCGCATCGACCGCTTCTTCCAGATGACGGTCATAGCAATGCGTATCTCCGGGAATGAGCTTCAGTTCGGCATTCTGATAGCGCTTCGCCGCTTCCTCGGAGCATTCTGCCGGGATGGTTTCATCCGCCTCTCCGTGAACAAGCAGAACGGGTCCGTGATAGCGGTCAATCGCGTCTTCCACTCGAATCATCTGCGCTGCACGGAGATGGTTTCCGCCGAGAACCCATCCTTTCGGCGATCGGATTTCATCCGGAATCTTTTCCGGATCAAAGCGAATCCCCAGCACATCGCCCCGTCTGGCGTATTCCGGAATGCAGATGCCCGGCGACATGAGAATGATTCCCCGGATCCGGTCATGCTTCAGCGCGGCTGCCAGCATCACGGTCAGCCCGCCCTGGGAATGCCCGCACAGGTATAGATCCGTCACGAAATCCAGACTCCGTGCATAGTCGATCACGGTCATGGCGTTTGTCATCCATTTGAAAAGCGTATGGTCCCGAAACGCGCCGCCGCTGTTTCCGTGCCCGTACATGTCGACGCGCAGGGTGGCAAACCCGATCTCATTGAGCATGTGGGATACCGCGGCGATATGCCGCTCTTCCGAATGCCCGGTAAAGCCGTGGATGACGATGACGATGGGGCATGTTTTTTCAAATCGGAGCGGCATGTCGAGGATGGTGTTCAGGCGTATGCCGTCATCGATGAGATCCATCTGGAAACCCCTCTTCCCCGCGCTAAGGCGGTTTTGCTGTGCTTTGAGATATTATAATGACTTTTTGTTCTTTTTTCAAGATTTCCGGCGGCTTCCATATCGGGAGAAATTGAGCAAAATGATGGAAAACTCGTTGTGAATCGGCTGCTTCAATGGTATACTGCAGATAAAGTGCTTTCCCGTTACGGGCGAATGTTTGATTGTGACAGGGAAATGAGCGGGATCTTGAAAACCGGCCGATCGGATAACGGAACAAAAACACGAAAACGAGGATGTTTCCGATGAAGAAACGAATCCGCCAAAGAAGAATCACCATTGTGGCTGTCTGGCTCATCTGCCTGATCATAGCCGACATCATCATTTCCGGCGAGGAATATCGAATCTGCACGGAAAAGGCGCAGAAACAACTGCTGGAGCAGGCGGAAACCGTCGCACAGCAGCTTCCGTCGATTCTGGAAAACAACTATTATGCCGAACTCGGCTCCATGAAGATGCAGGAAGCCAAACTCAAAGCGCTGGCCATGGGCCTGGAAGATTTTGAAGATCTCGAAGAGGCAAAGGGCTTTCTGGATGAGTATATCGAATCCGCCGATCTTGCCGGACTCACGGTTTTCAACCGGAAAGGAGCCCCGCTTTATGTTGCCGGCGAGGGAGGCGCTTCGGAACTCACCCGCGAAGAGCTCGAAGTTCTGCGGAACGTTGATATTTTCGAGGCCTACGAAAAGCTGCTTGAGCATCCGGAGTCCTACCGCGATATTTATCTTTCCTCAGAGGATCTCAATGAGGGTGACGGCTTTTATGTCTGGAGCACCAAAAATAAAAGATGGTACCTGGCGATCGACAGTCATCTGACCGAAGCGGAAAAGCGGATTACCGACTACTTCGACTGGAAGACGGCGCTTCAGCGCGTCGCCATCGGCAAAACCGGCTTTGTGCTGGCCATGGACGGAAAGGATGGAACGGTTCTCTCCTGGCCGGATGCGGAAAGGATCGGCAGACCGGTCGAAGACCTGCGGATTTCTCTGGAAGGCAGGACTTCTCCGGCTTCTGTCAGTGACCTGCAGGCGGCCTTCAGCGCGCCAGATCAGGTGCTTCGCATCCAGATCGGAGAGGAAAGCTATTTTGCTGCTCGCGCAAAAGTCGATAACGCCCTGATTCTGGCTCTGCTGCCGGAGCAGGAAGTGAACGAGACGGTAAGCAGCGAAGTGACCGCCCGCATGTTGCCCCTGACCCTGCTGACGGGGATCTCTGCCCTGTTTGCCTTTTTCCACGTAGCCGATGTAGATCCGGCCTCTCTGCGGCGCCGCGGGAAATATACCTGGGACAGCGTTCTTTCCGGCCGCCTGACGGTGCTGGCGATGCTGGTCCTTGCTTCCGCAGCCGGTGCCGGTCTGTTTCTGGAAGCCCTTTCCGTACATGCCGATACCTACCGATACTGCCAACTCAAGTCCGATATGGCCACGATGCGCTATGCGTCGAACATGGATGCCCGGCAGGATCTCGAGAACTGGTTTGAGAATGAATATCTGACCCGCTGCCGGATTGCCGGGATTGTCCTGGATAAAATGGACCCGGAGGAAGTGAACCCCGCAGTCCTGCAGGAACTTGCCTCCGACCTCAGTGTGAGATATGTCTATGTGCTGAATTCCCGCGGTCAGGTCACGGTTTCCAACTCGCCCTATGACCGTGCCGTCACGGACGAGGAGAACCCCTTCCATGCGTTGCTGGAAGGCCGCTCGGAGATGGCTTCCGACCTGGAGGAGGATGCGGTTTCCGGGGAAATGCTGAAGAAGATCGGCATTTCGCGCATGGACGAGAACAACAACAGCAAAGGCCTGATCCTGATAGAAACGGACGACAACGAGTTTGAAACCATCCGGAAGAATCTCAGCCTGGAGAATCTCTTTGAACAGCTCTGCCTGACGGAAGACACCGCCGCGCTGGTTGTCAGCGACAGCAACAGCGAGGAAGAACGGACAATCGAGTATCTGGGCATGGTGGAAGACGGAAGCGGGTTGACGGATTGGAATCTTTCCGGCATGCCGGTTTCGGTGCTGAAACTCGATGAAAAAGTTCTTCAGGATGGGTACAGCGGAGCGGTCTCCCTGACGGACAAGCGCTATTTCGGTTTTGTGCGGCATATGAACGACAGCTTCTTCCTGATGCTGAAACCGCAGGACGGCATCAGCCGCAGTCAGCTGGTTCCGGTTGCCTTGTCTGTCGTCATTACGCTGGTCTTCCTCATTCTGCTGGCGATTGTCTCCTGCCTCGGGAAATGGACGGAACCGAAACCGGAAGAGGAATCCGATGCGGAGGCGCATCCCGAAGATCCCGATCCGCAGAAGCAGAAAACAACCGATCCCAAACACGGACATGACGACGTCAAGGCCATGTTCGACAGCCTGGTCTACAGGAAAAAGCCGTATTTCGAAGAGCGCTGGCCCAAGGACAGCACCCGCTGGAAGGACAAGACGACGGATCAGAAGTTTGCCTGGTCTCTCCACTTTATCTTTATCATTGCTCTGGCGTCCATCTACATTCACGGATCCGTCCGCCAGGACAATTCGCTCTGGTATTACAGCCTCATCGGCGAATGGAGCCCCGGCTTCAATCTGCATTCCTTTACCAACTGCGTTTTCTCAATCTGCCTGCTCATCGTCCTGAAGATGCTGCTGCATAAACTGCTGTATCTGACAGCGCGGGCTGCAAAACCGAAGGGCGAAACCATCTGCTCGCTGGCAGACAGTTTTCTGGGCTATACCATGGTGATTGTCGGTATCGTCATCTGCCTGCGCAACATCGGCGTGGACACCAAAACCCTCACGGTTTCCGGAACTGTGACCGGCGTTATCTTCGGTTTCGGCTGCCAGAACATCATTGCCGATATTCTGGCCGGCATTCTGATGACCTTTGAAGGCGTTGCCCACGTCGGCGACTTTGTCTACTTCAACGGGAATCCCGGCCTGATCCTCAGCATCGGCGTCCGTACCACCTGTCTCAAGTGGTTCGGCGAGATCACGGTTGTCCGCAACAACGACTTCAAGAATTATGTAAACCGTCCGAACGATGCGATTACCCGTCCTGCGGTCTACCTGGCCATCGACCTGAACGAATCGCTTGAGCGCGTTGAGGGCATTCTCAAGAAGGAACTGCCGGAGATGCACAAAAGGATGAGCGAGATCTGCGGCGAGGAGATCGACGGCCCGAACTACATCGGCGTTTCGGACATCACCGACAATGCCTTTGTGCTCATGTTCACCGTCCTCTCCGGGGCAAGCAATCACTATCTCATGGAAATTACGCTGAAGAGGGAACTCAAGCTCATGTGTGAGCGTCACGGCATCCGAATCGCTATGCCGCACGTGGTGCTTAACAGTTGACAAAGCAGGCTTTGCTGAGTAAACTGTGATCAGATGCGCAGCTTTAAAAAACACAATGCCCGGAAGCTGTGTGTTGCGTGACGCAGCGCATGACTTCCGGGTCCTTCTATATTGAGGAGAAAAAGGAGAATGCAGTATGGGCACCTTGGATGAACTGGTTTACTATTGCAACGAGACCGATCCCATCGGCGCGCTGATGCTGACGGGCGAATGGGGATGCGGGAAGACATATCTGATCGAAAACGATCTGACAAATGCGCTGAAAGACACGCATATCATCGTCCGGGTTTCTCTTTTCGGCGCGAACAGTGCCAAAATGCTGCAGGACAGCATCCGGCAGAAATGGTTTGACGCCTGCATGCCGCTTTTGGGAGCGCTGCAGAAAGCCAAAGATAAGAGTGGGGGCTTTCTCGCAGCCTTCAATACCGCATTGAAGGCCGTGAATCCGTGGGCCGGCAATGCTGCAAACATTATGGTTTCCATGAACGCGCTGGACTTTTTCCCCATCAAGCCGGAGGTTGAGGACTTCAAGACCCATGAGAGAAAACGCGTTGTTCTGGTATATGACGATCTGGAGCGGGTTAAGATGGATCCGGTCGAGCTGCTGGGGGTGATCAATGATTACTGTGAAAACCAGAATTTCAACACGATCATCTCGGCAAACGAGGAATCTCTCAGAATGGGGATGGAGACCGACGTTTCCACCTATGAGATGCTCAAAGAAAAGACCGTCTCACAGTCAATCCACCATATCCCGGATTTTGCTTCCATTGTGCATGCCATCATCAGGGAAAGAAAATGGCCTTCTTCGGAGTACGCAGAGTATCTGGCAGCCCATGAGGAGCTGATCCTGGATTGCTTTGTATCGGATCTTGCGGAGATCGAAAAGAATCTGCTGTCAGAGAAGGACGGGAAATACCATAATCTTCGCAGCCTGATGAAGGGAATGGAGAGTTTTTACAGGATTTATTATCACCTGAATAACGCCGGAATCGAGATTCCGGACTGCCGCCTGTATTCCTTCCTCGCGTATTATCTCACGACGAGAGGCGGAATACGCAGAAACGGGAAGCCCAGCCTGGATTTTGACGATACCGTGATTAAACAGTTTTATCCCGGCTTTTCACCGGATGCGATCACGGAGTCGGAGCGGATCTGGATCTCTACGGGAATCTGGGACAAAGACTCTTTCCTGAAAGAGATAAAAGCCGCCGATGTGTAAAGCTGCAGTCCGAAATCGCAGCTGCGGCCGCGGGGTGCCGCAGAATGAAGAGGAAAAACATGAAAACGGAGAATCAAGTTTCCCGCGTCAGACGAATCATCGGTGACGTTCTGCTCGTGCTGGCCGTTCTTCTTACGGCTGACGTGACGATCGTCATGCTTCACAAAATCAACGCGGTTGTCCTGAAAGCGGATTATCGGGAGATTTTCGAATACGAGCTCATCCTTTGCGCGGCTCTTCTGCTGTTTGCGCTGGATGTCCGCTTCAATCTCTTCACCCGTTCGAAACACACGATCGCTCGGATTGCAGGCTGGGTTCTGCGTGCTGCCGTCGTTCTTTCTACCCTCGTGATCCTGTTCTTCTGCGGAAAAGTGATCAGCGGCAGCGTGATAAACACGGCAGACCGGGCGGAGAATGTCATCGTGCTCGGACTTGCGCTGGAAAACGGAAAACCGACGGACGATCTCCTGGCAAGACTGAACACAGCCCGGACGTATCTGGAGAAATACCCGGATGCGCATCTGATCCTGACCGGAGGCAACGCGGATGAGTCAGGCCGTACGGAAGCCGCCGTCATGCGCGATATCCTGATCGAGCACGGTGTGGCGGATGAGCGGATGACGCTGGAAGATAAGGCGGAAACCACCAAAGAAAACTTCCGGAACACGGCGAAGATGATCGATCCCGGAAAACCTGTTGTGCTGATCAGCAGCAATTACCATATGGACAGGGCTGTTCGGACGGCAGAAAGCGCGGGCTTTTCGAATGTCCTGCGCCTGCCGGCGCCGTCGTCCTTCAGCAGCTATGGTGCAAACGTCATGTATGAAGTCGTTCTGGATTTGAATGAACTGACGCTCAAAAAGTAGAAGGATTGTGCAGGTGTAACCCGATAGATGGAAACTTTGATAGAACTCTATGATGATCGCCCGCTGGAGAACGTTCTGGGCGTGGAAGTGTTTCAGGCGAAACGGGTCATTTACATCTGCCCGGATTCCGTAGCTTCCGACCAGACGATCCAGAAGAACCTTCGCGCTTTCTTCCGCCACAGAGGGATGAAAACCGAGCTGATCTTTCTCCGCGCGAGCATTTTTGATGCCGATGCCGCTCTCCATGTTTTTCAGAAAACGCTTGCGATGTACCCGGATGCCGCCATGGATATTACCGGCGGAACCGATGCCGTGCTGTTTGCCTCGGGCCTTCTCAGCGCAGAATCCGAAATCCCTGTTTTTACCTACAGCCGACGCCGGAATCGATTTTACAACATTCGCAATGCTGCCTTTGCCGCCAATGTCCCCTGTGACATCACATACAGTGTCGAAGACTTCTTCCTGATGGCAGGCGGCTCCATGCGCCCCGGTCGGGTGGACAACGCCGTGCTCGGGCTGTATCTGGATGATATTGTGCCCTTCTTTCAGCTGTATATGAGACATCGGAAAGCATGGACCAAAATCACCACGTATATGCAGCGGGTCTCCCCGAGTACGCCGGACGGAGACTTTTCTCTGGATGTGTCCGGGAACTATACCGTAAAGGGAGAACGCGCATCCCGCATCAGCGCGCCGGAAGAAGCCCTGCGGGAGATGGAACAGATCGGCTTGATTCTGGATCTTCAGATCCGGGAGGAGGAATCGGTTTCCTTCCGCTTCCGGGACGCACAGATTCGCACTTGGCTTCGCGATGTGGGCAGCGTTCTGGAACTCTATGTCTATAAAGCGTGCCTGGATACCGGACTGTTCCAGGATGTGATAACCAGCGCGGTTGTTGACTGGGACAGGAGCGCTGACCGGAACGCCGTCACCAATGAGATCGATGTTATGTGTACGAAGGGAACCACCCCGGTCTTCATCAGCTGCAAGACCGGAGAGGTAAAAACCGAAGCGCTCAATGAACTTGCCATTCTTCGTGATCGCTTCGGCGGGAAAATCGCAAGAGCGGCCATTGTCACCGCCGAGAAAGGCAGGACCGCCATGCGGAACCGGGCATCGGAACTCGGGATCGACGTGATTGACATCAACGACCTCATCGCCGGCCGGCTGGACAGGCAATTGCGAAATCTTATGCGCACGGTAAAATGAACAGAACAAAGAAAACAGCTCGGAAAGGGTCAACTTTCCGAGCTGTTTCTTTTGGTGCGAGAGATGAGACTTGAACTCACACGTCGGTTGACACACGCACCTCAAACGTGCCTGTCTACCAATTCCAGCACTCTCGCATCGGCCTTTCAAGGCAAAAGCAATTATACACAGCACCGCGGCTGTTGTCAAGCAGGAATTTTGGCGGGTCAGGAGGAGTTTTTTCGCTTTCTGCGTTTCGGGAGACCATCCCGGACGGCGTTGATGAACCAGAGCAGCGTGAGCGCAAAGGCCACGATCAGCGCGGCAGCCCCGTTGTTCATCAGCAGCAGATAGCGCATCTTCAGATAGGCGTGATAGCCGAGAAGGGAAGCGAACTGCACGAGTACGGCAGTCGGGAAGTACAGCGGCGACGCGAAGGCGAGGACAAGCGACAGAATGTCGGCGGCATAAAAATAGCGTTCGTGCATGTGGGGGAGGAAGAAAGGAATGCCGATCGCGAAGAGCAGACACAGCGCGAGCAGTGCGCGGTCGTTCAGCTGCCTGCGATAGACCCATGCGACAGCCAGCAGATTCAGCATGTAGAAGGCGGCCAGACAGATTCCGACGACGGCGGCGGTCTCCTTGTTCTGAATGTCCGTGAAAACGGCGAAAACGGAAGGGGAGTTGTAGTTCAGCCCGCTGCCGATGCTGCCGGTCTGGCTGAAGTAGAGCGTGACGGTCTCCCAGAGCGGGCGGCCGAAGCAGACGGCCGGCAGGACCAGAAGCAGATAGGTTACGGGGAAGACGAGCACGTGCTTCCATTTCAGCTTTCCCGTCATCAGAAAAACCGCGTAGACGGGAAGCACGAAAACCGCCTGCAGCTTGAAGCCGAAGGCCACGGCAGCCAGAATCACCGATTCCGTCGGGCGGTCATCCAGCGCGCACCAGATGCCCAGCAGCAGCGGTGCGGCGTAGAGACTGTCACACTGCCCCCAGACGGCGCTGTTGAGAAATACCGTCGGAAGGAAGAGCGTGACAAAATAGGCGGCGAGCAGCCGGCGATGCTTTTTTGTAAACCGGCTGCAGAGCAGCAGCACGCCCCAGGCGAGCAGCAGATCCGAGGCGGTGCTCAGAAGTTTAATGAAGTAGAGATCCTTCATCGGGAGAATCGAAAACAGCGCCAGAAAATAGAGATAGGGGATGTTGTAGTTGCCGACCTCGTATTTCAGCGCGGCAAAGCCGCCGTGCTGGCGGAAGAACTCCACCCAGCGTGAGAGAAAATTCTGGTAGTCCAGCGTTTCGTAATCGAAGACGGCTGCGCGCAGGCCCAGAGCCAGCGTGAGCAGCAGAATGCTCAGCACCCAGGCGCCCCGGCTTTTCAGCACGCCGCTGCGCTGAAGCAGCAAAAGGGCGCAGAGGCCTTCAATGATCAGAATCAGAATAACGGTGATCGGAGGAACAGTCATAAGGTACCTCAAAAGAAAAAACGGCCGGAGCACCGACTCCCGCCAGAAGATTTCATAAAAAAAGCTTGACAAATGCCAAGCGCCGATGCTAAAATATCTTGCTTATTGTGCGTGGAGGCGGGAGACCCACCTGTCCATTCTGAAATCAGTATAGCATGATCAGCAAGTAAAATCAACGCAGGATGCGCAAATTATTACAACGCATCCGGGCGTTTTTGAATGAGGAGAGAGTGCCAATGCCTACGGATGTTCTTTACGGGAAAACGCTTCGCAAGAGCTTTGCCCGCACGCAGGAAATCATGGACATGCCGAATCTGCTCGAGATTCAGAAAAGCTCCTATGAGTGGTTTCTGAATACCGGGCTGAAGGAGGTTTTCCGGGATGTTGATTCCGTTTCGGACTATTCCGGAAACCTGGAGCTGAGCTTCATCGACTACTCCATGAATGACGAGCCGAAGTACTCGGAAGAAGAGTGCAAGGCGCGTGACGCCACCTATGCCCGGCCCCTGAAGGTCCGTGTCCGTCTGCGCAACAAGGAGACGGATGAGATCAAGGAGCAGGAAATCTTCATGGGCGATTTCCCGGTGATGACCGAGGGAGGCACCTTTATCATCAACGGTGCCGAGCGCGTCATCGTTTCGCAGATCGTCCGTTCGCCCGGCGTCTATTTCGGGCGGGATGTGGACAAATCCCTCCTGAGCATCTATTCCTCCACCGTGATTCCCTATCACGGAGCCTGGCTGGAGTATGAGACGGACGGCAATGACATGTTTAACGTCCGCATCGACAAGAACCGCAAGCTGCCCATCACCTGGTTCCTGAAGGCAATGGGAGCCTACAACGAGGAGCAGCCGTCCACCTGGCTCAGCTGCGTTCCCGAGAAGACGGTCGGCGCCGTCACCAACGAGCGCCTGAAAGAGATCTACGGCGAGGATGAGCGCATGCTGGCCACCCTCGAAAAGGACACCACGCAGGACCGCGACGAGTGCCTGATCGAGATCTACCGCAAGCTCCGTCCGGGCGATCCCCCCACGGTGGAATCGGCCGAGACGCTTCTGGAAGGCCTTTTCTATGACCGCCGCCGCTATGAACTCTCCAACGTCGGACGCTATAAGTTCAACAAAAAGCTGGCGCTCTATCCGCGCATCATCGGCTACGAGCTGGCCTGCATGGCGCTGGATCCCGCGACCGGCGAGATCATTGCCGAAGAGGGCGAGGTTCTGACCCGTGAGAAGGCGCGTCTGATCGACGAAGCCGGTCTTGTCTCGCTGGATATTCTTGCGGAAGGCAAGAAGGTCCGCATCTTCTCCAACGGCATGGTGGACATGGCCCATTATGTGGACTTTGATCCGAAAGAACTCGGCATCAGAGAAAAGGTCCGCGGCATTCTGCTGCGCGAACTGATGGAGCAGTTCTCGGGCGACGCCCTGAAAGACGCGATCCGTGAGCATATCGAAGACCTCGTCCCCAAGCACATCATTGCCGATGATATTTTTGCCTCGGTCAACTATCTCAACTGCCTGGCGCACGGCATCGGCGAACCGGACGATATCGACCACCTGGGCAACCGCCGCGTCCGCTGCGTGGGCGAGCTGCTGCAGAATCAGTTCCGGATCGGCTTTGCGAGAATGGAGCGCGTGATCCGCGAGCGTATGACCCTGCAGGATCTTGACATCGTCACTCCGCAGAGCCTCATCAACATCCGCCCGGTCACGGCTTCCATCAAGGAATTCTTCGGGTCTTCGCCGCTGAGCCAGTTCATGGACCAGACGAACCCCCTGTCCGAACTGACGCACAAGCGCCGTATGTCGGCCCTCGGCCCCGGCGGTCTCTCCCGCGAGAGAGCGAGCTTTGACGTCCGTGACGTTCACTACAGTCATTACGGCCGTCTCTGCCCGATTGAGACGCCGGAAGGTCCCAACATCGGACTGATCAATTATCTCGCCTCCTATGCCCGTGCCAATGAGTACGGCTTCCTGGTTGCGCCTTTCCGCCGCGTCGAGAAGGGCACCTGCCGCCTGACGGATGACATCAGCTATATGACGGCCGATCAGGAGGACCAGTACATCGTTGCGCAGGCCTCCGAGCCTGTCGATGAAAACGGCTGCCTTAAGAACGAGCGTATCACCTGCCGCCACCGCAACGACACCATCGAAGTCAACCGCGAAGAGGTCGACTATATCGACGTCAGCCCCAAGATGATGGTCTCCATCGCCACGGCGATGATTCCCTTCCTGGAGAACGACGACGCGAACCGTGCGCTGATGGGCGCGAACATGCAGCGCCAGGCGGTTCCTCTGATGACCACACAGGCCCCGATTGTTGCCACCGGCATCGAGCACAAATGTGCCGTTGACTCGGGTGTCTGCGTGCTTTCGGAAGGCGAGGGCACGGTCACGCGCGTAGACGCCGAGCACATCGTCGTCCGCTATGATGAAGGCGAAACCAAAGACTACCGCCTGATCAAATTTGCCCGATCCAACCAGGGTACCTGCATCAATCAGCGTCCGATCGTCCGTGTCGGCGACCGCGTTGCGAACGGTGACGTTCTCGCGGACGGCCCCAGCACGGCGGACGGCGAGATTTCGCTCGGCAAGAACATCCTGGTCGGCTACATGAACTGGGAAGGCTACAACTACGAAGACGCCATTCTGCTCAACGAGCGCCTCGTGATGGAAGATGTCTTCACCTCGATCCATGTCGAGGAGTATGAATGCGATTCCCGCGATACCAAGCTCGGTCCCGAGGAAATCACCCGCGACATCCCCGGTGTCGGCGACGATGCGCTCAAGTATCTGGACGAGCGCGGCATCATCATGATCGGCGCCGAAGTGACCGCCGGCGATATTCTGGTCGGCAAGGTCACCCCGAAGGGCGAGACCGACCTCACCGCCGAAGAGCGCCTTCTGCGCGCGATCTTCGGAGAAAAGGCCCGCGAAGTCCGCGACACCTCTCTGAAGGTGCCGCACGGCGAAAGCGGCATCGTCGTCGATGTCAAGGTCTTTACCCGCGAAGCCGGCGACGAGATGAACCCGGGCGTTAATCAGGTTGTGCGTGTCTATATTGCGCAGAAGCGCAAGATTTCGGTCGGCGACAAGATGGCCGGTCGTCACGGCAACAAGGGCGTTGTCTCCCGCATTCTGCCGCGTGAGGATATGCCCTATCTGCCCGACGGCACACCTCTGGATATCGTCCTGAACCCCCTGGGCGTTCCCTCGCGTATGAACATCGGTCAGGTTCTCGAGGTTCACCTCGGCTATGCCGCACAGGCGCTCGGCTGGAAGGTCGCGACCCCGATCTTCAACGGCGCCAACGAGCAGACCATCCGCGAGACACTCCGTCAGGCGGGCCTCCGCGAAGACGGCAAGAGCGTCATGTACGACGGCCGGACCGGTGAAAAGTTCGACAACGACGTCACGGTCGGCTGGGTCTACTTCCTCAAGCTCCACCACCTGGTCGACGATAAGATTCATGCCCGTTCCACCGGCCCCTACAGCCTGGTAACCCAGCAGCCGCTGGGCGGCAAGGCGCAGTTCGGCGGCCAGCGCTTCGGCGAAATGGAAGTCTGGGCTCTCGAGGCCTACGGCGCGGCCTACACCCTGCAGGAGATCCTGACGGTCAAGTCGGACGATGTGACCGGCCGTGTCAAGACCTACGAAGCCATCGTCAAGGGCAACAATATCCCGCAGCCGGGCATTCCCGAGAGCTTCAAGGTGCTCATCAAGGAACTGCAGAGCCTGTGCCTGGATGTGCGCGTGCTGGATGAAGAGGGCAACGAGATCGAACTGAAGGACGAGGACGAGGACGATTACATCCCCGTTGACGTCCGGGAAGAGATGGTCTACCAGTCGAGCGACGACGAGATTGTGAATGAAGGCTATTCGATCGACGATGTCCCGGTCGACGAACTCGGCGCGGACCTCGATTACAGTGAAGAATTCAGCGATTATGACGACAATGCAGAGGAGGATGAGTGATGAGTTATACACCGTTTGATGCCATTCAGATCGGCATTGCCTCTCCTGAAAAAATCCTGGAATGGTCCTACGGCGAAGTCAAGAAGCCCGAGACCATCAACTACCGCACCCTGAAGCCCGAGCGCGACGGCCTGTACTGTGAGCGCATTTTTGGACCGACGAAGGACTGGGAATGCCACTGCGGCAAATATAAGAAGATCCGCTACAAGGGCAAGATCTGCGACCGCTGCGGCGTCGAAGTCACCAAGAGCAAGGTGCGCCGCGAGCGTATGGGCCATATCGAGCTCGCCACCCCGGTCAGCCACATCTGGTACTTCAAGGGCATCCCCAGCCGCATGGGCCTGATGCTGGATCTGACCCCGCGCATGCTCGAAAAGGTGCTGTATTTTGCCAACTACATCGTCATCGATCCCGGCTTTACGCCGCTGCAGCGCTGCCAGATCCTGACCGAGCGCGAATACCGCGAGATGCGCGAGAAGTATGAGGACGATTTCGAGGCCGGCATCGGCGCCGAAGCCATCCAGAAGCTGCTTGAGCAGATCGACTGCGATGAACTCGCCGAGGAACTGCGGGAAGAGCTCAAGAATTCCGGCGGTCAGAAGAAGGCAAAGCTGGTCAAGCGCCTCGAAGTCGTCGAGGCCTTCCGCCAGAGCGGCAACCGTCCGGAATGGATGGTCATGAACATTCTTCCGGTCATCCCGCCGGAAATCCGCCCGATGGTCCAGCTGGACGGCGGCCGCTTTGCGACCTCCGACCTGAACGACCTCTACCGCCGCGTCATCAACCGCAACAACCGTCTGAAACGGCTGCAGCAGCTCAACGCGCCCGACATCATCGTGCGCAATGAAAAGCGCATGCTGCAGGAGGCGGTGGATGCGCTCATCGACAACGGCCGCCGCGGCCGCGCCGTGACCGGCGCCAACTCCCGCGCGCTCAAGTCTCTGAGCGACATGCTCAAGGGCAAGCAGGGCCGCTTCCGTCAGAACCTGCTCGGCAAGCGTGTTGACTACTCCGGCCGAAGCGTCATCGTCGTCGGACCGGATCTGAAGATCTATCAGTGCGGTGTGCCGAAGGAAATGGCCATCGAGCTTTTCCGGCCCTTCGTCATGAAGAAGCTGGTCGAAGACGGCATTGCCAACAACATCAAGTCGGCCAAGAAAATGGTCGACAAGCAGAAGACCGAGGTCTGGGACGCGCTCGAGTACGTCATCAAGGAGCATCCGGTGCTTCTCAACCGTGCGCCGACTCTGCACCGTCTCGGCATTCAGGCCTTCGAGCCGATCCTGGTGGAAGGCCGCGCCCTGCGGCTGCATCCGCTGGTCTGCACCGCCTACAACGCCGACTTTGACGGTGACCAGATGGCCATCCACGTGCCGCTGTCGGCCGAAGCCCAGGCGGAAGCCCGCATCCTGATGCTCTCCGCAAACAACCTGCTGCGTCCGCAGGACGGCCATCCCGTCACGGTTCCGACGCAGGATATGATTCTGGGCTCCTATTATCTGACCATGATCCGTATCGGCAAGGAGGAAAAGGGCGCGGAGCAGCTGCTCGTGACCGATCCCGGCGATACGGGTCTGGAAGCCAACGCCGTCGTCGACGGCAACGAGCTGTATGCCTGCAACCTCAAGGCCGAGCAGGAGGGGACCGCCCTGGCTTCCTATCTGCCGCTGCACATCTACCGCGATGCCAACGAGGCCATCATGGCCTACAACGAGGGGGATATCGGCCTGCATGCTCCGATCCGGCTGCGCGTCACCAAGACCGTGGACGGCATGGAGAAGCATAAGGTCATCACCACGACGGTCGGCCGCATCATCTTCAACGAGAACATCCCGCAGGATCTGGGCTATGTGGACCGCAGCGACCCCGAGCAGGCTTTCAACTATGAAATCAGCTTCCAGGTCGGCAAGAAGCAGCTGGGCGATATCATCGACCGCTGCATCCAGAAATACGGATTCACCATCTCGGCTGAGGTGCTCGACAGCATCAAAGCCATGGGCTACAAGTATTCCACCAAGGGCGCGATCACCATTTCGGTTGCCGACATGACCGTCCCGAGCGAGAAGAACCGCCTGATCTCGGAGACCGAGCGCGAGGTCATCAACATCGAGCGCCAGTACAAGCGCGGTTTCATCACCGAGGACGAGCGCTATCGCCTGGTCGTCTCCGAGTGGGAAGCGACCACCAAGAAGGTCACCGATGCGCTGCAGGGAACTCTGAACGAGTACAACCCGATCTACATGATGGCCAACTCCGGCGCCCGCGGCTCGATGAACCAGATCCGTCAGCTTGCCGGTATGCGCGGCCTGATGGCAAACACCACCGGTAAAACCATCGAAATCCCCATCAAGTCCAACTTCCGTGAAGGCCTCTCGGTTCTGGAATACTTCATTTCCACCCGTGGTGCCCGAAAGGGTATGGCCGATACGGCGCTTCGTACCGCCGACTCCGGTTACCTGACCCGCCGTATGGTTGACGTCTGCCAGGATGTCATCATCCGCGAACAGGACTGCGGCACCACCGAGGGCGTCTGGGCGCAGGCCCAGTATGACCGCGGACAGCTGGTCAAGGATTTTGCCACGGCCATCCACGGGCGCTTCCCGGCAAAGCCGATTACCGACCCCGAGACCGGCGAGCTGCTCTTTGACACCGATCATATGCTGATGCCGGACGATGCTGCCGTTCTGGAAGCGCACGGTATCCACCGCGCCTTCATCCGCAGCGTCATGACCTGCGAAGCCCAGACCGGTATCTGCGCCAAGTGCTACGGCATCAACCTGGCCATCGGCCGTCCCGTCAACATGGGCGAAGCGGTCGGCGTTATCGCGGCCCAGTCGATCGGCGAGCCGGGCACACAGCTGACCATGCGTACCTTCCACACCGGCGGCGTCGCGGGCGACGACATTACCCAGGGTCTTCCCCGTGTCGAAGAGCTGTTTGAGGCACGCAAGCCGAAGAAGATGGCCGTCCTGGCCGAAATTTCGGGCACGGTGTCCATTGACGAAGCCAAGAAGGGCGTCATGTACTCTCTGACGGTCACGAACGAGGAAGAGGGAGAAACCAAGGTCTATCTGGTTCCGCACAGCGCCGGCATTCAGGTGCACAACGGCGACCATGTTGACCGCGGTCAGCCCATGACCTCCGGTGCCCTGAACCCGCATGAGGTTCTCCGCATCCGCGGCATCAACGACGACGAGTTCGGCCGTCAGGGTGTGCGCAGCTACATTACCAGCGAGGTTCAGAAGGTTTACCGTCAGCAGGGCGTCGATATCAACGACAAGCACATCGAAGTCATCGTGCGTCAGATGATGCGCAAGGTCCGCGTCGAGGATCCGGGCAGCACCGATCTGCTGAGCGGTGCCACCGTCGACATTTCCACCGTCAAGGCGGCCAACCGTGCGCTGGCCGAACGCGCTGCCAACGGGGAAGAAGACCTCATTCCGGCGACCTATACGCAGCTGCTGATGGGCATCACCAAGGCCTCTCTTGCCACCGACAGCTTCCTGTCCGCCGCCTCCTTCCAGGAGACGACCCGCGTCCTGACCGACGCGGCCATCAAGGGCAAGGTGGACCACCTGGTCGGCCTGAAGGAGAACGTCATCATCGGCAAGCTGATCCCGGCCGGTTCCGGCCTTGCCGTCTACCGCGACTTCGAAGAGAAGACGGACGAAAGCATCGCCTCGGCCGTCGACGAATACGTCGACCTCAGCAAGCTGGTCACCAAAACCAACGCTCTGTAAATACAGATAAAAATGCAAAGACGAGAGAAAACCGCTTCTCTCGTCTTTGCTCTTCACCCGGAGGGTGTGTATGAGCATTCTCAGACCGATTCTGCATTTCGCAGCGCCGCTTCCGAAACTCGAAAACTATCAGCGATATCTTTTCATCGGCCCGCATCCGGACGACATCGAAATCGGTGCGGGCGCTACGGCTGCCCGCTTTGCGGCGGAAGGGAAGGACGTCTGCTTTCTGATCTGCGCCGACGGATGCTACGGGACCGATGAGCTGGACATGAATCTTCAGCCGGAAGAGCTTGCCGAACTTCGCCGCTGGGAAGCGGGAGACTCCGCCGCGTTTCTGGGCGTGAAGGATCTTCGCTTCCTTGGCCTCTGTGACGGCGGTTTCTACAGCCGTGAGGACCTGACCGGCGAGATTGCCCGGGTCATCGGCGACTTTCAGCCCGATGTGATCTTCGCGCCCGATCCCGACGTCATCACCGAATGCCATCCGGATCACCGAAATGTCGGCCGGACAGCAAAGATGCTGGCGCTCTTTTCCGGAAACCCCGGCATCATGGAGCGTTTCGGGGCTTCCGCGGCACCGGTGCAGGCGCTGGCGCTCTACATGACGGCCAGGGCCAATTCCTTTGTCGATACTACCGGGTACCTGGACAGACAGCTTTCGGCCATCTTCAATTTTCATAAGAGTCAGTTCCCGGACGGCTGTGACACCGGGAAGGCCATCCGTCTCTACCTGAAGCTGCGCGCTGCGGATTTCGGCCTGCGCAGTCTCCATCGCTCGGCGGAAGGTTTCCGCGTCCTCGGCAGAACCCAGATGCACTGCTTCCCCGAATCCGGATTATGAAATGAGCGCCCGTTCCCGGCTTCCTGCAATTGCGCGGGAGCAGACGCCCTCTTGCGCGAATGACGGTTTCGAGGTATAATTCTTCAGTACATATCATGAAACTGAGGCAGAAAAATGGATGACAAAAAAACATCCTTTCTCTATAAGATCGTGCGCTGGCTGGTGCGCCTGTTTTCTCCGAAGTACCGTCTCGAGGGAACGGAAAACCTCCCGCCGGAGCCCTGCGTGATCGTCGGCAACCACAGCCAGATGTTCGGCCCGATCGCCGGGGAACTCTATATCCCCGTCAAACACGATGTATGGTGCGCCGGCGAGATGATGCACTGGAAGGAAGTCCCTGCCTACGCCTACCGCGACTTCTGGTCCGGAAAACCCGGATCGGTCCGCTGGCTTTTTAAAATCGCGAGCTACCTGATCACTCCTCTGTGTGTGCTTGTTTTCAACAATGCCCATACGGTTGCGGTCTATCATGATACGCGGCTGATTTCCACTTACCGCCGTTCGATGGATCGTCTGCAGGAGGGCAGCAGCATGGTGATCTTCCCGGAGTGCTACGACGAGCACAACAACATCGTGCACGCCTTCCAGGACAAATTCGTCGATCTGGCCCGATTCTACTACAAGAAATCAGGACAGATTCTGCAGTTTGTCCCGCTGTATGTCGCGCCTCGGCTGAGCATCATGACTTTCGGAACGCCGATCCGCTTCAACCCCGAAGCCGATATCCGCTCCGAACGCAGCCGCATCTGCGGCGCCCTGATGGACGAGATCACCCGCATGGCTGTCTCTCTTCCCGAACACACCGTGGTGCCCTATCCCAACATCCCGAAGAAGGATTATCCCAAGAACATTCCTTTAGAGGTATTTTCGAATGAAGAAAAAACCGGTTGATTACAGCGGTTTCTCACTCCGCCGTCTCAACGAGCCGCGCTTTTCCCATATCAAACTGCTCGGAGGCTGGATCTTCTACTTTTCGATGTACTTCATCACCGAAAACCTGATTCCGCCGGAAAAATGCCACCCCATTCACTGCGCGCTGGACGATCTTATCCCGTTTAACGAATTCTTCGTGATCTTTTACGTAGCCTGGTATCTTCTCGTCTTCGGCGCGCTTGCCTATACCCTGTTCTACGACCCGCCGAAGTTCCGGAAGCTGCAGACCTATATCATTGTGACTCAGGTCATCGCCATGGCCTGCTATGTGCTCTATCCCAGCCGTCAGGACCTGCGGCCCGAGGTGTTCGAACGAAACAACATCCTGACCGCCGTCATGGGCTTTATCTATGCCTTCGATACCAATACGGGCGTGTGCCCGTCCCTTCATGTGGGCTATTCCCTGGGCATTCTCTCGGTTGCTCTGAAGGATCGGAAGCTGGGAAAGGGATGGAAGGCGCTGCTGGTCTTCCTCGTGACGATGATCTGTCTGGCCGTCTGTTTTGTCAAACAGCATTCGGTGCTGGATGTGCTCTGGGCGATTCCCATGTGCCTCGTTGCCGAGTGGATTACCTATGGGAAGGACTACTGGCTTCCCCGCATCAGAAAACTGCTTTCCCCTGAGAAATAGAAAGCAATCTGACAAGCTCCCTGTTTTGTGAGTGGAAGGGATTTCAATGGATACTCCGAACAAACAGAAAAGCATCTGGAAAGCCGGCGTCCTCTGGCTCGTTTCGGCATGTCTGATCATGGCAGTTCTGGTACCGGTCTTCTTCCTGATCTGGATGGATCGCACACAGTCGCATACGGCGGATGAATGCAGCCTGCTTGCGGATGCGGTTTTGAAGCAGGGCACCGTGGATAAGAAGAGAATTCAGAAAAACGAACTGTTTCTGCAGACCTATCTGTTTTCCCTGAACGCGATGACCGGATGGGCTTACTCCTACGGAGGAACGGATGAAAGGGAGATTTCCCGGATCTATGATTCCGAGGAATATATCCCGGATGAAGTTGCCGTTCTGAAGGCCGGAGAGGTCGAAGTTTTGTCGGGATCCTTTCCGGAAGTGGAATTCTATACGGTTCTGGAGAAGAGAGAACAGCTGCGTTCGGAGGTATCCGAAAAGCAGCCGGATTCGGATCATGTACAGCAGTCGGAAGGCACTTCGACGCTGATCGAGGACAACGGCGTCATTTATCTTACTTCGGGGCTTCCGAACGCCGGGACGGTTGTGATCACAAAACTGGAATCAGTTCCTGAACTCCTCTCTGATTCCGAACAGGAGCTTGATCTGATTTCTCTTGAGAGCTCCTCCTTTTCCAACAGCAGATTCAGGATGGTGCTGGTCCGCCTGTCCGATAATACCATCCTCAAGGTGATCGGGGATCTTCCGATCGCCGAAGGGGATATTCTGACGGAAGTACCGGATGATTCCGGGATCCTGAAACTCGGAAATGACAGGTATATCTGCGGGACATCGGAAGATAATTCCTACCGTATCTATGCGTTGATGCCTGTATCTTCCGCTTTTGCCAGGACGGTGGTTTCTCCCTTTGCGCTGGCTCTGATTTTTGTGCTTTTGTTTCTGCTGACCTGCCTCTACGCATGGTTCCTGCGTACGGATATCCTGCGCGGGAGGGTGGAGCAGGACGGCAGGACGGACGGCCGGGAGAGGATCGGCGTCGAGCTGATATCCCATGTTCGCCTGATGTTTTATATTCTTGCTGCTTGTACTGCCGCTTCGATTCTGCTCATCTGCATTCTCCATGTGGTTGACAGCAACCGGGTATGGGAAAACGGAATTCTTTCGGATGTCGAACGTTATTTTGCGGCGGATGATGCAAACGCGGAGCATCTTGCCTCCTATCGGAAAGAATCCAAGCTTTCCGCTCTGGACAAGATCCGGGATCTGATCGAAGCTTCCCCTGAACGCAGAACGGATAACGCCCTTTCGGATCTGAGCGGCGCGATTGAGAGAGACCTTTTTGTGCTGAATGATGACGGAATGGTGATTGCCTCCTCGGTCTCGGAATATGACTTCACGGGGATGTCCGATCCGGAATCCGAATTGTATGACCTGACCAGTGTTCTGGAAGGAAAAGCAGACCACAGAGCCGTTGCCGTCTCGGGTGAGGGCACGTCTTCCCAGCTGTGCTGGGCGGTGAGATGCAAAAAAATCGGCGGAATGCTGGTGTCAAGAGACAGCCTTTCCCAGGCAATTTCCTTCTCGGACTATTATGCGAACTATAAGCTGCCGCCCGGCCTGACGCTGTTTGCCGTGGATCTGTCAACGGGCGAGATTCTTTCAAGCTCGGAAGAGGAATACTCCGGAAAGTCTGCCGGATCCATCGGACTGAAAGAAGAATACTGTCAGGACGGCTTTGCCGGCGAAATCATGCTCAACGGCAGAAGGTACTTTGTTCAGACAAGTATCCACGGGGAAGACAGGGCCGACCTGATCGCAGCGGATCTCGGATTTCTGATGAAGCAGTATCTCCCGATCATCCTCACGACAATCGTTGCCGGGCTTTTTGCGGTCGTCCTGATCTGCATGTTTGTCTATAAGCTCCAGAGAAGCATCTGGACCGACCTGACGCCGGGCAGGGAAGAAGACATCGTCGCTTCTGCCGACCGTCCGGCCCGCAGGAAACTGACTGCGGAAGAAAGACGGAGAGAGGAAGAAAAACGGAAAGAGGAAGCACGTGACGAGGAGACGGCTACCTTTTACCGTGAGCAGGAGGGCGGTCTCCGCGCTGACCGCAGCGCTGTTGGCCGGTGGCTGAATCCGATTACGCCTTTCAAAAAACAGTCGGCGGATGAAAAGTTTCGGGAAGTCATTCAAATTCTGTCTATTGTTCTCCTGATCGCGGGTTATGCCTTCTACCAGCACAGCAGCCAGTACGGGCTGCAGGGAAGCACCTTTGCCTATCTGCTCCAGCGGTCATGGCGCTATGGCCTGAATGTCTATGCGGTGACCTATGCGCTGATGATGATCTTCCAGATTTTTGTAATCGGGCTGACGCTGCGCAAACTGATTCTGATGGCCGGAAAGAAATACGGAAACCGGGGCGAGACGGTTGCCCGTCTGGTCGGCAGTTTCATCGCCTATGCGTCCATCGCTGCTGCCGTTGCTTACAGTCTGGTGTATGTAGGCGTAAATGCGACCACGGTTTTCGCATCGGCCGGAATCATCGGCCTTGCCATCAGTATCGGCGCAAAGGATCTGATTTCCGATATCTTTGCCGGAATATCGATTGTGTTTGAAGGCGAATTCCGAACCGGCGATATTGTGGATATCGGCGGATACAGGGGAACTGTGGAAGAAATCGGCGTCCGGACGACAAAGATCATGTCCATGGAGAACGTAAAGATCTTCCGGAACAGCAATATCAGCGGCGTGGTCAACATGACCCAGCGGTACTCGATCGCAGAGGTTCGGGTGGATGTGAGCAGAGCGGAACCCCTCGAAAAGGTCGAGACTCTTTTCCGGAAGGAGCTTCCCAAAATCCGGAAAAAGATCCCCGAGACCGTTTCAGACATTGAATTGTGCGGAATTGACCAGCTCAACGCCAACGGTCTGGTTCTGCTGTTCCAGACAAAGTGCAGAGAAGAGGACCGCATCTCGGTTGAGCGCATGCTTCGGCGGGAACTGGATCTTCTGATGGAAAGAGAGCACCTCGGCTCCATGGGACAGCCTCTTCCCGCGCCTCCGCCGCCTCCGAACCCAACTCAGAAGTAATGTGCCGGGAGAATCCCCGACACGTTCCGCAAAATAGAAACAAAAAATAATGGAGAGGAGAAAACAAAATGAAAATCACCAAGAAAAACGGAAACATCACGATGTACGATGACCAGAAGGTTATCAACAGCATTCTCAAGGCAAACGCAGGGACATCGGAAAAGACGATGTCTGACAAAATCGCCGCTTCCATCGCGGATGATGTCTTTTCTCAGCTCACGGAAGATTACGAGATCATCACGACGAAGGATATCAGAGACTGCGTGTATAAAACCCTCCTTGACAGAGGCTTCACGGAAACGGCCCGCTCCTATATCGAATACAAGGGCTGAGCAATCGAATAATAGAAAACGGGGCTGTAATCATAATGTCGAGTTTAGCTCCCAATCAGGTTGTACTGTTTCGCGGCCAGAGAAATACAGCCCCTGACTGACCAACTTCTGCCGCGAATAATCAAGATAAATCCATAGAAAAAGCGCGGCGGAGAAACCTGAGTGCGAGATACCAGTTTCTCTTCCGCGCAATTGCAGGAAGCTGAAAACGGGGTTGTCCAAAATTTTGAGACAGCCCCGTCTGCATTTTTAAGAGGGGATTACTTCTTCTGAACGTACTTGAGGCAGTCGATGGTGACGGCGGAGAGAATGATGATGCCGGAGAACACGAACTGCAGGTTCGTGTCCACGCCGAGAACCGTCAGGGAATAGGTCAGCGCGGTGAAAATCAGTACGCCTACCACAATTCCCTGTATCTTACCGATACCGCCGCTGAACGAGATGCCGCCGACCACGCAGGCCGCGATGGCATCGGTCTCCCAGCCCTGCCCGTAGGAAGCGGAACCGGAGCCCACCATGCGGATGCATTCCAGCCAGGCGCCGAAGCCGTAGAGAATACCCGCGATGGCAAAGGCGGTAAGCGTCACCTTGAAGACCGAGATGCCGGAAACCGCTGCGGCCTCGGGGTTGCCGCCGACGGCATACATATACTTGCCGAGCTTGGTCTTGTTCCAGACAAAGTACATGATGGCAATCGCCGCCACAGCCCATAGAATGATCGTCGGGAATCTGCCGATCTTGGGGATGATCATCTTGGGAATCTTCATCTCGATGGCACCGAACGAGACGCCGCTGGTCGCGAAGGTCATGAGACCGAACAGGATCAGCATGTTTGCCATTGTGGAGATAAAGGGGTGAATCTTGAAGCGGGCTGAGAAGAAGCCGGCAATCATGGCAAAGGTGGTCGTCACGCAGCAGCAGACGACGAGCGCCAGCACCACGCGGACGCCGAGAGGAATCATGGTAAAGTCAAAGATATGACCGAACAGAGCGCCGGTGTTGACGCCTTTGTGCATGATCATCGTTGCCAGAACCATGCTCGTACCGACCATACGGCCGACGGAGAGGTCAGTACCGGCGAGCAGAATCAGACCGCCGACACCCAGTGCCAGGAACATGCGCGGGGAAGCCGCCTGCAGGATATTCAGCACGTTGTTCATCGTCAGCAGCGGCATGCCCTTGATAACCGGGCAGAGAATGCACAGAAGGATAAAGATGAGGAGAATGACAATATAAAGACCGTTGTTCAGGAAGAACTGCTTGGTGTTGAAGGTATAGCGCCTGGCTTCCCATTTCTGCTTCCGCTTTTCGGCAAAAGTGAAGCGGCTGAGACGCAGCTGGTCCAGCAGGTGATAGCGATGGGTAAAGGCCTCGTGCTGACGGTCCTTGATCTCCTGCAGCGTGGAACCGTGCTTGAGACTGGCGTCAAACAGACGGTTTTTAAAGACGTATTTCTCGTCCTTGATCTCGTCTTGATCCTTCAGCTTGGCGAGTTCCGCGGCATGCTGCTTTTTCAGTTCTGCAAGTTCGGCATTGTAGCGGGCATTTTCTTCCGCGGTCTGGGCTGCGCAGGAGGCGACAACCTTATTATAGTATTCCTTGTCGTAATTGGCGTCCAGATACGCCGTTGCGTCGCTGACCAGAGACTTGATCTCTGCCTTGTTGGCGGCTTCCACGGCTTTTGCTTTCTCCAGCGCCGCGCTGTCTTCGGCGAGAATGGCCGCTTTCTCCGCTTTCGTGTAGTTGGCGTTCTCCTTTACGACCGCCATATGCGTGGTCAGGGCAACGACCTTGTCGGTTCCGTCAACACGCAGGGCGTTTACCTTCTGCTGGATGGAGCCGACATATTCATCGATCGGTGCCAGCAGGAGTTCCTCTTCCTCAATCGATAGGATGCCCCTGTTTTTTTCATCCATGTCTTTTCTTCTGCCTCCGTTCACAGATATTTTGCGCTGAGTCTCAGGAGCTCCTCCTGATTGGTATCTTTTGTATTCACAACACCGGCCAGACGTCTGTTCGACATGACGCCGATCCGGTTGGTGATTCCCAGAATCTCGGGCATCTCGGAGGATACCACAATGATGGTCTTGCCCAGTTTCGCCATCTTGACGATGAGTTCGTAGATTTCATACTTGGCACCGACGTCGATGCCGCGGGTCGGTTCGTCCATCAGAAAGACGTCCGGAGCCCGTTCCAGCCATTTGCCGAAAATGACCTTCTGCTGGTTGCCGCCAGAGAGTGCCGTAATCGCATCCGATGGGCCCATGCATTTGGTATGCATGATGTTGATCTCATTGGCGGTGGCTTTGACCATTTTGTCTCTGGAGAGCGCAATGCCGGTCTTGTAATGGTTCAGATTCGTGATGGTCGTGTTGAAGGTCAGATCTCCTTCGAGGAAGAGACCGGTTGTCTTCCGTTCCTCGGTGATCATGGCAAAGCCGTGCTCCATGGCGTCTGCGGGGTTCTGGAAGTTCATCAGGCGCCCTCTGTAGTAGACGCGCCCTGCCGCACGGGTCCGTACACCGAACATCGTCTCGAGCAGTTCGGAGCGTCCCGCACCGACCAGGCCGTAGAGGCCGAAGATTTCCCCTTCGCGGACTTCGAAGGAAATATCCTTCAGATGCGGCTCAAATTTCGTGGACAGATGCTGCACCGACAGAATCACTTCACCCGGTGTGTTGTCCACCGGCGGGAAACGGTTGCCGAGCGAACGGCCTACCATGGCGGTGATCAGCTGGTTCATGTTCGTATCCTTGATCGGTCGGGTCATGACCATCCGACCGTCGCGCAGGACGGAGACCTCGTCGCAGATCTCGAAGATTTCATCCATTTTATGAGAGATATATACAAGCGAAATGCCCTGCGCTTTCAGATTCCGCATCATCTCAAAGAGCTTGGCGACCTCGCGGACAGTCAGGGAGGAGGTCGGTTCGTCCAGGACAATCAGTTTTGCATTATAGGAGATTGCTTTGGCAATTTCGACCATCTGCCGCGCGGAGACGGACATCGTCTTCATCGGCGAGGACAGATCCACCGTCATATTCAGCTTCCGGAACAGTTCCGTCGCTTCGTTTTTCATGCGGGTTTCGTCGACGGTACCGAGAGCGGTTTTGGGATAACGTCCCAGAAACAGGTTGTCCAGAACATTGCGTTCCAGGCATTGGTTCAGCTCCTGATGGACCATTGCGACACCGTTTTCCAGTGCGTCCTTCGGACCGGAAAAATTGACTTCTTTCCCGTCAAGCAGGATGACGCCTTCGTCTTTCTGATAGGTGCCGAAAAGGCACTTCATCATGGTGGATTTTCCGGCGCCGTTTTCGCCCATCAGGCCCATGATGCTGCCCGGTTTGACATTCAGGTCGATATGATCGAGCACGCGGTTGCGGCCGAAGGATTTGCACATGTCCCGGATCGACAGGACATATTCTGTTTTCGACTCAGCCATGGTTTCTTTCCCGCCTTTTTCAATAGCAATGATTAAAAACGGGGATGTGGGTTGACCACATCCCCGTCCGCCGATTTGTGATCGGGGCTTTCGATGTTATGAATTCGTGACCGCGGTGATTACGCGAGCTTCGCCATGTAGGAAGTACCGTTGTCGGTCTTCACCATGTTGATGCAGAAGCCTTCGTAGGCATCCGGGTTGCCCAGACGGTCAATGATGTTGGCCTCGGTCTGTCCGTCGCCCTTGACATACTCAACATCCAGGTTGAGGCATTTGTCATAGTTCTGGAGCTGGGGCAGATAGGTGGCATTCAGGAAGTTGTCGGCAGCATTGTAGAGGTTGAGCCAGACCTTGACAACCGGGAAGTCCTTCTCGTCCAGCTGCTTGTTGAAAGCAGCGTTGGGGGCGGTGGCATCCAGGAAGTCTTTGTAGTTGTCGGCCGTGACGGCGCCGTTCAGAGCATAGAAGCAGCGGGTCGCGTCATCATAGTAGAACAGATCGTCGGACAGGACGTTGCCGGCGGCATCGGGAATGCTGATGCCGGTCATGATATCCACACCGTCAATCGCGTTGCGCAGGGTGCGGAGGGTCAGATAAGCCTGAACGTCGGCATTCTGGGAGATGGTGCCGCAGTAGCCGTCCTCGATGGCGGCGACAGCGTCGCTGTTGGCGTCATAACCGAAGGTGGGAACACCCTGCTCCTTGGACCAGGCATTGAACACGGCCATGCCCATGCCGTCGTTGTTGGAGACGACCACGTCGATCTGATCGCCGAAGGCAGCGCTCCAGGTGTTGATGGCATCGCCGGCGGTCGGAGCATCCCAGGTGGCGCCGGAGTTGTTCTTCATTTCCTTGGAGGCGAGCTCACGAACAACATAGTCCTTGCCGTCGATGGTGATTTTGCCATCCTGAACATCGGTGGCTTTGCCGTCAATGTTGGTGCCAATCTGTGCAGAGTCGACATCGTCAATGGTCTTAATCTCAGTCTTGCCCTGCTGAGGATCGGGAACAGCGGTACCGAGAGCCATGCGTGCGCCGCGGGTACGGGCAATGGAGTCGTTGTGGCCGACGTCGCCGATGCAGAGGACATAGCCGATGACGCCGTCGCCGTTGCGGTCGAGGCCTTCGCCGTGAGCCTGCAGATAGTCAACGACCATCTGGCCCTGCAGCTCAGCGCCCTGCTTGGCGTCAAAGCCGACATAGTAGGTGTTGTCATTCCAGGTCAGAGCATCCATGTCCAGTTCGCCGGTCATGCTGTTGGACGGCTGACGGTTGAACCAGATCACGGGTTTCTGGTCATTGGGGACGCCTTTGGCAAAGGCCGACGTGCCGCACAGCGCCACGACCATTACCAGAACGAGGAGAAGCGCAAGGATTTTCTTCATGAGTCATTCCTCCGTTAAAATATTTTTTCGGGGACAGTACCCCTTATCCGATAACATTTTAGCAACGGAGAGGAGAAAAAACAATGGATTTTCTTTGCGGAAAAAGTTAAGATTTCTCAGTTCCTTCGTGGAACCTGTCAAAATTGTATGTACAAATTTGTGCATATCGCACAATGCCCGACTTCAGCTTCCTGCCATTGCGCGGAAGAGATGCCGATACCTCGCACGAAACTTTCCCCGCCGCGCATTAAGAGATAAGAGGTATCCAACAACTTATTCGCGGCAGAAGGAGCTTGTTGAGGGGCTGTACCTTCCCTTGCCGCGAAACGGTATGGCCTGCCGGGGAGCGTCCGTGAATTACCCGAAAGAGAACAGGGCTTTCTGACCCTCCACGGTAAACATGTTTTCCTGTGTGATGATGGAGGTTGCCGTGTCAATCAGCTGGTCGGGGCGAAAACTCTGCCCTTCGAGGACTTTCCAGGCGGTTTCCACGCCGAGATAGCCCATTGCATAGGGATTCTGGACGATCAGCGCGGAAACGTCGCCGCTCCGAAGCAGCTCAATGCAGCGGATATTCGAGTCAAAGGAAACCACGCGAACCCGGCCTTTCAGATCCAGTTCTTCCGAGGCCTCGGCAACGCCGACGCCGAGCGGTTCGTTCAGGCCGATCAACACGTTGATTTCGGGATGTTCCTGCAGCAGGGAAATCGCACTCTCGCGCGCGGCGTCATGATCGGTCAGAGAGTTGACGGTATAAATCTGCTCAACGCGCTCATCTTTCTCCAGCTGCTCGCGGAGGCCGATTTCACGCTCCTGCCCGTTTCGGCTGACCAGGGCGAAGTTTACAATCCCGACGGAAAGATGCGCTTCTTCCGTATCGAGAGCGGCTGCCGCCGTGATTCTTCCTGCCTGGATGTTGTCCGTTCCGATGCGGGCGCTGACCTTCGAGGAGTTGACATCGCTGTCAATTACAATGACTTTGATGCCGGCATCTGCGGCTTCGTCGATGGCGGCCGCGTTTTCCGTATAGCTGATGGCGGAAAAGATGATCGCATCGGCATGATTGCGGATGGCTTCCTGAATATACATGTTCTGACCGGTGTAATTCTCTTCCGTATCCGGACCGCGGATAATCAGATTCACGTTGTATTCCGCCTTGGCTGCGTTGGCTCCGGCAAAAACGGAACGCCAGAATTCGGTCGAGGTCGATTTGGTGATCAGATAGATTTTGTACTGCGTCGCCTGCCCCTCGGAATTTCCGCAGGCGCTGAGAAGAAGCACGGCAAGCAGCAGAAGGGAAAGCAGAATGCGGACTTTACTTTTTCTCATAGTCTGCCTCCTCCTTTACCTTCGGCATGCGGATAAAGACGCTTGTCCCCTGATCCGGTTCGCTCTCAATCTGAATGCCGTAAGCAGGCCCGAAGTAGATGGTCAGCCGGTCATTCACGTTTTTAATGCCGATGCCGGCACGGTCGCTGTGCTCTTTCTGCATGATGGCCGCAATTTGCTCATCCGTCATGCCGGAGCCGTTGTCGCGGACCGTGAAGAGAATATCCTCGCCGTCCTCCCGGACGGAAACCCGGATTTCGCCGTCGTCAACGAGGCCGTTGATGCCATGGTAAATCGCATTCTCGATAATCGGCTGCAGGGTGATCTTGTGACAGAGATAATCCAGACAGTTCTCATCGGCATCGATCGACCAGGTAAACTGGTTCTTGTAGCGGTAGGCCTGAATCTCGAGATAGCTCTCCGCGTGCATCAGTTCGCTCCGAATGGGGATCAGCTCGTGCCCGCGGCTGATGCTGATGCGGAACAGGCGGGCGAGGGCATTGACCATCTCCACCGCTTCCGCATTTTTACCCTGCTCGCACATCCAGGAGATGGAATCAAGCGTGTTATAAAGAAAGTGCGGATTGATCTGCGCCTGCAGGGCGCGCAGTTCGGTTTTCCGTAGGTTGATCTCTTCCTTGCGCACGGTTTTCATCAGCTGCTGCAGCTTGAGAACGAGATCCTGAAAAGAAGCGGAGAGGCGTCGGACTTCGCGGACGCCCTGCTGGGGCGGATCGTAGCTGAAGTGGTCGGCATCCTCCTCAAACTGTTCCATGGAATGCTCCAGCTCCCGGAGCGGTCGAGAGATCGATGCGCTCAGCACGGCGCTGACGATGAGGGTTGCCAGCAGTACCAGACCGGCGAGCAGCAGGAGAATGCTGCCAAGCTGCCGCAGGCTTTCCGTCAGAAATTCCTGCAGATAGCTGACGCCGACCAGCCGCCATTGTCCGTTGCTCAGTGTTCTGACGGTATAGATGACATTGCCTTCGACATAGCTGCCGTCTTCCAGAGAACTGATAAAGGCCGTATCTTCCGTTTTCAGGTCGGAATAGATCAGCTGCTGCTGGGGATGGTAGACAATGTTCCCGTTCGTGTCCATCAGAAAGCAGTATCCGCGCCGGCCGATGCCGCTGTCGCTGATATAGGTGGCGATGTTGCTGCAGCTGATATCCAGCGCGATCCAGCGCTCCGCGCTTTCGTCCTTCATGCGCTGGACGACCGTAATGACCCAGGGATATTTATCCTGAAAGAAGGTAACGACATGCGGGGCGGAAACATAGCCCATCGATTCGGATCGAAGGCGATCCGTATCCAGAGAGAGATTGATGCCGTCCGCCTCGATCCCCGTCGGCGGGCCGAGATCCGAATAGCAGTGGGAAAGACTCCCGTCGGAAGCGTAGGTGGAGACCGCGACGACATCCGGCCGGATGCGGAGAAAGACATCGAAGAATTCTGCCCGCTCTTCCTCGGAATCGGTCATCTCCCGTCCCAGCATGCGCATGACGGTTTTGATCTCCGCCAGATAGTCGTTGACCGTGCTGCTGACCTGGGTTACGGTGCGGAGGCTGTTCGTCCGGGCTGTCTGAATCAGCTGCTGCTGATAGGTCTGTGAAAAGAGCAGAACGGCAGCGGCCAGAACAATCAGAACGATGGCCAGAATCGAGCAGATCAGAAGCGTGCTCATGCGAATTCCGTTCTTTTTCATACGTTCTCCCCGTCCGTGCGGCGCAGCTTGGCAGGACTGATGCCGTGATATTTCTTGAAGCAGTAACTGAAATAATGCTGGTCGCTGTAGCCGCAGGCGGCGGCAACCTCTGCAATCCGGACGCCTCCGGACTGCTGCAGGATCTGAAGGGCATGCTCCATCCGTTCCCGGATCAGCAGGTTGATAAAGGTGTCGCCGACGTATTTTTTCATATTGGCGCTCAGATAGTTCGGGTTCACATGAAGCCGGTCGCTGACGGAACTCAGACTCAGGCTTTCATCCGGATATTCCGCCGCAATGATCCGCATCGCCTGCTGACACAGGGAACGGACGCCGTCGCGCAACGGGCTGCCCGCAGAGGCAGACGCGGCTGTCCCGACATCGGAAGGATCCTCATAGCGGAAGATTCCGGGCTCCGTGGCTTTTTCCTGCGCCTCCACGGCCTCGCGGCAGGCATCCCGGCAGCAGCGGAGGCTGGAATAGACACGGCTGATGCCGAGAATGCAGTTTTCATCCAGCATGCGTCGGCAGGCGTAATACAGTTCGTCCAGCGCGGCTCCGAGGTGGGCAAAGCCATCTTCCGAAATTACGAGGCTCAGGATTCTGCCGCCGGAGGCAAAGCTGCAGCAGCTGAAATATTTCCGGAGAATGCGGTCGATCATGTGCGCCGCACGCTGATCGGCATGACGGACGCCTGTGGAGAATACGGAGAGCGCATACGGCGGGGTAAAGACCATGCCGCTCTCGTGCAGCAGCGTTTCTGCCTCCTCGGCGGAAACTTCGGTATAGGGATCCAGCAGGAGAGAGGCCGTGGTCAGATGCTTGCTGATGTGGACATCCACCGGGCGGAGTTCCCGGAAGCGCTGTTCCATCTTGACGTGGATTTCCCGCAGTGCGGCAGTGAGCTCCGCCATGCTGATGGGCTTGAGCAGATAGGAGATGACGCGGTTTTCAATCGCCCGCTGCGCATATTCGAAATCGTCGTAGCCGGAAAGAAAGGCAATGGAAATCAGCGGCTGGATCTCCCGGACGCTCTTCGCCAGTTCTGTCCCGGATATGAACGGCATCTGGATATCCGTCAGCAGCAGGTCCGGCTGCAGCTGCTCCACAAGCTGCAGAGCGTCCAGCCCGTTGCCCGCGCTGCCGACAAGGCGAAACCCGATCTCCTCCCAGCGGACCATGCTGCATACCGCCTCTCTCAGCTCCGGCTCATCGTCGGCAACGACGACGGTATAGGTTTCTTCGGGCATTTCGATCCCTCCTCTTTGTCTGTCCCTGATTATACAGGCGTCCGGCGAATCTGTAAAGAAAGAAAGTGTGCCGCTTGCAACTTGGCCCGTTTTGCTTTATACTGAAGAAAAGAAAGCGGAAAGGAGAGCGGCATGAAAGGAATCGTACTGGCCGGCGGCGCGGGAACGCGCCTGTACCCGCTCACTTTGGTCACATCCAAACAGCTTCTTCCGATCTACGACAAGCCGATGATCTACTATCCGCTCAGCACGCTCATGCTGGCGGGTATTCAGGACATCCTGATCATCAGCACGCCAGAGGATACCCCGCGTTTTGAGAGCCTGCTGGGCGACGGCAGCCAGTTCGGCATCTCCCTGTCCTACTGCGTACAGCCGAGCCCGGACGGCCTTGCGCAGGCCTTCCTTCTCGGGAAGGAATTTATCGGGGACGAGGCCTGCGTGATGATCCTCGGGGACAACATCTTCTACGGCGAAGGCTTTTCGGGTTTGCTGAAGGACGCGGTTGAGGCCGCGGAGACCGACGGGCGGGCGACGGTGTTCGGTTATTATGTGACGGACCCGGAGCGCTTCGGCGTCGTGGAATACGACGAGGACGGGAAGGTTCTTTCGGTCGAGGAGAAACCGAAGAACCCAAAGTCAAATTATGCCATCACGGGGCTGTATTTCTATCCCGCCGGCGTTTCGGAAAAAGCGGCCGGGATTCAGCCCTCGGAACGGGGAGAACTGGAAATCACCTCGCTGAACGAGCTGTATCTCGAGGAAGACCGTCTGGATGTCGAGCTGCTCGGCCGCGGCTATGCCTGGCTGGACACCGGCACCATGGAGAGCCTGCTGGATGCGGCGGATTTCGTCCGCATGACCGAGTCGCGGCAGGGCGTCATCATTTCCGCCCCGGAAGAAATCGCCTATCGCTACGGCTGGATCAGCAGGGAAGAGCTGATGCAGTCCGCCGGGCGCTACGGCAAGTCGCCCTACGGCGAGCATCTTAAAACCGTCGCCGAAGGCCGCATCTACAGCATCGTCAACCGCCGCCGTAAACACAGAGAATAACAGCAACAGAACCTCTGCTTCCACAGAGGTTCCGTATGTATGTGACGGTATCACTCAGATCACAGATATGTTCTGCAAAAAATCTGTCAGGCGAATGTGCTCGACAGAACTGGTTGAATAATCCACATCGTCGTTGGTGATGATTACCTTGCGATCATAAACAGGGATACCGGAAAAAGCTTCGAATTCCCGTTTCCATGTCTTTTCTTCCACAACGGAATATGCAACCTGAACATAGGTTTTCTTTCGATCCTTTTCCGCCAGAAAATCGATTTCTTTTCCGTTGTTGTCAAAGACGGTAACGGAAAACCCTCGATAGACCAGTTCGTTATAAATGATGTTCTCCATATTATGCGTCAGATCAAAACGGTTGTCTTTACACCGAATGGAATTCAGGGATACGTCGCAGTCATAGATCTTTCTGCTTTGTTCCAGTTCTTTTTTTGCTTTTTTCGAATAGCGGGATACTTCATCAATAATATAGGCGCTTTCCATATAGGCAATCCATTTTTGGACGGTATTGGGAGTCACGGCAATCCCGTTTCCGTTCATATGATCTGAAATGGATTTTGCGGAATAGATTCTGCTGTTGGAAATAAGAATGAAATTGACCACTTTGCGGAATTCATTCTGCTTCCGAATCTTATATCGGCTGATCAGATCGTTTACGATGATCGTCTCGTTCAGATCCGAAAGGTATCGTTTCTGCTCCGAAAGCGCAGGGAACTCCATTCGTTTCGGAAAACCGCCCCAGATCAGATAATCTGTCACTGAACATTCCGTGTTCAGCTGCCGGGCATATTCCTGAAGCTCCAGATAAACAAAGGGGCGAATCCGGAAAGAGACATAACGTCCGGAAAGCTCTTTTGTAAACTCCTTCGAGAGTAGCTTTGAATTTGAACCTGTGATAAAAACAGAACAGTTTTCCCGCCGTAAAGCCCTGCACGCGCTGGCCCAGCCATCAATCTCCTGAACCTCGTCAAGAAAAACATAACACAGACAATCTTTTCTTTTGCTTTGTACATAATGGACGATGTCCTGCCAGGTCTCGATATCCGCAGTCGCTATACGGTCATCAAAGTCGAGAAAAACAAAATTATCTGTCTCTTTAGACAGTTCGCCCATGATCTGCTCCAGAACAAGGGATTTTCCGCAGCGCCGTACGCCGGTGATGATCTTGATCAGATCACTGTGGTAAAAACCGCGGATTTCAGACAGGTATTTTTCCCGATAAATCATAATCGTTGTTCCGCCTTTCTTCTTCTTTTTCTGTTGCGAATTTTACCATCCTTTTCCATAATTCGCAATAGTATTACGAAATTTTCCGAATTATTCCGAAATTCGAAATAAAAACGACATCAAACGCATCCTTGACAACTCTTCCCTGAACATGCTACTTTTTGAATGAGTTGACGGATAAGGAAAACAGTCACGGAGTTCCGGAGAAGAATATATGAGCTATATTACTTTTGATCAGGTATGCAAAGATTATCCCGCCGGGGACTCCGTGGTCCACGCGGCGGATCATGTCTCCTTCGGCATCGAAAAGGGCGAGCTGTGCGTCATTCTGGGGCACAGCGGCGCGGGGAAAACCACCGTGCTGAACCTGCTCGGAGGGATGGACCGGGCTACTTCCGGACGCATTGCCGTCGGGGACAGGATTGTCACGGACATGAACGACCGGCAGTTGACAGAGTACCGGCGCCTGGACGTGGGATTTGTCTTTCAATTTTATAACCTGATGCATAATCTGACGGCGCTGGAAAACGTGGAGCTGGCGCAGCAGGTGTGCCCCAATGCCCTGAATCCCGTTCAGGTCATGGAGCAGGTCGGTCTCGGCGACCGGATGAACAACTTCCCGGCGCAGCTCTCCGGCGGAGAGCAGCAGCGAGTGTCCATTGCCCGGGCCCTGTGCAAGAACCCCGCGCTTCTGCTTTGCGACGAACCCACCGGCGCGCTGGACAGCAAGACCGGCGAGCAGGTGCTGGAGCTGCTGACCCGGCTGTGCCGGGATTACAGCACCACGGTCGTCATCATCACGCATAACGCTTCCATTGCCCCGCTCGGAAACCGGATTATACGGCTGAAGAACGGAATGGTACAGGAAGTGACGATCAACGAGCATCCCATTCGAGTTGAGGAAATCCAATGGTAGCACGCGCGCGGCGCAACTCTCCTCTTTATAAGAAGCTGCTGCGGGATATGCGGGAAAACGCCATGCAGTTTATCGCCATGGCTCTGCTGTGCTTTCTGGCCATCTGGGTCTTTTCCGGACTGGACGGCACCTGGCGGCTGATGGATCTCACCGTGGAGACCTATTTTGAGGAATGCCGCATCGCGGACTTTTGGGTGAATGCGGCCTCCCTTTCACGGCAGGATCTGGATCGGATAGCACATGTGGAGGGCGTGGAATCCGTCCAGCCACGCACCTCGATCACGGTGGATGCGGAAGACCTGGGGGACGATGTTGAGGCGGCCCTGGAAATCTACGAAGGGGACTTTGTCATCAACAAACCATACCTCCGTTCCGGCAGCCTCCTCCAATCCGGTGATACCAAGGGCTGCCTGATGGAGGAACAGTTTGCCGAGGCGCACGGGCTGGCTCCCGGAGATTCCGTGACCCTGACCGTGGCCGGACAGCAGATGCGCTTTCTCATCCGCGGGACGGTCTTTTCGGCGGAATACACGATTACCAGCAAAGAGTCCGCACCCGATCCGGAGCATTACGGATTTATCATCCTCTCCCATGCTGCCGTTCCGACGCTGCCCTATACCAACGCCATTGTGAAGCTGGCTCCCGGCACCGATCCGGCTCTGGCGGAGACAGCCCTGAAGGATGCCGTACCCGGCGCGCTGGTGGTGCCCTCTTCCTCTCATAAAAATGTATCCACCGCCCGGAGCTACGCGACGATGTTTCGGTCGTTGACCTATTCCTTCCCGCTGCTGACCTTCTCGGTGGCAGCCCTGATTGTAGTCTCTACGCTCAAGCGCATGATCGACAAGGAACGGCTGGAGATCGGCACCCTGAAGGCTCTGGGCTACACAGATCGCGAAATCCGGAATCATTATCTCTGGTACGCGCTGCTCCCCTCGGCCGCAGGTTCTCTTGTCGGTCTGTATGTCGGCTGGTATACCCTGCCGGACGTGATTTGGACCATGATGATCCATAACGCCTGCTATCCCTATATGCTCCGGCCTCCCGTGAGCCTTGCCTCCTATGGTATGACGGCGGTGGCCGTGGCGCTGTCGGTCTGGATCTGTATCGTGACGCTGCGCCGATCTCTCAGGGAACAGACGGCCGAACTCATGCGGCCCAAGCCGCCCAAAAGCGGCACGCACATTCTGCTGGAACGCTGTACCTGGCTGTGGCGGCGCTTTTCTTTCAATACCAAGATGATCGTCCGGAACCTTCTCCGCAACAAGGGCCGAACCATCATCATGCTGGTCGGAATCATCTGCTGCAATATGATGATCATCACCACCTTCGGCATGCAGGAATCGGTCTCCTACTTCATGGGGCAGTATTTCGGAGGAACACTCAGCTACGACCTGCGCGTGAATCTCCGGGAAGGCGAGACCGGAACGCTGGAGAGCTATCAAAACCGTCTGAATGCCGGGGCGGTAGAGGGGGTCATGGAAAAAAGCGTGTCCCTCAGCGGCCGCCGCACCAGCCGCGCCTGCCTGCTCACCGTGCTGGAGGATGATCAGACGATTATTCGGCTCACTGCGGATCAGGAAGTGCTGCCTATGCCGGAGAAGGACGCGGTCATCAGCCGGAAACTGGCCAAGGTGACGGGGATCGAGCTCGGTGACACGGTGGAAGTTTTCCTGGTAGGAGAGACCGAGCCCCTGAAGCTTGCTATCCGGGACTTTGCCGAGACCAATTCCGGACAGGGCCTCTTTATGAGCAGACAGGCCTGGGAGAAATGCCGCAAGGGCGGATTTGAAGTCACGGCTCTGCTGATCCGCGATCCGGACGAGAGCTGCCTGCACCGCCTGGATGAGATGGATGAGGTTAAGGAGATCAAGCGCATCGAAGATCAGTTTGCTGACGGCATGACCCTCCTGGACGCGACCGAGACCGCCTTTTCCATCCTGTCGGGTGTGGCGCTGGGTCTGGCCTTTGTCATCTGCTACAATATGGGCCTCATGAACTTTACCGAACGGGTCCGGGATTACGCAACCCTGAAGGTGCTGGGGTATCATCAGCGGGAAATCCGTTCTCTGATGCTGCGTGAAAGCGGCCTGACCGCACTGCTCGGCGTGTTGCTCGGCATTCTTCCGGGCATTGCCATGGTAGATATTCTGCTGCGGATCTGCGAGTTTGAGTCCATGGTATTCGTGAGTTATGTCAGCTTCCGCTCCGTGTGGATGGCCAGCGTCATTACCTTCGTGTTTACGCTGTTTGTGGAATGGCTGCTGACCCGGAAGGTACGGGGCATTGACATGGTCGAAGCCCTGAAGAGTGTGGAATGAGAGGAGAAGCAATCCTATGAGAAAGATACTCGGTTTTCTTGTCTGCCTGGTGCTGCTGGCGGCTATGACGGCCGTTCCTGCGGCTGCAGAAACCGATTTGACCGCTTATTCGATTTCCAACGGCACCGTGCAGGCTTCCGCTTTCGACGACCTGACGGCGCCCTGCTCCGGCACCCTGCTGCCCTTTGACTGGAGCATCGGAGACACGGTGGAGGCCGGAACCGTTCTGTTTCAGATGATGACCACTCGGATTACGGCTCCGGAGAACGGGATCGTGAGCTGCCTCTTTGTCGAAGAAGGGGACAGTGCCGATGCCGCCATGAGCACCTACGGAGCCGTGGCGACGCTGGAACCCGAGCATCTGCTGCGGATGCACGGCAATTACAACGGAGCGCACCAGGAGCAGGATTGTCTGCACATTCATGTCGGACAGCCTCTCTTTTTCAAGCTCGGGCATGAAAAAGGCTCCGGCGTCGTCATTTCAAACAGTGACAGAGACTATGAGGTGGAGATTTTCACCGGCGAATACAACATCGACAAGATTCTCACGCTGTATAAGGATGAGGATTATGATTACCACGGCCGGGTGGGCGAAGGCAAGGTGTACAGGCGCGACGACGTGACCATCGGCGCCTCCTGCGTGGTGACGGAGCTGCTCGTGAAACGGGGCGACAGCGTGAAGAAGGGCGATACGCTTCTTCTGCTTCTTCCGCCTGACGCGGATCTCGGCGCCGTCCCCGATGTGACCGCGCCGTCCGCGGGCGTGATCTCCACGGTGGGGGCTGCCTCCGGTCAGCAGGTCTGGAAGGGCCAGCTGCTGGCCCGGATCAGCCGCACCGATTCGCTGGAAATCGTCGCGGATGTGGATGAGATGGATCTGAACGGCCTGAAGGTGGGCGACCGGGTTCCCGTAACGCTGGACACGAACGAGAGTGAGATCTTGACCGGTACCGTCACCGAGATCTCAGGCCTCGGCGTCACACGGCAGAATGCCGCCTATTTCACCGTCCACCTCACCGTGGACAAGAGCGATCTGATGCTCGGCCAGAGTGCCTCGGTGTACCTGCCCAGAAATTGAAGACAAACCTGCAGATGAAAGAGAAGAGAGGAGCGTTCCGATGAGCATGGAAGACAAAGACTGGCTTCAGCGGGAATATGAGAAAAGACAGATGCCCGGCGAAGCGGACGACGAGGAAGAACTGCCGGAAGAATGGGAGAAGGACGAAGACGATCTGTGGATCGGCGCTGAGCCGGGCGAGGAAGACGCAGAGGATGATTCGGACAGCAATCCCGGAACACGGAAGGCAAAACGGCAGAACGGCTCAAAATGGAAGTGGGCTGTTATCGTGCTGGGTATCCTTGCCGTACTTGCGGCGGCTCTGCTGGTGATCGGCAGGACCGGGTGGGGAAGCAGCTTCCTGCATAAAAAGGATGCGGAAGTGAAGATAGAAGCTGAGGAAGAGACAGAAACAGAGACGGAAACGGCGACAGAAGCAGCGACGGAAGCAGAGACCCCGACCGTCGTTCCGGTAACGCCGATGCCGGTACAGACCGAGACGCCGGCGGTAATGGAAACGAGCGAACCGGAGAGCAAAACCGCTGTGATTCCGGCGCGTCTGGTCT
The DNA here is from genome assembly GCA_017538965.1 of Oscillospiraceae bacterium. Classification (GTDB taxonomy): domain Bacteria; phylum Bacillota; class Clostridia; order Oscillospirales; family Oscillospiraceae; genus Limivicinus. The sequence goes on from JAFYHU010000080.1 coordinate 199,900, forward strand.
ATGAGGCGTCGACACAGGAGGAATATGACCATTTTGCAGAAGAATACGGACTGACATCCGTGAAGAGGGAAACGGACGGGTCCGTAACGATGGCTTCCGAGACAAAAGTCCCGACTGCGGATGTGAACGCACTTGCGGCCGGAATATCGGAAAAGTGCGGGGAAACGGAATGGTACATTCATTTTGAATCTGTCTCCGTCAATGAAGATCAGACGGTAATCACCATTGTCGTAAACGATCTTTATAACAGCAGCGAGAAAGAGAGACAGGCGGTCACGGATCTCTTCCTGATGGCAGGGCTTCATGCAGTACAGTCAGGACAGAATGCACAGAGCATTCGTATGGTTTATACGAATATGGTCGGCCAGGTTGTCCTGGAGATCAGTACCAGTCCGACCTGAACGGATCGTCATATGCAACAAGCAGAAATGAAACCTTGACTTCAACTCTTATCTATGGTATAAAATATCCAAATCACCTTTTCGAAGGAGTATATTATGGAACGCAAACATATTGTGACCCTCAATACGCGCAATCTCTGCGAGAGCGCGAAAAACGGCGGCTGCGGCGAGTGCCAGACTTCCTGCCAGTCCGCATGCAAGACCAGCTGCGGAATCGCCAACCAGAAGTGCGAAAACACCGAAGCTGAGAAGTAAGCTATCAAAAAAGAAGGAATGCCGCCGGAAGGCGGCATTTTTCTTAAACCGGGAGGATCACAATGATTCATCAGTATCGGCTGAACGGCTGCAATATTGTTCTGGATGTATGCTCGGGGGCAGTCCACCTGGTGGACGACCTGGCCTTTGAGATGATTGCCCTGTATGAGTCGCATGACAGAGACGAGATCACGGCGGCAATGCTGAAAAAATACGGGTCCGCTGACCTGACAGAGGAAGAGATCGCCGACTGCTGGGACGAAATCACGGCGCTGAAGGAAGCCGGTCAGCTTTTCACGCCCGACAGCTTCGAGCCGATGGCCGGCCGCTTCAAGGAGAAGAGCGGCAATGTCATCAAGGCGCTCTGCCTGCATGTGGCGCACACCTGCAATCTCAACTGCAGCTACTGTTTTGCCAGCCAGGGCAGGTACCACGGCGAAAGGGCGGTCATGAGCCCGGAAGTCGGCAGACAGGCGCTGGACTTTCTGATTGCGCACTCCGGAACCAGGCGCAATCTGGAGGTGGACTTCTTCGGCGGCGAGCCGCTGATGAATTTTGAGACGGTCAAAGAACTGGTCCGCTATGCCCGCGCACGCGAAAAGGAGACCGGCAAAAACTTCCGCTTTACCCTGACGACGAACGGCATGCTCATCGATGAGGACGTGATCAACTTTGCCAACCGCGAGATGAGCAACGTGGTGCTCAGCCTGGACGGCCGGAAGGAAGTGCACGACCGCTTTCGGGTGGACTATGCAGGCCGCGGAAGCTGGGAGACAGTCGTTCCGAAGTTCCAGAAGCTGGTGAAGGCGCGCGGCGGGAAAAACTACTATATGCGCGGAACCTTTACCCACCACAATCCCGACTTCGTCCGCGACATCCGTCAGATGCTGGACCTGGGCTTTACGGAGCTGAGCATGGAGCCGGTGGTCTGTGCGCCGGACGATCCCTCCGCGCTGACGGCTGCTGACATCGAAATCGTCAAAGGACAGTACGAAGAACTGGCGGAGCTGATGCTTGAGCGGGAGAAAGAGGGGAGACCCTTTACCTTCTATCACTACATGCTGGATCTGACCGGCGGTCCCTGCATCTACAAACGTATCTCGGGCTGCGGCTCGGGGACGGAATACATGGCGGTCACGCCCTGGGGCGATCTGTACCCCTGCCACCAGTTTGTGGGCGAGGAGCGCTTCCGCCTCGGCGATGTCTTTCACGGGCTCGACAATCCGGCCGTCAGGGACGAGTTTCGCGCCTGCAATGTCTATGCCAAACCCGAATGCCGGGACTGCTGGGCGAAGCTCTACTGCTCCGGCGGCTGCGCGGCCAACGCCTGGCACGCGGCGGGAAGCATCACCGGCGTCTATGAAGCTGGCTGCGAGCTCTTCCGCAAACGCATGGAGTGCGCGATCATGCTGGCGGCCGTCCGGCAGCAGGCAAAGCAGGAGAGAGCATGAACACGCCGATCTGCGATTTTGTGCGGAGCTATGAGGCCCTGACGCCGATCCGCCTGCACATGCCCGGAAACAAAAGAGGCCAGGATATCACCGAGATCCCGGGCGCCGACGTGCTCTATGCTTCCGGGGGCATCATCCGCGAGAGCGAAGAAAACGCCGCCGCTCTGTTTCAAAGCCAGCGTACGCTGTACTCCACGGAGGGCTCCTCTCTCTGCATCCGGGCCATGCTTTATCTTGCGCAGATGCATGCCGCCCTGCAGGGGAAGCGGGCGCGCATCGCGTCCGGGAGGAACGCGCATCGGGTTTTTCTGGAGGCGGCAGCGCTGCTGGACCCGGAGCTTTTCTTTCTCGGCACGGCGGACTCGCTGCTGACCTGTCAGATCGATCCGGAAGAACTGGAAAAGCTGTTCCTCTCACCCGGGAAAGCCCCGACAGCGGTTTACATAACAACACCGGATTATCTCGGAAACCGAACGGACCTGCGCGCGATTGCCGAAGTCTGTCACCGCCATCAGGCACTGCTGCTGGTTGACAATGCCCACGGCGCTTATCTCCGTTTCCTGCCGGACGGCGCTCATCCTCTTGAACAGGGTGCGGACCTCTGCTGTGATTCCGCACACAAGACCCTGCCCGTCCTGACCGGGGGCGCCTGGCTCCATTTCTCGCAGGACTGCTCCGAAGAACTGGTCGCGATGGGGGAGCGGGCGATGGCGCTGTTCGCGAGCACCAGCCCTTCCTATCTGATCCTCGCCTCGCTGGACACCATGAACGAAAAACTGGCCGGGGACTATCAGGCGCGGCTGTGGGAGACGGCGGAGCAGGTTTCGGCCTTGAAACTGACCTTGACAGAGAACGACTGGAGGCTCATCGGGAGCGAACCGCTGAAGCTGACGCTCTGCCCGAAGGAGAGAGGGATGACCGGCAGGGAACTGGCCGCCCGCCTGCGGGAAGATCGAATATATTGTGAATATTTTGACGAAGATTATGTGGTCATGATGATCAGTCCCGAGAACCGGGAAGAGGAATTATCGGCGGTCAATCGGCGCCTGAACGCCGAACCGCGCCGGGATCCGATCAGGACAAAACCTCCGGCGGCAAGAACAGCTGAGCCGGAGAGAGTTTTAACGCCGAGAGAAGCCCTGATGCGGCCGTTTGAGACTGTCCCGGCAGAAGAGAGCCTCGGACGGATTCTGGCTTCGCCGAGCGTGAGCTGTCCGCCCGCCGTGCCGATCCTTGTCTGCGGCGAGCGCATCGACGAACAGGCTTTGGAGAGCTTCCGGTATTACGGAATCACGTATTGCGATGTGGTAATGGAACAGAAAAACGGGAAAGAAAAAGGCAGGGGAGTAAGATGAACTACAGGTATCCGATCGAAGCATGGCAGATCACCGAAAAAGACTTTCAGCTCAATGAACTGCGGGAGAGCGAATCGGTTTTCGCCCTGGCAAACGGATTCATCGGCATGCGGGGCAATCTGGAAGAGCAGACGGCGACCGGCGCCGAAACCATACAGGGCAGTTTCCTCAACGGCGTTTTTGACACCGAGCCCATCGTCTACGGGGAAGCGGCATACGGTTACGCCAAAAACCATGAGACTATCTGCAACGTGATGGACGCCAAAAGCCTGATCCTGGAGGCGGACGGAGAGCGGCTGGACATGGGAAAGAGCCGGGTCACGGAGCATCAGCGCGTGCTGGACCTGCGCGGCGGCATTCTGACGCGGCGTTTTGTATGGGAGACGAAGAGCGGCTGCACACTGAAAGTCGAACAGAAACGCCTGGTAAGCCTGACCCACAGGAATCTGGCGGCGACGGCGCTGTCGCTGCAGTGCCTCCGGGGAAGCTGCCGTCTCACTCTGGAGAGTGCCGTCCGTCCAGCCGTGATCGCCGAGGGTGACCCGAACGATCCGCGCAACGCCGCGGGAAAGGACCGCCGTCTGCTCTGCAGCGGCGCGGAAGTGCAGGGAGCGATGATCGCCCTGCAGCAGAAGACCAAGAATTCCGGTTTTACCGTCAGCTGCGCCGCTGACCATCGGGGAAGCATTGCGTTTACCGCCGAGGCGGGGAAGGACGGTGTTTCCTGGATCGGGAAAGCGGCCCTGCAGAGCGGCGACAGCCTGCGCCTGGAGAAAAGCATCTGCTATACCGCTTCCGGAAAAGACGAGGCGGACAGCTGGGAAGAGGCCATGAACGGCTGCCGCGAGGCGCCGGGCTTTGACAAACTGGCGGAAGAGCAGCGTGCCTATCTGGATGCCTTCTGGGAGCGCGCCGGGATCGACATCGAGGGGGACGACGCCCTGCTGCAGGGGTTGCGTTTCAACCTCTTCCATCTGCTGCAGTCGGTGGGGCGCGACGGCAGGCGGAACATCGCGGCCAAGGGCCTGACCGGCGAGGGCTATGAAGGGCACACCTTCTGGGACACAGAGGCCTACATTCTGCCGGTCTTCCTCTATACGGAACCGGAACTCGCCAGAAAACTGCTGGAATACCGCTATACCACCCTGCCGCAGGCGAGAGAACGCGCCAGAGTCATGGGGCATCCGAAGGGAGCGCTCTTCCCGTGGCGCACGATCGACGGCGAAGAGTGCAGCGCGTATTTCCCCGCGGGGACAGCGCAGGTGCACATCGACGGCGATATCGCGCATGCCGTCTGGGAGTACTGGCAGGCGACGGGAGACCTCGCCTTTCTGAGCGAAATGGGTGCGGAGATCCTGGCCGAAACGGCAAGGCTCTTTGCCGATATCGGCTTCTTCAGCGAGGAGAAGAACGGACGCTTCGTCATCAACTGCGTGACCGGGCCGGACGAATACAACGTCATGGTCAACAACAACGTCTATACCAACAGCGTCGCGGAGGAGAACCTCCGGAACGCGGCGGCGGCGATGCAGATTCTGAAGGCGGAATGCCCGCGGGAGTACGCGGCCCTTTGCACGAAGATCGGCTTTTCGGAAGAGGAGGCGGCCTTCTGGCAGAAAGCCGCGGAAGGCATGTATTATCCGCCCGCGCAGGACGGAATCGTGCCGCAGGACGACGGATTCCTGGCGCGCAAACCCTGGCCGCTTGAGAGCATCCCGGCCGAAAAGCATCCGCTGCTGATGCACTATCACGGCCTGACGATCTACCGGCACATGGTCTGCAAACAGGCGGACCTGATTTTGGCCATGATTCTCTTCGGAGACCGCTATACCGAGGAGGAAAAGAAGAAAAACTTTGCCTTCTACGACAGCGTAACCACGCACGACTCCAGCCTCTCCATGGCGGTCTTCTCAATCCTGGCGGCGGAGATCGGAGAGATTCGGAAGGCCTGCGACTACTTCCTCTCTTCCGCCCGCCTGGACCTCGACAACATCCATCACAACACGAAAGACGGACTGCATATGGCCAACATGGCGGGGACCTGGATTGGCATGACCCGCGGCTTCGGCGGCATGCGAATCCGGGACGGCATGCTGAGCTTTGCCCCCGTATGCCCGCCGGAGTGGGAGAGCTTTTCTTTCTGCGTGTGCTTCCGGGGAAGGATTATCCGGGTGCATGCGGATCACAGCGGCGCTTCCTACGAACTGAAATCCGGAGACGCGATCACGATCCTGTCCTGCGGCAAGCCCGTCACCCTGTCCTGACTTCCGGGACGGAGAGAACAGAGAAAAGAGAAAGACGGAAGAAACATGGAACAGCTTTATGAGACAATCCTGAACGCCGTCGAACAGGCCGAGCGGAAAGCGGCAGAGCTGCTGCTGCAGGCGCACGGAATCCTGGCGGAAATGAAAAACGGAAAACGGGACGTCGTCACCGAGTACGACCGGCGCGTTCAGGACTTCCTGATCCGGGAGCTTCGGGAAGCGGTGCCCGGCGCGGGCTTTTTCTGCGAAGAAATGACGGAGAAGGATCGGCCGGATGCCGAGCAGCTTTTCATCATCGATCCGATCGACGGCACGATGAATTTCGTCCACGGCTTTCATCACAGCTGCATCTCGGTCGCCTATGCCGAGCGCGGATCGGTTCGTGTCGGAGCCGTCTACAATCCGTATGTCGATGAGATGTTCTCGGCGATCCGGGGAAAGGGAGCCTTTCTGAACGGGCGGCCCATCTCCATCACGGACGCCGACCTCACCGATAGCGTGGTCTGCTTCGGATCGGCTCCCTATAATCCCGAACTCGCCGACGAAACCTTCCGCCTGGTGCGTCTGGCCTTTGATGCCGGACTCGATGTGCGCCGGGAAGGAGCGGCCGCTCTGGACCTGTGTACGGTTGCCGCCGGACGGGCTGGGCTGTACTTTGAAATGAAAGTCAGCCTCTGGGATTATGCCGCCGGCGTTCTCATCGCGGAAGAAGCGGGCGGACGCTGCTGCACGATCGAAGGAGAGAGCCTTCCGATGGACGGAAGCAGGTGCAGCATCCTCGCCGGATCCCCAGCCGCCGCAGCAGATTTTCTGAAGATCGTGCGAAACGGAAACCGGTGAAAGATATGTACCATACAGCTTTGCTTGTCATTGATATGCAGAACGGCTTTCTCTGTGAGAAATCGCCGCTGTTCATAGACGGTGCGCCCGCCACTGTGCCGGCCTGCGCCAAAGTAATCGCCCATTGCCGGAGACAGGGGATTCCCGTGTTCTTTATTACGCGCGCCTATGCCGCTGACGGGAGCGATGTGGAGCAGCCCCGCCGCGACGCCTGGGAAACGGGCGGGAAGCCGCTCTCGCCGGGCTGCGCGAAGGAGATTTCCGCGGAGATGCCGGAGGCATTTGGGACGGATGAACACGATTATCGAATCGTCAAGCCCAGATATTCGGCATTCTTTGCCACAGAACTGGACCTGATCCTGCGGCGACTGGGGATTCAGCATCTGATTCTCAGCGGAACAACCACGCCGAACTGCATTCGGACGACCTGCTATGACGCGATCTCGCTGGACTACAGGGTTACGGTTCTGAGCGACTGTACCTCCTCCAAAACACCGGAGATTCAGGAGAGCAATCTGCGCGACATGGCAAACGTCGGGGCGGAAATCATGGATTCCGAAGCTGTTTTACACACAGAAATTGAGAGGCTGTGAATAGAGTCCCGGAAAAAGAGAAACGCTTCCAGGCGAAAAACGCTTGGAGGCGTTTTCCAATTTGAAATAGTATCGTGTCATGAAAAACAATACTATGATATTAAATCAGGGAATTCGTCTTAAGGTTTATTTTAGGTTGGGGTAGTAGACTCAAAACAGGAAAAGCAAAGGAGGAAACATCATGAAGAAATATTTTGCTATTGTTTTGAGTGTGGTGCTGCTGGTGATGAGCTGCAGCATAGCGGTCAGCGCAGCGGCGGAAGGGCCGGCATTCGGAGAGATGCCGGGAGAACCGCCCGAGGGAACGCCTCCCGGCGATCCCCCTGACGGTTTTGGCGGACAGGGCGGAACACCCCCCGACGGTATGGGCAGACAGGGCGGAACACTTCCCGGAGATCCTCCTGACGGCATGGGCGGCCCCGGCGGCATGCCTCCCGGAGGTTTCGGCGGCAACGCCGCTGCGGACATCGATTACGCCGGCGCGGTTGAGATCACATCCGCCGACAGCCGGAAAGGACAGACCTATGCCAGCACGACAGCCGATGAGAGCGCCCTGCTGATCAGCACTTCGGAAGAAGTGACGATCGAAGATCCGACGGTTACGAAAACCGGGAATTCGAACGGAGGCGACAGCTGCAACTTTTACGGACTGAACGCGGCGGTGCTCGTGAAGGACGGAAGCACAACCACAGTTCAGGGCGGCACGATCACATCAGACGCCAGCGGCGCCAACGGCGTCTTCTGCTACGGCGGCAACGGCGGGCGGAACGGCGCAGAAGGCGACGGTACGACGCTGTATATTTCCGACACGACCATCGTGACAAGCGGAGACGGCTCGGGCGGCATCATGACAACCGGAGGCGGCGTCACCTATGCGAAGAATCTTGACGTGACCACGTCCGGACAGTCCAGCGCGGCCATCCGCACCGACCGCGGCGGCGGGACGGTGACCGTGGACGGCGGAAGCTATACCTCGAACGGGCTCGGCTCGCCGGCCATCTATTCTACGGCGGAGATTACGGTGTCCAATGCCACGCTGGTTTCGAATCTGTCGGAGGGCGTCTGCATCGAAGGTCTGAATTCCATCACGCTGACCGATTGCGATCTCACGGCGAACAACACGAAGCGCAACGGCCATGCAAGCTTCCTGGACAGCATCATGATCTATCAGTCCATGTCCGGCGACGCGAACAGCGGCACCAGCCATTTCACCATGACGGGCGGAAGTCTCACCAGCAAGAGCGGGCATGTCTTCCACGTGACGAACACCAATGCGGTCATCACGCTTGAAGACGTCGCAATCATCAACGAGGACGCGGACAACATCCTGCTTTCCGTCTGTGACGACGGATGGAGCGGCGGCAGCAACGTCGCGACGTTTACGGCGACCGCGCAGGAGCTCGCCGGCGCGATCAAGGTCGGCAGCAATTCCGTTCTGACGCTGGAACTGAAGGAGAACTCGAGCTTTGAGGGATCCGTCGACGGCAGCATCGTAAACGCCGAAGGCGAGACTGTCTCCGCCAAAGTCGGCAGCGTATCGGTTACGCTGGACGGCAGCAGTACATGGACGCTGACAGGCGACAGCTATATCAGCGAATTCAACGGGGATGCGGCAAACGTCATCAGCAACGGCTATACGCTTTATGTTGACGGTATCGCGCTGACAGGAACGAAGTAAGCAAAAAACCAGCTCGGAAACGAGCTGGTTTTTATCGGAGAGAGCCGCTTTCAGTTGGCAGATTTCATACGGGCTTTTTCGGCGTACATTTCGTGGTCGGCGCGGGCGAAGACCGCGTCGACGGTGTCGCCGGGCTCGTAGGTGCTCATGCCGACAGCGGCAGAGCAGCGCTGCCAGGGCTCGGCGGATTCGTTCTTTGTCCGGCCGTGGAAGCGTTCTCTCAGAGCGTCACAGAGCTGCTCGCGATTCTCATAATCCACCCCCTGCAGGACGGAGACAAATTCATCGCCGCCGACGCGGTAGACCGGGGAATGCGCGAAGACCTCACAGATCAGGCTGCAGGCACCGAGGATATATTCATTGCCGCGGTCATGACCGTAGCGGTCGTTGATGACCTTCAGCCAGTTCAGGTCGACCATGACCAGAGCAAACTCGGCAATGTTGTTCAGAATATCCCACTCCAGCGCCTGCTTCTTCTTGTCATAGGCGGCCTTGTTTCTCAGCTTGGTCAGGGCATCGATAAATACCTGCTCCTGCAGACCGCGCGATTCGTCCTCGGCGGCGAGCATGTTCTTGACGTAGTCGCGCATGTTCACGGACAGCTGGGTGACCGCGTTCGCCAGGGAGCGCACTTCGTTGTTCGGACGGATGTCGGGCGGCGTAAAGACCAGCTCGTCCGGGTCACGCTTGCCGGTGGATTTGCCGGCGAAGTCCGTGACGCTCTGCTCCAGCTGACGCAGCGGAACCGTCACGTTGGTACGCATCCAGGACAGCAGGAGGAACGTGAAGAGGAAGCCCAGAACGACGATGATGGCGATGTTGATGTAGATGTTCCGGTAAATGGTGGCATTCAGCTCCTGAATCGAGACGTCCACGCAGAGAAGCCCAAAGTGGTCGCCGTCAGAGCTGATCAGCGGGCGCGCCAGCGTGTAGTCAACGCCCCATTCCGAGCGGTCGATGAAGTAGACGTCCTGATTGCCCTGCTGATACTCCCAGATCTCCCGTATTGCCTCGGGCGTGTACCAGTCGGGATCCGTATCGCCGAGGTGCATCACCATATCGGGTTCATTTTCCTTTTCATAGGTGCTGTTGGCGGCACAGATTTCATACCCCTGGAGGCCGTTTTCGCCCTCGGCGGCCCGCATGATGTAGAGGTAGTGGACATCTGCGTAGTTGTCGATCAGGTTATCAAAGAAGGCCTGGAATTTCTGATAGGTCTCGGACTCAACATTAGTTCTGGCACAGACAGCCATGTCGTCGAGGTCGATATGATTGCCGATATAGTCCGCGAGACTTGCCATCTGCTTCTGATAGCGGTCGTACATGGAATGGGTATAGAGCTGCCAGGCTGCGATCGAGAGAACCAGGCACAGGATGACGATGAAGAGAATACAGGCGATGGTAACGGTTCGGTTTAAAGGTCGCATGGTATCAACTCCTTTAGAGGACGTAGAGTTCTTCGTCGCGGCGGGGGGTAGGGAGCGCGTCGAGGGAGGCGCAGCGGCGGGCGTAGTCGCGTGGATTCAGACCGACGCTGCTTCGAAAGACGCGGGCAAAGTAGTTGCTGTTGGTAAACCCGCAGGCGTCCGAGACAAACTGAATCGAATGGCCGCCCTCTCGGAGAAGCGCACGGGCGTTTTCGATGCGTACCTGGTTCAGGTACTTCCCGGGAGTCATGCCGATGGAGCGGTAGAAACAGCGGGTCAGATACTCCTGGGTGACTTCGAGGCGGTCGGCGAGCTCGCCGATGCCGTCGAGAAAGGCGTATTCGCGGCGCATGATCCCAAGGGCGGCTTCCACCACGAGAGGGAGCCTGCGTCCTTCCGCCGGGGCAGCGGAGGCGGTGCCGGAGAGACTCATGAGCAGGCGGTAGGCCGTCTGGGAGGCTTCCTTTTCCGAGACGGTATGGCCGCTGTGGACGCGCAGGCTGCGCAGCATGCTTTCAAGCGCGAGGCCGCCGGTTTCAAAGAACAGGCCGCTTTCGTGCCGGCAGGCGTCCAGAATCCGGTCGGGGACGAGACCGCAGAGAGAGAGAAAGAGAAGCGCGGAGTCCTCCCGGGCCAGAAGAGAAAGACCCTCGCTGCCGGGAAGGGCTGCCGCCTGGTGGGCGTCCAGGGTCCAGGTCCGGTCCGCCCAGGCGAGATCCAGACTGCCGGAGAGGGGAGAGAGGATACGCCACCGGCCCGGCTCGGCTGGAATTGTTCGGACGGCGCCGGCGGGGACGGACTCGCTGCGCGCCTCACAAACGCCCAGAAGCCCCGAGAGAAGATCTCCCGGAGCTTCCAGATTCAATGCGCTGTCTGTGGGGGGATAGACGGCGCTCATCAATGGCAGATCGCCAGTTCGGTGTCCTTGTCGAAGAAGTGGGAACGCTTCATTTCGGCCGGAGCCTTGACATACTCGGTGGTCGGGCGCTCGACATAGGACGGCATCTTGACGATGACTTTCTTGTCGCCGACGTAGAGATAGAGGTTGGTTTCGGCGCCGAGGAGCTCGCAGAAGTCAACCTTGGCGGAGATGCCGTTGTATTCGTTGAGCTCTTCCAGCGGGCAGAAGTCCTCCGGACGGAGACCCATGATGACCTGCTTGCCGATATAGGGCTTGAGGGCTTCGTGCTTGGGCTCCGGAATCAGAAGCTTGTCGTCATTCAGAATGGCGAACATCTTGCCGCCTTCGGCGGCGATGGTGACATCCAGGAAGTTCATCTGCGGGGAGCCGATGAAGCCGGCGACGAAGAGATTGCACGGCGTGTCATAGAGCACCTTCGGGGTATCGTACTGCTGGATCAGGCCGTCCTTCATGACGACGATCCGGTCGCCCATGGTCATGGCCTCGGTCTGGTCATGCGTGACATAGACAAAGGTGGTATCCAGACGGCGGTGCAGGCGGGCAATCTCGCTGCGCATCGAGGTGCGGAGTTTGGCGTCGAGGTTGGAGAGAGGCTCGTCAAGCAGGAAGACGGCCGGGTTGCGGACCATGGCGCGGCCCAGGGCAACACGCTGGCGCTGGCCGCCGGAAAGCGCCTTGGGCTTGCGCTCCAGCAGGTGCTCGAGGTCCAGAATCTTCGCGGCCTCGTGGACGCGCTTGTCAATCTCATCCTTGGGGACGTTGCGCAGAGTCAGACCGAAAGCAATGTTCTTATAGACGCTCATATGAGGATAGAGAGCGTAGTTCTGGAACACCATCGCGATGTCGCGGTCTTTCGGGGGGACTTTGTTGACCAGACGGTCGCCGATGTAAAGCTCGCCGCTGGTAATCGATTCGAGACCGGCGATCATACGCAGGGTGGTCGACTTTCCGCAGCCGGAAGGACCGACAAGAATGATAAATTCTTTATCTGCAATCTCGAGGTTCAGGTTGGGGACGACGGGGCGCTCGGCACCTTCGTACATCTTGGTGACATCTCTGAAACTGATGCTTGCCATACTGTTTCCTCCAAACAAATATATTGTGCGTTCTGCACGTGTTCCATGGCTATAAGATACCATGCCTGGGAAAAAAACACAAGTCTGATTTTTTGATAAAAGGATAATTTTTTGATCTTATCCCCGCAACTTGTTGTTCTCGCAAGCCTGTGGTATAATAGGCACGGTAAAAATCCAAGGGAAAGGACAGAGGTCATGGCCGATCTCTCTTATCAGCAGGCCCGCAGAATCGGCCTGAAAGAAGTGAAAACCCGCAGCGCACGGGGAGAGGAACCGTATCTATCCGTGCTGGAGGAGATCGTTCCGCATCTGAGCTCGCTGCAGGAAGTATACCTCGGCGCAATGCGCATCGACATCGAACAGATCGTCGGCACGCGCAGCGCTGCAAGGAAGAAGGTGTTTTCGGCCTCCTTCTATCCGCTGCTGGACGAGAACAGCGAATTTGCGTCGAAATGGTCGGCGCTGGCGGCGTCGCATCTGAAGGAGGGCATCCGCGAGTCGATCACGGCGATTGAGTATCTGAACCGTTTCTACGTCGTGGAAGGGCACAAGCGCGTGTCGGTGCTGCGGTATTTCGGGGCGGTCTCTCTGCGCGCGGAAGTCAGGCGTATCGTGCCGCCGCGCAGCGACGAGCCGGAGATCAAAGCGTATTACGAGTTTCTGGATTTCTTCCGGCTGACGAAGACCAACTATATCTGCTTTGAGCGGCCGGGCGAGTATCCGGCGCTGACGGAGCTGCTCTGCGGAGAGAATCGCGAGCCCTGGGACGAGGACCGGCAGCGCAGCCTGATGTCGGACGTGACGCGCTTCCGCAAGGCCTTCCGTGCCTCCCCGCTCAACGGGAAGCTGGGACAGGACGAGGCGCTTCTCGGGTATCTGAAGGTCTTCGGCTATGAGCGCCTGCAGAGGCGCTCTACGACGGATCTGAAAAACGACCTGACGGCGATCGCGCCCGAACTGCTGGAGATTGAACAGCAGACCGGGCCCGTGCTGATGACGGACCCGGCGGATCAGCCGCGGGATATCCTGAGCTGGATCACGCATCTGCCGTCGCGGACGCTGAAGGCGGCGTTTCTGCATGACGGTGACCCGGAAAACTCCCTCTGGACGCGCTCACACGAGCTGGGGCGTCTGTACCTGCAGGAAAGCTTCGGGGAGAGACTGCAGACCCAGAGCTATTTCAATGTGAACAGTGAAAACCTGCTGAGCCTTTCAGAGGCGCTGGCGAAGGACGGCATCCAGGTGATCTTTTCCACGTCGCCGCGCCTGCTGGCGCCCACGCTGGCGGCGGCAGGGGTGCTGCCCGGGATCAAGTTTCTCAACTGCTCGCTGAACGTCAGCCATCCGATTCTGCGCTGCTATTACGGGAGAATGTACGAGGCCAACTTCCTGACCGGAATGGTCGCCGGGGCCATGAGCGGAAACGGGGAGATCCCGTATGTCAGCAGGGCGCCGGTGTACAGCACCCTGGCGTCGATCAACGCTTTCGCTCTCGGAGCGAGGATGGTCAATCCGAAGGCAAGGATTCTGCTCCGCGAGGCCGAAGCGCCCGAGGATGAGATCGGAGAACTGGAGACGACCGGCGGGATCGCCGTGATTTCGGGGAAGGACAGCGAGGGCTCGGACGACTGCGACCGGGACACCGTCGTCTTTCGAATGCAGGACGGGAAGAGGGAAAACCTGATCTCCTCATTCTGGGGCTGGGGCGAACTGTACCGTCGGATTCTCGAGTCGGTGCTGGATGGTTCGTGGGACAGTCTCGGAAAATCCGGCGCATCCGGGCAGACCATCAACTACTGGTGGGGGATCTCGGGCAACGCGGTTGACATCAACTGCGAAGAAGCGCTGCCGGACGGGCTCAGGCGCCTGGTGCTGCTGATGCGCGAGCAGATCGCGGCGGGGAGCTTCCGGCCCTTTGACGGGCCGGTCTACGACCAGAGCGGCGCGCTGAGAATCGCGGAAGGAGAACTGCTGACGCCGGAGCAGATCCTGGGGATGGACTGGCTGGCTGACAATGTCGTGGGGAATGCAGAAGAGAGAAAGCGGAAAGATAAAAGTTGAAAGTCGAAAATGGCGCCTGCGGGCGCGGAGGATTGCGGAGCAATCTGGGGATCGCTCCCTACGGAAATATCGGATAAGAAAGCGAGAGATAGAAAAGCCCGGGCGGGGAGCCCGGGCTTTTTGATCAGCGCTTGTCTTTGTCGATGAATTCGAGAGTGACGGTGGAAAGGGCGGCGAAGAGGAAGGTGAAGCCGATCAGGCGGATCCAGTAGCCGGCGACGTTGGAGCGGGACAGCACGTAATCGGGATTGGCGCTGCTGGCAGCGACTTCGTAGAGCAGATAATGCTGGACCTTGTCGGTGCCGATCAGGGATATGATCCGGCCGATGGTCGTGTTGATGGTATAGCTCTCATCCCGGTTCTGCTGCACGACGGGATCCTCGGCAATCGAATCGATCAGCTCGCCGACTGTGGAATCCTTGAAAAGCGAGAGCAGGCTCTGATCTACCTCGGCATCCCCGGTTTCGGGGAGGAGCTCCGAAAACTTCTTCTGCCGAAGCTCTTCAACCTCGGGGAGCTTTTTGTCGTTCTGGAGAAAGTCCATCGCCTGGCCGAGGGTGACGGTGGTGCTGACCGGCTCGTACCAGATCCCGACCACCTTGTTCCAGAGTGCGGTCATGGGAAGCGAGTTGTAGTCGCACTGGGCGGTCAGAACCTTGATGCCCGGATTCGAGATTGTGAGGTTGGAGAGAGGCTTGGTCCAAGAGGGGAGGGACAGCATGCCGCCGGAAAAGACCAGCTGGAAGATCAGAATGAAGGGCATGATCGTCATGGCGGTGGTCGTGTTTCTGGCCAGACAGGAGATCCAGAGGGACATCATGTCCGAGGCATAGGTGATCAGGAACATCGAAATGCCGATGTCGACGATCATCCAGGGGGTAAAGAGGCCCTGCTCGGGATACTGAACCCCGACCACCTGGGTGATGTAGAGCGTGACGCCGGTCTGCATCAGGCAGAGGATCGACTGGTAGAGCATGTGGGAGGCGACATAGGTGCTGATGTGCATGCCGGAGCGGTGCTCGCGCTTGATGACGTCGCGCTCGCGGCAGATGACCTGGATAGAGTTGAAGCAGCCGTTCCAGACGCAGACCATGACCATCGCAAAGCAGGCCATGAAGGTGCCTTCCATGCTGATACACAGCATATTGCGTATGACCATGCCCACAAGGCCGGCGATCAGCGCCGCCATCGGCAGGACTTTCCAGTCGCTCTGATAGACGAACATGCGCAGCATCTTGCCGAAGTAGATGCCGAGCTGTCCCATGCGGCCGCGGTGATGGACCGTCAGCTGACGCGGGGCTGTTTTTTCATTTGTTTCAGGCATGCTGCACCTCCGCAAACTTCATGACGAAATCGTCGGCCAGACCGTCACCGCCCTCTTCCTTGCGGTTGACAGACTTGACGATCTCTTCCATCTTCTGACGTCCGAAGAACGCTCTCGCCTCATCCACGCTGCCGTAGAAGGCGAGGCGGCCCGTACGGGCGCTGTCTTTCGCGAGCACGATCACGTCGTCAAAGAGGTCGATGACACGGTCGGGCGTATGCGTGATGACGATGACGATCTTGCCGGTGTCGGCGATTTTGCGCAGCTGGACAAAGAGCTCGCGCGCCATGACGCCGTCAAGGCCGGAGTCCGGTTCGTCAAGAATGAAGAGGGAGGGGTTCGAGATGAACTCAATGCCGATCGAAAGCCGTTTCTTCTGACCGCCGGAGAGCTTCTCGACGAGGTTGTCTTTGACCGGAGTCAGGCCGAAAATCTCCATGACCTCGTCCACGCGGCGGCGCCGCTGATCGGGAGAAACCTCCTTCGGGAGGCGGAGCTTCGCGGCATCCAGCAGGGTGTTGAGCACGGTATCCTTGCCGCGCATCATCTCCTGCTGGGGCACGAAACCGACCTCGTACTGCATGCGCTTGTAATGCGTATACATGTTGTTGCCGTTGAGCATGACCTCAGCCTTGGCCTTCTCATAGCCGTTGATGGCGTTGACATA
The DNA here is from genome assembly GCA_017538965.1 of Oscillospiraceae bacterium. GTDB lineage: Bacteria > Bacillota > Clostridia > Oscillospirales > Oscillospiraceae > Limivicinus. Next base: position 216,214 of record JAFYHU010000080.1, read on the forward strand.
GGTGGTCTTGCCCGCGCCGGAGCCGCCCAGCAGGAGAACCATGTGGCCCTGCGGGATGGCCATGTGGATGTCGCGCAGGAGAATCTTCTTCTTGAAGAACTCGCGTACGCTGCGCTCCTTCAGGTTGACTGTGAGGCCTTCGTCCATAACCCTGGCGCTGCCGTGAGTGGCGAGGCGCTCCATCTCGGCGCGGATATCCTCAATCTGCCATTCGGGTTTATACTTTGTGCTCCAGCCCCAGAGCAGCGCGGGAATCCAGCGCGTGTATTCGCTCAGCCAGAGCCAGGCCCAGCGGCGCCTGACGCCGTAGACCTCGATCAGTCCGAAGACGATGCGCATACGGTAGACGAGGTTGATAATCACCAGCACCAGGGCCAGAACGGCGAGCAGAACGCCGGACACGCTCTCCGCTGCGGTTTCCGCAGAGTAGTTCGTGAGAACCATGATGACGTTCAGGATGATCTTGCCCAGGGCGGTCAGACTGTAGACGCGGCCCTCGTCTTCGCGCCCGGCGCAGCAGGCGAGCTGGTATTCGCGGGCGACGGGGATCAGGGCCCACCAGCCCGCAAGACCGGACTTCTTGAAGAGACCCCAGAGACCGGCCAGATACAGGCAGGCAAAGATGATATCAATGTTCAGACCGGTATCCAGAAAAATGATTGTAAACAGGCGCAGAATTGCCATGCGCACCATCTCCTTTCAGGAATAATAGAAAAACGGTTAATAATCTCTTCCGTAGAAGCGCGAATCAAAGGCCCAGCCGCTCATCGTGCCGCCCGACATCGTGCTGGAAATGACGCCGGAGTAGTAATTGTCGCCGCGCGTGTCGGAGATGACCGCTGAACTCAGGTAGGATCCGGCGGGAAGCGCCTCGCGTCTGAGGCTGATCCCGGACTTGTTAAAGGTGACGGTTCTGCCTTTGACGCTGCAGGTAGAGTTGTCGCTGAGATCCGTCTGATTATAGATCGGGGTGATCTTCGCGCCGTATTCCACTTCTTCCCGGCTGCGGGTGTTGTTCAGGTAATTCACGTCCTCCATCAGACCGGCCGGAACCAGCCGTACGCCGGAGATATGGACTTCGTCGGTATCGCGGTCACAGCTGAGCTCCAGCCAGGCTTCGTCGCCGTTGTAGAGAATATGCGCGCGATAGTCGGTGGCGGCAGCGGAGGAGGAGATGATCTCTACGTCAAGAGGCTGGCCGTCAAGGCAGATCCATTTGCCGTCAAAATCGCTGGCGAGGCGGCCCTCACCGTCCAGGATCAGACAGTTCTCCCGACCGTAATCCGTGAGAAGGTCCTTGTCCTCATCATAGCGACTGAGCTCCAGCTCGTAGTCGACAAGCAGATTCTGCAGTTCGGCGCTGACCGGAATCCGGAAACCGGAATCGTCCGTCTCGGGCCGGGTTTTGGCAAACTGGCGGAAGGCGCTGACATCCAGCACTCTGGGCTCCTTGTCCGTCATGAGCGAGACAGCCTCTTTCAGCTCGTCGTTCAGGCAGCCGGCCTGTTTGTAGTAGTACAGCGCGGTGACGCTGTCGTTCTCGCTGATATCGTAGACATACCTGAGAAACTGGATCAGGCCGCTGATTTCATCGATCTGGCTCGGAACATAGACCGCCATGCCGGTCGAGTCGCTCAGACCGCCGTTCTGGCGGTGGTAGAGCACAGCTTCATGTAGCAGCTCCTTGACGCGGGCGCATTCCTCGGGATAGCTGTCGCCCAGATAGTCCATATAGTTGCCGAGATCCACAGAGTTGTAGACATTGGAGTAGGAACCGGCGTAATGCGTGGCTTTGCCGCTGCAGCGGCCAATCTCGGCCAGAACGCCGAGGTCGTCAAAGGAATCAAGCAGCTGCGCCTGACAGAGAGCACAGTAGGCTTCGTAGAGCTCCGCCGCTTTCCCGGCGTCGATGACCGAGAAGGTGACATCCCATTGAATGATCGGGAAATTAATGTTCTCGCGGACATAGAAGTCGCTGTAACAGTCGGCGATCTTCTGCGCGACTTTTGCGGGGCTCATGGTCGGGTCCTCCGTCATGGCCTGCAGAACCGGGGTATAGTCCCAGCCGTCGCCGGGTTCGGTCTCTTCGCTCAGACAGTAGTAATCGGCAAAACCGTCGAGGGCGTGGGTGACCTCGAGGGTGGACATCAGGCAGGCGTCAAAACCGATGATGTCGAAGGCCGGATCCGTCCTGCTGGGCGAATAGACGGCGGAGAGCGCCTCGCGGATGTCCTTCAGGCTGAAAGAGCCGCTGTAGATCGAATCGTTGCCGTAGCCGAAGGGGCCGCCGCCGTGGTTCCAGAGAACCAGCATCGTGTGATCAGCCGGGCATTCCTTTTTGCAGAAGCGCAGAAAGTCCGCCAGAGTGTCCGGCGTGGAGGAGGGGACAAGCGGCAGATCCGCCACCTCGATGAATTCTCCGCCTTTGTAGAGGAAGCGCTGGGTGCGGTTGGGGTTGACCATGCTGTTGCTCCAGCGCGTGGCGCCGCCGGTCTGGATGACGATCTGAATGTTGTCGGACCAGGTCTCCGCCGTCATCTCGCCGATGTCGGTCGAGGCTGCGCCGGGACGATCGGACACGACGACTTCTTCGGTCACGGTCGTCGACGAGGCGACCGGCTTCTCGGGATAATAGAAGAAGGCGGGCAGCTCAAGACCGCTCTCTTTCAGTTCCTCGTTGAAACGCGTCAGGCAGTCCATCTGGTGCGCCTTGCTTTCGGCGCTGTTTTCCTCGCGCGCTTCTTTCGTCAGTACCTTGGTGACATAGGAGAGATCGTTCTCATCCCCGTCTTCGAGGTCCGCGCCGACAAGATAGACACAGATCGTCCAGGTCTCATTCTCTCCGACCGCGGGAAGCGCGTCGATGCGCTTTGCGCCCTCTTCATCCAGAGGCGAAAGCTCATAGAGTTTCTTCAGATCCTCGTCCGAGAGAGGCTTGTCCTTGACGCTGGTGTAGACACTGTTAAAGACTTCCCCGATAAGATCTGCGATCGCCCCGAAGGAGGCGATCAGAAGCACTCCGATCAGAAGAACGCCAAAAACCCAGGAAACGGGCTTCTTGAGATAGAGATTCCAGACCCGCTTTCCCCAGGGAGCATAGCGGTAATATTCCTTTTCTGCGTCCCGGCGGGCCTTCTTGGCGGCTTTCCAGCGCTTCCTCCGTTCTTTTCTCGTCAGTTTTTCCTTTTTCGGTTTTGCCGGCGCCTGTTCTTCCGGCGGAAGCAGGACGTCGTTTTCCATGGGTTCCATTATGTACCTCCTCTGCGGGACGACACCGGTCAGCGGCGGCGTCTCTTTTTGCTGTTGGGCTCCGTCTTCTCGGAGGCGAACAGATCGTCCCGGCGATTCCAGTTAGGATCGGAGTAGCTGCTCTCCTGTACCATGAGGTCCTCTTCCCGGTGCTCTTCATCCGTGAACACCGCGCCCTCGGCCACGCCGGTTTTGGGCTTGAGCTGCTCGGGACTCATCTTGCGGAAGGCCCGGCGGAAGAAGAAACTGCACAGATAGGCGACGATGCCGAAACCGCAGACCGCCCAGATATACAGGGACATCTGAAAAGCGTCCGGCTTCATGAAAACGGTGACGTACACGAAGCCCACGATTACGGCAAGGCTCAGCAGGGTCCAGGGCAGGGCCGCGATGCTGAGGAGCCAGGCGTTGCGCAGAGTGTAGCGGACCTTGTTGCGGTAGCGCGCCTGCAGGGGGAAAATGTAGATGAAACCGAACAGAAACACCAGGACCAGCGCATAAAAGGTCGTCTGGTAGACTCTGGCATAGGCGCCGCCGAGACTGCGGCAGACCCAGTAATAGGCGAACAGAAAAGCGATGATCAGCAGGCAGATCAGCCAGAGCAGCGTGGCCTGTCCGAAGTTCTGCCGGAAGGCCTGCCAGAAATCCCGAAAGATCAGGCCCTCATCCCGCTCATCATCCTCGATCATCCACTGCGTACAGTGGAAGAGCGCCGTCAGGGAAGCGCCGATCGTGATTACGGGCAGGGAGAACAGGCAGAACATAATGTTGCAGATGATGATATCGGCGAGCTTTCCGAGCGCGACCATCAGCGGACTGTTCAGATCGAATAGTTTCATGGTCTCCCTCCGGGAGTCGACCTCCCGAAAATGAAGGGGTTGTCTCAAAATACAGACAACCCCGATCTAAGCTTTTGCAATTGCGCGGAAGAGGAACTGGTCCCTCGCACGAAGGTTTCTCCGCCGCGCTTTTGTTATGTGTTTCGGTAATTCGCGGCAGCAGGAGTTACGACAGGGGCAGTGCCTTCTTTTGCCGCGAAACGGTATAACCTGAAGGGGAGCAGGTTTACTTGATGGCGCCTTCGACCATGCCGTTCATGATCTGCTTCTGCGCAATCAGGAAGATGATGATCATCGGGGCCATGGCAAGCAGGGCGGCTGTCAGGATCATATCCCAGGACTTCACGAAGGAGCCGACAAAGGCCTGAACGGCCACCGGCAGGGTCTTGTTCGGATTGCTCTGGCCCAGCAGAATGGAGGGCAGCAGGTAGTCATTCCAGATCCACATGCCGTTGAGGATCGTCACGGTGACGATGGTGGGCTTCAGAAGCGGGAAGATGATGCGGAAGAAGGTGCCTTCCGGCGAGCAACCGTCGATGGCCGCCGCTTCCTCGAGCTCATAGGGGATGCCCTTGATGAAGCCGGTGAGAATGAACACCGTCATCGCGCCGCCGAAGCCGCAGTAGGCAAAGATCAGACCGGGCAGGGTTCCGTTCATGCCCAGACCGACGAACTTGCCGACTTCACGGAAGGTGGCGATCAGCGGAAGCATGACGACCTGGAAGGGAATGATCATCGAGGAGATGAAGACCATGTAGATCACCGTGGACCACTTGGCCTTGTTGCGGCAGATGACCCAGGCGGCCATGCCGCCGAACACCGCCAGCAGGAACAGCGAGATGATCGTCACGAGCGCCGAGGAACCGAAGGCATGCCAGAACACGAAGTTCTTGTTGTTGACCACCGCGTTGATGTTCGACATGAATTGCTGAAAGCTGGCGCCGGCAGTCGAAATCGGGTCCTGAACAATGGCGGCCTGGTTCTTGAAGGAGTTGATCAGCACCAGGAAGAAGGGGAACAGAATGTAAAGCGCGAGGAGAATCGCAATGATCATGAGGATGATCACGCGGGAAGTCTTCATTTTCATTACATTTCAACCTCCCTCTTGTTCGAGATGCGCACCTGGATCAGCGAAACCGTAGCCAGGATGATGAAGAAGAGAATGGCCTTGGCCTGGGCATAGCCGTACATGTCACGCGCGAACGCCGTGTTGTAGATGTTCAGCGCGATCATCTGCGTGCCGTTTGACAGGCGCTGGCCCATGAAGTTGCGGACCGTGCCGACGCCGTTGGTCAAGGCAAGGTTGACATCGAACTGTTTGAACGCCGAGGTCAGAGTCAGGAAGGTGCAGATGGTGAAGGTGGCGGCGATCATGGGAATCTTGATCTTGAAGAGCGTCGTCATGTCGTTGGCGCCGTCAATCTGCGCCGCTTCCAGAACATCCTTCGGGACAGTGGCCAGACCGTTGATGTAGATGAGCATGATGTAGCCGGCATACTGCCAGACATACACTACAATGATCGCAATGAAGGCCGTGTTGGTGCTCGCCAGGGCCGAGTGCGGCGAGTTCAGAATCGTGGTCAGCACGTTCGAGAAAATGAACTGCCAGATGTAGCCCAGAACGATGCCGCCGATCAGGTTCGGCAGGAAGTAGGCCGCGCGGAAGAATCCGACGCCCTTGAGCTTGGTCGTGCAGAGCAGGGCCAGCAGGAAAGCCACCAGGTTGACCAGAAGCATGTTGATCACCACGAAGAGCACGGTGAGCAGCAGCGACCAGATGAAGGCCGCCTCCTTGAACATGGCAGCATAGTTTTCAAAACCAACCATGCGCGTGTAGGAAACGCCGTTCCAGTCGGTAAAGGAATAGAACACACCGACAAACATCGGAACGATGACCGTTACGGCAAAGGTAAAGAGCAGGGGGAAGAGGAAGATGATGTTGATGATCGTCCTGTGATGCATGACCGTCGGAATGTAATACAGACCGGCGAGAATCAGCAGGGCACCGAGAACCAGGAAGAGGCCGCGGAGCGCAACTTTCACGCCCAGATCGACGACCAGATAGGTTTTGGTGATATCCATCCAAAGGGCAGCGGCCAGAAGGACAAGGCCCAGTATCAGGAGCACCAGTGACAGAATCTTTCTGCCCGTGGTATTTTCATCCATAATGCGGAACGCTCCTTTTCTCCGAATAGCAGGGGAGGGCGGCGGCTCTGCCGCCGCCCTCCGAAAATTCAATCAGGGAATAACTCAGCCGTTGATGCACTGGGGAATGGTGGACACCATATCGTCGATGAAGCCCTGGGTATCAATATCGCCCTTGGCATAATCCTGGAAGATGGCGCCGGTGAAGTCCTGCGCGAGGTTCGAGGGCTGGCCCATCCAGTGCCAGGCAGAGGTCTTGCCGGCAGAGGCAAACTCGGAGATCGGGCCGGCGAACGGATCGGTGGCGACGGCGGTGCAGCTCTTGAACGGGCTGACGCAGCCGGCCTGCTCGACCATGATCTTCTGGCCGTCCGGTCCGGCGAGCCAGTTCAGGAACTCCTCGGCCTCGGCCACGTTGCCGTCTTTATAGACAGCCCAGTGGGACGGAGCGTTGGTCAGGATGGTGTCGATGCCTTCGATAAAGGCATAGGGAACGTAGCCGCACTCGAAGTTGCCGGCAGAAGCGTACAGATCCTTATAGTCGTTGGTCAGGGAGGAGCCGATCCAGGAGCCCTGAGTGACGAAGGCATACTTGCCGCCGGCAAAGCCGGAGACCTGCATATCATAGTTGCCGGAAACCAGCAGGGCGGGGTCGGAATACTGGTTGAACAGGCCGACCATCTCGGCAAACGGAGTGAAGCGGTCGAGATCCAGCTTGCCGCCGTCCATCAGCATGTCAAAATAGGTGGTGTCGTCGCGGGCAAGGCCTGCATCCAGATACTGGCCGAACAGGTGCTGGCCGGTGGACCAGTAGAGCTCAGTGGCATTGGCGCAGTAACCGATGACGGCGGTGAGACCCAGCTCGTCCTTCTTGGCATCGATTGCCTCGAAGGCGGCCTTCATGGACTCGGGTCCGGTGATGCTCTTCGGATCAACGCCGGCCTTCTCCAGAATGGCCTTGTTGTAGGCAAGGCCGATGGCCTCGGTGGTGTAGGGGAAGCCTACCAGAGCGCCGGTGTCATCCACAAAGCCGGCGTCGGTGTCCTTCGCCCATTCCTGATCGGACATGTCAACGACCATGCCGGTCCAGTTGGCCAGGTCGGGTTTGCCTTCGAAGACGAAGATGTCGGGCATGTTGCCGGCCTGATAGTACTGCTTCAGCGTGGCCTGCAGGTCAACGCCGCCGCCGAGAGACTCGACTTCGACTTTCTTGCCGGTGGCCGCTTCATAGGCTTTGGCAGCCTCTTCCAGCGGAGTCGCGATCTCGATTTTGCCGTTGAACAGACGGATTCCGCTGCCGGAAGCAGCCGGAGCGGCGCTGTCTGAGCTGCTTTCAGCAGGTGCGGCTGCGGGAGCGGCAGCCTGCTCGGTGGAGACACCGCAGGCGCCCAGAGCAAGCACCATGACCACTGCCAGAAGCAAAGCAAGATACTTCTTCATTTTTTTTCCTCACTTTTCAAAAAATTTTGCTATTGGCGCTTCCCAATAACTGCAAAAATTATAGCATTTGAACAAATCAAAAGCAAGATTTTTTGTGCTCTGCCAAAAAACTGGGCGTTTTGCACAAGAAAAGAAGAAAAGAATTGTGCTATTTGACAAGCAGAATCCGTAAAGAAAGACCGGCCTTGCAATCATCCGGCTCATGAGGTAAAATGACTGTACAGACTGCACAAGGCTGATGACCGGAAAGACGGGAAGGACAGAGAAAATGCAGGGACAGAAATGGAAAAAAGAGTTCCGCGAACGCTTTGAAAAACAGGGCGATGAACTGCAGGGGCTCTACATGGAGCTCTATAACGGGGACGGGCAGGCATGGGACTGGTTCTGCGGCATGCTTTACCGCTGTTGGCAGGAGCGGCCGGAGGCGCTGAAGAAGCTGGACCGCGCGCGGGAAAAGGACAGCGAGTGGTACCGCGGGCATCATCTGCTTGGCACGCTGATGTATGCAGATGCGTTTGCGGGCACGCTGCAGGGCGTACGGGAAAAGCTCGACTATCTGTGCGAATGCGGGATCAACTATCTGCACCTGATGCCGCTGCTCATGAGCCCTAAAGATCGAAGCGACGGCGGCTACGCGGTGTCGGATTTCCGGCGCGTTCAGCCGGAGCTGGGCAGCATGGAGGATCTGGAAGCTCTTGCGGCGGACTGCCACGAACGCGGCATCTCGGTCTGCCTGGACTTCGTGATGAACCATACCAGCGAGGACCACGAATGGGCGCGGAGAGCCTGCGCCGGGGATGAGGAGGCCCAGCGGCGCTATTTCTTCTATGACGACTGGACGATCCCCAACGAATTTGAAAAGACCGTGCCGCAGGTCTTCCCGACTACGGCGCCCGGGAACTTCCGCTGGTGCGACGAGGCACACAAGGTGGTCATGACGACCTTCTATCCTTACCAGTGGGACCTGAACTACCGCAATCCCGAAGTGTTCAACGACATGACCGAGAACATGCTCTACCTGTGCAACCGGGGGATCGACGTGATCCGTCTGGACGCGGTGCCCTATATCTGGAAGGAGCTCGGCACCAACTGCCGCAACCTTCCCCAGGTGCACCAGCTGGTGCGCATGATGCGCATCGTCTGCGAGATCGTCTGCCCGGGCACGCTGTTGCTCGGCGAGGTCGTGATGGAGCCGTCCAAGGTCGTGCCCTATTTCGGAACGGTGGAAAAACCCGAATGCCATCTGCTTTATAATGTGACGACCATGGCCAGCATCTGGCACACCGTGGCCACCCGCGATGTCCGCCTGCTGCGGCACCAGCTCGGCCAGGTCTTTTTCCTGCCGAAGGAATACACCTTTTTAAACTATCTGCGCTGCCACGACGATATCGGCTGGGGCCTGGACTATCCCTTCCTCGGTCAATTCGGCATGGGCGAGGTGTCCCACAAGAAATATCTGAACGATTACCTGACCGGCCGCTTCCCCGGAAGCCCGGCCCGGGGCGAACTGTACAACGATGATCCGCGTCTGGGCGACGCCCGCCTCTGCGGGACGACGGCCTCTCTCTGCGGCATCGAGAGCGCACGCTATGAGCAGAACGACGAAAAGCTGGCCTGGGCGCTGCGCCTGGACCTGATGCTGCACGCCTGCATGTTTACGCTCAGCGGCATCCCGGTTCTCTATGCAGGGGATGAGATCGGCCGCGAAAACGACTACGGCTACCACGAAGACCCGATGAAGGCGGCCGACAGCCGCTATCTGCACCGCGGAAAGATGGACTGGGCCGCGGCGGAGAAACGGAACGACCCGGAGAGCAGCGAAGGACGCCTGTTCCGGACCCTGCGCAGGCTCGAAACGCTTCGAACGGAGCACCGCGTCTTCGACGGGAAAGCGGATACCTGGATTCTCGACACGAAGGACGACAGCGTGCTCGGGATCGGCCGCTACCGGGAAGGAGAAAAACTGCTGGCGCTGTTCAACTTTGCCGGAGACGAGCGCTTCGTCTCGCTGGAGAGCGAACTGGGCGAGTATCGGGATCTTCTTGAGGAAAGCCCCGCGGACAAAAGCAGCCTGCGCATTCCGCCCGGCGGATTTCTCTGGCTGCTCTGTGAATTTGAGACGGAAGAAACGGAAGGAGAGAGCGAGAATGAAGAAAAGCTTTGATGTGGTCGCACTGGGCGAACTGCTCATCGACTTTACCGAAAACGGAACCAGCGCCCAGGGAAACCCTCTCATGGAGGCCAACCCCGGCGGCGCACCCTGCAACGTGCTGGCGATGCTGAAAAAACTCGGGAAGAACTGCGCATTCATCGGCAAGGTGGGCGAGGACCTGTTCGGGAGAATGTTGCGGGAGGAGATCGTCCGGGCGGGCATCTGCGACGAGGCCCTGCTGACCGATCCCGACGCCCGCACGACCCTGGCCTTCGTCAAGACCTTCCCGAACGGAGACCGGGACTTTTCCTTCTATCGCAACCCCGGCGCCGACATGATGCTGCGCGAGGACGAACTGCCCCTGGAGATGCTGAAAGACACCCGGATTTTCCACTTCGGTACGCTGTCCATGACGCATCCCTCGGTCCGGCGGGCGACGAAGACCGCGGTCAGGACCGCGAAGGAAGCCGGCGCGCTCATCTCCTTTGACCCCAACCTGCGCCCGCCTCTCTGGGCAAACCTGGAGGAGGCGAGAGAGCAGATCGGCTGGGGCCTCGGCCAGTGCGATATTCTCAAGATCGCCGACAACGAACTGAAGTTTATGACCGGGGAGGACGACTTCGGCGCGGGTGCTGCCGTGCTGAGAGAGCGGTATCCCAACATCCGAATCCTGAACGTCACGGCCGGCGGCGACGGCAGCTGGTCCTGGTGCGGCAGCGAGACTGTTTTTGAACCGGCCTGCAGCCTCGGCGGCGTGATCGAGACCACCGGCGCCGGGGACACCTTCTGCGCCTGCGTGCTCAACGACGTGCTCGAATACGGGATCGACGGGCGGAAGGAGAGCGACCTGCACCGCATGCTCCGCTATGCCAACACGGCGGCGTATCTCGTGACCACCCGAAAGGGCGCCATCCGCTCGATGCCGGAGAGAGAAGAAGTGGAAATACTCCTGTAAAAGTTACACATCAAAAAAGGACGGTCATCTGACCGTCCTTTTTTGATGTGCCTTTCGGCTATCGCTCGCTTAATGATTTTTCCATTCCGCGCAGGGCCGAGCGCAGGAAGAAGGCACTGGCGATGAGCGAGACGATCTCGGCGATGGGAAAGCACCACCAGACGTTGTTGACATCCCCCGTCAGCGAGAGCAGCCAGGCCGCCGGGATCAGGGCCAGAACCTGACGCAGGATTGAAACGAAGAGGGAATACAGACTGCGGTCCAGCGCCTGACAGGCAGAGCCCGCCACGATGCAGAAGCCGGCAAAGATGAAGTGCCAGCTGATGCGGCGCAGGGCCTTGACGCCGATGGACAGCATCATCTCGGACGGGCTGAAGATGCTCAGCAGCTGCGCCGGGAACAGCTGGAATACCAGCAGACCCAGCACCAGGAAAAATGTGGCATACAGCACGCCGAAGCGGATGGTGCGGTAGATGCGCTCCTTTTTTCCGGCGCCGTAGTTGTAGCCGATGATCGGGATCATCGCGTTGTTCAGGCCGAAAACCGGCATGAAGAAGAAACTCTGAATCTTGAAATAGACGCCGTACACGGCGACGGCTGTCGAGGTAAAGGCACCCAGAATGATGTTCATCAGGTAGTTGGTGATCGAGCCGATGCCCATCATCAGGATGGACGGGAAGCCGATCTGATAGATGCGCCGCACGATTCTGCCCACAGGGCGGATGTCCCGCAGCGCAAGGGGCACTTCCCGGTTTCGCCGGATATGGAACAGAAAGCCGAAGAAGGCGCCGAGAGCCTGCCCGATGACGGTCGCGATGGCCGCGCCGGCCGTGCCCATCGCCGGCAGGCCGCACCAGCCGAAGATAAAGAACGGGTCCAGAATGATGTTGGTCACCGCACCGATGATCTGAGTCCACATCGAGTATTTCGTGAGGCCTGTCGACTGCAGAAAGCGTTCAACGCAGACTTCGAGATAGACAAACAGCGAACCGATCGTCACGATGCGCAGATAACTGTCCGCATAGCTGCGGATGCTCTCGACATTTGTCTGCGATCGGATGAAGGCGTCCGCCCCGAAAATGCCGAACAGAGCCATCAGCGCCCAACAGCAGAAGCAGAGGAAGATGGCCGTGCCGGCGGTCTTGCTCGCCTCTTCCCGGTCACCTCTGCCCAGCGCCCGCGAGATCAGCGTGCTGACGCCGACCCCGGTGCCTGTGGCGAGGCCGATCATGATATTCTGGGCGGGGAAGGCCAGCGAAAGGGCCGACAGGCAGTCCTCGGAGACCATGGAGACATAGATGCTGTCCACGATGTTGTAAAGCGCCTGCACCAGCATCGACAGCATCATGGGGATGGCCAGCTTCAGAAGCAGCCGCCCTTCCTGCATTTCTCCCATTCGCCGGGAGTCGAGTGTATTTCCAGCCATACCTACTTACTTACTCTTTTCTTTCCAAATTCTTATTTGCTCCCGTTCTCAGCTTTCTGCAATTACGCGGAATCGTGCCTTTCCCCTCGCTCTTACCTCTCCCCGCCGCGTTTTATATAATAATCCATTCGCGGCAGCAGTGCTTGTCAAGGGGCTTATCGTTCCCTGGCCGCGAAACAATACCGCCTGATTGGGAGCGCCAGTAACGTGCGTCGGGCGATCAGCGGATCTGGCCGGTGCCGCGGACGATATATTTATAGGTGTTCAGTTCCTCGAGACCCATGGGGCCGCGGGCGTGCAGTTTCTGGGTGGAGATGCCCATCTCGCAGCCCAGGCCGAATTCCCCGCCGTCGGTAAAGCGGGTGGAGCAGTTGACGTAGACGGCTGCCGCGTCCACCAGCGCGGTGAACTTCGCGGCGCTTTCATCGCTGCCGGTCAGGATGGCTTCGCTGTGGCCGGTCGAGTGTTCGGCGATGTGCGCGATGGCGGCATCGACGTTATCCACGACGCCGACGGCCAGAATGTAATCCAGAAACTCGGTGTCAAAGTCCTTTTCGCCGGCCGGCGTGCCCGGAATAATCGCTGCGGCCTGTCTGTCGAGACGCAGCTCGACCGGAACCAGACCCTTTTCCCGACGATCGTCAACCAGACGCTTCTTCAGGCGGGGCAGGAAGCGTTCCGCAATGTCTCTGTGCACCAGCAGCACCTCTTCGGCGTTGCAGACCGAGGGGCGGCTCGCCTTGGCATTTTCGATGATATCGAGCGCCCGGTCGAGATCCGCGGTTTTATCCACAAAGATGTGGCAGATGCCGGTGCCGGTCTGGATGCATGGCACCTTCGCGTTCTCCAGGCAGCGGCGGATCAGGCCCGCGCCGCCGCGGGGAATCAGCAGGTCAATCAGCCCGACGGCCTGCATGAGCTCGTCGGCGCTTTTGTGGTCGGTGTCCTCGACGAAGCCGACCAGCTCCTTCGGAAGACCTGTGTCCTCGAGACCGTGGTGAATGGCCTGAACAATCGCTCTGTTCGAGCGGAAGGATTCCTTCCCGCCGCGCAGCACGACCGCGTTGCCGGACTTCAGCGCCAGCACGGCGGCGTCAGAGGTGACGTTCGGGCGGCTCTCATAGATGATGGCGATCACACCGAGAGGAGCCGAGGTCTTCTCAATTACCAGCCCGTTCGGGCGTTCCACCCTGCGAAGCACCTTTCCCTCCGGGTCCGGAAGCGCCGCGACCTCGCGCACGCCCTGCGCCATGCCGGCGATGCGCTCTTCGTTCAGGGTGAGCCGGTCCATCATCACTTCGCCGTACTTGCTCTTCGCCGCCTCGATGTCCTCCCGGTTGGCGGACAGAATGGCATCCTGCTCCGCGACCAGCCGCCGTGCGATGGCCTCCAGCGCGGCATTTTTCTTTTCCGTTGCGCCTGTCAGAGCGGGCAGCGCAGCGCGCGTCTCCCGCAGCATGTCCTGTGTGTTTTTCATTTGTTTTTCCTCCCAATAAAGCGTGTTCCGACCGAATTGCCGTCCAGAATATCATACAGAACCTTCGGCCGGGCACCGTTGACGATGATCATGTCCGTCCCGGCTTCCATACAGATTTTTGCCGCCGCCAGCTTGGTGGCCATGCCGCCGGTAGAGAGAGCCGTCCCGCTTCCGCCGGCACCCGCCGTCATTTCCGGTGTGATCTCCCGCACTTCGGAGATCAGGCGGGCGGATTTCTCCTGCCGCGGGTCGGCGGTATAGAGACCGTCGATGTCGGTCAGGACGATCAGCAGCTCTGCCTCCACGCTGACCGCGACCAGCGCGCTGAGCGTGTCGTTGTCGCCGACGCCGATCTCGTCCGTCGCGATGCTGTCGTTCTCGTTGATGATGGGCAGCGCGCCGAGCTCCAGCAGGCGCTGCAGGGTATTGGCAAAGTTCCGGTGCCGCGTTTCATCTCGAAGATCCTCGCCGGTCAGCAGAATCTGGGCGACGGTGTGGTTGTACTCCGAAAACAGTTTGTCATAGACATACATCAGTTCGCACTGACCGACCGCCGCGGCCGCCTGTTTGGTGGGCATGTCCTGCGGCCGGCAGGTCAGGTTCAGCTTCCCGACGCCCATGCCGATGGCGCCCGACGAGACCAGGATGATCTCATGCCCGGCATTCTTCGCGTCGCTGAGCACCTTGCACAGGGTTTCCACGTGCCGGATGTCCAGGTGACCGGAGGGGTGCGTCAGCGTCGAGGTGCCGACTTTGACTGTAATTCGCATATACATTCCTTCTTCCGTTCAGATTATTGCAGTCTACACTAAAAACAAGGCTCCGTCAAGCCTCAGGGAGTCATTGACGAAATTCGAAAAGAAATCTATAATAGGCGCATGAGAGAGAACGTAAAAATCTGTACGGCGGAAGACGTGCCTGCGCTTGCTGCCGTGGAAAATGCCTGCTTCTCCCGGCCCCTGAGCGAAGGGCAGATCCGCTCGCTGATACAGTCGGAAAATACGGTTTTCCTCGGAACGCGGGAAGGGGAGAGGCTTGTCGGCTCGGTATGGGTCCAGATTGTGCTGGACGAGGGCTATATCGGCAACGTAGCCGTGCTGCCGGAATGCCGACGCCGCGGCCTTGCCGACGGCCTGCTCCGGGCGCTCGATGAGCTGGCCCGGGACCGCGGCCTGCGCTTTCTGACGCTGGAGGTGCGCGCCGGCAACACCCCGGCTATCCGCCTGTATGAAAAAAACGGCTACCTGCGCGCCGGATTCCGTCCCGGCTACTATTCCGCCCCGAAAGAGGACGCTGTTCTGATGACAAAGGAGTTTGAACACGACGAATGAACATTCTTGCTTTTGAATCCACCTGCGATGAGACCGCCGTCGCCGTTGTACGGGACGGGAGAGAGGTTCTCAGCGACCAGGTCTTCTCGCAGGCCGACCTGCACGCCGTCTACGGCGGGGTTGTCCCGGAAATCGCCTCGCGCAGCCATGTGGAGGCAATCTCGCTGCTGTCCGAGCGCGCCCTGCAGGAGGCCGGGATCGGCAGGCGGGACATCGACGCCGTTGCGGTTGCCTACGCGCCCGGCCTGATCGGTGCGGTGCTCGTCGGGGTTAACTTTGCCAAAGCGGCCGCGGCGGTGCTGGACGTTCCGCTGATCCCCGTTCATCATATCCGCGGGCATATCGCGGCCAACTACCTTGCCTTTCCGGAGCTTGAGCCGCCCTTTGTGTGCCTTGCCATCTCCGGAGGCAACACGCTGATCGCCGATGTGCGCGACTATACCGACCTTCATATTCTCGGCGCGACCCGGGACGATGCCGCGGGCGAGTGCTTTGACAAGACGGCCCGCGTGCTCGGCCTGCCTTATCCGGGCGGAAAACCGATCGACGAGCTTTCCAAAACCGGGGACGACAGCCGCTATGTCTTCCCGCAGGCGCACATCGAAGGGCATCCCTACGACATGAGCTTCTCCGGGCTCAAGACCGCGGTGATCAATCTGGCACACCACGCGGAGCAGACCAGAGAAAAACTCGACCGCGCCTCGCTGGCCGCTTCCTTCACCAAAGCCGTCAGCGACAGTCTGGTTCCGCGCGCCATGCGCGCCGTGGAGGAACTCGGCTACGGCAAACTGGTTGTCGCCGGCGGCGTCGCGGCGAATTCCCGCATCCGGCGCGATTTTCAGACCGCGGCAGAGGAAAAGCACATCGCCCTGTTCATCCCTCCTCTGCGTCTCTGCGGCGACAATGCCGCCATGATCGGCGCGCAGGGCTATTACGAATACCGCGCGGGCGTGCGGGCCGGCAGCGATCTCAATGCCTTTGCCAGCCTTGACCTGTCCCGCAGCTACGGAGAGGAAAGGACCGAGCCATGAGCAGCCGGGAAGAAGAACTGAAAAAACAGCGCAGCGGCCACCGCGAAAGGGTCCGCAAACGTTTTCTGGAGGAGAGCCTCGACGGATTCAAGGATTATGAAGCACTCGAGCTGCTCCTCTTCTATGCTGTTCCGCGGCAGGATACTAAAGTGATTGCCAAGCGACTGATCGAGCAGTACGGCAGTCTGCATGCTGTGTTCCATGCCTCACCGGAAAGCCTGATGAATGAGGCGCGCCTGACCGAGCCGACCGCCGTGCTGATTTCGATGATCCCGCAGCTGGCCCGAAAGATCGAAGAGCGGCAGGTGCAGGAGAGCGCCGTCATCCGCAGCACGCTGGACGCCGGCAGGGAAGTCTGCGCCCTGTTTCGGAACCGGCAGGAGGAGAGCGTGCGCATTCTCTGCCTGAACGCTGCCGGCAAGGTCGTCCGACGCGCCAGAATCGCCGAGGGCGACGTGAACGCGGTCCACTTTCCGATCCGCAAGCTGGTCGAGGAAGCGCTCGCCTGCAAGGCGGTCTCGGTGATTCTCACGCATAATCATCCCGGAGGCACCATGTCGCCCTCGCAGGAGGATCTCGCGGCGACGGAATCGGCGAAAAAAGCACTTGATACCGTCGGCATCCGCCTGCTGGACCATCTGATCGTCGCGGATGACAACTACTGCTCGCTCCGCGAGGAGGGCTACCTGTAAGCAGCATTCGCTGTTATTATGTTAATTGAGAATGTTTCTTTTTTGTAAAGATTACCCTTTCTGTAACCCTCTGTTAAATGATAAACAGCGAATTTTCGGCCGTTTTCCCCGCCGGACCTGTCGAAAACCCTGTTCAAAATGTCAATAACTTTTTTTCATGGATGTATTTTTTGCTCATTATGTAACCTGCTCTCTCCGGCGGAGAGAAAACAGTTGACGAATCAGGTGACTTGTGGTACTATAACGTGGCCTTCAGGGCCGGTGCGCTGGTGTAGCTCAGTCGGTAGAGCGACGCACTCGTAATGCGTAGGTCGCCGGTTCGAGTCCGGCCTCCAGCTCCATGAAAGAAACCTGATTTGTCTGCCAAATCAGGTTTCTTTCAACTAAGTGTTCCGATTCCACGGAACGTGAAGCAAGGCTCCGCCTTGTGAAGTGCGCTTCGCGCGTGAAGTGTGCATTTGACACGATAGCGGAACACTTAACTTCACTTTGCGTCAGTGCCGCAATACTTCACGGCGAGCGAAAGTGAGCCGCTTCACTTGCCCGTCAGGGCAAACTTCACCAAAGGGAAACGATCATGCAGGAATCAAAACTTCGCACGCAATCTCTTGATTTTGCAGTTTCGATTATTAACCTTGTTAAGGACCTGAAATCCAAACATGAATCAATAATCTCCAATCAAATCGGGAGAAGCGGAACCTCCATTGGCGCAAACATCCGCGAGGCGCAGTATGCACACGGTAAGCCGGATTTCATTGCCAAACTGCAGATCGCTCTGAAAGAAGCCAACGAGA
The DNA here is from genome assembly GCA_017538965.1 of Oscillospiraceae bacterium. GTDB lineage: Bacteria > Bacillota > Clostridia > Oscillospirales > Oscillospiraceae > Limivicinus. Next base: position 233,745 of record JAFYHU010000080.1, read on the forward strand.
CCGGGTATTGGCTGGAACTGCTTTACAGGACCGGATATCTGCGGGAAGAAGAATTTAAAGCGCTCGATTCTGCCTGTGCAAATTTACGGGTCATGCTGATCTCATCTATCAATACAACAAAGCAGAATATGAATAAGAACAGCTAGCCGCTTTTGTCTATCGGACAAAAGCGGCTGTTTTATGCCATTTGCGAAAAAATAATTGTATATCTCCCGCGCGCATGGTAAACTGATGTGAAAGCTTCAATCGGAGGAATTCGGCATGCTGGAAATCGGAATCAAGGGAAAGGCGGAAAGCCTTGTCAATGAACAGAATACGGCGGCGAGCATGGGCTCGGGAAATCTGGAAGTCTTTGCGACGCCCTACATGATCGCCCTGATGGAAGAGGCATCCCAGCGCTCGGTCGCGCCCTTCCTGGAGGAGGGACAGAGCACCGTCGGCACGAAGCTGTCCGTCAGCCATGACGCCGCGACGCCCCTGGGCATGAAGGTCTGGGCTGAGAGCCTGCTGACCGAGATCGACGGGCGCAGACTGGTATTCGAAGTCAGGGCCTTTGACGAGTGCGGCCCCATCGGACAGGGAACGCATGAGCGCTTTATCATCAAAAAGCAGCGCTTCCTCGAGAAAGTCGAAGCAAAGAAAGTCTGAACGAAGCTTTCTGCCGTCTGCAGGGAAGGAGGGCAGCCAGACCGATGAACAGAACCGTGTTTTTTGTCAGCGCAGCTGCCTTCTGCGTGCTGCTGCTGCGCCCGCTGCAGGCGAGCTGGGTGATTGCTCCGACCGTGGTCGCCGCGCTCAGTCTGCTGATTTGGCGGAGCGTCGGCCCGGACGGAATGCTCCCCCGGCCGGGGAAGAAGAGCCTCCGGATCGCGGCGCTCCTCGCTGTCTTCTTTGCGGCGGTTTTTCTGCTTGTCTGGCTGCGCACAAAGCGTCTGGTTTCTCTTGCTTTTTTTGATGTCCGTGCTGCGCTCCCGCTGCTGGTGACGGCCCTTGTCTGCACCCCCTGCGCGGTGCCTTGGCTGGCCGTCCTGCTCGAAAAGCTGCCGGAGGCGCGGCAGACTGCCGGGACGCCCGTGCTGCCGGCCGGAGAGACAGGGCGGCTGAGCAGGGAGGACAGACGGCTCATCTTTTGCTGCGCCGTTGCGGCGGTTTCGATCTGCTCGCTCTGCTCTCCTCTCTACGCCTTCAACACCTGGGTGGATGCCAACTGCTTCATGACCGTCGGCAAGTCCATGCTCTTCGGGATCGTGCCCTACCGCGACCTGTATGAGCAGAAAGGCCCCCTCCTGTACGCGCTGTATGCGCTCTGCTATCTGGTCTCGCACACGAGCTTTCTGGGCGCCTGGATTCTGGAGACGATTGCCGCGTTCTTCTTCCTGCTGCTCTCGTGGAAAACCTTTCTCCTGTTCAATGAGAAGGGGAGTCCGCTCTTCGTCTTTCTCACGGCGGCGCTGGTCTATACGGCCCCGGCCTTCCTGAAGGGCGGCAGCGCGGAGGAACTCAGCCTCCCGCTCCTGATGCTCGCCTGTTATTACGGGCTCCGTGCCGTCCGGAAAAGGAGGGAGCTCTCCCTGCGCGAATGCTTCTTTACCGGCCTGAGCGCTGGCGCGATCCTCTGGATCAAGTACAGCATGCTGGGCTTCTATCTCGGCTTCTTCCTCCTGCCCGCCTGGCAGATGATTCGGGAGAAAAAAACCGGGCGTCTGCTTCTCCAGCTCGCCGTGATCCTGCTGGGCGTCCTGCTCGCCTCCCTGCCGGTGATGCTGTACTTTGCCGTGAACGGAGCAATGGGAGATCTTTGGAGCGCCTATTTCTACAACAATCTCTTCGTGTACGGCCGCTCCTCTTCGCCCTTCGCCATCTTCCGGGCGCTGGGCTCCGGGCTCGCCTCTGCGCTGACCTTCAACGACGCGGGCATTCTGCTCTTCCTCTTCGCCGCCCTGAGCCTGTGGCGGGAAGGAGAGCGCCGCTGTGCCCTGCAGGTTGTCTTCTGCTTCGTCTTCGCATTCGGCCTGCTCTATTCCGGCGGGATTCAGATGAAGTATTATTCCGAAATCCTCTGCGTTTTCATCCCCGTCGGTCTCTCCCAGCTCTGGCACCTCCTTGCCTTCCCCTTTGGGGAAGGTGGCCCCGCAGGGCCGGATGAGGTCCCCGCCGCAGCGGCCCCCTCCCCGCGCCCGCAGGCGCCCTTCCAAACCTCCCGCCTCTTCCGCATTCTCCTCCCGCTGCTCTTCACGCTCTCGCTCTTCGGCACCGAGAACAACACAATGCTCACCGTGCACCGGGCCGACCTGCCCGTCTACCAGTTCCGCGAAACTGTCATGCAGACCTCCGACCCAACCCTGTTCAACTACGGTGCGCTGGACGTCGGCCTCTTCACGGTCTGCGACATCGTCCCGAGCACGCGCTATTTCTGCATGCTGAACCTGCCGTCCGAGGAGATGTTCCGCGAGATGGACCGCTACATGGAGACCGGCGCGACCGACTACATCGTCTCGCGCGGGCTTCCCGTGGAGAGCGCCTGCTACCGCCTGATCCAGACTGCCTCCTTCCCGGATGACGGCACGGAATATCCCTTCTATCTCTATCAGAAAATCGAGGAAACGCCATGAATGACATCCTGCTCCTGAAACTCGGCGAAATCGTCCTGAAAGGCATGAACCGGCGCAGCTTTGAACAGAAACTGGTTGCCAACGTGCGCCGCCGCCTGCAGGACCTCGGCAATTTCCGTGTCAGCTGCCTCCAGTCCACCGTCTATGTGGAGCCGGAGGACGATTCCTCCGACATGGACGCGGCCTTCCGGGCCGTGCAGGATATTTTCGGCATCGTCGGCATCAGCCGAGCGGCCGCCTGCGAGAAGGACAAGGACGCCATCGTGCGCCTTGCCGTGGACTATCTGCGCCCCGACATGCTCCGGGCAAAGAGCTTCAAGGTAGAATCCAAGCGCAGCGACAAGCGCTTTCCGATGACCAGCATCCAGCTCAGCCAGTACGTGGGCGGCGAGCTTGCCGAGGCCTATCCCGACTGCGCCGTGGACGTACACCATCCCGAACTGACCGTCAACATCGAGGTGCGCGATCTCGCGGCCTACGTCCACGCCGACCAGGTCCCCGGCGCCGGGGGCATGCCCGTCGGCTCCGGCGGTATCGCCGTCTCCCTGCTCTCCGGCGGCATTGACAGCCCGGTCTCGTCCTACATGATCGCCAAGCGCGGCGTCCGCCTGATCCCCGTGCACTTTTTCTCCTTCCCCTACACCTCCCAGCAGGCCAAGGAGAAGGTGATCGAGCTTGGCGGCATCCTGACCCGCTACTGCGGCGCCATGACCCTCGAGGTCGTCCCCTTTACGCACATCCAGGAGGAGATCCGCGAGAAATGCCCGGAAGAGTTCTTCACGCTGATCATGCGCCGCTTCATGATGCGCATTGCCGACCGCATCGCCGGGCGCTGCGGGGCGAAGGCCATCGTGACCGGCGAAAATCTCGGCCAGGTGGCAAGTCAGACCATGGAGGCCATGACCGTGACCCGGGCGGTGACCCCGCTGCCGGTGCTGCAGCCGCTGATCGGCATGGACAAGGAGGAGATCGTCCGCTTCGCGCGCAGGATCGGAACCTTCGACACCTCCATCCTGCCCTATGAGGACTGCTGCACCGTCTTCACTCCGCGCCACCCGAAGACCCATCCGCATCTGGACGAGGTCGAGCGCGCGGAGAGAGCCCTGAATGTGGAAGCTCTGGTCGCAGAAGCTCTGGAAGGGATCGAAAAAATCCCCCTTTGACTTGATAAACGCATGATTTGAAACAGAGGGAGGGCCGTCATGAAAAGAGGACAAGCCCGGACGCCTGCTCAGAAAAAGTACAGAAAAACAATTCTTCGGCGCAAGGCCTGTCTTTACGCTGTATTGCTTTTTGCCTTCGTTCTGGTGCTCTTTGTGGCCATATCGGTTTTTGGATCCAGCTACAGCTGGATTCTCAGGCCCCAGGTCAACAGGGCCGTGATCCAGGTGGCCCGGCTCCTGCCGCAGCTGGAAAAGAACGAGGCAATGCTGGGGGACAGCTATGACCGAATGGTTCAGAGTTGGGAAAAGGTGTTCGATTTAGACAGTGAGGAGTACGCGGATTATATTAAAGAGAAAAACGAGGAATACGAACAGCTGGTCGGCGATACGCTCTCCTGGACGAACCGGGTTACCAAGCTGCGGGTCGGGCGAGACGGCTTTATCTTTGTCGCCGACAAGGAGACGAGCCGCATCATCGCTCACCCCTGCGAGAAATACGTCGGACGCCTGACAGAGCCCTATGACGAGCTCGCGACGGGCGAGGTGGTTTCCATCGGCTCCATCCGCCCCTGGACAAAGCCCGAGGATCTGCATCTCGAGTTCGAAAAGATCGAGCCGACCCGGTTCGCCGGGAAGAATGTGACCAGCCTCGAGGAGTTCCTCAAGTATATGAACATGACGATTTACGGCTGCGTGATCGACAACGGGGATACCTACATCCTCTGCGGCGTTCCCCTGACGGAGATGCTCTCGTATGTCCTCGGAAACGCGCTGGTTTTCAGCCTGCTCTTCCTGATCCTGATGTGGCTGCTCGTCAAATGGATCTGTCTGGAGATGGACAGCCGTCGGGAAACGGCCGGGACGCTGCGCCCCAAACTGATTACCTACGCAGCCATTGCCTGTATCGTCCTTCTGGGCATCTCCTGGTATACGCAGATCCTTTCCAACGTCACCAATGACCTCAAGACCATGAGCAAGCATGCCGACGCGGCGGTAGAGACCCTGAACACCTATCAGGAGCAGAGGAAAAAGCTCAACGACTGGCTGGATGAGTTCTACAAGATCCAGTGCACTATCGCAGCTGAGCTTGTAGGCGGGGCGGACAGGGACGAGCTGACCCGGGAGGATATGAAGGATCTGGCTGAAACCCTGAACGTGGAATACGTCTATGTGTTCGACAAAAAGGGAAACGTTGTTGTCACCAATTCCCCCTATGACCATTTCAGCATCGGCAGCGATCCGGAAGATCCGACCTATGGTTTTCGCGTGCTGCTTGAAGGCGTTCCCACTATGATTACGGAGCCAATTGAGGATGAACGCTATTATGAGTATGCCCAGTATGTGGGCGTCAGCACCCGCAACGAAGAGGACCTTTGCGACGGCTTTGTCATGATCGCCGTTGACCCGACCATGCGGGATGAACTTCTGAGTCCGCTCACGGTGGATACGGTGATTGACAACATGATCATCGGCCTGCCGGAATATGCCATTGCCGTCGACAAGAAGACGCTCGATATTGTCGCGACGACGGGCCTCGGCTTCCGGGATGCCTCCATCAAAAGCCTGGGGCTCAGCGAGGACAGCCTCACGGAGGATTTCAGCGGCTTTCTGAAGATTGGCGGCACGCTCTACTATGCCGGCGTCAGTGAATCGGAATCTCTGTATCTGCTGCCCATCGCACACCGCTCTGGCAACGCGGACAGCTTTGTCATTGCGCTGCAGCTGACGCTCTGCGCCGTGTTTACCTCTCTTATCATCATCCTGATGACCCTCTTCCGGTATCAGCGGGATGTGATCGACGGCTATCCTTCCGAAGAGGAGCCCTCACCCGAACCGGAGGCCGCCGCGGAGCCGAATCCGGAAGACGTTCCACAGCGCCGCTTTACCGGCATTTCCGGTTTGTTCAGCCTTCATGAGAAAAAAGGCCTGGAAGATCGCTGGGGAATCAATTACATTCCCAAAGCCGAGCAGACCCCGGAACAGCGGATTATCCGCATCATTTACCGTCTTCTGCTGGTGTTCTGCCTGTTCATCCTGCTGCCCACGCTTTATATCGGCCTCAATCGCGGGGCGGAGGGCGTGGAACTGAACAACCTGGCCTACGTGATCTCCGGCAACTGGCAGAAGGGCTTCAACATCTTCGCGCTGACCTCCTGCATCTTCCTGCTCTGCGCCATGTACGTGGCGACGGTGCTCATCAACCGTATTCTTTATCTCATCGCGCGGGTCTCCGACATGCGGGTGGAGACGGTCTGTCTTCTCCTGAAAAACGCCCTGAAATACATCCTGGTGATCATCTTCGTCTACTACGGTCTGGCCCAGTTCGGTGTTGATACAAAGACGCTGCTGGCCTCCGCCGGCATCCTCTCCCTGATGATCAGCTTCGGCGCGAAGGATCTGGTCGGTGATATCATTGCGGGTTTCTTTACCCTCTTCGAAGGCAGCTACAAGGTGGGAGACTTCGTCACCGTGGGCAACTGGTACGGAACCGTGACGGAAATCGGCCTGCGCACTACCAAGGTCCGCAATCTTACGGATACCAAGATCTTCAACAATTCCTCCATGCGCGACATTGTCAGCTCCGACGAGGTGGCCCGCCTGATCCTGAACGTGCCGATCTCCTATGATGCGGATCTTCGCGAAGTGGAAGCGATTCTGGCCGAAGAGCTGCCGAAGCTGAAGATCCCAGGGATGGTGAAGCCGCCGTTCTATGCCGGCGTGAATTCCTTCGAGGAGAGCAGCATTCTGCTGAGGATTTTCTACGACGTGAACAGCGAGGACAGATTCCCTGTCACGCGCGCCCTGAACCGCGAAATCCGCCTGATCTTCGATCGAAGGGGGATCGAGATTCCCTTCAATCAGATCGTGGTGCACGAAGCGAAGGAGCTCCCGGAACCCTGATTCCTCTTCTGCCCGACTTCCGACCCCGCAGCTGCTAACAGGCAGTTACGGGGCTCTTTTTAGGCAATTTTCCGAAGATATTGTGCATTGTTACAAAAATGACAGGAAAAACCGGAGAAAATCCTTTGCCTTTTGTGCATGTTTATGGTAATCTGAACACGTGGAGAAACCCGTATACAAAAACAAAGGAAAGGAGCAAATCTGTGGCACTTGTTGCATCCATCCCCATTCTGGTTGTCATTGTCCTCATGATCGCCTTTAACAAGCCGGCCAAGGTTGCGCTGCCCATCGGCTGGGTCATCGCGATGGTCATCGCCCTGTTCTACTGGCGTCAGGACACGACGACTGCCTTTGCCTGGGCGCTTGACGGATTCCTTGAGGCCATCGGCACCCTGGTCATCATCCTCGGCGCCATCCTGATCATGAACACGCTCAAGCATTCCGGCGCCGTCACGGCAATCCAGCGCGTCTTCAACAATGTGAACCCCGACCGCCGCATCCAGGCCATCATCGTCGGCTATGTCTTTGCCGCCTTCATCGAAGGCGCCGCCGGATTCGGCACGCCCGCAGCTCTGGCCGCTCCGCTGCTGATCAGCCTCGGCTTCCCGCCGCTCTGCGCGGCGATCGTCGCCCTGATTTATAACAGCACGCCGGTCATCTTCGGCGCGGTCGGCACGCCGACCAACACCGCAGCCACCATCGTTTCCCAGTCTGTGACGGACCTCGGCGGAGATCCCGAGGCCTATCGCATGGCCCTGACCAAGTTTTCGGCCATCAGCCAGGCCACCTGCGGCCTGTTCATCGTTTGCATCGGCCTGTTCGTCATGTGCAAAATGTTCGGCAGGAACCGCTCGGGTAAGGACGCCGTCGCTGCGCTGCCCTTTGCGCTCTTCGCCGCGGTCGTTTTCGACGTCTTCTATCTGATCATGGCCTTCTTCTTCGGCCCTGAGTTCCCGTCTCTGGTCGGCGCCATCCTGACGCTCTTCGTGGTGATTGTTGCGGCCAGAAAGGGCTTCCTCTGCCCAAAAGAGGTCTGGGACTTCGAGCCGCGCGGCGAATGGGACGCCTCCTGGCTCTCCAAGCAGGAGGTCAAGCAGGATGTGGACAACGGCATGTCTGCCGTCCTCGCCTGGACGCCCTATGTCCTGATCGCCCTGATCCTGGTCGGCACCCGCCTGAACTGGTTCGGCCTCAAGACCCTCCTGACAAGCGACGCCTTCAAGCTGAAGATCACCAACATCCTCGGCATCGAGAAGGTCAACTGGACCTGGAACTGGGGCTGGTGCCCGGGCATCTTCCCCTTCATCCTTGTCTGTATCCTCACCTTCTTCCTGCATAAGATGCCGATGGAAAAGGTGAAGGAATCCTTCGCAGACACCTTCAACCAGTGCCTCGGCGCCGCCATCGCGCTCTTCTTCGGCGTCTCCATGGTCTATATCTACCGCAACACCGGCATGAACGCCCAGCTCTCGAACGAGTCGATGCTCTACGCCATGGCGGAAGCACTCGCCCATATCTTCCAGGGCGCCTACATCATCATCGCTCCGATCATCGGCGTTCTCGGCGCCTTCATGTCCGGCTCGAACACGGTCTCCAACACGCTCTTTGCCGGTCTGCAGTTCCAGACGGCGGAGCTTGTCAAGATGAGTCCGGTCCTGATCGTCGCCCTGCAGAACATCGGCGGCGCCGCCGGCAACATGATCTGCGTCAACAACGTGGTCGCCGCCTGCGCCACGACCGGCACCATGGGCAACGAGGGCAAGATCATCAAGACCAACATCGTGCCCTGCCTGATCTACTGCGTCATCGCGATCTGCGTCCTCGGCGGGATGATCCTGGCGGGCGTCGATCCGCTGGGCCTCGCGGCCGCAGCCGGATAGAAACCGTTTCCTGCGCTCCAGTCTGAAAAAATAAAATATAAAAAATATCGGAGGTACAAATCATCATGATGCATCTTTCCTACAAGCAGGAACTGACCCTGATCGAGCGCCTGCTCATGGCGCTGAACGTCTCTGAGAGCGACGCCGCCTCCCTGGCCGCCGTCGTCACCCACTCGGATTTCACCGGCACCTATTCCCACGGCCTGTCCCGCCTCTGCATCTATCTGCGGCAGTATATGGCAGGCGCCCTGAAGGCCCAGCCAGACTTCCGCTGCGTGAAGGATGAGGGCGCCACCGTTGTCTACGAGTGCGACGGCGGCTCCGGCATCGTGGCCGTGAACAGCGTCTATGACGCCGTGCTCGAGCGCGCCCGCAAGTACGGCGTTGCCGCCGGCGTGGGCCGCAACAGCGCGAACATCGGCTGCGGCGGCTACTACGGCCACCGCATGGCGGAGGACAACGTCATCGGCATCGTCATGAGCAACACCTATCCCTGCCAGGCTCCCTTCGGCGGCGCGGACCGTCTCATCGGCACGAACCCCATCATCATGGGCTGCCCCACGACGAATCCCGAGCGCCCGATCGTCATCGACATCTCCACCAGCGGCGTCGCCATCGGCAAGGTCCAGGCCTATCGCCGGGAAAACAAGGAAATGCCGCCCGACTGGGCCAACGACTATGACGGCAATCCGACCACCGATCCGCACGTCGCATACTGCGTCCGTCCCATGGGCGGCCACAAGGGCTACGGCCTCGCCGTGTTTGTCGACATGTTCGGCGGCGTTCTGGCCGACGCTCTCACCAGTCCGGAAATCCCCTTCGTGGAAGACATGCGGCCTGAGGAGACCGGCTTCTCCGTGATCCTTCTGGATATTGCCCACTTCCTGGATGTGGAGCGCTTCAAGGAGCATGCCTCCATGTATGCGAGCATGATCAAGAACAGCCGCACCGCCACCGGCGTGAAGGAGATCTTCATGCCCGGCGAGATCGAAGCCCGTCTGATTGAGGAGCGGAAGGTAACCGGCCTCGATTTCTCCGACGCGCTCGAAGCCGAGCTGACGGAGCTCGCCAAAAAGGTCGGCGCCATTGGCGACGACGGCAAGCTCACCGACCTGATCGACTGATTCATCAGGCATACTTGGGGCTGCCTCAAAACGACGTGTCATTTTAAAGCCGGTGCGCACACCGGCTGTGGCAATCCGTCTCCTGAACGTCCGTTTTGAGCCGGCCCCATATTTCTCAAAAAACAGGAGGATTCTTGCATGCCAAACTATAACAAAATCACGCCTGCCGTGGCGGAGCAGCTTCGTGCCGCCGTCGGGGTCGGCCGCTTCTTCTACGGCGACGAGATCGACCCCAACTACGCCCACGACGAGATGCCCATCTACGGCAAGTTCATGCCCGAGGCGGCCGTGGACGTCGAGAGCACCGAAGAGGTCTCCGCCATCATGAAAATCTGCTCTCAGAACAAAATCCCCGTGACCTGCCGCGGCGCCGGAACCGGCCTCGTCGGCGGCTGCGTGCCGATTCAGGGAGGCCTGGTTCTCTGCACGCGCCGCATGGACAAGATTCTCGAGTACGACATGGACAACCTCACGGTCCGGCTCCAGCCCGGCGTCCTGCTGAAGGACCTCGCGGCCGATGCCCTGACCCACGGGCTCATGTACCCGCCCGATCCCGGCGAGAAGACGGCTACGGTGGGCGGCAACATCTCCACCAACGCCGGCGGCATGCGCGCCGTGAAGTACGGCGTCACGCGGGACTATGTCCTGGCGCTGACGGTGGTGCTGGCGGACGGCCGGATCGTCGAGCTCGGCAAATCCGTCTGCAAGACGAGCTCCGGCTACAGCCTGCTCCATCTGATGGTCGGCTCCGAGGGCACGCTCGGCATCATCACCGAGATGATCATGAAGCTGATCCCGAACCCCGTCTGCGACGTCTCCTGCCTCGTGCCCTTCCGCGATGTCGAAAGCTGCATCCACTTCGTACCGAAGATCAAGATGGCAAACCTCGACCCCCAGTCCATCGAGTTTATGGACGCCGACATCGTGACCTCCTCGGCCGCCTTCACCGGCAACCCGATCTTCCCCGAGACCGTCTCGAACACCGAGGTCGGCGCCTCCGTGCTCGTGACCTTTGTGGGCTCTGACGCGGAGGAACTGGATCAGAAGATGATCAAGCTGGGCGAGATTGCCGAAGCCGCGGGCGCGCTGGACGTTCTTGTGGTCGCGACGACGGCGAACAAGAAGGCCGCCTGGTCGGCCCGCTCGAGCTTCCTGACCGCCATCGAGGCCGACACCAGGCTGATCGACGAGATGGACGTGGTTGTCCCTGTGGACAAAATCCCCGCTTTCCTGATCTACATCCGCGCTCTCGGCGAGGAGAACGGCATCCGCATCCGCAACTTCGGCCATGCGGGCGACGGCAACCTGCACATCTACTGCTGCTCGAACGAGCTCGAGGAGGACGACTTCAAGCGCCGCGTCAAGATCATCATGGACGCCGCCTACACCAAGTGCGCCGAGCTCGAGGGCCAGGTCTCCGGCGAGCACTCGATCGGCCACGCCAAGATGATCTACCTGCGCGAGAGCGTCGGCGAGGATGTCTTTGCCCTGATGGGCGAGATCAAAAAGGTCTTCGACCCCGACTTCATTTTGAACCCCGGGAAGGTTTGTGATATGTAAATCCCGCGCCCGCAGGCGCCCTTCCCATCATGGGGAAGGGGGACCGCTTGCGGTGGATGAGGTGTAAATTCAATAAAGGAGAAAGCCCATGCTCAACATACTCGTCTGTGTCAAACAGATTCCCGATGTCGATCTCGTGAAGATGGACCCCGAGACCGGCAACCTGGTGCGTACGGGCGTTCCGACGCTCACCAACCCGCTTGATCTCAACGCCCTGGAAGCCGCCGTCCAGGTGAAGGAGCGCTTCGGCGGAAAGATCACCCTCATCACCATGGGTCCGCCCATGGCCGAGGAAACCCTGCGCGAATGCCTCGCGGTCGGCGGGGACGAGGCCGTCCTCATCACCGGCCGCCCCTTCGGCGGGGCCGACACCCTCTCCACCAGCTATACCATCGTCAAGGCCTCCGAGAGCTTTGGCTGCTTCGATCTGATCTTCGCCGGCAAGGAAACCCTCGACGGCGCCACCGGCCAGATGGCCTCCCAGCTCGCCGAGCGCTTCGACGCCTCCCAGATCTCCTGCTGTTTCTCCATCGAGGACATCTCGGACGGCAAGGTCCGCGCGACCCGCAGCCTCGAGACCGGCAAGGAAGTCGTCGAGGCGACGCTGCCCTGCCTGATCACCGTCGAGAAGGACAACTTCTACGGCCGCCTGCCGAATCTGCGCGCCTATCTCGACGCCAAGACCGCCGACATTGCCGTCTGCACCGAGACGAACATCCCCGGCCTCGACCTCGAGAAGATCGGCGTTCCCGGTTCCGGCACCATCGTCCCGAAGATCTACCCGCCCGAGCTCCCCGAGCCCGGCCAGATCATCCGTACCGGCAGCGTCAAGACCGACGTCACGCGTCTGGTCGAACTGCTTGCCGAAAAAGACGCGATTTAAGGAGGGCTCCGCCATGCAGAAATCCGATTACAAGAATATGTGGGTCTATATCGAGCATGACGGCGTCACCGCCGCCCCCGTCGGGCTTGAGCTTTGCTGCGAACTTCGGAAGCTCTGCGACCGCACCGGCGACAAGCTCTTTGCCGTCATCATAAACCCGCTCCCCGAGGCCGAGGAGAAGAAGATCATCGACTGCGGCATCGACGGCATCATCGCCGTCCGCGGCACCGGTTATGACTTCCTCAACACTGACGCTTATGCCAACGCCTTCACCGTTCTCTCCCGCAAGTACAACCCCTCCGCCATCTTCGTCGGCGGCACGATCTTCGGGCGCGACTTTGCCCCCCGCTTCGCGGTTCAGCTCGACACCGGCTGCACCTCCGACGCCATGGAGCTCGACTGGGATCCCGAGACCGGCGATATCCAGTTCATAGAGCCCGCCGTCGGCGGCAAGATCATGGCCGTCATCACCGTCCCGGAGCTGCGTCCCCAAGTCGGCACGATCCGCCCGGGCACCTTCAAGTACGCCCCGCCCGGTCCCCGGCCTGTGGTCGAGCGCCTTGAGGAGGAAATCAACTTCGACCCGGCCGCGATCCGCGTGCGCCCGCTCAACTTCATCCCCGACGATGCCGATCCCGAGATGGACATCGCCAACGCCGACTGCGTCGTCTGCGTGGGCAACGGCCTGAAGGACTCCGAGCACCTCGAACGCTACCGCACCCTCGCCAGGCTCTTGGGCGGGAAGATCGGCTGCACGCGCCCGCTCTATGACCGTGGCATCCTCCCGTACAAGCTCCAGATCGGCCAGTCCGGCGTCATGGTCAAGACCAAGCTCTATTTCTCCTTCGGCGTCTCCGGCGCCGTGAACCATACCGCCGGCGTGGACGCCGACGTCTTCGTCGCCGTGGACAAGAACCCCGACGCTCAGATCTTCAACTATTGCGACTACGGCATCGTCGGCGACATGGACGAGGTCTGCGACGAGCTCATCGCCCAGCTCCGCGCAAGAGAAAAAGACTGATTTCAGAAAGAAGGATCATGAATGGATAAACAGATGATTATCTCCATCGGGCGGCAGTGCGGCAGCGGCGGACACGCGATCGGTGCGAAGCTGTCCGAGCGCTACGGCCTTCAGCTCTATGACCGCAACATCATTGCGCTCCTGGCCGAGGACATGAAAAAGGACACCGACAGCGTAGCCCGCATGGAGGAAAAGCTCTCGGGCCTGCTGCCGAAACGCAAAGGCGGCTTCGAAGCCAAGATCAAGGACCTGATGAACCGCCTGTCCCCTTCGGACGAGATGTACCTGCATGAGCGCGGCCTGATCTCCCGCCTCGCCGAGACCGAATCCTTCGTCATCATCGGGCGCGGCGCCAACGACATGCTTGCGGACAACCCGAACGCGCTCCGCCTGTTCATCTATGCGCCCGAGAGCTTCCGGCTTCCCCGCGTGAAGGCGGACTACGGTATCGAGTCCGATGACGAGGCACGGAAGAAGATGGAACAGACCGACAGAGAGCGCCGCGAGTATTTCGAATACTATACCGGCCGGACCTGGGGCATGTATGACCATCACGATCTCATGATTAACTCCGCTCTCCTCGGCATCAACGGCACCGCGGATCTGATCGCCTCCGTCGCAGACAAAAAATTCGGCCTCTGAAAACCAGAGAAGGGGATATGGACAATCCTCCCATCCTGCGACAAAAAGCAGAACGCTTCCGGACACCCCCCGGAGGCGTTCTTTTTTATATCTCTGCCCTCCCCGCCGCCGCGCCTGCCTTCCCCTCGCCTCTATCCTTCGTCTCTCAACTCTCTTATCTATCCTTCGTCTCTCAACTCTCAACTCTCCACTCTCAACTCTTTCCTGCGTCGCCCCGCGGCGCATCCCCGTCAATAAATTTGCCCTCCACACGCAGAAAAGATACATTTATTGATTCTGTTCCATCACTTTCACTATGGCAATCTTATCAAAAATACGAAAAAAGTATCAGAATTCAACACTTTTTCGTTGACTGCATCGGCCTGAGATGATAGTATACCATCAGAATAATTATTCGAGGGAGATTGCCCATGAAAACCATGAAAAAAACGATCGCTCTCCTCCTGACTCTGATGATGCTTCTGAGCCTTGGCTGCTTTACATCCTTTGCTGATGGGGAAGGGACAGGAGAACAAGAGGTAAAGAGTGTAACGATTTATAATAATGAAGTGAATGGATTCTACGTAGGGCCGCCAGACTCAGAAATTACGGTAGTACCTGACATAATTCAATCTGGCAAACCGCTTGAAACGGCGCTCGTCACTATAGATGCCCCTATTAATAACCCCAGCGCGGATGGCCTTGTGGTAGATGTTTCAACCGGAGACATCATAATCAATGTTAACGGCGGTGTCACCGGTGATTCTGACGGTATTGATGCCAAAATCACCGGCGGTATCACCGAGATCAATGTTGAGGGCAATGTAGAAGGCAAGGCCAGCACTAACGCAGGCATATCTGCAAGCACAAAAACTGGCGGGCAGCTTGCAGTAAATGTCGGTCGTACTGACGAAAAAGGAGACGTCATCGTAAGCGGCGATGTCATGTCCGCGGGAACCGGCATTAAAGCCACCAATTACGGAGATATGGAAATTAACGTCACGGGCGGAGTCACCGGGACAGGTAATGACGGAATCAATGCAACCAACATAACCGGAAAAATGACAGTCAATGTCGGCGGCAGCGTCTCCGGCGGGGGCTTCGGTATTCAATCTACAAATATCGATACCGACACCGGAAGCATAACAATCAATGTCGGCAAAGACGTCGAGGGCTCTATTGATTCTGATAATAGTGGAACCACTTCAATCCAGGTAGGAGGCAATGTAACCGGCATCATCTCAGCGACTAACTATAACGGAAGCACCACAATTAGTATTGCCGGCAGCGTAACCGAAGAAACAGCCAAAACAGACGGCATCAACATCAAAAATCAGGACTCCATTAAACAGAACTCCAATAATCAGGACTCCATTAAACAGGACTCCAAAAATCAGAACTCCGAGAATCAAGTTACGGTTACAGTCGGCGGCAATGTCACAGGAGCAGCGGACGGTGTCGAGGTTGAAAATCTGATTGGAAGTACCGATATCAACATAAAAGAATCTGTGGAAGGAAAATCCGGCGACGGCATTCGTGTCAAGAACAGCAACGAATATTTGAACGAGGGAGACTCAGATGTACAACTTATCAAAGATAGCCGCGGCGAAGAAGTGACGGTTACAGTCGGCGGCAGTGTCACAGGAGCAGAGGACGGCATCGAGATTCAAAATGATACCGGAATCGCAGCAGTCACCGTTGCCGGCGATGTCACCGCCGAGAAAGCGGGCATCAAGTTAGAGAGCGGTGCTGACAATACTGACAGTAATATTAAGACCACCGTCGAGGTGGACGGAATCCTCAACGCCGGAGAAACACCGATCCTGATTGGGGAAGGCATCACCGAAAAGAATGTAAGCATTACTGTCTGGAGCGTAGAGGTCAACGACCAACAGGCGAAAGACGGTGAGATCGTAAAGGCCGACTCCAAGAGCACGGAAGAAAAAGCCAACGCGGTAGAGAATAACATCCGGTATATCATCAAGGTCGGCGAAAGCGGCAAGGATTACAAAGGGCTTTCGTTTGTCAATGCGGAAAAAGGGGAGAGTGGCTACTATGCCGCCAAAGCTTACGATGAGACAGATGAGACAGAAGATAACGTTGTTACCTTGAAGATCGCAAGCGAGTATAAACTTCTTGCCATTGTTCACAGCAAAAACGATAAAACTAGCAGAAAAGACGTAATCGTACAGGATAACGACGGCAATTATAAACTTCTGATTCCCAAGGGCGGCGGCGTATGGCTCGAGCTGTCGCTTGAGAAGATTGAAGCTCCGGCGACCGAGGATTATACGATTTACGCGCTGGGAACCGTCCTTGCGAAGGACGGCAAGAGCCTGATGACGATCTTCAATAGCAGGAACTATACGATCGCCTATGCCGACGGCACGAACGAAAAGGGCTCCTTCCGCTTTGCCGACGGCCAGATGATCTTCACGAATCCCGATAAGGAAGGAATCACCCCGACCGTGGATGGAGACGGAAACGCCGTCTATCCTTTCGGCGAAACGGAGTTTGCGTTCAGCAAAACGGTTCTGGACGCCATCCAGGCCGGCCGCAGCTTCTGACCTACGAAAACAGAATCCCATACAGAATCGAAAGCCCTGCCGCCCCGGCAGGGTTTTCTTCTTCAGATGCTTTCCATTTTCATACCGTCAACAGATTCACCCTCCATACGCAGAAAAGATGCCTTTATTGATTCCATCTCATAACTTTCAATATAGTAATCTTATCAAAAATACGAAAAAAATATCAGAAATCATCACTTTTTCGTTGACTGCTTCAGCCCAAGATGATAATATAACAGCAGAATAATTATTCGAGGGAGATTGCCCATGAAAACCATGAATAAAACGATATCCCTTCTCCTGGCTATGATAATCCTTCTTAGCCTCGCCGGTCTCCCGGCCTTCGCCACCGAAGGGGAAAACCAAGTAGAGAAAATAACGAATGCAAACACAGATACAGCCCCCATCAATGCGCAGGTGACAGTTACAGAAAATGGTGATAATACTTCTGTCCAGGTTGGTTCTGGCCAATCAGCACAACTCACGAATACGGAGGCTGTTAATATAGGTGGATACAATATAAGTTTTGCCCCGGCAGCAGTTGCGCAAGGGAATAAGCCTGCTGCTCCTGACACGGTCACCATAAACACCGATATCAATTCGACTTCGGACGGTCTTGAAGTTTCTGCAACTCAGGATTCCATAAAAGTAGCCGTCACAGGAGCTATTACAGCTGGCAACGCGGTCGACGACGCAGCTGTTGATGTCAGCATCTCCAATGGTGGCAGGGCTATAGTTACGGTAGGGAATGACGCCATAATGGTGGATGCCAGCAGTCATGGGATTATAGTTGATAATAATAGTAAAAATCAAGCAGTATCAGTTTATGCCAAGGAAAATATAAACAGCGAATCGTATGATGATCCATATATAGGTAATAACAATAAGGGAAATGACGGAATCAACGTCCGTAATACGAACGGTAAAACTGTAAAAATCCAAGTCGATGGAGATGTGGAAACTGGTAATAATTCCACTCATGATGGTATTCACATACAAGGTTACACCAGTAATGTTGATGTTACAGTGAATGGTGATGTAGAAGCTTCAAAATTCGGCGTTGTGACTGATATATTGTATGGTCAAGACCCAAACTCTAGCAAGAACACAGTAACCGTAAAAGGGAATGTTGAAAGCGGCCAGACGGGCATTTTTGCTCAAGGAAACAATACTGTTACCGTCAATAAAAAAGCGAATGGAGATGGAGGAAACGTCAAAAGCGGTACTCTGGAAGGAGACAGAGGAGACACTGCAGGCGTTTTTGCAAAGGATAGCAGTACGGTTATCGTTGAAGGGAATGTCAAAGCTGAAAACGGCAGCAGAGGTGTTTTTGCAGGTGGCAGCAGCACCGTCGAAGTCGGCGGCTATGTCAAGAGCACCGATGGAGATGGTATTAACGCCACAGGCGACGGCGTTACGGTTACGGTAAACGGGGGCGTCAGCGTCGAAGGCGCCAAAGGTTCCGGCATTCTTACGTCAAATGCAAGCAAGACAACGATCAATGTTGCGGGCGATGTGAAAAGTGAGACACTGGATGGAATTTGTTTAGATAATGGCACCAAAGGTACGACGGTAACAGTGAACGGCAACGTGTCAGGCGGACGGAATGGACTGTCTTTCTCAAATTCAGCAAAAGGCAACGAAGTAATCATAACCGGTAATGTCTCCGGCCAGGCAGGTATTGACGCAAGGGAAGAGAACATTATTGTTGTCAAAAAGAACGACGACGGAGAGGGAGGAAATGTCACAGGCAGCGATACATCAAGCGCAAGTGCAGTCATCGTGGCATCCCAAAACAGTACGGTAATTGCTGAGGGCGACGTTTCAGGTGAGCAGACGGCGCAGCCGGAAGCAAGCATTTATGTGAATATTTCACCCACCGATATCGAGAAAAAAGCGCAGAGCACCATCGTCGTGGAAGGAACCTTGAAGGAAACGGGTGACAACAGCCATGTTATCAAGCTGAATGTCCCGGGAGACGCAGATGTGGACACAATCAAGAAAGCTCTTCCGAATATTATTGTTCAGTCGATCAGTACGGATGCGGATTACGTTGTATGTACGGACAACAGCGTTAATGCCGATTCGCAGCGCACGAATGCTGTCGCAGATGCGATGCTCGAAAGCATTCAGTACATTGTCAAAACCAAAGCGTTGGACAACAAAACCGGACAGGACAGCAGCGTTACCGTGAGTCTCGTCAATTATACGACGACAACGGTGAATGCAGGAACAGCGAATGAAAAGAAGACCTATAACGTCGCAACGCACGAAAGGCAGCTGAAACTCAGCGTTGTTGATAAGACAAAAGGGAAAATCGTCGGCGTCTCGGTAGATAATGATACGAAAACCAACAAGGACGGCAATAAGGTAGAATATGATGAGGCAAACGATCAGTGGATCATTACCGTTGGCTACGGCGGCGGTCTGAACATCGTTGCTAAAATCGAGGCTTTCCCCGAAAAGAATCAGGAATCCGATAACGATAACAAAAAGTCTGATTCCAAGACCGAAGAGAACAAGACGCAGGAGGGTACCGCCGCATACAATAACGGCAATGCGCTGATGAACTTCGATTATAAGAATCATATCCTCACCATAGATATGACGACCACGTCTGCCCATACCTTCCTAACCGACACGATTCGCCGCTTCCAGAGAAACGGCTTGGAGTCTGTTGTCATCAAGGTTGCCAACGGCAGCTTCACCGTGGCCATGGACGATCTGATCCAGATGATCGGTACCGCCTCCTCCTTCACCCTGAAGGTCTCCAGCGACACTCTGGGCATCTATGTGAACGGCAATGATGTCGCCACCCTTGTGATGACCTGAGAATCAGGGAACAGGGGAAAGATAGTAAACTCCGGAGATGAGACATGCAGCATTTGCAAGCTCATCTCCAGAGTTTTTTGCGCTCGATGGAACTGTACCCGACACAAACGGCAAGACCGACCGTCAATAGATTCGCCCTCCATACGCAGAAAAGATACCCTTGTTGATTTTGCTTCGTCACTTTCACTATGGCAATCTTGTCAAAAATACGAAAAAATATCGGAATTCATAACTTTTTCGTTGACTGCTTTGACCCAAGATGATAGTATAGCAGCAGAATAATTATTCGAGGGAGATTGCCCATGAAAACCATGAAAAAAACGATATCTCTTCTCCTGGCTCTGATGATGCTGATGAGCCTGGGGGGGTTACGGCTTTTGCGGAGACAATCAGCAGCTGTGTAGAGATCAAGGATGACAACAACGGCGGAATTGCTGTTACGCCTGAAAATGACAATATAGATGTAATACAGGCGCAAGAAGGGAAACCGGCGAGTGTCACCGTGAACGCAGATATAAACTTCAGCAGTGGAGGAGGTGACGTATATACAGGATTGGAGTTTAATCAAACTCCAACAGTTAACGTAACTGTTAATGGATCTGTTTCTGTAACAACCACATACGGCGGAGCAGAAAACCCCAGCGTCTCGGGAAATGGCGGCGATTCTCTGGGCATTCATGTGTATGATGATAATGCAGACGTCACAATCAATGGGAATGTTACAACACAATCCCAAAATACCTCCAGTGCTATTGGTGTCTATGATACTGAATCTTCGAGTAAAACAACAATTACTATAAACGGCGATGTAGAAGCAAATTCCGAAAAACACCCCGAAAAAGCATCAGCTGTTGTGGCTGAGGGAGATGGCAGCACGGTCAACGTTAAGTCTGAATCTACGGGCGAAGGCTATTATCTCAAAATCAGCGGCGGCAATGTCAAAAGCAACGGCATCGGTGTTATTGCCCGAAGCGGTGCCACCGTCACGGTTGAGGGAAATGTTACCGGTACCGGCGGAGACGGGATCCTTGCAACAGGTACCGGCACTGAGGTTACAGTCAGCAAACCCCTTGACACAAAAGGCGAACCAGTAAGCATGTATAATGGAAACAACTTTTACATTACCGGCGGAAACAACGGCATTTCTGTAAGTAACGGCGCAACCGTCACTTCCGAACACGATGTTGTCGGTGTAAACAGGAATGGCATAGACATGCAGGGAGGTACAGTTACGGTCCACGGGTCTGTCGGCATCGGCGAAAAACCTGGAACTGAAACTTCCAACAACGTGGTCGGTATTAATGCGAATAGCACAAAAGGAAATAACACGATTACGGTGGATGTTAATATTGCTGCAAAGTCCACTGGCAGTGCAGGGTCCACTGGCGGTGCAGAGCTCGATGCTGTCGGCGTCAAAATCGATGGCAGCGGTACAACAACACTCATCAGCGACGGAAATGGACAGGAGATTAAAGCTATAGCCAACAGTGGAAAGGCTGTTGGTGTGGATATCAGCGGCAGCGGCAATACAGCGATTATCATCGGTCAAGAACAAGAACGATTTAGTATTAAAAGTGAAGGATTAAATGCAACAGGTCTGGAAGTCACCGGTACAGGGGAGAATACCATCGACGTTCGTACAATCACTGCAACAGGTTCCGGCATTGTAAATGGTGTTGTACTCAGCGATGAAAGCGCTTCTGCCGGCAATAACACCAAACTCACAGTCACCGGTCATGTTGAAGCCCTGACAGCGAACGAGTCTAATGATACTGTTTCTAGAAATATGATCGGAATAGATATATCCAACAGCGGCAGCGGATCCAAAACCGTCATTATCCAGCCGGGGAACGGTAATGAAACCGGAGGCGTTAAAGCACAGGCATATAAAGCTGAAAGTAATACTGAGAACTCTAAAACCGTAACTCAGGGTACTGCAACGGGCATAAAAGTCAATAATACCAGCAGCAAGGGTGTGGTAACTGTCCTTGCCGACGGCGAAGTAGAAGCATCTGTAAACAGCAGAGACAACGGTATACCCGGGGAGAGCGGTATCGGCCTTGATTTAAGCGGAAATGGACAAATAAACATTACAGCGGATTCTATCAGCGTTGCAGATGGCGGAACGCCGGTTCAGATCGGTGAGGGTGTCAGCGACAATGTCAGCATTACCGTCTGGAAAGTTGAAATAAACGACCAGAAGGCAGAAGACGGTCAGATTGTAAAGGCTGATGAGAACAACACGGCAAATAATGCCGAAGCGGTAGAGAATAACATCCGGTATATCATCAAGGTAGGCAAAAGCGGCAAGGACTACAACGGGCTTTTGTTCGACGACAATAATGAGGACGACAATCTGAAAAAAAGCGAGAGCGGCTACTATGCCGCCAGAGCCTATGATGAGACAGAAGCGACCGTTGTTACCCTGAAGGCTGCGAAAGACTATAAACTTCTCGCCGTCATTCATGACGACAAAGATGAAACAGGCAAAAGTGACGTCATCGTACAGGATGGCGACGGCAATTACAAACTTCTGATTCCCAAAGGCGGCGGCGTATGGCTTGAAGTAAAGCTTGAGAAGATTGAAGCACAGGAAACTGCAGAAGCTGTTGA
This sequence comes from Oscillospiraceae bacterium, assembly GCA_017538965.1. Taxonomy (GTDB): domain Bacteria; phylum Bacillota; class Clostridia; order Oscillospirales; family Oscillospiraceae; genus Limivicinus. The sequence continues at coordinate 255,522 of JAFYHU010000080.1, forward strand.
ATACACAATTTATGCGCTGGGGACCGCCCTTGCCAAAGACGGCAAGAGCCGGATGACGCTCTTCAACAGCAGAAACTATACGATCGCTTATGCCGACGGCACGAACGAAAAGGGTTCCTTCCGCTTTGCCGACGGCCAGATGATCTTCACGAATCCTGAAAAGGAAGAGATCACCCCGACCGTGGACGGAGATGGGAATGCCGTCTATCCTTTCGGCGAAACGGAGTTTGAGTTCAGCAAAACGGTTCTGGATGCCATCCGGGCCGGACGCAGCTTCTGATCTCAGGGACATAAAGAAATACCAAAGCCCGCAGGGGAGAGCTGCTCCTCCTGCGGGCTTTGTATATGCCTGTTCGTTTTCCGTTTTTATTCCCGTACGTGATGGAACTCGACTTTCTTCTGATACATGCGCTCGTCCGCACGGACGAACACGTCATGAAAGCTGCCGTCCCGGCCCGGCTGAAAGGCGGACCAGCCTTCCGACAGCGAGAGGGAGGAATAGCCGAGGCCTTTTCGCTCTTCGTTGTAGGCATCGACGGACTGCATCATCACGGCGATTTTTTCCAGAAGCTCTGCTTCCGTTACGTTCTCCGCTACCGCGAGGAGTTCGTCCCCGCCGATCCGGAAGGTCGCCTCCTGCCCGAAGGCCTTCACGACCGCGGCGGCCGAGCCGCGGATGATCAGGTCCCCCTCGGAATGCCCGTAGCGGTCGTTGACCTTTTTCAGGTCGTTGATATCCAGCACGACGACGTGGAAATCCGCCGTGCCTTCCGAAATTTCCCTGTTCAGGCGCTCCTGCATCTCCACATATGCGAGCGAGTTCCCGACGCCGGTCAGACCGTCCTTATACGCCTTGGCCTGGGCGTAGGCAATGTACTCCTTCATCTGCCCGTGCATGAGCTGCATCTTGTTGCTGATGGCCTCGATGTCGTCGCTGGCCGATTCCGTCGGAGAGAGCAGAGGTCTTTTCTCCGGAACCGTTTCTTCCTTCGGCAGCGGCATGCCCATATAGCCGGTTTCCGTGCTGAGCTCTTCCATGAGCTCGTCCACGTCCGCGGAAAGCGCGGAAAGCTGGGTTTTCAGTTTGTTCAGGCGAGCCACGACGCCTCGCGTGAACACCGCGACGATCACGCCGCCGACGATAACCAGAGCGACCGCGATCAGCATGCTGGAGCGCAGGTGGTTCCGAATTTGCGCTTCATACCAGGCGGAATCGAAATCCACTCCGACAATCCCGGTGACTTTGCCTCCCGGACCGCGCACCGGGCTGTAGGCGCTGTAGAAGTTGCCCCATTCATCCTCGGCCGGTTCCGTATCGACGGTCGCGATGCCCTTTGCCGCCTGCCGCAGCGCATAGGTGACGAGGACTTCCTCGCCGAAGTCCGCCGGGTCTTCCGGATCGGCGTCAACGGTGAAAATGAACTCGTCCTCGCCGACCTGCCGGACCGCGTAGATGTATTCGATATCCACGTTGTCCTGGAAGACGGACAGCTGATCGCGGATGTCTTCCAGCTTCGGCGTCCCGACGTCCTCTTCCGTCAGTTCTCCGAGAACCTCTCCGTCCAGCAGGCCTGCCGCCGTGTTGGAGATATCCAGCATGTCCTTTCGGACCAGCGTATGAATCGTGTCCCGGAACTGGTTCATCATCACGACGCTGAGCACGATGTTGGTGATCAGCATCAGCGCCCCGACCAGCAGCACATATTTGCTTGTGACGCTCAGTCTGCTTGTACGTTTCATCAGCAGCTCCCTGCAACTCCGGGAACGATGCCCGGCGGATTCTTTACTGCATTTACTATACCAGAATTCTCCCTGACCTTCAATCCGTTTTTTGCGGTTTCCTGGAACTCTCAGATCTCTCAGAGTCAATAAAAATGCAGTTTATACGCAGAAATGAAAGAATTATTGATTCCGAATCCGGAACTATTCCAGCCTGAATTGGGCTGAAAAATAATAAAGCAGCAGAAAACATTCATTTTTATTGACTGTAACAGCCGGAGGTGATAGTATAACGGCAGAGACATCGGGGGTTGGGGAACCGTCCTGTGTCCGGTGTGACAGTTCTGTGATAAAAGATGTGATATACTAAGACCGCAAATACAGAAAACTTCTTTTGGGAGGGTATCAACATGGAAAACAACAAGAAAATGGCACTCAGCGATGATCAGTTGGGCAAGGTCTCCGGCGGCGGCGTGGGTGCAGCAGAGGAATATCTGGCTTATCTTATGGATAAATACCATTGTTCGCGCCCGTATCTGATGGATTATATGACCCCGGAAGAGTATCAGCATTACGTGGAACTGTACAACAATTGATAAAGAACCGTTCTCCCGCGTATCTGCGCCGCCTGGTTTCAGGCGGCGTGTTATTTTTGCTGCGAGGGAGGAAACAGAAAAACCCGCCGGGGCCGGCGGGGCAGGGAAGAAAAAAAGAGAGTTTAGCGCAGAATGGTCGGATAGATGGTGAGCTTATGGTTACCTGTGCAGAAATCCCCCTGCCGGAGGCAGGGGGATTACCATTGAATGTTCTTACCGAAGGATGGTCGGATAGATGGTCAGCTTCTGGTTGACGAAGATCAGGTCGGGGTTCTGGATGTTGTTCCACTGGCAGATCTGCTGGACCGTCACGCCGAAGCGGATCGCGATGCCGGAGAGAACGTCGCCGCCGACAACATTGTAAACGATGTACTGGCCATAGTTTACATAGCTGCCCTTCGCATACTGCTGCCAATTGCCGGCGCCGCCGGACACTCCGTTGAGTTCTTTCTCGTTCATAGCCATTTTTGTTTTCTCCTTTTTTTTAATAAAATTTGTTTCTTTTCTGTTTTCTCAAGGCTCTCTTTGCCTTTGCGAGCTCATCATAGCACAGCCTCTGTCACACAAGTGTCACACGGAAGAACTTTTTTTCAAATTTTTTTCGCGGTCTCTTTTTCTGGACGCCGCGCGGAGAGTATGATAGAATCATCGCAGAGAGAAACGCCCCCTGTCCGCCGTCATAGCAGGGCCTGTGCCCGGAAGGAGACTTATGAAAAGAAAGGCTTTATCCCGCCGATCCGGCATGCTGTCCGCCGCCGCGGTTTTGATGATCCTGGCGCTGCTGCTGTCCGCGCTGCCCTCCGCGCTTGCCGCAGAGACCGAAAGCCGGCCAGAATCCGGAATCGCCCCCATCCCGGAGAATGCGGCGACCGCTCCCGTTCCCGTTTACGACAACTACGGCGCTCTGCCCGTGGACGAGGCTTACAGGCTGAACGACGTGATCCGAAAGGCGCGGGACTCCGGCCTGCTGGGCGAGGACGAAACCGTGGCCTTCGATTCCGATGCGAACTTCTACCGCGGCCTGTACGGGCGCAACATCGAGTACTACCTGGACGACAGCATTCTGGTGATCCTCTGGAAGGAAAACATCGAGGGAAAATGCTGTACCTTCGCCGAGGTCAAGATCGCCGATCCCTCCCAGTTCCGCAGGAAACTGGCGGATGACACCTACGGCTCGGGATATGAATACTTCGCGTCCGAACTGGCCGAGCAGGTCCACGCCGTCGTCACGATGAACGCGGATTACTACAGACCCCGGGAGTTTGGCATCGTCGTATGGAACCGGGACCTGTACCGCTTCAACACCGATCCCTACGCCGAAGGCTATCTCAAATACAACTGCGTCGATACGCTGTTCGTCAACTCCTCCGGCGACTTCCTGTATAAGAGAATGGGAGAGGAGAACACGCCGGAGAGCATCGAGGACTTTGTCCGCGAAAATGACATCCTCTTCTCTGTCGCCTTCGGCCCGGTTCTGGTCGAGGACGGCGAAGCGGTTCCCTGCGGCTGGTACCCCCTCGGCGAGGTCAATCTGGGCTATTCCCGCGCGGGCATCGGCCAGATGGGGAAACTGCACTATCTCTACATGTCCCTGAACCACGGCAGTCAGGAGGCGCGCTGGACCGTGACCCAGTTTGCGCAGCATTTCGCAGAAAAACCCGTCCAAACAGCCTACTGCCTGGACGGGGGTCAGACCGGAGAAGTGTACTTCTGCGGCTCTGTATATAATTACATCGATTTCGGCGTGGAGCGCCGCGTCAGCGATATTCTTTACTTCGCCACCGCGATCCCGAACGCGCAGGAGGAGACAGCTTAGACGCGGCTGTCTTCCTCTTTCGGGGCTTCCTCTTCCTCCGATTCATCCTCCTGCCGGGAAATCCGGATCGCGAGGAGCACCGCCGCGATCACGCCGGAGAGGATCACCCACCAGCCGAGATCTTCCCGAACCAGGCCGATCACGCTTCCGACCGTGATGACCACGGCGACCAGCGCCACGCCGATTGCGGTCTGCCTGGCCGCCTTGACGGCGCCGGCTTTCGTCTTTTTCGGGGCGCCTCCCATCCAGACAGACTTGCGCGGGTCCTTGGAAAAGTACAGCGACGCGGAGACGAGAAAGAGCACCCCCGCGAAGATCAGCATGAAGAGATAGGCTTCCATGTCCGTTTCCTCCGTTCAGATCTCCAGAATCACGGTTTCCACCCCGCAGCGCTGCGCGTACAGGATGGTCTTCATCGTGCCGCCGCTTCTCCCGGCGAAACAGGCCAGCAGCAGGGAGGAGCGGTCGATCATATATTCGTTCCGGCGCATCATGCAGTCCGGCGTGTAGCTGTGCGAAATGCGGGTGACCGTGTCGCAGCGGCTGACCAGGTCCTCATAGCGTTCCTTCTGGGCCCGGTTCCAGCGCTCGGCCTGACCGTCGCAGGGGATGGCGGCCTCGAGCGTGACGTCCGCATGCTTTTCCCGCAGAAGAAGCACCTGCTCGGCAAAGTACATGTCGCAGCCGATGGCCATGCCGCACAGAAAGTGCCGGAAGCCGCGCTGATACAGCTTCTCCAGTTCCGCGCCGATCTGCGCCTTCAGCGCCCGGCAGCGCGGGTCGTTTTCATTCGATCCCCAGGGAAGCCGGACCGGCCGATGTCCGGAAAAGCAGCAGCTGATTTCTCTCTCCGCCATGCACGCACCCCCTTCGGCCGTTTTTCCTATTCTACCCTCTGAAAAGGGGCTTGTCAAATCCTTCTCTCTCTGCTATAATACATCCATCTTCAGGGCAGGGTGAAATTCCCGACCGGCGGTGATGGCGAAGGCCGAGTCCGCGAGCCGTAAGGCATGATCCGGTGTGAATCCGGGACCGACAGTAGAGTCTGGATGGAAGAAGATGCAACAATCTTATTTCGTCGTTTTCCTGTCCTGCCATCTTTGCGCCTGAAGAGTTTTCTTCAGGTATTTTTTTTTGGAGGGGAAATCCATGAAAGAAAACCGCATGTCTGCCCGCTACCTCGCATCCACGGCGATGTTCGCCGCGGTCTCGTTCGTCGCCGTCCTGGTCAGCAAGGTGATTCCGAATGTCGCCGGCTTCCTGAGCTACGAACCGAAAGACGCCTTCATCGTCATCGCCGGTCTGATTTACGGACCGATGACGAGCGTCTTCATCTCGCTGATCGTCTCTCTGATCGAGATGCTCACCATCAGCTCCACCGGCCCTTACGGCCTGCTGATGAACGTTGTTTCTACCTGCGCCTTCGCGGTCCCGGCCGCCTGGTTCTATCAGCGGCACCGCACCCAGAAGGACGCGGTCATCGGCCTCGTGTTCGGCGTTCTGACGATGGCCGTCGCCATGGTGCTCTGGAACTATATCATCACGCCCTTCTACATGGGCGTGCCGCGGGAAACCGTCGCCAAGATGCTGCTGCCGGTCTTCCTGCCCTTCAACCTCGTCAAGGGCGGCCTGAACGCGGCCCTGACCCTGCTGCTCTACAAGCCCATCGTCGGCGCCCTGCGCTCCGCCCATCTGGCCGAGCCCTCCAAGAGCGGAAAGCAGAAGGGGAGCTTCAGCATCGGCTTTACCCTGTTTTCTCTCGCCGTGCTCGTCACCTTCGTCCTGCTTCTGCTCGTTCTGATCGGCGTGATATAAAAAAGCCTTGACAATCCGGGCGGTTTCGGCTATCATACATCCAGTTTCTTTTTGGAGGAAGCCATGAGAGCATACCGCTACGCCGCATATTCTTATTCCTATACCGATTTTCTTCGGTGAGGATAATTTGTGGCGCAAAGACGGGCTGATTCAGAACATTTGCCGCACAGGTTATCCTGTGCGGCTTTTGCGTTTGCGGGAGGTTTAACAGGATGATTGTCGTATTGAAACACGGAGTTCCGGAGGAAAAGAAGGCCCAGCTGATGAGCTGGCTCGAAGGGCAGGGCCTGCGCCTGCACATCTCGAACGGGGAGTACCAGACCGTCATCGGCTTGATCGGCGACGTGAGCGGGGTTGATTTTGACCTGGTCAGCAGCCTTGAGATCGTCGATTCGGTCAAGCGCGTGACCGAGCCCTTCAAGTGCTGCAACCGGAAGTTCCACCCCGATGACATGATCGTCGAGGTCGGCGATGTGAAGGTCGGCGGCGGCCATTTCGTCATGATCGCGGGTCCCTGCTCGGTCGAGTCGGAAGAGCAGATCGTCACCGTGGCCCGCGCGGTCAAGGCCGCGGGCGCTCAGATGCTGCGCGGCGGCGCCTTCAAACCGAGGACCTCGCCCTATGATTTTGCCGGGCTCAAGGCCGAAGGGCTCGAGCTGCTGCGGATCGCCCGGAAGGAGACGGGCCTTCCCATTGTGACGGAGCTCATGAACATCAACGACCTGCCGCTCTTCGAGGACGTCGATGTCATTCAGATCGGCGCCCGCAACATGCAGAACTTTGACCTCCTGCGCGAGATGGGCATGCTCGACAAGCCCATTCTGCTCAAGCGCGGACTCGCCAACACGCTCAAGGAGCTGCTGATGAGCGCCGAATACATCATGGCCAGCGGCAACGAGCGCGTAATTCTCTGCGAGCGCGGCATCCGCACCTTCTCGGACTATACGCGCAACACCCTGGACCTCTCCGCCGTCCCGATGCTGCATCAGATGACCCATCTGCCCGTCATCGTCGATCCCAGCCACGCGACCGGCAACGCGAAGCTCGTCCCGCCCATGGCGCTGGCGGCCACCGCCGGCGGTGCGGACGGCCTGATCATCGAAGTCCATAACGATCCCATCCACGCGCTCTGCGACGGGGCGCAGTCTCTTCGGCCCGAGGACTTTGCCGCGCTGGCCGAAAAAGTGCGGGCCATCCGCGAGGTGGTCGCGTGAGCCGGGTCGGCATCGTCGGCCTCGGGCTGATCGGCGGCAGCTTTGCCAAGGCCTATCACGCAGCCGGCTGGGAAGTTCTGGCGAAGAACCGTTCGAAGTCCGTGCTGGACTATGCCTGCCTCTGCGGCGACGTGGACGGCGAACTGACGGAAGAGAACGTCTCCTCCTGCGACCTCGTCCTTGTGACGATCTATCCGGAGGCCGCGATCCAAAGCATCCGGGAACTGGCGCCCTATTTCGGCGAAAAGCCGATCGTCATCGACTGCTGCGGCACCAAGCGCGTCGTCTGCGAAGCCTGTTTCCCGATCGCCGAAGAATACGGCTTTATCTATCTGGGCGGCCATCCCATGGCCGGCACCCAGTACTCCGGCTACAAGTACGCCCGTGCCAATCTCTATAAAAACGCCCCGATGGTCATCGTTCCGCCGAATTTCGACGATATCTTCCTGCTTGAGAAGGTCAAACACCTGCTCGAACCCGCCGGCTTCAGCCGCGTCTCGGTCACAACGGCCGACCGTCATGACGAGATGATTGCCTTCACCTCCCAGCTGGCCCATATCGTCTCAAACGCCTACGTCAAGAGCCCCACTGCGCGCCTGCACCACGGCTTCTCGGCCGGCAGCTACAAGGACCTGACCCGCGTCGCCTGGCTGAACGCCCCGATGTGGTCCGAGCTCTTTCTCGAAAACCGGGACTGCCTGATCCGCGAGGTGGACACCATTATTGCAAACCTCACGGCCTATCGCGACGCGATGGAAAACGAAGACGGCGAAACGCTGACTGCCCTGCTCGCGGAGGGCAAGCGGATCAAAGAAGAGGTTGACGGACGATGAAGAACTTTGTCATTCCCGTCCATGCCACTTCCGGGAGCTATGAGGTCAAGGTCGGTTCCGGCCTGCTGCCGACGCTCGGAAGCGAGATGAAGAGCCTTGGACTCTCCGGCCGCTGCGTCGTCGTCTCGGGCGAAAACGTCTTTCCGATCTACGGACAGACCGTTTTGAAAAGCCTGCGGGAGGCCGGATTCCGGACCGATTCCGTTGCTTTTCCGGCCGGTGAGAACACCAAGAGTCTCGAGCGCTACGGGGAACTGATGAACTTCCTGACGAAGAAGCAGCTCAGCCGCAGCGACTGCCTCGTCGCGCTCGGCGGCGGCGTGACCGGGGATCTGACCGGCTTCGCCGCGGCGACCTATCAGCGCGGCATCCGCTTCGTGCAGGTCCCGACGACGCTGCTCGCCGCGGTCGATTCCTCCGTCGGCGGCAAGACTGCGATCAATCTGCCCGCGGCCAAGAATCAGGTCGGCGCCTTTTACCAGCCCCGCCTGGTGCTCTGCGACACCGATACCCTGAAGACCCTGCCCGAACGCGAAAAGCGCGCGGGCCTTGCCGAGGTCATCAAGATGGCCGTGCTCGCCGATCCCGATCTCTTTGACCTGCTGCAGCGCCTCGACCCTTCAATCCCGCCTGACGCCCTGCCCGAAGCCATCGAGGCCTGCGTCCGCATGAAAGCGGAGATCGTCGAGGAGGACGAGCGCGACCTCGGAAAACGCCGCCTGCTGAATCTCGGGCACAGCTTCGGCCATGCCGTCGAGCAGAAGAGCGGCTATGCGCTGCTGCACGGCGAGGCCGTTGCCGTCGGGATCGCGATGGCCTGCCGTGCCGCGGCCCATCTCGGCATGCTGGATGAAGGAAGCCTTGCCGCGATCATCGAGCTGCTGCAGCGTTTCGGCCTTCCGACCGAGACCGAATACAGCGCCGAAGACCTGTTTTCGATCCTGCTGCTGGACAAGAAGATCGCCGACGGGAAAATGCACCTTGTCCTGCCGAAGTCCATCGGCTGGTGCGAGATCGTCCCGGTCTCGAGGGACGAGCTGCGCCATCTGCTGGCCGCCGCCTGCGGGGAAGAAGCATGATGGAAAGCATGACGATGCAGCCCGGCCTTCGATTTGGCGAACTCAAGATCCCTTCCTCCAAGTCGCATGTCCACCGCTTGCTGATCGCGGCGGCGCTCGGGGAAGACCCGGTTTTCGTCCGCCTGCGCGGTCTGTCGGATGACATCCTCGCCACCGCGGCCTGCCTGCGGGCGATGGGGGCGGAGGTTTCCTGCACGGAAAGCGGCATCTCCGTTTCTCCGCCGGACAGATCGGGCGCACAGAAGGAGGAAGTGCTGCTGCCCTGCGGCGAGAGCGGCTCCACGCTCCGCTTTCTGCTCCCGGTGCTGGGCGCCTGCGGCATAAGCGGCTGCTTCCGGATGGAGGGAAGGCTGCCGGAGCGCCCGATGGGCGTTTTCGAGGACGAGCTGCGCCGCCATGGCATGAACATCCGAAGGGAAGGCTGCTTCCTGCATGCAGCGGGGAAGCTGACCGCGGGCGACTATTGCCTGCCCGGCAACATCTCCTCCCAGTATTTCAGCGGCCTGCTCTTTGCGCTGCCGCTGCTCGAAGGGGAGAGCCGCCTCCGGGCGGACGGCGTTCTCGAATCGGCAGCCTACATCCGCATGACGGAAGCCGTGCTGAAAAGCGCCGGCATCCGCTTCGAGAAGCAGGGCACGGAATGGACGATTCCCGGCGGACAGCATTTTTGCCTGCCTGCAGACCTGCAGGCGGAAGGGGACTGGTCCAACGCCGCCTTCTTCCTCTGCCTGGGAGCGCTCTCGGAGAAGGGCGTTACGGTTCACGGCCTCCGGACCGACTCCGTACAGGGAGACCGCGCCGTTCTGCAAGTACTGGAGACCTTCGGTGCGCGAGTCTCGGTCGAAGGCAGCAGCGTCTCGGTATGCGCGGGAGAGAAAAAGCCCTTTTCTCTGGACGCCTCCGGCGTTCCCGACCTTGTGCCCGTACTCAGCGTGCTTGCCTGCGCGGCGGAAGGGGAGAGCGTAATTGCCGGTGCCGCCCGCCTGCGCATGAAGGAATCGGACCGGATTCTCAGCACCGTGAAGCTGATCCGCGACCTCGGCGGCGAGGCGGGGGAAACATCGGACGGTCTGATCATCCGGGGTAGCGGGTCCCTCCGCGGCGGCACGGCCGACAGCTTTCACGATCACCGCATCGCCATGAGCGCGGCGGTGGCCGCGGCGCTCTGCCGCGAACGCGTCATCGTGCAGGACCCCTCCTGCGTTGAAAAATCCTATCCCGCCTTCTGGCAGGATTGGGAAAGGAGCCTCACATGTCAAGTACCTGGATCGGAAACACGCTTCGCCTGAGCCTCTTCGGCCAGAGCCACAGCGCCGCCGTCGGCATGACGCTGGACGGTCTGCCCGCCGGGCTGGCCGTGGATGCGGAACGGCTGCAGGCCTTTCTGAACCGCCGCGCGCCGGGCCGGAACGCCTGGTCCACCGCGAGGCGCGAGGAAGACGTGCCCGAGTTCCTCTGCGGGCTGAAGGACGGCTTCACCTGCGGCGCGCCGCTGACGGCGATCATCCGCAACAACAACACTCGCTCTCAAGATTATGTAAACCTGAAGACGCTGCCCCGGCCCGGCCATGCCGACTACGCGGCAAACCTGCGTTATCAGGGCTTTCAGGACGCCTCCGGCGGCGGTCATTTTTCCGGCCGCCTGACCGCCCCCCTCTGTGTTGCGGGCGGCATCCTGCTGCAGGAGCTGCAGCGCCGCGGTGTCTCCGTCATGGCGCGCATCGTGCAGATCGGCTCTGTCCGGGACGACAGCGCCTTCTCCGGATCGGTTTCCGAAAAAACCTTCCCGGCTTCGGACGACGAGGCCGATGCCCGGATGCAGGAAGCTATCCTCCGGGCGAAGGAGGAGGGCGATTCCCTCGGCGGCATCATCGAATGCGTCATCACGGGCTTTCCCGGCGGGCTCGGCTCGCCCATCTTCGACGGCATCGAGAGCAGGCTCGCGCAGATGCTGTTCGCGATCCCGGCCGTAAAGGGCATCGAATTCGGTGCCGGATTCCGGGCCGCATCCCTGAAGGGCAGCGAGAACAACGATCCCTTCTGCGTGAACGCGGAGGGGAAGATCGCGACGGTTTCCAACAATGCGGGCGGCCTGCTCGGAGGAATATCGATCGGGACGCCGATCGTCTTCCGCCTCGCCGTCAAACCGACGCCTTCGATCGCCAAAGCACAACAGAGCGTGAACCTCGAGACCCTGCAGCCCGAGACGCTGCGGATTCAGGGGCGCCACGATCCCTGCATCGTGCCGCGCGCGGTGCCCGTGGCCGAAGCCGCGGCTGCCCTCGTTCTCTTTGATCTTCTTCTGGAGGGATGAACATGGATTTAGCCGACTGCAGAAAACAGCTGGACGAAATCGACGCCGAAATCCTCTCTCTCTTTGTCCGGCGTATGGATATCGCCGCCGTGATCGCCGCATGGAAGAAAGAAAACGGATTTCCGGTTCTGGATGCCGCCAGGGAAGCGGAGAAGCTGGACACGCTCTCCGGCCTGGCTCCGGAAGCGCTCGACGGGGAAGTCCGGGCGCTGTTTTCCAAAATCATGGAGCTTTCCCGCGGGGTGCAGACCCGCATCCTGAACGGGGAGAAAGCCGAAAAAGCGAAATGCGGCCTGCTCGGAGAAAAGCTCGGCCACAGCTATTCGCCCCAGATCCACGCACTTCTGGGGGATTATGAATATCTGCTCTACGAAAAAGCCCCCGAGGAGGTCGTGGACTTTGTCCGTCGCGGCGACTGGCACGGCCTGAACGTGACCATTCCCTACAAGAAGACGGTCATTCCTCTCTGCGACGAGCTCTCCGAAACCGCCTCCGCGATCGGCAGCGTGAACACCCTGCTCCGCCGTCCGGACGGCACGATCTTCGGAGACAACACGGACGCCTGCGGCTTCCGGCACATGCTGCGGAAGACGGGCTTCGAGCCCGCTGGGAAGAAAGCCCTGGTCTGCGGCACCGGCGGGGCATCCCTGACCGTCTGTGCGGTGCTGAACTCGCTCGGCGCCGAGGTGATTACGCTCTCCCGCAGCGGGGAGAATAACTACGCAAATCTCGACCGGCATCGGGACGCCTCCCTGCTGGTGAATGCGACGCCGCTCGGCATGTACCCGAAAAACGGCGCCCAGGCCGTCGATCTGCGCGATCTGCCGCAGCTGGAGGCGGTACTGGACGTGGTGTACAACCCGGCCCGGACGGCCCTTCTGCTGCAGGCGGAGGCGCTCAGCATTCCGCATGCCGGCGGCCTGAGCATGCTGGTTGCGCAGGCAAAGCGGGCGTCCGAGATCTTTCAGGGGAAGGACATCCCTGACAGCGAGACCGAGTGGATTACCGCGCTGCTCTCCCGGGAGATGCAGAACTGGATTCTGATCGGCATGCCCGGCTCCGGCAAGAGCACCGTCGGTCGCCTTTTGGCCGAAAAGCTGAACCGCCCCTATGTCGAGGCGGATGAAGAGATCGAGAAGCAGGCCGGCATGTCCATCCCCGAGATCTTCCGTCTGGAAGGTGAGGAGGGCTTCCGAAAACGCGAAACCAAAGTCCTTCGGGAACTGGGCAAGCGCTCGGGCATCGTCCTCTCCACCGGCGGCGGCTGCGTCACCCGTGAGGAGAATTACCCGCTTCTGCATCAGAACGGCATCCTCATCCTGCTGACCCGAGACATCGACCGTCTCGCGCGGGAGGGCAGGCCGCTTTCGCAGGGGGCCGACCTGCACGCCATGGCAGCCGTACGCGGCCCGCTGTACCGGCGCTTTGCGGACATCACCGTTTCCAATGACCTCTCGCCCGACGAAACGGTCCGGGCCATTCTCGGGGAACTGTCATGATCTGGTATTTTGTCGCCTATGCCGTTCTTATCAACCTGCTGACTTTCATCCTGTTCGGGATTGACAAGAAGCGGGCGAAACAGAACGAGGCCCTGATGAAGAAGCCGCGCGGGCGGGGGAAAAGCAAATCCGTCCCGCAGGGAAAGCCCGTCCGGCGCATTCCCGAGAAAACGCTCTTTGCCGCGGCCATCCTCGGCGGCAGCGTCGGCGCGATGATCGGCATGGCGGTCTTTCACCACAAGACCCTGCACCCGGCTTTTCGCTACGGCATGCCGGCCATCCTGATCGTCCAGCTCATCGTCATCTGGATTGCACTCAGAGCATAATAAACCGTGAGTTCGAAACCATCCTCACGTTAAACAAAACTAAGGAGTAAAACCGCATATGAAAAACAAAAGCACTCTCTTTCTTGCGCAGGCGGCCATGATCGCCGCCCTCTACGTTGTGCTGACCTTTGTCTTCGCACCGATTTCCTTCCGGGAGGTTCAGGTCCGCGTTGCCGAAGCCCTGACCATTCTCCCCGTGTTTACCCCGGCGGCCGTTCCGGGCCTCTTCATCGGATGCCTGCTCGCCAACGTTCTGGGCGGGGCGATGATCCCGGATGTGATCTTCGGCAGTCTCGCGACCCTGATCGGTGCCTTCTTCACCTGGAAGCTCCGCAGGGCTTCCCCGTATCTGGCCCCGATTCCGCCGATTCTGTCCAACACGCTGATCATTCCCTTCGTGCTGCGCTACGCCTACCTGATCGAAATGCCCATTCCGCTTATGATGCTGACGATCTTTTTCGGCGAAGTGATCTCCTGCGGCCTTCTCGGCATCCTGCTGTATTTCGCGCTGGATAAGAAGAGAGACGCGATCTTTCGCATTGACAACCATTAACGTGTGAGTCACGGGGACAGGTTCCTTGACTCATAATCAAACTTGTTGCTGCAGCCTCACTCGGAAACGGATGAGGCTTTTTTTACCTTTCTCCGCGCAGGCGTTTTAAACTGTCCTGCGGAAATAGTGAAAAAACTTTCAACCCGATGAGATATCCGCTCTCAAATCCATAGATATAGGGTGAGGCGGAAAGGAAGTGACGTATCTGGAAGACAGCAATATCATTTCTCTGTTCTTTGAGCGCTCGGAACAGGCTATTGCGGAATTGGAACGGAAATATGGCCCTGCCATAAAGAAAACGGCGGCGAATATTCTGAACAGCAGGCAAGATGTGGAAGAATGCGCAAACGATACCTATCTGGGAGTGTGGAATACTATCCCGCGTCAGAATCCGAATCCTTTGATAAGCTACGTTTGTAAAATCGCCCGCAATCTTGCAACAATGAAATTCCATAGTAATACCGCCAGGAAGCGTAACGGACAATATGATTTGGTACTGGATGAACTGGCGGAATGTATCCCTTCCTCAGTCAATGTGGAAACGGATTACGAAGCCAAGGAGATTTCAGCCGCAATCAGTCGTTTTCTGGACACGCTTTGTTATGAAGATCGATTTTGCTTCATTCGACGGTATTGGTATGCAGATTCCGTTTCGGATATAGCCGCACAGGTACGCAGCGGCAGTCACCGGATCTCCGTCCGTCTTTTCCGGACTCGTGAAAAGCTGAAACGCTATTTGAAAGAGGAGGGGTTGCTCGAATGAGACGGGAACAGTTATCCACAATCATCTGCAACATCGACGACCGGCATATTGCCGAGGCGTATCAATTCGATCCCGATCTTTGTGCAGACTCCTCGGAGAGGAACGTACACATGAAGAAGAAACGTTTGATTACTTTTGCGCTGGCAGCCGCCCTGATCCTCGCGCTGGGCGTCGGAGCTTATGCCGCCTATTCCGCATTCTTCACACGGGTGCCGGAACCGGAAGAGACCTTCCGTATCAAATGGGAGCCGAATCCCAGAGGGTATCTTGAGTGGCATGACGCCAAGCTCGCCGTCACCTTCCCCAAAACGGCGGAGAGCAGGGAAATCGAATTCCGTCCCGGCTGGCTGCCTGAGGAGCTGGCTTCGCTGAAGAGCGAAGCATGGCTCAATCGGTTGACGGCGGAAAACCTGTCCGACAAATACCCCAACATGACAGCAAACCAGCCTATGCTGATCGAGACGTATTATATGTCCATGTTCAACGACGGCGGTGCGCTGCTTCTGCTCTATTACACACCTGAGACTATCATTGAAGAGCATTGGGACGAGCAGGGTGTGGATGTAATGCGCTTCCATGCCACCGAAACGCTCCCGGCCAATGACCGCAGATCGGAGCAAACGCTGGAGCAGGATATCATTCTGATGTCCAATCATGAGGCCGGCTGGGTTGTCCGAATCTGCGGAGAGGCCGGGATGGATACGCTAATCGAAGTCGCAAGGAATCTTGAAATCCGCGAGACTGGCCGGACGCTGACCTATGAAGATTTTGAAAACCACAACGCCTTTATGGACGGCGGCGTAGGGTGAAAGAATAGGATGTTTTTTTTGTTGAGCTCGCTCCTCCTTGAACCGCTCCGCTCGTAACCCTAAAAAACCACTCCGGCCGTGTTGAACTGCATCCCGTCAAGTAGACAGTGAAATGATTAAAAGAAAGTTCACAGCGCTGCGGCGCTGTGGCAACCGCGAATTCCGGTTGGCTGCTGTGCATCCGACCGGAGTTTTCGGTTTTTTAGGCAGCTAAATACAAGTTATACTTTGCTGTTGTGAGGCTGGAAAATCTTTTCCTGCCCCTGCCAGACACACCCGCTGTGGTACAGGAAGAAGAATGGATCGACGACGGAAAGCCAATCTCTGCATCCAAGACGCCACAAAAAGAGGGCTCAGGTTACGAGCATCGCAACATTTCCACGACAAACTACAGTGACATTCTCCGTACCGTCTCTGTGTTCTCACCCATGAGTAGGATTTCTCTCTTTTTCTGAGAAAGATAGAATCGCTTCCACTGGCAGCAGAAGCTGACGGGCTTGTCGGAAGGCTGATCAGGGCACCGTTATGACCGCGGTTTAAAGGACGGTTTGTACGCGGTGAAATAGCAGTCCGGCTATGAACCGGGCTTTGAACCGCGACCATAGGCGACCCCGGCTTTCGACAAACCGTCAGCTATGACCAAAACACTCTTTCCCACAGGATCCTCTGAAATATATGAGATTCAAGATGGTTACCGCATCTCAGCGGGAAAATCTTGCCAACTCCTGCTTGACACATACGGGTAGTTTTGACCGCTGAGAAATACCTTGCTATTTAATCCTCCGTTTGGTATAATTTCATCAGGAACAGACAGTGATGGAGGATTTCCAGTGCGTATATATCTCGATAATTGTTGCTATAACAGACCGTATGACAGTCAGGTACAATTCAGCGTGTCGATGGAGACACGGGCAAAGCTGCATATTCAGGATGAGATTCGAGATGGCATGTATGAGCTTGTTGACTCGTATATGTTAGAGTATGAGAACTCCTTCAATCCCGACGATATGAAGAGAAACTCAATTCAGGCGTTTCGTGAGAAGTACAGGTCTTTTTATGTTCCCGATGCACGGCATGATGCGCTCAATGATAAAATTGTAGAAATCATGGCTTATGGAATTCATTTCAAAGATGCCGTACATGCCGCGTGCGCAATTTATGCGGGCTGTGAGTATCTGCTTACGACCGATGTAAGATTCAGCAGAAAGTATTCCGGAAATGAGATTATAATTGTCAATCCTGTAGATTTTATCCGCATGGAGGAAGGAGAAGAGAAATGAGCGCTAATACAGCTGAGGTTTTGAATCGTGGCATGGAATGCCTGCTCGGCGGTATGACGATCGTTGAGGCGGAACGATTTCTCTTCCTTGTAAAAACGGAAGGGTTCGACTACACAAAGTGGCAGAGAGAGTATTTTGACCGCCGCGGCAGAGCCGAAATGGAGAAGGATATGAAAACCTACTTCAGAGATAATCCTTACCAGGTCGATCCGGCAATCGTTCTTTAATCTTTCAGTACCGTCAAGCCTCACTCGAAAATGGGTGGGGCTTTTTATTTGTTTTTTTGCCTGAAAAAACCGGGCAGCACCTGCCATGATAGTAAGTGCTGCCCGATTGCTGTTTCCATACATGCTGTAATGAATCTATAAGGTTATGCTTGATGGCTCTATTCGTGTTGATATAGAATGCCCTTCTTTGGGTTCTAAAGCGACAGAAGGAGATACTGTTTTAGTGTGTGGAGTAATGAGAGCCGCAACTGTGGATATTGACATCTTGACAGGAGGCCGTGCAATAACTCCGAGAATAAAAGCTGATATGATTTATATTATGTAGAGAAAATGTTTCGTTAAAAATCTTTATCTTTAGCTGTTGCGCCCGCCCGCCAGTTGGCGTCCGGGCGCTGTGCAGCGCGGCCGGGTGAGGCTTCTCTCCTTTGGGGAAGCTGGTCCTCGGCCGCGGTTCTTTGCTTTCTGCGAGACGGCGCCCGTCTTCTGGTCCTGCATTTGCGCGGCAGGGTAGATGGTCTCTCGCTCGCAGCCACTGAGCCGCGCTTTATCGTTGGGGGGGTGCGTTGGTGCGTTGATGGGGGAGCTGGGTGCATGTCACAGGCTGGCACGGAGCCATGAGGGCATGGCTCCCTACGGGGTTGCATAGAAGGAAGGCTGGTGCTCTTTTCCTGCACTGCTGTGTGTCGCAGCGTGACGGGAGAACACCTCATCCGGCCCTCCGGGCCACCTTCCACATGAGGGGAAGGGCGGCTGCGGCCGCGGGGATGGAGAACGGATTGCCACAACCAGTGTTGCGACACTGGTTTCGCAATGACAGAGCGGGGGAACGATGCATGGTATCGGAGCCATCTGCGAGTCGGAGCGTGGTCATCCCTGCATCGTAGCCATCTGCGGGTCGGGCCTGCGCTCCGCCGCCGGACCGTTCGCCCGCCCAGCCTTTCTGCTCCTCTTCAGCCTCCCTCCCTGAGGGAGGTGGCGCGCAGCGCCGGAGGGAGTCCTTGCGGGCGGCGGCCGGCGGCGTCGCTCCGGCCCTCTCGGGGCCGTCTGCGTGTCGGGGCAGCGGGAGTGTCCAGGGTCGGCGCTTCGTAACATGAGATTCCGTCTCCCAAGGCGGGCAGTACAGCGGTGTGCTCCCTCCGCTCCGCTCCGCTCGCACGCCATCAAAAAAACCCGCCATACGGCGGGTTGTGCGCGCCCTGTAGCCGGGCTTAGCCTGACTGGGGGACGGTTTTTTTGTCTTCCGGGACGGGAGACCAAAGAACCGTCCCCTCTGTCAGGCGGATGAGGGATGAGGTCCCCTCTGTCAGGCGGATGAGGGATGAGGTCCCCTCTGTCAGGCGGATGAGGTGTTCCTGCGCCCGCAGGCGCCTGTTGGCTCCCTCTCTGAGGGAGCTGTCAGCGAAGCTGACTGAGGGAGTTCCCCTCAATTCAAAAAATCCCTGAGCTTCTTGCTCCTGCTGGGGTGCCGGAGCTTCCTGAGCGCCTTGGCCTCGATCTGGCGGATGCGTTCGCGGGTGACGTTGAACTCCTTCCCGACCTCCTCGAGGGTGCGGGTGCGGCCGTCGACGATGCCGAAGCGCAGCTCGAGCACCTTCTTCTCGCGCGGGGCGAGGGTATCGAGCACCTCCTCGAGCTGTTCGCGCAGCAGCGAGAAGCTGGCGGCCTCGCTGGGCTCTCTGGCGTCCTCGTCGGGGATGAAGTCGCCGAGGTGGCTGTCCTCCTCCTCGCCGATGGGGGTCTCGAGGCTGACGGGCTCCTGCGCGATCTTGAGGATGTCGCGCACCTTCTCGACGGGCATGTCCATGACCTTGGCGATCTCCTCGGCGCTGGGGTCGTGGCCGAGCTCCTGCAGCAGCTGGCGGGAGACGCGGATGGTCTTGTTGATGGTCTCGACCATGTGCACGGGGATGCGGATGGTCCTGGCCTGGTCGGCGATGGCGCGGGTGATGGCCTGCCGGATCCACCAAGTCGCGTAGGTCGAGAACTTGTAGCCCTTGGTGTAGTCGAACTTCTCCACCGCCTTGATCAGGCCGAGGTTGCCCTCCTGGATCAGGTCGAGGAAGAGCATCCCGCGCCCGACGTAACGCTTGGCGATGGACACGACGAGCCGGAGGTTGGCCTCCGTCATGCGCCGCTTGGCCTCCTCGTCGCCCAGGCTCATCTTCTCGGCCAGCGCGACCTCCTCCTCCGGCGTCAGCAGCGGCACCTTCCCGATCTCCTTCAGGTACATGCGCACCGGGTCGTCCGTAGCATAGCTGTCCAGCAGCGCGTCCGTGTCCGCAAGGTCCTCCTCGGGCACCTCCTCCACCGCGCTCAGGTCGTCCAGCTCCGGCAGCAGGTCGTCGTCCAGCGCCGGCAGGTCGCCCCCGCCGAACTCCAGCTCGATCCCGGCCTTGTCCGCCTCCTCGTAGAAGCGGTCCAGCTGCTCGGCGGACAGGCCCATCTCGCCCAGCGAGTCCATCTCCTTGGCCGTGAGCTTCCCGGCCTTCCTGCCCTTCTCCAGCAGCTCCTTCATCCGCTCCTCGGGCGGCCGGGTGTCGACCGGCTGCTCCTTCTTCTTTGCCGCCTTCTTCGGGACCTTGATGAGCTCGGTCTCCTCCTGCTCGGCAATGTCCGCGCCGGCGGCCTCCTCGATGAGCTTGTCCGCCATGCTCTCCAGTTCTTCGTCTGTAAACTGAAGTTCGTCGTTCATGAATGGTACCCCTTTCGTTCCCTGATTCTGTCCCGCAGTTCGTTCAAGTCGAGCGCCGAGGACTGCTCCTCATGCCGCTCCCGTATCTTTGCCGCGTAGTCCCGCAGCGCCCGGCCGCTCTCCGACAGCCGCTCCGGCTTCTGCAGGATCCCCACCAGCAGATTGATCTCATCCGGCGTGAGCATCCCCGCCAGTACGTTGATGTCGACGCTCTCCCGCCCGGCGATTCGCTCGCGGACGATCCCGTAGATCCGCCCCAGTACTTCGCTGGAGAAATCCCCCGGCTCGGGCAGCTTCTCATCTCCGGCCAGCGCCGGGTCGAGCATGATCAGACGGATGAGGCCCTCCTCCGCCGCCGCGCTCACCGGGTCCGCGTACCGCAGCTCCCGTGCCCCGGGCTGGCTGAGCCGCTCCGGCCGGAGCAGCTGCGCCTGCTCCTCGCGCTGCGCCTTCGTCACGCGCCGCTTCCTGCGCCGCTCGACCTCCGAGACCACCGCCTCGCGCGTCACCTCCGCCAGGTCCGCCACGCGGATCGCGTAGACCTCGCGCTCCACCGCCCCCGGCAGCGCCGCCACCAGCTCCGTCGCCTCCTTCAGGAAGGCCACCTTCTGGTCCGGCTGCTTCAGGTCGTACTTCGCCGTGACCCCCTCCAGCCGCCAGTCCACCTGGTCCGCCGAGCCCTCCAGCAGCGCCCGGAACGCCTCGGGACCCTTCGCGCGGATCAGCTCGTCCGGGTCCTTCGCCCCCTCCAGGTGCAGCACCCGCACCTTCATGTCCAGTCGCTCCAGCACCCCGATCGCCCGCTGAGAGGCCTTCTGTCCGGCCGCATCGGCGTCATAGGCCAGGATCACCTCGCCGGTGTAGCGGGACATGAGACGTGCCTGCTCCGCCGTCAGGGCCGTCCCGAGCGTCGCCACTGCCGAGTCGAAGCCCGCCTGGTGCAGCGTCACGATGTCGATGTTGCCCTCCGACAGGATCAGGTACCCGGCCTTGGACTTCTTCGCCAGGTTCAGCGCGAACAGGTTCCTGCCCTTGCTGTACACAAGCGTGTCCCGGCTGTTGAGGTATTTCGCGCCCTTGTCCCCGAGCGTCCTGCCCGAGAAACCGATCACGTCCCCCCGCACGTCGATGATGGGGAACATCAGGCGGTCGCGGAAGGTGTCGTAAGTCCCGTGACTGCTCCGCCGGATCAGATCCGCCTCCGTCAGCTCTGCCTCCGAGAAGCCCATCCCCGTCAGCGCCGTCCTGAGCGCATCCCAGCTCTCGGGGGCATAGCCCAGCCCGAAGCGCCTCGCGACCTTCGGGGCGATCCCCCTCGCCGCCATGTAATCCGTGCATCGCTTCCCCTCAGGAGTGGACAGCATGGCATAAAACCACCTCGCCGCCTCCCGATTCGCCTCCAGGACACGCTTGCGCAGGCGACCGGCAGGGTCCCGCGTCTCCTCGGGGAGGGTCATCCCGGCCCGCCGGGCAAGGAACGCGACCGCGTCGGGGTAGGGGAGATTCTCCATCTCCATGATGAAGTTGATCACCCCGCCGCCCTTGCCGCAGCCGAAGCAGTGGTAGAACTGCCCGCTCGGGTTGACCGCGAAAGACGGTGTCCGCTCGTTGTGGAAGGGGCACAGCCCGAACAGGTTCTGCCCGGACCGCTTCGACAGACTCACATAGCTCCCCACCACGTCGACGATGTCCGACCGCGCGATCAGTTCCTCAATGAACGCCTGATTAAACGCCATCTCACTTCACCGTCCACGCAAAGGGAATAAACAGCTCTCCATACTTTTCCATCGCATACCCGTCCGTCATCCCGGAGATATAATCGCAGACTGCACGCTCGGTTCCTTCCCGTTCCAGCACGCCGCACAGATCTTCCGGCAGGCGCTCCGGCTCGCGGCAGTAGCGCTCATACAGGGCTGCGAGAATGCCGTCTACCTTGCTTTCTTCCCCCTTGGCGAGGGGATTGGTATAAATCTCCGCGTACATGAAGCTGTGGAAGAAGGAGAAGAGCTGACTCATCCCCTCCGACATCTTCAGTTCGCCGTCCGACGAGTTTTCGATCAGGTCGGAGATCATGCTGTTGATCCGCTCGCTGTTGCGCGTACCGACGCCGGTCCGGATCGGCTCCGGAACCTCTTCCGCTGTCAGCAGACCGGCCCGGATTGCATCGTCCAGATCATGGTTGATGTAGGCGATCCGGTCGCACAGCCGTACCGTCGTTGATTCCCGCGTGTCATCCGGAGCCCCCGTTGTATGGTTCAGAATGCCCATTCGCGTTTCCTGACACAGGTTCAGCCCGCGGCCTTCCCGTTCGAGCAGATCCACGACCCGCAGGCTCTGCTCATAATGGCGGAAGCCTCCGTCGTGGATACGGTTGAGCGCCCGTTCTCCGGCATGTCCGAAAGGCGTATGCCCGAGGTCGTGCCCGAGAGCGATGGCTTCTGTCAGATCTTCGTTGAGCCGCAGAGCGCGGGCTACCGTGCGCGCAAGGCGGGAGACCTCCAGCGTGTGTGTCAGGCGGGTGCGATAGTGATCGCCCTCCGGCTGGAGAAAGACCTGCGTTTTATGCTTCAGCCTGCGGAAAGACTTGCAGTGCGTGATTCGATCCACGTCCCGCTGAAAGCAGGTGCGGATGCGGCACTCTTCTTCGGAAAGCAGCCGGCCTTTCGACTCTACTGCCTTGATCCCATACGCGCCGACCAGAATCTCTTCCGCTCTTTCCCGTTCCTCTCTCGGACAGGACATGTCTCTCACCTCACCGTCGTTGTGACTTATTTACGAATGCTTTCTTCGATCTCTGCGTGAATGCTGCCGCCGCTGAACTCTGTCAGCGACGAAACCAGTTTCTCGGCTTCGCCCGCCGGGAGCAAGGCCAGAATGCGGACGTCTTCGCCATATTCCAGCTGACCGATTTCTCCGCCGAGCGCGGCGACGCTGCCTTTGCAGCGCTCCAGCAGGGGATAGGGGCAGGAGAAGCGCACCGGCGTCCATTCTGCCACAAGCCGGAAGCCTGCATCCAGCAGCGCTTCCTTTGCCGCACCTGCGTAGGCCCGGCTCAGGCCGCCGGTTCCGAGCAGCACGCCGCCGAAATAGCGTGTCACAACGCAGACCAGATTGGTCACGTCTTCCCGGCGAAATACTTCCAGCATGGGCTTTCCGGCCGAACCCTGCGGTTCGCCATCGTCCGAAAAGCGCTCGAGATCATCCCCGATGCGCCAGCACCAGCAGTTGTGCCGCGCGTCGTGATATTGCTTTTTGATCTGCAGGATGAAAGCCTTCGCTTCCTCCCCGCTATCAACTCTGCGCAGGTGTCCGAGAAAGCGCGAGCGTTTTTCCGTCAGTTCCGATTCGCCCGGACCGGCCGGAACACGAAAGCCCGTCATCGCTCCCACTCCTCGAGTGTTTCCGCATATGCAGGAATGTACGCCTTCAGCCTGCCGAAGTTTTCCTCGTCCAGGACGGCTTTCACCAAAATGCCGTCTTCCTCATACCGAAGATCCAGAATGCTTCCTTTCTGTCTCAGGGCGTCTACCAGACTGGCTTCTGACCAGGGAAGATGGAGCTCTGCTTCCCGAACGGTGCCGGCCAGCATGCTGCCGATCTTCTCAATCAGCAGGTCACAGCCTTCGCCGCTCTTTGCCGAAACGCAGACCACGTCATCGCCGTGCGGCAGAATGCCGAAAAAGCGGTCGCACTTATTGAAGACGCGCAGACAGGGCGTTTTTTCGGCGCCGAGCTGCCGTACCAGCGTATCGACGACCTCCGCCTGCACGTCCCATTCCGGGTTCGAGAGATCGATCACATGCAGAAGAATATCGGCATATTTGAGTTCTTCCAAAGTGGCTTTGAAAGCCTCAACCAAATGAGTCGGCAGCTTGCGGATAAATCCGACCGTATCCGAGAGCAGGACTTCCTGCCGCTCGTTCAGCTTCAGACGCCGCGTTGTGGTATCCAGCGTATCAAACAGACGGTCATTCGCCGGAATATCCGAGCCGGTCAGGCAGTTGAGCAATGTTGATTTGCCCGCGTTAGTATAGCCGATCAGCGCCACAACCGGAAAGGAATTCTTCTCGCGCAGGCGGCGCTGGGTGTCCCGCACACGGCGGACATCTTTCAGGCTTTCCTCCAGATTCCGGATTTTCCTGCGGATGTGCCGACGGTCGGTTTCCAGCTGGGTTTCGCCGGGACCGCGCGTACCGATCGGCGAGGCGCCGCCGGAAGCGGTCTGGCGGACCAGATGTGTCCACATGCCGGTCAGCCGCGGAAGCAGATACTGATACTGGGCAAGTTCCACCTGAAGCTTTCCTTCGCGGCTCCGTGCCCGCTGGGCAAAGATATCGAGGATCAGACCCGAACGGTCCAGCACCCGGACACCGAGGTCCTCGGAGAGAACGCGCATCTGGGAAGGGGAGAGCTCGTTGTCGAATATGGCCAGATCACAGTCGTTGGCTTCGATCAGCTCTTTCAGTTCCTGCACTTTGCCGTCGCCGATAAAGCTGCGGGGATCGGGTGCCGCACGCGTCTGAATCAGCTCGGCGACGGCTTCGGCACCGGCTGTTTCCGTCAATGCACGCAGTTCCTCCATGGAACGCTCGTCTGAACGTTCGTTCCGTTCCATGGAAGCAGCGTTCAGACCGGCGAGAATCGCTCGTTCTTTGCGAATATCCGTGGTTTCGACGGTGATCAGGCCTTCCTTTCCGCGATGGAGTATAATACCGCATATTAAATCAAGATAATATACACCTGAAGAGCAGACTTGTCAAACAGAATTACAAAACAGAAACAGAATAGCAAAAAAATAGAGGCAAAGCACCGATTTGTTCATAGTTAGTTAACAAATTCGTGATAAAATAACATAATTTCACATATGATAAAGGTAAAAGGGACAGAATATCAGTATGGAATCCTCACCGGCAAAGAAGAACAACGTGATGATGAAGGTGGCGTCCACCATTGTCGATCGGCGGAATCTGGTTTTTCTGCTGATTTCAATCGCTATTGTCTTTTCCGTTTTTTCCCGCAGCTGGGTGCATGTGGAAAACGACCTGACGGCCTATCTGCCTGAGGATTCCGCCACCAAGGAAGGGCTGGACGTGATGAACGAGCAGTTTATCACCTACGGATCGGCGAGCTTCATGGTGGCCAATATTTCCTATGACGATGCCTGCACGCTTTACGAGACCATCAAAGGCATTGACGGTGTGCAGAGCGTCGAATTCAACAACACGACCGAACACTATAACGAAGCTTCCGCGCTCTATACCGTCACCTTCGATTATCCGGAGACGGACAAAAACTGCCTGGATGTGCTTCAGGCGGTACAGGATGCGCTCGCAGGCTATGACAGTTTCCTCTCCACCACCGTCATTGATACCACGGCGGAGCTGATCGAAAAAGAAGTCAACATGATCACGGCGTTCGTCGCGGTAATCGTGGTGATGGTGCTGGCGTTTACAACCGACACCTATGCAGATGTCGCGGTAGTCGGCCTGACCTTCATCGTTGCCGCCATTCTGAATATGGGTACCAGCTTCCTGCTCGGTACCATTTCCTTTGTTTCAAATTCTGTTACGACCATTCTGCAGCTTGCCCTGGCGCTGGACTATGCGGTCATCTACAGCAACCGCTTCAAGGAAGAACACAGAACCCACGACCTGCATGACGCGGTGGTCATTTCTCTCAGCAAGGCGATCCCGGAGATCGGCGCCAGCAGCCTGACCACGGTCGGCGGCCTGATTGCCATGATGTTCATGAAGTTCCGCCTGGGGCCGGATATGGCCATCAACCTGATCAAGGCGATTTTCTTCTCTCTTTTCTCGGTTTTCCTTGTGATGCCGGGCTTCCTTATGATTTTCGGAAACCTGATGGAGAAAACCCGCCACAGGCCCTTTGTCCCGAAGATTCCCTTCGTCGGTCGCTTTGCCTGGGTGACAAGGTTCATCATTCCGCCTATCTTTGCCGTGGTGATTGTTCTTGCCATTCATTACTCCAATGCCTGCCCTTATGTTTACGGCTATGATACCCTGACGACACCTCGGGAGAACGAAACGCAGGTGGCTGCCCGGATGATCCGGGACACCTTCTCTTCCCGTCCGATCCTGGCAGTGGTTGTTCCGGGACGGGATTACAGCGAGGAGGAGAGCCTGGTCAAGGATCTGGAAGCTTTCCCGGAAGTGGATTCCGTGACAGCCATTGCCTCTATTGATGCGATGGACGGCTACAAGCTGGCGGACAAACTCTCTCCGCGGGAGTTTGCGGAGCTCCTGAAGCTGGACTATGAAACCGCCCAGCTGCTCTATTCTGTCTATGCCATTCAGAATACCAGCTATGACAAGCTGATCAGCGGAATCGCCAACTACCGCGTTCCGCTGATCGACATGCTGCTCTACGTCACCGAGAAGGTAGATGAAGGCTATATCACCCTGGAAGGGGAACAGGCGGAGACGCTTGCAGACGCCAAGACCGAACTGCTGATGGGTAAACGCCAGCTGGAAGGGGAGGACTATGACCGCATGCTGGTCTATCTGACCCTGCCGGAATCCGGCGACGAAACCTTCCGCTTTACCGATACCGTCCGGGAAACCGCCCAGCAGCATTACCCGAAGCAGAATGTCTATGTGGTAGGCAACTCCACCAACCAGTATGAGTTTGAAAAATCCTTTGTCGTGGACAATGTCGTAGTCAGCGTGGTCTCGATTCTGATTGTCCTGGTTGTGCTGCTGTTCACTTTCCAGTCGGCCGGCATGCCGATTCTGCTGATTCTGGTCATTCAGGGAGCTATCTGGATGAACTTCGGATACCCGGCGATTGTGCATGAGGATGTATTCTTCATGACGGAACTGGTGGTCAGCTCCATTCAGATGGGCGCCAACATTGACTACGCCATTGTCATCGGCAGCCGCTACACCGAAAATATCAAGAGCATGCCGCGGAAGGATGCCATCATCGAGGCGATGAACTTCGCCTTCCCGACGATCCTTACCTCCGGCAGCATTCTGGCCGCCTCCGGCGTGCTGATCAGCCTGATCACCACCGAGTGCACCATCAACGGCATCGGCGAGGCCATCGGCCGCGGTACCTTCATCTCCATCTTCCTGGTCCTGTTTGTCCTGCCTCAGATGCTCCTGCTCGGAGATAAGATCATCGCGAAGACCTCTTTTGCCCTGCCGAAGGTAAACCGCGAGTTTTCCGGCAGCGGTGCTGTGGCGGTGGACGGACTGGTCGTCGGAAGAATCAGCGGCAATGTAAACGGTATTTTCCGCGGCACCATCGACGGAGAAACCGATCTGCGTCTGCTGTCCGGAAAAATCAGCAGGGAAGATGAAAAAGAACAGACTCCCGCCGAACAAACGGAACCGGAGAAGAAAGAAGCACCCGCTGCCGAACTCCCGCACGGAGAAGAAGAAGACAGCAGCCGACATACGGGAAAGAGAAGAGCCGGGAGAATCCGCGGCAGGAAGAACAACGGAGGGAACAGAGAATGAAAAGATGTTTTTCGCTGTTTCTCTGCCTGATCCTGCTTTTCTCGATATTCCCGATTTCCGCGCTGGCAGAGGAACCCGCATCCGAGGAAGGGAAAGAATACTCCGAGACCGAGCCCGAGCCTGTTGTAAATGAGGTTCAGGAAACGGAAGACAATGAAGACGATTCCGAGGATGATCCGGTTACGGACGAAACTGACTATGAGGATACGGTCAGCATCCATATCAGCGAGGGAAGCATCACGCTGGACGCCTGGGAGACCTGCTCCCTTTATACCGACTGCAGCCCGGAATCCGTCATCTGGGTCAGCGAGGACCCGGATATCGCCTCTGTGGATGAAGACGGCACGGTCACAGGATATAGCCGGGGCGAGACAATTGTGACCGCAATTGCGGAACTGGACGACGGTACAACAGCCAGTGACGAATGCTTTGTCACGGTTCTCAGCGACGGCTATTACGCCTCGAGCGCGGAGGAGCTTCAGTCGAACCATCCGTACAATGCGGGCGAAAGCGCAATCTGGGAATATACGCTTCCCGGTGCGGAAGAGCTTATGGTCGAGTTTGACGGACAGACCCGACTGGGGTCCGGCGCCTTTCTGATTTTAGCGGACGGCGACGGAGAAGAATTTGCCGATGAAGACGGCAACCGTATGAGCTTTGCCGATACCCAGCTTGCCGGGCGGAGCCTGCGCCTGCCTGGCGATACTTTCCGCATCTATCTGTATATTGACGAAGATGCGGAATCAGACTGGGGTTTTGCCGTTTCCGAGGTAGGGGAATATACGGAACATACGGAAGAAGAGAATTCGGATGAATCCGGCGATTCCGAAGAGTCAGATGAAGCGGAAAAAACCGAAGAAACGGAACCTTCGGAAGAGACTGAAAAAGAAGAAGACGAAGCGGAACCCAAAATGCTTGTCGCCGTAAAGCGAGAAGAAGTGATCCCGGCGGCGGAGTCCTTCGGCCCGGCACGGACGCCTGATCTCAGGAGCAGCAAGATGCTTATGGCGTCCGCTTCTCCGAACGCTGCACAATTGACGGGAGCGACGGAAGAAGACTCTTCATCCGCTCTGAGGAATGACCCTCTTCGTGCAGTGCCTCCCACGGCAGAAATTACTCTGCTTCCGAGCAAGCTGACGATGGATGCCGGGACAGAGCAGGCGCTCATTGCCACCGTGACCATCCAGAACGAAACCGATCTCGACAAGATAAGCATCGATTGGAGTGCCGATTCCGATAAGCTTACCATTACGAACAAAAATCAGACCAAGAACACAGCTTCCAATACGCTGACCGGAACTGCGACTGTTCTGGCAGGTGATATACATACCGATATTCCGGTGACGGTGACGGCCGCAGTGATGTTCACCGCAGACGACACAACACCTCCCGCAGCGGTGAATACGGCAGAAGGCGGGAAAGCGGAAGCAACTAGCGAGGTAAGTGTCCTGAATGATGCCGTGGTCGTTGATGACTGGCATGATCTCGATTCTGACCATGATTACAGTCCCGATACACATTGCTACTGGCAGTACACGGTGCCCGATCCCAAGGTAAAGAGTGTAACGCTGACCTTTGACACGCTGACAGAGGCCGTCTCCCCGCGCGACTACATCCGGGTGACCGACGGAGCCGGACGTCCTGCGGGGGTATACACGGGAAAGCTGCTCTCCGGGCAGTCCGTGACGGTAGACAGCCGCATCGTGCGCATCTATCTGGACAGCGACGTAAATAGCCCCGGAGCCTGGGGCTTCAAGGTCACGAATCTCACGACGGTTTCCGGTGATGATGCCCCGCGCTACAGCGTGCGCTACTACGCCAACGGCGGTGTTGACGCGCCCAAGGATCAGCCGGCACATGAGCTTCCTCTGACGCTGAGCGAAAGCGCACCCGCGCGCGAGCACTACGACTTCAAAGGCTGGGCCACCGACCGGGATTCCGGCGCCACTTATCAGCCGGGGGAAACGATCGAGACCATTGACCCTGCCGTCCTGGTCGGCAGTCGTCTCGACCTGTTCGCCGTCTGGGAGCGGATTCCCACCTATAACGACTCTAACCGCGGCGTGTCCACCGCAACCTACAGCGGACCCGTGGACAACAGCAATGCAGAGCCGAAGACTACGCCTGCCAACCCCATCCTGGTCGAGCGCCCGGAGACGGAATATGACAAGGACGTTCTGCACATCCGTACCGTGGACGACCTGCTGGCCTTTGCGGAAAACTGCTCGCTGGACACCTGGTCCGATCGCCTGCCGGTCGTGCTGGACAACGACCTGTCCCTGTCCGGGGTTGACTTCTGGGCCGTTCCCATCTTCAACGGCTGCTTTGACGGCCGCGACCACACGATCTACGACGTGACCATCACCGATGCCATGGCGCCCTGCGGCTTCTTCCTGGAACTGGGTCTTAACGCTACGGTGAAAAATCTGAACGTTGTCGGGAATGTTCTGCCCGGCGGCGAGAACAACATGACCGGCGGGCTCGTGGGTCTGAACCGCGGCTGCCTGCTGAACTGCTCCTTTTCCGGAACGGTGGCCGGGACCGCCGAGACGGGCGGTATCGCCGGCCGCAACGAAGCAACCGGAATCATCAGCGGCTGCCGCAGCACGGCTACCGTCTCGGGAATGAACGTTACCGGTGGAGTTGCCGGGCATAACCTCGGAGCGATTGTCGGCTGCGAGAGCAAAAGCTTCGTCAATATCAGCAGCGTCGATCCGGCGCTGAACATCCAGACCCTGGACACCAGCAGTATCCTGAACTTCATCCAGAGCATCAGCTCCGACACCGTCGGCGTCACCACCGACACGGGCGGCATCGCGGGCTTCAACGAGGGCTTTATCGAGACCTGCATCTCCCGCGAGACGGTCGGGTATCAGCATCTGGGCTACAACGTCGGCGGCATCGCCGGCCGTTCCGACGGCTACATCAGCACCTGCCTGAACGAGGCGGAGGTGTACGGCCGCCGCGATGTCGGCGGCATTCTGGGCCAGGCGGAGCCGTACATCGAACTGCGGGAGTCCAACAGCATCGTGGCGGGCCTGAGCTACCGCGTTTACGCCCTCCGTCGATCCATTGAGGCTGCGGCGAATGACGCGGAAGTTCTGGGGGACGACATTGCCGGGGAACTGTCCTCGCTGTCGCTCTATGTGAACCCGCTGGAGGCGGCTCTGCTTGCCTTCGACATCTACGATCCGACTCCGGAGGCGCTGGAAAACATCCGCGAGGCGCTGCGCAACATGGTCTCGGGCGTTTCGGGCGAGCTGGAGTCGATGGGCGCAAGCGTGGACGAGGGCTCCTCGGTGCTCTCGGACGACCTGACGAGCATCAGCGACAACCTCAACGCCCTGTCCGGCACTGCGATCCAGTCGGCCGAACTCATCTCCTCCTCACGCGGCAACGCGGTTCTGGAGGACATTTCGGTGAGCGAGGCCGAGAGCGAGCTGACCCTCGGCAAAGTTTCCGGCTGCACGAACCGCGGTGAGATCCGGGGTGACAACAACGTCGGCGGCATCGTCGGCTGCATGTCGATCGAGAACCGGCTCGACCCGGAGAGCGACCTGACGAACACGGACTTTCTGACGCGCAGGCAGAACCGCTACCGCATCGTGGTGGCTGAGTGTCTGAACGACGGCCCGGTCACGGCGAAGAAGGAATGCGCCGGCGGCATTGCCGGCAAGACGGACATCGGCTATCTGACGCGCTCGGTGGCCTACAGCAGCGTGACCGTGGAAGACGGTGCCTACGCGGGCGGCATCTGCGGCCTGCTGTACGGCACTGTGGGCTCCTGCGTGGCGAAGTGCTCCCTGACGGGTTCCAGATACGTCGGCGGCATTGTCGGCAACGGCTGGACGCCCTCCGACCCCGAGGACCGTTCGAGCCTGGTGACGAACTGCTACACCCTCGTGGAGATTCTGGACCGGCCGCAGTTCTCCGGAGCCGTGTCCGGCGGCGGAGAGGGGAGCTACACGGAGAACTTCTTCGTACCCTCCGGCTACGCAGGCCTGAACCGGCTGAGCATACAGGGACAGGCAGAACCGGTGCTGTTCTCGGTCTTTGCCTCGCTGAACGGCCTTCCCGAGGAGAGCAAGCATTTCACCCTGCGCTTCCTGGTGGAAGGGGAGCTCGTGAAGGAGGTTCCCTTTGAGTACGGCGCCTCTTTCACGAAGAGCGTCTTCCCCGAGGTGCCGACGAAGGACGGCGCCTACGCGGTATGGGACCGCACCGACCTGACGGACCTGCGCTTCGACACGGTCGTGAACGCGACCTACCGCCGCAGCGAGACGGCCCTGAAGTCGGACCTGAAACGCGAGGACGGCCGGGCCGTGGGCTATGTGGTCGGACAGTTCCAGCAGGGGGACACACTCACGGCGGAAATCCTGCCCATCGCGGACACGGCGATCGAAAACTTCCGGCTGTCCTGGCGGCAGGCTGCGATCAAGCAGCTGCGCTCGATGATCCACGGCGATCCGGACTATGACATCCCGGTGGCGGTACTGGAACACGCGGTCTTCCGCTTCCCGGACGACGGCACCGGACTGCACACCCTGCGTTATCTGAGTCCGAACGGCGAGACCGGGAACATCCGTGTGTATCAGAAAATGAACGGCCGCTGGGAGCAGTTGAAGCCCACAGTCTTCGGCAGCTACCTCTCCGTCCTCACGACCGAGACCGAGCCGGAGTTATGTCTGGTCCAGACAATGCAGTCCTGGTGGATTCTGCTCTGGGTCATCGGCGCCATCGTCGTCCTCATCCTCCTCATCCTTTTCCTCCGTGCAATCTCGAAAAAGAGAAAATCCCGGAAAAATGCGCCTCCTGCCTCCCCCACCGGGGAAGGGGACGACGCAGAGCCGGATGAGGTCTCTGCCGCAGCGGCTCCCTCCTCAGACACCCGCAGGGAGCAATCCCCGGATCGCTCCGACCCCTCTGCAGCTTCCCTCCCCGAGGGTGACGGCGCAGCAGCACCGGAAAGAGGGAAAAAACGTTCCCGTCGCCCTCTTCTCATCGTCCTCATTGTCCTTCTCGTGATCCTTGTACTGGCGCTGGCGGTGCTGCTGCCGTCCGGCCGCCTCCAGGCGGGCATCACGGGCCTGCGCGTACTCCGCGATTTCTATGACCAGGAGGCGGACATCGATACCGAAATCCGCCTGGTTCTCGGCGAGGAGACGCTCAGCCTCGACTCCACGGTCCATCGCCTGCACGAAAAGGACCGCGTCGTGGCCTGCGCGGACCAGTACGGTATCCCGCTCTACATCTCCGGCGGCGACATCTACCTGGAGAACGGCCGCGCCTTCCGCATCCTGAACCAGACCCTCGACCGGAAGGACCTGCTCCGCCTGGCCTTCGAGGCCTTTCGTCACGGCAGTCTGAACGTCAGCCGCGAGGGCGATACCACGCGCATGACCACCGAGCTCGGCTCCGGCGCCATCTCCAAAACTCTCCGCGGTCTTCTCAGCGAGGAGATTGACGGCATCCTGACGGTCAGCCGGCTCTCCCTCAGCCTCGCCGTGACCGACGGCAGCCTGTCGGAGTTTGTCCTTGAAAGCGACGGCATGCTCACCGACGGGAAGAACTTCGAAATCGCCGTCTCCCTCCGCCCGCAGCCCCTCTCCGAGCGACCCGACATCCCGCAGGCGGTCTGGGACGCCATCAATTCCGGCACCCGCAGTCCGGAGCTTCTGACTGACGACTTCCTCGCACTCCTCGCGGCCTGGATTCGCTGCGACAACGCGCCGCGCGCCTCGGCGGACGTGACGGTGAACGTGGAGGCCCCGCTCCTGAACCTGAACGAGACCTACGCCTACTTCCGCGAGAACGTGGACGGCACGGACATCCACGCCGTCTCCTCGCGTCTCTTCTCGGTGTACTTTACCGACAGCGCGGCCTGCACGGCCAACGGCACCCCGCTCGGCGACGCCGACTCCCGGCTCAAGAACTCGGCCGCCCTCATCGCGGTCGCGCGGGAGCTCTGCCTGGACGGCAGCTTTTCCTGTGAAAAGATCGGGAGCGGCCGGGTCTATACCCTGACCGTCCCGGCGGAGAGCATGGAAGGCATCGTCACGCGCGTCCTCCCCGAGCTCTCCGGACTGCACCTGCGCTACACCGACTGCGTCCTGACCGTGACGGTCCGGGACGACGCGCTCTCCGCGATCGAACTGCGCGCCGGCGCGACGCTCAAGGTAGTGGCGCGGGAGCTGGACGCGGGCGCCGGCGTCATCGTCCGCTTCACCGAGCCCGAAGAGCACAGCATCCCCGCCAGAGTCCTCGAAACCCTCCTCCCCGCCTGACGCTCCCCGCGGAAACGGCGGACGCCCGAAACCAACCGGAAGGGACGGAAGCTCCATGATCAGAATCGAACATCTTGAAAAGAAATACCCGAACGTCACCCCGCTGAAGGACGTGAACGCCGAGATCCGCGACGGAGACGTCGTCTCGGTGATCGGACCTTCCGGCACGGGAAAGAGCACGCTCCTGCGTTGCATCAACCTGCTGGAGAAGCCCACGGCGGGCCGGATCTGGTTCAACGAAACCGAGATTACCGGCCCGAACTGCGACATCAGCAAAGTCCGGCAGAAAATGGGCATGGTCTTTCAGTCCTTCAATCTTTTCGGACACCTGACCGTGATCGAAAACATCATGGTCTCCCCGATGACCCTGCTGGGCAAAAGCAGGCAGGACGCCTATGCCGACGCGGCAAGGCTTCTCCGCATGGTCGGCCTGTCGGACAAAGCACTGAAC
>JAFYHU010000081.1 GCA_017538965.1 Oscillospiraceae bacterium
AGAGATTCGTTCTTGGCCATGTTGATCTCGTCCAGCACGCCAAAGCCTCCGGCCTCGGCGCAGGCGTAGATCGGCCCCTTACGGAAGGAGACCTCGCCGTTTTTGAAGGTGTCCGTCCCGATGAGGCTTGCCGCGTCGGTGTTCAGATAGAAGGAGATATCCCATTCTGGCCTCGCGAAAGCGGCGGCCAGGTTCTCCGCCAGGACATTTTTGCCCGTCGCCTTGGGGCCGACGAGAAGCAGGTTTTCCCCGGAAAGGATGGCCGTGATCGCGAGTTCCCAGATCTCCCTGCCGTAGTATTTGAACTTCGGCTCGGGGATCCTGAGCAGATCGCCCTCGGCGGCGGGATAGGCGCTCCGGTACTGCTCGATGCGGGCGATAAGCTGCCCGTCAATGCCTTCCTGTCTCAAAAAATCAAGCATCACATCAAATCTCTCTTTCTTTCAAATCTTCACCGGCCTGCAGTTTCCGGCGCCGAGGCCGATCTCTTCCGCGTGCACCGGGCCGGCAGCCGCCGCATGATTCTTTTCCTCACGACTGTCCCGGCTGCGGTGTTTCGCCATGATAGTACTATTATAGCGCTTAAACTTGTTTTTAAGTCAAGAACATTTTTGCGCCGCCGCGTCTTTTGCCGATCCGGCGTTTATCGGCGTCAAGGCTGCCTGCTCCCGTTTTGAAAAGCAGATGCCGGTTTTCACCGCCGCCGGGCCTGAACGTACAAGCAAAAAGGGTATCTCCGGAGAGATACCCTTTTTTCGATGATCGGTTTTACGTGCGGGACGCAGTTTAGTTGACCTTGTCCTTGAAAGCCTTCGCAGCTTTGAACACGGGCGTGTTGCTGGCCTTGATCTTGATGGTCTTGCCGGTCGCGGGGTTGCGGCCCTTGCGGGCTTCACGATGCCTGCAGGTGAAGTTGCCGAAGCCGAAGAGGGAGACGGGCTCGCGGGCGGCGAGGGAGTCCATGATGCCGTTGAAAACGCTGTTCACGACGGCGGTAGCCTGCTTCAGGGTCAGCTCATTCTCTTCAGCGACTTTTTTGATCAGTTCGGTTTTGTTCATTGTAAAAGCTCCTTTGTGTATATTTTTGGGCTTCTGTGATTTTATTATAGCAGATAACACGCCGGGTGTAAAGGTTAGAGCCAGGATTTTCCTTCAAAAAACAGAATTTTTTACCCGTTTTTTCAGCCCCCTCCGTCATACAGTCGTTATCAGGACGGCGCGGCATTGCCCGGAAACACGCAGCGGCCGACCAGCGGCTGCGTAATGTCACAGATCATGGCCTTGGTCTCCCGCTCCTTCCCTCTGCGTCCGGAATCCTTCGTGCAGCAAAAGAATATCACAAAGCATAAGCGCCCGCAAGCGGAAGGCTCCGAAAAGGCGGTCTGTTTGCGCGTATGCGCTCTGGATCCCGATCTGTCAAAAAGCGTTTACCGGACTCTGCTGCGAAAAGTTTTGTGGGCTGGCTGTTTTTTATTTGCCGTTATACAAGATATCGACTTGAAGCTTTCGACAGAATATGCTAAAGTATAATATATAGTGTATGCTCAGGCTGTGATGATACGAATCCAGCCTGCGTCATCCGGGAAGATCTTTTCTGATATCTGCTGCAGTTCCTCACCAAAGGAGGCAATTATGAAAAAACACAGCTTTTTCACGGCATTCCTCGCCTGTCTGATCTCCCTCGTGCTTCTGGTCGGCATGCTCAGCGGCACCGCCCTCGCGGAGAGCTATACCGCCTCGACGATGCGCCTGCTCCACTATGAAGGGACGGTGGAGATCCAGGATGCCTCGGGCGGCGCCCGCGCGGTCATGACCGACGCCCGCTTCGACAGCGGCGAGACCATGAAGACGGCAGAGGCAAGCTCCGCCTCCGTGGGGCTGGACGACGGCCGCATCGTCACGCTGGATGAGAAAACCGGCGTGGCATTCGAAAAGCAGGCCGGCTCTGTCTCGATGACGCTCACCGAGGGCAGGCTCTTCCTGGACGTGAGCGAAAAGCTCGGCGCGGATGAGACCATGGACATCAAGACCTCCACCATGATCGTCGGTATTCGCGGCACCATCGTGTATGTCTCCAGCGAGCCTGTCGCCGATGTGGAAGCGGTCGGCCTGGAGACGGTGGATCTGGAAGGGCTCTCCCCCGAGAAAGGCAGCATTGTCGCGATCTCCCAGGTCGGCGTGCTGGAGGGCAGCGCACAGATCACCTATCTCGACGACGCGGGCCGGGAGCAGTCTCTCGCCGTCGACGCGGGGCAGAAAGCCACGGTGCCGGAATACAGCGAGGATGCCGAGGGGATCCCGGAGCCCGCGGTCGCCGCTCTTACGCCCGAGGATATTCAGGGCTTTGTACGCGATCAGGTCGTGAGCGATCCCACTGTCCTTGAGCGCGTCAATCGGGCCTGTCCCGGCCTGATCGACGGCCTCGGCCATGACTTCCCCGCTGAAGGCGACTGGACCTGGGACGACCCCGTTGCCCTGATCGCGCAGAGCGCGAGCAAATACTTTGACGGGCAGCCTCTGATGCGCAGCACGGACGTTCTGATCAGCGGGCTTCCCGAAGTCTTTCGTGTGAGGGCCGAAGCCGGCGGCAGCCTGACGGACGCGGGCGAGTGCGAGAACCCCATCTCCTTCTACGCCATTTACAACGACCGCGGAGAGGACGTCACCCGCCACTTTACGAACGTGGAGAAGGTCAGCGGCACCCTCCTGGTAGTGCCCGCCCCGCTCACCATCCACACCGGCAGCGCCGCAAAGGCCTATGACGGCTGGCCCCTGACGAACCCGGAGGCCTATGTCACCTTCTACAGGGGCGCCGAAAAGCGGGAGCAGCCCTGGCGCAATACCGCCTGGGTCGTCACGGAAGCGGCCGGGAGCGCGGTATATGACTGCCAGACCCTGTACGGGCTCTGCGGCGTCATCTGGGTGAACGCCGCCAACCCGCTCACCGGCGAGAGGCGGGAGCTCCAGCTCTGCGCCGGACAGAAGCTGTCGATCTTCCTCTCCGATCTGGACGGTGAACAGAGCATCGAGCTGAAGATCGAGGATCTGCGCGAAGACGAGCTCCCCGAGGAGCTGCTGCGGATCTACGGGGACAACCCTGCCCTCCTGCAGCAGGCCTGCAAGGATGCCGGCTGGGACATCAGGCTTATCCAGAAGCTCATCGCGGAGCTTCCGGAGCCCGCCTCGGAGGATCCCACTGTCGTGGAGGTCGGCCTGAACATCCCGGAGGAGGATTCCGACCGCCTGATGCGGGATCTCAGCAACGTGAAGATCACCATTGACACGGAGATCACCGATTACAACAACCGGGCCCTCGGAAGCGAGGAGGCGCATTACAGCTGCCCCGCCGTGGACGAGTCGATCCGAGTGACGGCCACCGGCAGCCAGACCAATGTCGGAAGCAGCATCAATACCTATGTCATCAACTGGGGAAGCGCGAACAGGAACAACTATGAGGTCGTGGAAGATCTGGGTACGCTGACGGTGTACCGCGCCGCCCTCACGGTCACGACCGGCTCCGCCGAAAAGGAATATGACGGCAAGCCGCTGACGAACTCCTCCGCGAGCCTCTCCGGTCTTGTCAACGGGGAGAGCGCCACGGTGACGGCGACCGGTTCCATCACGGATCCGGGTTCGACGCGCAACACCTATTCCATCAGCTGGGGCAGCGCCAACCCCGCAAACTACGCAATCAATGAGAATCTCGGCACTCTGACGGTGAAGGAGCAGAAGAGCACGGTCACGGTCACGCTGACGGCCGCCTCCGCCGAGAAGACCTATGACGGCACGCCTCTGACGGCCGACTCCGTCACGGCCGAAGGCCTGCCTTCCGGCTACAAGGTCAGAGCCGTCGTATCCGGCAGCCAGACGGACGCCGGCAGCAGTGAAAACAGCATCACTTCGTACACGATCCTTGACGAGAACGGCAATGATGTGACCGGAACAATCACGACGGTCACCACGCAGAACGGCACTCTCACGGTAAATCCGCTTCCGGTGGAGTTTGATTTCGGTTTCCACGGGGAAAGCATCATCGACCCGGATACCGGAGAGGCGACCGGAGAGGAAGGCGCGGTTGAAACATACAATGGCGACATCTATTATCCCGAATGGATCGAGGCGTCCATTGACGGCGCGGAGGAAAAAACGGATCCCACCCTATGGGTTCCGGACGAGGAGATAGAAAGCGATTACTTCTTCATCTTCGAACTCCCCGGCGACGCAGAGCTCGTTCTGAGTGGGGACGGATACTCAGACGCAGGCTCCTGGACCTTCGATCCGGAACCCAGATTCCGCGAGGGGAACGAGGACAACTACGATATCACATATGTCTACAACAGCCTTGAGATCCAGCCCGCTGAGCTGACGATCACGGCGAGCGCCTCCAAGGAGTTCGACGGCGAGCCTCTGGACGGCGCCGAGGCCGTCGAGATCGAAGGACTGGTCGGCTACGACGAGATCATCGTCACAGCCACCGGCACGATCACGGATGCGGGAACCGCGGACAATCCCTATACGATCGATTGGGGCGATACCAGGAGCGAGAATTACACGGTCAATGCGGAGCCCGGCGTGCTGGAAGTGACGCCGAAAGCGGTCACGATCGAAACCGGCTCCGGCGAGAGGGTATACAACGGCACTCCTCTGGTCAATCAGAACGTTAACGCCGGCGTCTGGGTAGAAGGCTACGCGCCTGTCGTTTACGCGACCGGAACGATCACCGACGCCGGAAGCACGCCCAACACCTACAGCATCGACTGGGGCGACGCGGATCCGAACAACTACACCATTGCCGAAGAACTCGGAACCGTGACCGTAGCAGCGGGTGAAGAAGGAACATTCGAAGCTATCAATTATGAAAAGGCAGGAACCTACGAGTACACCATCAAGGAGACCGAAGGTGACGATCCCGGATATCAGTACGATACCACTGAGTATAAGGTAACCGTAACGGTTGAA
>JAFYHU010000082.1 GCA_017538965.1 Oscillospiraceae bacterium
ATTGAGATTTATTATTCTTTTGTTGGCAAGGTGGACTTGCCCGAATAACCGCCCGACCTATCCGACACAATGCGCAAGTGCCGGATAGGAACGGCAAAATTTTTTACACTTCTATTACTTCTTTATCGCACATCAGTAAATACCGCAGGCACGCAGCAGGCGGACACATTCCGTTTCCTGCCATTGGTTTAGTCGGTCTCTGTTAAACATGATTGTCCTCCTTCATGCGCCGGGAGCTCTGGGCTAACATGGCCTGCTCCAGTCAAAGAAAAGGCCGCGGCATATATCCGTCGCGGCCTTCCGATCGGTTGGTATTTACTTTGCTGCTTTCTTGCGGAGACTGGCCTTGACGACGCCCTTGGGATCCTTGATGAGCAGGATCACGAGCCAGAGGATCAGGCCGAGCGCCACAACGGAGAATCCGAGAAAGGCATCGTTGAGCATATCCTCAGCGGCGGGGGTGAAGTACTCTGCGCCGAGCTCGGCGTACTCAAAGATCGCGTCGCCCAGCCACATGAGGGAGGCGCCCCAGAACAGCACGCAGGGGACGCCCAGCATCATGCTGTCATCCTTGCGCTGATACCACTTGATCGTTGCGATAATCGCCGCAAATACACAGATAAGAAGTGTCATGTCGTTTCCTCCTTACGCGGCGGCCTTCTGCGGCTTCGTATCCGGGCGTTCCATGATCCTGTCTGCGACAAACATCATGATTGCCCACGTGACGGTTACAATGATCGCCATGGTGACGCCGATGGTGCTCATCTCGTGCAGCATCTCTGCTGTGTCTCCGGGATCATTCATCGCCGTCAGGAACGGGAACCATGGGACGACTTCACCGTGCCAGATGTGCTCAAAGCAGAGCAGGAACGCGCCGCCCCACAGAAGCTGTGCGAGGATCATGAGCTTTTTGCTCCAGGGGAGATGCTTCTCCTGCTTGGTCTCGACAGCGGCTTTCTTCGCCAGCTTTTGAGAATCGGCCTTCATCTCGTTGTTTTTCATAATCTGTGCGGCCGCAGTGACCACAACGGCCTCAGCGGCGGAAACCAGAAAACATGCCATACTATGTTCCTCCCAAATGGTTTTATTTGCAAACGGCTGACTGCCGCTATGCACTATTTTCTTATCGCGCGGCTGAGCTCTGCCTTGAAGGCGTCGATCAGTGCCGTATCTCCGGTTTTGCGGTATTCCTCCGCAAACTGCTCGGCATACTGAGACATGAAACTGCTGCAGATGCTGTCAAGCTGTCCTCGCACGGAGGCAAGCTGTATCAGGACTTCGGTACAGTCCACACCATCCTCGACCATGCTGCGCACGAGCTTTATATGGCCGATGGTGCGGGACATACGGTTTGCCATGTAACGGGCGTCATATTGCGCAGACTTTTTCTCATTGTCCATTTGAGGCAATTCTCACTTTCTATATTAAAGCTATTTTAACCTCATCAGTGCCAATCCACAACCCGGGTGGGGGGATACAAATTATTGCCCGAGGATATCCCCCCACCGGGGTTAAAGCAGCAAAGTGACGAAAATGAACGAAGTTTCTCTGCCAAAATGCCGAAGCACAAGAGGCGATATGCAAAATTGCCGGAGTTCAAGTTGAATATTCATGCCCAAATTCGTCGAAATACCTGAAATAACCCGGGAGGGGGGATGCTGCAGCAGCATCGAAAAAGGCAAATTTGCATCCCCCCGGGGGGCTTCCGCGCAGAGCGTTTTTCTGTTATGCTCATACCAGATCAGATGCTATGTGATTGCCGGGGGTTCCCTCATCCCAACGTGCTTTTACACCTCTCTGCGCGTAACGGCAATCAAAGATCTCTCTTGCTAAGCCCTCCGTGCTGGTCACACGGAGGGCGTTATAATATCATGATAAATAAATGAGAGGTGTCCTTTACGGAAATCGTATAATACAGGCCTTTTAGTCCTGTAAAACAATAGAGGTGTACTATGTCAGAATTCAAAATCATCGAAGTCAAGCAGAGCGTGCTTGAAAACAACGACCGGGATGCAGAGATGATTCGCTCAGAGCTCCAGGCATGTCACACCTTTTTGCTCAATCTCATGAGCTCGCCCGGTTCCGGCAAGACCACAACGCTGTGCCGCACGATCGAGGCGCTGAAGGACGATCTCCGCATCGGCGTGATGGAGGCGGACATTGATTCGGACGTGGACGCTGCCACGATTGAAAATACCGGCGTCAAGGTCATCCAGCTCCATACCGGCGGCATGTGCCATCTGGACGCCAGTATGACGCGGCAGGGGCTGCGGAACCTCGGCGTCGAGGATGTGGATCTTGCCATCCTGGAGAACATCGGAAACCTCGTGTGTCCTGCGGAGTTTGACACCGGCGCCGTGAAAAACGCCATGATCCTTTCCGTTCCCGAAGGCCATGATAAGCCCCTCAAGTATCCGCTCATGTTCTCCATCTGCGACGTGCTGCTCATCAACAAGATCGACGTGATGAGTGTCTTCGACTTCGATTTGGAAAAATGCAAGGAATATGTCTGGCGGCTCAATCCCCACATGAAGATCATCCCCATCTGTGCGAAGACCGGTGAAGGAATCCAGGAGTGGGCTGACTGGCTGCGTGAACAGACCCGCGCCTGGATCAAATAACATGGCAGATACAGCCTATTATGATATTCTTCAATCCGCTTTGCCGGACAATGTTTTCGTTAAGCGCCTTGTTCACGGTATATCATGGACAGCGGCCGTCCTCAGCGACGGCTCCGTCGGGGTTGCCATGCACACCCCAGGGGAAACTGTTCCACGCATGTACGGCAGCCTCATCGGACTTTCGCTGAATCAGGCGGGACATGCCATGCTCTCCTGGAACATGGAGGAGGCCAGCGAAGCCTTTGCTGCGGTCAACGCCTTTTACAACAATCCCGCCTGCGGCTTTCTCAAGCCGGAGGCCAAAACGCTCGACGGCATTGACCTGCATGACCGCACGGTGGGAATGGTCGGCATGATGCTCGGTCACAGCAACATGACAGCGGAGGACTTTCTCTGTGCAAAGCACCTCTACATCATGGATCGGGAGGAAAAGACCGGCGCCATGCCGGACAGCGCCAGCGA
Source organism: Oscillospiraceae bacterium (assembly GCA_017538965.1). Taxonomy (GTDB): domain Bacteria; phylum Bacillota; class Clostridia; order Oscillospirales; family Oscillospiraceae; genus Limivicinus. The sequence goes on from JAFYHU010000082.1 coordinate 3,084, forward strand.
GTATTATCTGCCGCAGTGCGATCTGGTGATCATCACGGGCAGCGCCGCCATCAACAAGACCATGCCGCACCTTTTGGAGCTGAGCCGGAATGCCGAGGTCATCCTCACCGGACCGAGCGTGAGCTGCTGCCCGGCGCTGCGCGATTTAGGGATCCATCGCCTGAGCGGGCGCGTGATCACGGAGAAGGAAGAGATGCTCAAGGCCATTGTGGAAAAGCGCACGTCGGTCAACCGCTTTTCCGTGGCTTTTCAGTGCTGAACTGGTCTGAAATTTTCTTCAAAAAATATCCCCCCGGGGGGCTTGTGGAGCCGGTCCCGAGGGGATATCATGTTCCTATGAGAGTGCAATCTGATCTGACCAAAAACAGAAGACGAAACCGAACGGCACTGATTTTGCTCACTGTGGCGGTGATCGTGCTGGCCTTTGTATGCCTGTTCGTGGGTTCTTCTCATATGAGTTTTGCGGAGTGTCTTGCGGCCCTTGCCAAAAAGGGGAGCGCTGCTCAGGTGCGCATTATCTGGAACATCCGTATTCCGCGCGTGCTCGCGGCGATCATCGCCGGGGCGGGACTCTCAATCTCCGGCCTCATCATGCAGACCGACCTCAATAACCCCATGGCATCGCCCTCAACGCTGGGCGTGTCCAACGCGGCGGTGTTCGGCGCGAATCTATCCATCATCGCCTTTGCAGGCGGCTTTCTGGATACCGGGAACCATCTGTCGAGCTATACCGTGGGTGCCAATCCCTATGCAACATCCCTGATGGCATTTCTGTTTTCTACCGTCTCGATCCTGCTGATCCTCGGCCTCTGTCGCCTGCGGGCCTTTCAGCCGGGGGTGGTGGTACTGGCCGGCATCGCCATCGGATCTGTATGGACGGCGGCGACTACGATCCTCCAATTCTACGCCACCGACGTGGGACTCTCCGCCGCCGTGATCTGGACTTTCGGCGACCTGGGCCGCGCCACCTACCGCACAGACTGTATCATGGCGGTCGTGGTGCTGGCGGGGCTTGCGTTCTTCACCGTCATGAGTTGGCAGTTCAACGCCCTCCTGAGCGGGGACGCCGCAGCCAAGAGCATGGGCGTCGCGGTGGACAGGCTTCGCTTCGTGTCCATGCTGCTGGCCTCCGTCATCACGGCGGTGTGCGTGTCCTTCCTCGGCATCATCGGCTTTGTGGGCATCATCTGTCCACATGTGACGAAACGCCTCCTGGGGCAGGATCACCGCGTCTCCGTCCCGGCCTCGGCTTTGAGCGGGAGCGTACTGCTCCTGCTGGCCGACACCCTCTCCCGCAGTATGGGCAATGGCTCGGCTCTTCCGGTGGGCGCGATCACGTCCCTGCTCGGCGCGCCCTTCTTCCTTGCCATCATCTTTAGCCGGAAGGGGGAGCACGACTGATGCTGGATATCCAAAACCTGCGCTTTCGCTACTCCCGCCGCTCTCCGATGGTGCTGGACGGGGTGAACCTGACCCTCCGCGACGGGGAGATTGGCATCCTGCTGGGCAAGAACGGCTCCGGCAAGACGACGCTTTTCAAAAACATCCTCGGCATCCAGAAGCCCGAGAGCGGCAGCATCTGCTTTGACGGGGAGGAGCTTTTGAAACTCAGCCGCCGCGAGCGAGCGCGGCGCATTGCCTATGTGCCCCAGAGCATCCACTTCGGTGCTTTAAGCGTCTTTGATACGGTGCTCATGGGCAGAGTCTCTTACTTCGGATATAAGGCCGGGAAAGAGGACGAGGCAGCGGTCGAAGCCATCCTCCGGGATATGAAGCTGGAGGATTACGCCGCCCGGAATGTGGAACAGCTCTCCGGCGGCGAGCGGCAGAAGATCGCCATCGCCCGGGCTCTGGCACAGGAGCCGCGCTTACTGGTCTTCGACGAGCCCACCGGAAATCTTGACATTGCCAACGAACAGCTCATCATTGACGAAGCCCGCCGCGCGGCAAGGGAGAAGGGCATCGCCATCCTCACGTCCCTGCATGATCTCAATCAGGCGCTTGATCTGGGCGACCGCTTCTTCTTCATGAAAAACGGGAAGATCGCTCATGCCGGGGGAGCGGAGATCGTCACAGAGGAAGTCATTCGGGAGACCTTTGATGCGGAGGTCCGCATCGCACAGATAGAAGGCAAAAAAATCATCATAAACGGAGGTCACAAAATATGAAAAAAGCAATCACCCTGATCTTGACACTGACCATGCTGCTGGGCCTGTGCGCTTTTTCCGGCACGGTGTATGCGGCGGATGAAATCACCGTCACGGATATGATCGGCCGCGAGGTCACGGTCACGCCCGGCAGCTATGAGCGCGTGGTCTGCATCGGCGCGGGCGCCCTGCGCATGTACAGCTATATCGGCGATGTGAGCCTGCTGTGCGGCGTGGAGGACATTGACAACACATCTCTTGCCGAGCGTCCCAAGATGTTCGACTCCGTGGCCCGCCCCTATATGCTGGCCTACGGCGAGAGCTTCAAGGCGCTGCCCTCCTGCGGTGTCGGCGGTCCCCAGGCCCAGACGGCCGAGGCGGAGAAGATCCTCACCTGCAATCCGGACATCGTCATATCCGAGTATGAGGATGTGGAGAAGGAGGACGCCCTGCAGGAGCAGCTCGGCGTGCCCGTCATCACCCTGAAGGCGGGTCCCGGCGGCGTGTTTGATGAAAACTTCTTCGGCACCATGCGTATGCTCGGCACCATCTTCCAGAACGAGGAGAAGGCCGAGGCCCTTGTCTCCTTCATCGAAGCCGAGCGCGCGGAGATCTCCCGCCGCACCGCCGATGTTGCCGACGCGGACAAGCCCTCCGTGTACATCTGCGGCCTCGGCAACTGGGGCACCACCAACCACCTCATGACCGCGCAGAACTACATCTCCTTCAACGTGGCGAATGTGAAGAACGCTGTCACCGATCTGGCGGCCCCCGGCATCCAGGCCATTGAGGAAGAGAAATTTGTATCGCTCGGTGAGGATATGGATATCATCATCATGGACGCCGCCGCGGTCAAGAACATCAAGCCCCTCTATGCCGAGACTCCCGACATGTTCGACACCTGCAAGGCCTGGCAGAATGGACAGGTTTACCTGGAGATGGCTTACAACGCCTACTACACCAACTACGAGATTGCCCTCATCAATACCTGGTTCATCGCCAAAACCGTCTACCCCGAGCTCTTTGCGGACATCGACATGACGGACAAGACCAATGAGGTCACGCAGGCCTTTTACGGTATGGATCTGGCCGATCAAATCGCGGCAGCCCCTTCCAGCTTCGGCGGCTACCAGCAGATTGACACGGCGACCTTCTTCGGATAAGCCCATGATCGAGACAAAAGAAGTCATTGAGTTTTTCGACCGCCTGGCCTCCGGCTGGGACGCGGAAACGTTACGCAGTGATGAGATCATCAACACCATTCTGGATAATGCCGCAGTCACGGGAGGGAAGGACATCCTGGATGTAGCCTGCGGAACGGGCGTGCTGATTCCGGACTACTTGAAGCGAAACGTAGCGTCTGTCACCGGTATCGACATTTCCCCGAAGATGGCGGAGATCGCAAAGGAGAAGTTTAAGCAGGAGCGCATCACGATCCTGTGCGGCGATGTGGAGTCTACGGCATTTGACAGGCTGTTTGACTGCATTGTGGTCTACAATGCGTTTCCGCATTTCCCCGATCCGGAGCGTTTGATTCGGATACTTTCCGGCCTGCTCAGGCCCGGCGGCACCCTGACGGTGGCCCACGGCATGAGCCGTGAGAAGATTGACGCGCACCACCACGGTACGGCAAGCCACGTCTCCAACGGCCTCATGCCGGCGGACGATCTGGCGGTAATCTTCGGAAAGCATCTTACTGTTACCACGGTGATCTCTGACGAGAGAATGTACCAAGTGGTCGGTAAGAAATAATAAGAAAAAAGATTGGATTGTCTGCACGGCTGCAATGCCATCCCGCTTGCGGGAAAAGCACCAACAATCTGAGACAGGATGTGTTTTTTCAACCTGGTCTTCTACGGCGCACCAGTTTCCTGTCAGCAAAGAAAAACCAACTGCATACATCTCAAGCCCCGTGTAGGAAAGAGCTGTATGCAGCTGGTTTTGTGATGAGTATTTTATCCGGTGAATGCTATGTGCCGGCTATGGTTTCAGGCACCTAAAACATCGAGCGTTCTGAGGTTTTCCCATTCCCGGGAATCAAAGTGCGTGTACTCCCGTGTATTGCGATTGTTGTCGGTGAGCATAGCAGTGACATGGGGATTTTCATTGGTGTCAGCCTTGGGCGCAAATACCGCCACAACGCACACGACAGCCAGGAGGCCGATCATCATAGCAGCTAGCACCACAAAGGTGACGATCTTTTTTACTGCAAAGTATGTAAGAATAGCTCTGAACATTTTTATTATCTCCTTTATATGTCAGCTTTTTATTTTCTCTTTTCTGTACCTCTCAAGTACGGGCTAAGAGTAGCATAGGAAATGTCACAGAAGACACACAGAGATCAAGACCAAATGTGAGAATCATAATTCTTGAGTACTGTAGGCTTCCATAATATCAAAAAACAGCGGCAGGAGTTGAACCCCTGCCGCTGTCGCTTAGTTTGCACGTTGCTTGTGGAGAAGACTCTCCCAGATGTAGTCGTCGAGACCCTTGTAGCGCGGGTCCCAGAGATAGGTGCTGTATGTGAGATCCAGCTTATCCAGCAGAGCGTACAGTGCCGCGTACCCGGTCTGCACATGATAGTTCGATGTGTAGTCCATATCGAAGGCGGTCTTGATGCCCTCCAGACCGTGATTACGCTGCAAATCCAAAAGCGCCTCCGAGAGCTGGCTGAGCCCGTTCACGCCGGGGACAGCCAGCACAGATAGCCCGGTGAGCGCATGAATCACGTCGGCCTTCATGGGGCCTTCCGTGAGGATCAGCGTTTCTGTGGCAGGCCCGGCCAGATGCGTCCAGCATTCTGCACCGCAGCCGTCCTTCTCTCCCATGCTGGAAACCCAGCGGAACTTACGTTTCACGGAGTTGTCCTTTCTGAGCTGGAGACCCTGGATCTGCCCGCAGACGTTGCGCACGGGGATCAGGATCCCGCGGGGGAGACCCGTAAGAGCCCAATTCCCGTCTGCCGTGCGAAAGAAGCCCGGGACCCCGGCCAGGTAGCAGCCCTGATCCAGGAGCTGTTTGGCGATCGCCGTATGCCCCATGACAGGCGTTGTCCTGTACCGAAGCCGCGTAATCTCTTCCTCGGACAGACCGCGGGACAAGAGATTCTCTTTATGATCCTGTGAGAGCGTCAGAAGATTCAACAGAGCGGAGTAAGTCGTGTGCCGTGTTGCCACATCGGTGAGGGGACAGTCCTCCGGCTCCGGCAGAACATAGCTGCTGTGAAAGCCAGCACCGAGCTTTTCGACGAGTGCGGCCTTGACCTGCGCTCTGGGCGTACCGGTATAGAGCGAATACAGATCGAAGATGCCGCCGGCTTCTCCGCAGCGCGGGCAGCGGAACACGTCCTTCTGCAGGTTGATGTTCATGTGCCGATCCCTGCCGCTGTCACAGCATGGGCAGGGGATATAGTAGGACAGACGCCCGGCCGGCGCCGGAGGCAAGCCAAGCAGACGGATCACGTCCGAAATCGAATAGCTTTCCATGTTTTATCCTTCCCGGGGATGGCAGAGAGCCATCCCCATATTCTTTATGCGCATTCGTTCAGGGCGCTTTCACAGATGAGCTTCGCCGCCGCGGAGATCTCCTCGGAGTGCGTATACTTGTTGGCAAGCCAGACAAGAGACTTCGGATCGAGGGACACCAGATCGCCCAGCGTCTTGCCGCTGAACTTCTTAATGGGGCAGGGCAGACGCATGGCGGCTTCCAGCTTTTCCTCCGGCGTCAGCTCGCGGGGAGCGGGAGGGGGAGGTGGTACGACAGGAGCGGCAGGTCTTGTATGAGCAGATTCCTCAGGCACGGGATCAGTCACCAGATCCATCGTGAACTCGTCCGGGGCGGTGCTGCTGAAGTCCTCACCCGCGGCGGAGAACTGGAGGCCGAAGCCCGCGTTGCGCAGCGCAATGCCGACAGCTGCCGTCTGCGCCCACTCACGCGGGGAGACAGAGGGCTTGTCCTGGCAGCGCCCGCGGGAAGCGGTCGCCTCGGCAAGATAGCACTCCACGGGATCCCTGTAGTTCGGGTACACGCGGGCTTTTGCCACAAAGCAGTCATGGCCTTGCGTCACCTCAACGGAGATCTTTCCTTCGGGATAGCGGAGACGAAACCACGCCATCTGGATCATCACGGGCAGCCGCTTGCGGGTCTGGCCGGTGCCGAGATCGGTATAGTCCACCGCAAAGGGCCTCGGATCGAAGCCCTCGACGGCGTTGATCTGCTCAAGGACGGATGTATCGACAGTCTGATCCTGATTCATGACAGAACCTCCTCAATATTGATGTAGCTTGTACGGTAGCTGACCCAGACAGGGAGCACCGTGTTGATCATTTCCTGGACGGATTTCCGGTAAAGCTCCGGCGTCCCGGCGTTGAAGCTCTGAAAACGGCGGCACTGATCGTTGAAAACCGCCTCCAGAGATTTGAGCGCAGTCGCGCGCTGCTGCACCTTCTGTTCGTCACCCTTCGGGCCGAAGCGCCGTTCGACGAGAAGCGCGCGGAAGCTCGCGATGACCAGCTGGTAGTGGTAACCGATGGCGCCGAGCTCCGTGGTGACCGGCGCCGTGCGGCAATAGGCCTGCATCAGCTCCAGCGTGGCGATGCGGTAGTTGAGCTCCTGAAAGGCCAGAAGCTCCTGCTGCTTCAGTGAGCCGTCGCTGATCTTTTTGAGCAGTCCTTCCTGATACTGCTTATACTGACCGAGTACAGTTGCCATATTGGGTACTCCCTTCATTCTTTACTGAGGGCCTGCAGCCGGTGGGCAAGGCAGGTGCCTCGTTTTTCTGTGTCTGTTTTCTTGATCGCAATGCAGAGAGCCTTTCGCTCGCCGACGAGTATGACCCGGTCCTTGCCGCGCGTGATGGCGGTATAGACGAGCGGCCTTGTCAGCATGAGCGAGTGCGCGCACTGCAGATTGATGATGACAGAGCGGTATTCACTGCCCTGAGATTTGTGTATCGTCGTCGCGTAGCCCAGATCCAGCATTTCAAGGTCGGTCGAGTCGTATTCCTTGACCCGCCCGTCCCCAAAGTCCACATGGACGCAGACGTCGTTTGCGGTTTTGGTAATACCGGTAATGGTGCCGATATCTCCGTTGCTCACATCGTCGTGGTTTCGGGTCTGCATGACCTTGTCACCCTGGCGGAAGAGCTTCTTGCCGCAAACTGCCTCTACCTTATAAGAAGCCTTCGGATTCACGGAATCTCGCAAAACTTCGTTTAAGGCATTGACGCCGGTCTCTGTTTTCTGCCGGAAAGGGGAGAGCAGCGCGACGTTATCCACGCCGTAACGCTGTACCTCCTGCAGATAGAGCTCCTTGATCCGTTCGGCAGACTCGGTCAGACTTGCTGACTGGTGAAACTGAAAGTCCGGGCCGTACTCCAGACTGAGTGTGCCGTGGCGGATGAGCTTGGCATTGACGGCGATCCGGCTGCCCGCGTTCTGTCGGAAGACCCGGTCGAGCCGCACAACGGGGATGAGGCCGCTTGCCAGCAGTTCGCTCAGTACAGCGCCGGGGCCGACCGAGGGGAGCTGGTCTGCGTCACCGATCAGGATGAGCTGGCTGCTGCCCGGCACCGCCTTGAAAAGGTGCAGGGCGAGATGGTTATCCAGCATGGACACCTCGTCGGCAAGGATCAGGTCTGCCTCCAACGCTTCCACACCGCCGAAGTATCCGCCGTCAAAGGCGAGTAACCCCAATGCCTTGTGGACAGTGGAGGAAGGCTCGCCGGTGGATTGCTCCATGCGCCGGGCGGCGCGTCCGGTGGGGGCGCAGCAGATAATGTTGTTTCTCGGATGCTTCCGCTTGTAGATGTCGAGTATGGCCCGCTGGATCATGGTTTTGCCGGTACCGGGGCCGCCGGTGATAATGCTGAGCGTGTGAGTGAGCGCCATCTTGACTGCTTCCCGCTGCTCAGGCGCAAAGCGCACGCGCAGCGCGCGCTCCTCGGCGTCGATCTCCTGATCCAGATCCTCATACTCATATTGGCATGCAGACTGGAGCAGGCGATGAATATGAGTTGCGAGAGATGCTTCACTCTGGGCGTTGGACACCCGGTAGACCATCCCCAGGTAGGAGACAAGATCGCCCTCGGATACAAGACGCGCGGCGCGGTTTGCGAGCATTTCTTCGGTGAGCTCCGGCGTCTCCAGGAGTTTTGAACAGCTCTTGATGAAGGCGTGCTTTTCCATACAGAGGTGACCGCGGCTTTCGGCTTCGGTCAGGGCATACAGGAGGGCAGCGTCCACCCGTTCCGTGGAGAGAGGTGTGAAGCCGACGCTCGATGCGATCCTGTCCGCCGTCTTGAAGCCGATCCCCGCCAGCTCACAGAGCTGGTACGGATGCTCCTTGACGATAGACATGGCCTCCTTGCCGTACTCCTTGTAGAGCTTCACAGCGCGGTTTGCTGTGATCCCGTAGGGCGTGAGAAAGGCGACGACATCGCGTGCCGCCCGGTTGGCAAGATACGAGTCACAGATCTTCGTGAGGCGGGTCTGGCTGATACCCGGGATCCCGAGAAGCTTGTCCGGCTCCTTGTCCAGAACCTCCAGCGCCAGGTTTCCGTAGGCGTCATAGATCTTCTCCGCGATCCTTGGGCCGATCCCCTTGATCTGACCGGAGCTGAGGTACCCGATAATGCCTTCCCGGCTGGGGATGATGACCTCGTCATAGCTGTCCACCTCAAACTGGGTGCCGTGTTTGGTATTGCGGGACCAGTGGCCCTTCATGTTATAGCGCAGGTGATTGGAGACGGGCAGAAAGTAGCCGACGGCCTTGAACTGGGGGAGGATGCTGCCGCTGCTGTCCCGGACGATCTCACAGGGACGGTAGACCGCCACCATGTAGCTGCCGGCACTGGCGGCGTGAGCATCTTTGGGATAGAGGAGCTTTTCAAACTGGCAGAGCATAGGCGCCTCCTTATGCGGACGGAACGAGCACCTTGCGCGTCTTCGGCACAAAATACTCTTCGGTTTCCACCGTGCAGGTGCGGGCAAGCTCCAGAGCCTCCGCCACCATGGCGTCGGCGAGCTGATCCAGCTCCTGAACCAGTTTGACGCGCTCCCGAAGCTGAACAAGGCTCCAGTCCTCAAAGTCTTCGCCGTCGTCTGTACCGCGGCCGGGATAAATGCTGATCTCCATGGGCGGTGTGGTGTAATCCACCCGGCTGTGACTGCCGCAGCGGCCGCACACATCCCCGGATTCGGAGATACTCTTGTAGTTTCGCTGGCCGCATTCCCGGCAGTAGGACTTGTAGCCGGACGGCTTTTGACAGCCCTGGTATAAGACCAGATATCCGCCGCTGCGTCCGTTCATGCCCACCTGCCAGAGATAGTCATGCTCCATACCGAAACGGGTACGCAGATCCTGCATGGCCTCCTGAAACTCGAATGTGTCCAGCATATCCAGAAGCTTCTCCACAATCCCGGCGCTCAGACCGAGTCTGTCTACCTTGAGATTGCAGGCATAGCTCGTGGCCTGGTTCCAGGAATTCATCGTGGGATAGCGGAAATGATTCTCCAGATAGGCGGTCATATCTGCCCGGGAGCGCAGATCCACGGGTGTGTAAAATTTCTTCATGTCTGATTCCCTTCTTTATTTCGCCTCCGCTGATACACGCAGCTTGCGGCTGTTGGAGGTCGAAACGACCTCGTCATAGATAAGCGGGTACTTTTTCTTCAGCTCCGTGCTGCTGACCCGCCTGGAGGATTTCGTCACAAAGTCTATGAGGAGCTTGTCTGTTGTGGTCTCAAGGACCCCATGCTCATGCTCCTTCATAAGCTCCGCAATGCGTACCGTGTGCGCCTTCATCTGCTCCTCGTAGCGCTTGATCTCCGCCTGACAGGCGTCGATATCCTTCTGCAGGGACAGAATCTTGCGCAGGGAGGGCTCGCATTTCTTCGGCAGCTCCACCGTCGGCAGCGTCGGATCGCTCGCCTGATAGATCCGGGCGAGGGATTCGAGCGCCAGCTTCGAGGGGATGCCGGACATGGTGGGCGGCTTGTCATGCTTGAGGCTCCAGATCCACTGATCCAGCTTCTCGAAGATCATGTCCTCCTTTGCCATATCCCGCGTGATCTCGGGCGTGGCGATATCGTTGTCGGGGTTGTTGCCCCAGACCGCCGAAAACGCCCCGATATTCACATCGGCAACGGAGAGATAAAAGCGAAGCTGCATCTCGTAGTAAAGGGGGAAGCCGCCGTCGTCCCAGTCTGAGGCATGGCGGTAGGTGGTGCTTTTGCATTCCAGGATGCCGGGCTCACCGTCGGAGGCACGCTCGAAGCGCCGGTCGAAGTCTGCCAGTGCGTAGGGGTGATCCGAGTGCTGATACATGTAGGTGTCGTCATAGACACGGTTGCCGGATTTCACCTCATAGAAGTGAGCGGCGATAGGCTCCAGAAGATGACCCATCTCCAGCTGCAGGGCGTTTGCCTTGACGGCGGGCTTCATACGGCCTTTTTTGATCATCCAGAGCTCCAGCGGCGTTGTCCAGGGCGAGATACCGAAGATCGTGGCGACATCGCTGCCGCCGACGGTGTACTCGATGTCTCCCTTGGGGCCGTGGGCGCGGCATTCAAGCCAGCGATCGTTGCTCATGCCCGCGGTATCGCAGAGAATGATAGGGGAGGCCATCAGTATTCCACCGCCTTTGCCAGATCGTATTCATTCCAGTTGAGCGTCAAGGCTCTGGCCATGTTTTCCTCAAGGGCGAGGAGCTTGCTCTCGGGGGCGCCGGAGGTCTTCATGATGAAGGGGATCTCCTGCATGGCGAGAAACACATCATGGGCCGTGGCAGCACCGCCGCCGTAGGTCATCTCATACATGGCGATGGCCTCAACAGCAGCCTTCTTCGGCATACTGAGCTTTTTGCAGACGCGGGTCATGGCGTTGACGGGGTAATCCAGCTCTACCTCCAGCAGGTGCTGGAGTCTGGACATGGACTCCCCAAACTGGGCGAAGAGCTGATCCAGCGCTGCGTCGAAATCTGCGATGCTGGACTTATGCCGGTGATCCACCGCGACGCAGCTCCCAATATGGATCGGATGCTGACTGCCGATGAGCAGGGCCGAGACCTTGGCGGACGCGATGCCGGTATCCGAGGTGAGAAACCGGATGCCGGGCGTCAGACGTGAGGCCATGGCGCTTTTGCCCTTGGCGTCCAGGAGCTTCGTATAGGTGCCGATAAGATCGTCCTTCTGATCCGGCAGCTCCCAGGAGGCGCTTGTGATGGCATGATCGCTGTATCCGGCGTCAAAGACATTGCCGGGAAAGCGTTCATCCAGCTTGGCCTGGAGGGTACCGAGAAGCAGGTCGATGGGGAGAATGGCGTAATCTGATTCGTCGCCGGAATGGACTGCGGAGATCTTTTCGTCCCGAACCAGGACAAGGGCTTCGGAGCGAAAATGGCTGAGGAAGGTGTTGAGGACCTGGGCAAGCTCGGTTTTTGTGAGCTTGTTGAGACCCGAGCCGCTGACCTTCGCGCGGTCGAGAAGGCTCTTGTATGCGGTTTCACGTACGGGGTAGAGCTTCTGGTCAAAGCGGATGGCGAGACCGAGATTGTTGAAGCTGTCCTCCACGGCCTCCGAGCTGACGCCGGGGGCGAACTCCTTGAGCGCGGGGTAGCAGGAGGAATTGTGATTCAGCGGCTCCACATGGAGCTGATTGACTGCGCAATGGCTCCACTGGCTGCGGGAACTGACCTGCTGCTGATAACCGAAGAGCTCGTTGTAACTGGTGAAGGTGGCGGAGAAGGTGTCCTGACAATTCTGCATGATGAATGCTCCTTTCTGAATTCCGGCGGCTCAGCCGTCTGAGTGTGAATAACAAAAGCCGGCAATCTGAGAGACTGTCGGCTTCATGTCCGGTATGACGGGAAACAAAAAAGTGCCATTTACCCATAAAGGCAAATGACACTATGAGACGAGAGACTGATGTTTGCTCACGGCAAACCGGAAACTGTACAGCTTGAGTTTACCAGAAAGGGGCAGGAGAGTCAAATTTCAGGGGGTTTACCGAAGCAGTAACGCCTATCTGATGAACCGCGCGGTTTCGGCCATTATTTCATTTAGGTTTTGGATATCTACCAATGGATCGGCAGTTTCCAAAGAATGATTTGCATTCGGAATCACATGGCAGGGGATACGCGATTCCTTGCACAGCGCAGGAATGGAGCCCGCTTCAACCCATGGATCTGCCGAGCCGGTAAAGACGATCGCGTCCTGTACCGGAAAAGAGAAGGTTTCTTCAAGCGGCGTATAGTAAATGAACCGTATGCGGTCTCGGACAGAGGACTTGGACGCAATTTTGGCTGCCACGATTGTTCCGATGCTCTTCCCGACAAACAATATATCGTCGTAATCCTCAAAATCTACATCGGAGAGCATCTCTTTTGCCTGCTTCAGAGCGAGCTTATACGACTCCTGCATCTTGTCTTTATCGCCCTTGACTTTCTCCGGAAAGCCGCTGTACGGCAGGAGACGTATTTCAAAGCCGTGCTTTTCGGCCAATCTCCGACTGTAATGCATCAGCGGCTTATCTACGGTGTATCCGATTCCAGGAAAGAAGACGGCAAGGCGCTTCATGGTGGTCATCCTCTCAAATGAAACAGAATCTGCAGCATATAGAAACGAGTGCGGCGAATCGCCACACTCGCCTATATAAAAACTGGGCAAAAGCCCGGAGAAGGAGACTGAGCAATTATGGCTCAGTCCCAACGCGGACATTATACCGGAGAACAGACAGACCTGTCAATATAAAATGACTTGCCGCTTGTGCTATACGGATGAATACGGGGATACATTGTTTTTGCCCGGAAAATGTGATATGATTTGCTAAAATAAACGAGCAGCGACAAGGAGAAAGAGATGAGAGAGCTTTATTTTGTGCGGCACGGAGAGTCCCTTTGGAATCTTGAGGATAAGATCTGCGGTGCGACTGATGTGCCGCTGACAAAGAAAGGCCATGAACAGGCGGTCAAAACCGGAAAGGTTATTACAGAGGCGGGTATCCGGGCTGATATGATCCTGTATTCACCTTTGCAGCGGGCGGCGGATACCGCGCGGCATATCTCGGAAAAAACGGGGATCCCCGCAAGGATGGAGCCCAGATTGATCGAGCAGAATTTCGGCATCTGGGAGGGGACCAGCCCGAGAAAAAGCGAGGCGTTTCAGATGGCAAAGCAGAACTTTATCTGCTCTTACGGGACCGGCGAGTCCATGTTCCGTGTTGCCCAGCGTATCTATAATCTGCTGGATGAACTGAAAGACGATGAACATACCTACATTCTGGTCGCCCACAATGGCATAGCCAGGTTTATCAAGTCTTATTTTCAGGACATGGGAAACGAGGAGTTTGCAGCTTTTGGCGTAAACAACTGCGAAGTATGCCGCTTCTCTTTTGAATGAGGCGTATATTTCGCCAGTGCTTGAATCGTTGAAGGAAGCTAAGAGCTATGTACTACAATTCAAAGGTGAATATAGATATGAGCCGAGCACTGGGAAGCTGGTACCTGAAAAGCAAATTTGATTCAAATTGGATAAAGAAGTAACTTGAGAAAGGAATTGTAAGCATGCCCACATATTCTGATATGAAGACATTGCGTGCTGAATACATTTCCTTTATTCAGCAAATGGGTAAAGCAAAGACCACGGCTTTTACGACGGCAAATGAGATTTTCGGACTGTGGAATAATTGTGGTGAGCAATTCTTCTGGGATACGATTCATGCTGATGATAATGCCATAGATAGAATCCTGACGGATTATTTGGAAACGTATTATCCAAAACAAATACGCTATATTTCGGGCTACAAGACAAGCATACGGTATTTTCGAGAGTTTCTGGCTGCCAGTGTTGGAGATAGTTCTTTTTCTGAAAATGTCTCTGAAAAGAGAAGCCGTTGGGTGTCGGTTCCTCAAAAGCCAGCACAGTCGGTACTTACACTGACAAATGAGATGCTTGAAGAAGAACATAAAATTGTCCTTGCAGATTCGGGATATGGGGCTGATTATGCACTGGTGGATTCTGTTTTCAAACGCTTTCCGAGTAATACCGATCCGGAGCTTGTTGCACTAAAAATTGCGCTGGTTGATATGACCATGTCTACAAATCTCAGCCGACACAGACAAAAAATCGTTGTCACAGAGCTTGCTGAGATCATTACTAGCATAGAAGATTTTGATGTACGCATCCGACAGGGTGACCTGTCGTTAGTGCCAATCATTGCAAAGAATACAGGAAATATAAACCTCTTTTCCTTTGCAACAAAATACTGCACGTTTCATGCGGTAGATGTATATGGAAAGGATGACTATGTGATTTATGACCGCGTAGTAAAAAATGCACTCCCAAAATATGTGCCTGGCTTGCACAAATCAACGCTGGAAGGATGGAGAAGAGATTTCAACTATACCGCATATAAAAAGTGCATCGATGATCTTCTTGATGCAAACGGTATCAATATTCCTTTTCGGCATAGGAAACTTGACCATTATTTATGGCATAAGTACAGGAAAGCAGATGAAAGCGATTTTTCGGACGATGAATAAGCATCCTTCGTGCAAGTTTTATTTAGTCTGGTTTAGAAGGTGAATTAGATGAAACTTCAACAGTTGTTTGCTGAACAAGGATTAGACTGGAAGCGTACGAAACTGCTTCGCCATAACCTGACAAATGAAGTGGTCGCCAAAAACTTTGAAAAAGGTTTTATCGAGGATTATCAGTCTGTCCAGTCCCCGACAAGATTTCAAAACTGTGATACAATTCTGAGCTTTCTTGGAACAGAGGGTACAAATGGCGTATACATAGGCAGTTTCCATGTCGGGAAAAGCGTTCCTTTCGATAAATCAATTCTCCCTGAGGGCTTTGTAACAGATTCAGGGATGGAGAAGGGCGTTATATATAGCTTAACACCTATGGCTGTCCTGCCTGAGCTGAAGAACCGATTGGTGATAGATTGGGGCCGTGGAACAAATAACTGGTGTCATAATGGCACAACTGAAAAAGAGATTCTTGAGATAAGACCGCCAAAATCAGAAATTCGTTTTACAAGCTATGAGGATGTGCTGTTGTCCTTTGAAACTCTCCGTACCATTGTTTTTAATCAGTCAGCATACAAAGAATGGAAAAACCGCCTATCTGCGGTCGCCGGTGTCTACCTTATTACAGACAAGAAAACAGGTAAGCTCTATGTCGGCTCTGCCAGTGGAGAGCAGGGCGGTATATGGGGGCGCTGGACCCAATATGCCCACACAAAGCATGGCGGTAACAAGCGGCTTGCTGAGCTGATCGAAGCTGATCCAGATTATTGTTTTAACTTTCAATACTCAATTCTTGAGGTTTACCCAATAAAAAAGGATAGGCAAGAAGTGCTGAATTGCGAAAAATTATATAAGAGGAAATTCTTGTCTATTGAATATGGGCTTAATGATAATTAAGGAAACACTGATTTAATCCGGCCTATCCATATAGGGACGGATATGGTAGAATAAAGGCACCAAGAAAAAGGCGGTGCCGAAGATGAAGCAGCAGACATTCAGCGACATTGAATACAGCAGCCGGAAGCGGAAGACGAAGCGGGAAGAGTTCCTTGAAATCATGGATGAAATAATTCCGTGGGACGAATGGGTCAGCGTAATTGTACCGTATTACCCCAGCGGGAAGCGCGGTCGTCCACCCAAAGGGATCGAGAAGATGCTGCGGATGTATCTGCTGCAGGTGTGGTTTAATCTATCCGACGAAGGGACAGAGGACGCGATCTACGACAGCTATGCGATGCGAAAGTTTGTCGGGATCAACTTTCTGGAGGAAGATGCGCCAGACGCCACCACGCTGCTGAAGTTCCGCCGACTGTTGGAGCAGCACGGGATCAACAAGCTGTTCTTTGAGGCCATCAACCATGTCATGGTGGAAAGCGGGCACATGCTGAAGGGCGGCACCGTAGTTGATGCAACCATCATCAACGCCTCACCGTCCACCAAAAATGCGGAAAAGCAACGCGATCCGCAGATGCATCAGACGAAAAAGGGCAACGAATGGCGATTTGGCATGAAGTGCCACATTGGAGTTGATGCTTTCAGCGGTCTTGTTCATACGATGGAAGTCACATCGGCCAATGTGCATGATGTAAGTGTTGCCGCCAAACTTATCCGAGAAGACGATGAGGTCGTTTACGGCGATTCTGGATATCTTGGGATTGACAAGCGTGAAGAAGTAGTCTCAGACGAGCATCTTTCATCCATCGACTATCGCATTAACCGTCGCCCCACCAGCCTGCAGAAAGTAACTGAAAACTCCGTTGATTGGGATCGCATGATCGAACACGCGAAGTCTTCTGTCCGCTGCAAGGTAGAGCACCCATTCCACATAGTCAAATGTCTGTTCGGCTATAAGAAGGTAGCTTACCGTGGCTTGGTAAAGAATGAGAATCGCTTGTATGCGCTCTTTACCAGCGCTAATCTCTACGCCTTAGCGAGCAGAGGCCGCAGCCTGGCTGCTGCCTGGTAGGGGCGTATTGCGCCCTTTTTCGTAAAAACGCATAAGTCTTCCACAACATAACGTCAATTTCGGGGCTTTATACTCTGCCTCATGGCCTGTTTCCTTTGAAAATTGCTCGACAGTCCCTTTCGCGTGAGCATAGACCGATTTATTCAGCGTTTCCTTAAGGTTTTACCGCAACAAAAAAAGGCCGCTTTCACGATCTACATGGAACGTGGAAACGGCCTTCGCAAAAGGGTGTCTTAATTATCCGTCTAATGATTAGATGCAAAGTCAGTCGGGCGTAAAAACGAGAGCATCAGATTCGATGCTCTCGCTGCCGATTAGTCGTCACACCAGCCGTAGCTTTCACCGTCCAAGATTCCCCAGTCGTATCTTACGCCTTTTCTGCGACGCATATTAGCCTGGTTGTTTTGATCAGCCTTATACGCCTTGTTATTGGGGTTGTGCTGATTCGCGTATGCGTCAAGTTGCTGCTTGGTATGAGTCCTGCTTGAAACGCCATGCTTTTTTGCCATCGACGGTCTCCTTTCTCCATAGAACGATTTGTGCTTGAACTACAGCAGTTTTAACCATACATGGTACTACGTCATCCATTCACGCCAGCAATGCAATACAAATAGCCGACTACTTGAAGCCCTCTTTAAGCTGCGTTTAAACGCCCTTCCTGAATATGGACAAGACTCGGAAGAAAAAGATGCATCTACTGTCTTCTATGGGAAAGTAAAGATTTGCTGAATGGCTATGTCCGCTTGCCATAAAGTAAATCTTGAGTTGAATATAACACGACTCTTCTTTAAGTTCAAGAGCTTCTGCGATTAGATACGGTGCAAAACAAAATCATAAATGCAGCGGCTTCATCATATTAAGTGAGGACCATCCTTGCTGTTGTCGTAACATTAGCTATATGGCGTCCATCTCGTTAGTTTCTTTTGGAGCTTTGTTGTATAAAACATGTTTTCTTTTTTACGTAATACCAGATGAATAAGCCAAAGGGGCGCCAGCAAAAGCTGACGCCCCCAAATTATACCCGTATATGCCGCTTGACCAGGGTGGTCAGCTTGACGGGCAGCTGATTCAGATCGGTGATATCCAGAAAGGAATCACCGTATATGCGTTCGATGCTGGGCTTGTCGTCGCCGATGGCGGCGGCTGCGAAGAGAATCTTTTTACGGGTGTATTCCTGCTTGATGCCGCGAAGGTCTTCCTCAGCTGCGGTTCCGTAGTACCCGGTGTCCGCGGGTTGGCCGTCGGACACCAGGATCAGGAGCTTTACCGTTTCAGGACGCCGCGAAAGCTGCTCCGCAACATAACGCAGAGCGGCGCCATCACGGTTGCTGTCGCGGGCGGTGATGTCCATGAGCCGGTATTTATCATCCCGGTCGATGCTGTCAAATTCAGCATAGGAGTAGAGCTCAACCGTGTTGTCTCCATCCTTGTATCCCGTGGAATGGCCGTAGACCATCACCGGGATGTCCAGACTCTGACAGAAATCATAGAGGATGATCGCCGCGGCTCTGGCGTAGGTGCAGCGGTCGCGGGACCACATGGAGCCGGATTCATCCAGCAGCAGGCCCACCGCAAGCTCAGGGATCTCGTTGGGGAGATTGTTCTTGCAGAAGACCTTGCCGTCGGTACGGTGCAGCGCATGGGAATCAAGCCGACGGCCCATAAGCAGGCCAGTCTGTTTTCCGCCGCGCCGGCTGTCCTTGAGCTGTCGGACAATGCTCTTCTGAAGCTGCCGGGAGATTGCCAGCAGGGGAGCGGAGATCTCATTGTACTGCTCAACCAGCGTTTCATCCACGCTCGCAATACGATTGACCCGGATCTGAACCCCGCTGTGGATATCCCCATAGGAGATGCTCTGTGCAGCTTCGTTGAGTTCGGTCAGACGCTCGTTCTCCAGCTCCGCACAGGCCGCACGTTCGGCCATCTTGTCCAGGATACGTTCAATATCACTGGCTGCCTTCTCGTTTTTGAGATGCTCATAGTCCTCATTGTGCTCTAAAGAGCCGTCGAGCGGGTTGGAGCAGCGATCAGTCTGTTCGAGCGGGATACGCCCGCTTTCCTCCTCACTGGCACCCTGGCTGGAATCATTGCCGGAAGCACCGCCTCCAGCATAGTTCCCGAAGGGCGACTGTACTGATGCACCGTCCCCGTCGGATTCTCCAGACTGGGATTCGTCCTCAGACTCAGATTCATCGGAAGTGCATTCACTCTCAGACTCACTTTCTGCAGGGGGCTGGGGAGTCTCATCCTCATCTCCGACCTTCTTTACGCCAGACCCGGAATCTTCTTCAGATCCGGGGCTCTCTTCGGCTTCTTGCCTGGTCCTGGCGCGGGAAGCGGAGGTTGCGCTTGCTTCCTCTGCTTCACCTGCTTCTGGAACCGGGGAGGAGTCGCCGCTTGCAAGGCCGGAGGAACCGGCAATCGCCCCCAGGACCTTGGAGATCATCTCGGGGGCAGAGGCGGAACCGCCGGATGCGGCGCTGTCCTCCTGCCGCTGCTTGCAGATTTCAAGGAAGTCCTTGATGGTATCCCAGCAGCGGATCAGAATCAGGCTCACGACCTGGCAGCGTTCCTTCGCGGAGTGTGTGATCAGGGCGTGGTCGATCTGATCCATCAGACCGAAAACAGTCTGCACACGCTCATCGGAAAGAGGCTCATCGCCGTACTTGATTACGCCAAATTTGGCATAGGAGAGGATGAGCTGCAGGATGCTCTCAAACTTATGGCAGCTCCCGGATTCCTCATACTCGATGAGCTGGGTCACGGAAGCCATATCCTTCTGCTGGAGGCTCCGAAGCTCCTCAAGCCCATAGCCCAGTGTACCGGGAAAGGCATTGAGCATACGGTTTTCAATATACCCGTCCTCCAGTACATTGGAGATATGATGGGCGGCTGTCTGTACCATGTCCAGATTTTTCGGAACAGCCTTGACATAGGCCCAAAAATCTGTCTCCCGGCGCAGATCTGCGGAATTGAGCGTGGGTCGCACCGGATACCAGCGACCGGCTGCAAGGTTATTGTGGTAGGTCTGGAAAGTGAGGAAATCCGTGAAGAGCACATGACCCAGTTCATGGGCGAACATCCCGGTCACGATCTGATAGCGGTTTTCGCGCCCGCGCACCTTCGTCACAGTGGGATGCCCGGCGTTTATGAGAATACTGTTGTTGTCCGTACAGGCAGCGGAGGGATTCTTCGCGTTCCAGAACAGATTGACCCGGATGCGCCTGTTGTAGTGATAGCGTCTTGTCTGCGCCGCGGCAAGATCCTCGTAGTGACCGGCGAGGATACGGGAAGTGAAAAACTGCCGGTCGGTGATCTTGCTGCGTTTCTCGTTGAGAAGCTGCTTTACGCGCTTATGATTTACCCTGCTCAAGGGTCAAACCTCCTTTTATTATCTTATGTGGTGGCACGACGGACCTTGGGAGCGAAGATCGGCTCGAGAATACTGCTGATCAGAGCCTCGCGGTCGGCCTCATCGGCGGTGGCTTTGCTGATGACGGTGTACAGGGCAGACTGATACGGATCACCCGTGATCTGTGTGCTCACGATCCAATCCAGCAGACTGCGCATGCCGACAGCGCCGTCCGTGATGCTGTTCTTGCGGCAGTAGTCGGACATGTCGTTGACGACCTGCACCATCTGAGAGACCTGATATTCGTCGGTAGCGCCGGTGACGCTCATTGCGCGCTGCACCATGACCTCGGGTGCGGGTAGCTCAATGTCCTGCACAAGACTCATTCTGTCGATGATCGACTGGTTGAGCCCA
This sequence comes from Oscillospiraceae bacterium, assembly GCA_017538965.1. Taxonomy (GTDB): domain Bacteria; phylum Bacillota; class Clostridia; order Oscillospirales; family Oscillospiraceae; genus Limivicinus. The sequence goes on from JAFYHU010000082.1 coordinate 23,492, forward strand.
CGGCAGCCCTCATAGGAGATGTTCGTCGTGACGATCACCACCGCGTCGGGATGCCGCTCGATGATCTCGCCGGTGGGCAGTGTGATGGAGCCGCCCTGCTCGAGAAGTGAGTTGAGACCGACCATGACACCGGGCTGGGCAATCGTCGTTGGCTCCTGGAGCTCAATGACATAGCCCTTCTTCAGCGCCTCCAGAAAGTCCGTCTGGGTATAGGTGAAGGTCTGACCGCCGGTGACGCGGCTGCTCTCCTCGCGCTTGCTGAGTGCCTGAACCTTTTCGGTCACGCGCTCCAGAATGAGTGCCATGCAGTCCTGCGCACTGGCGTCTTCCTTTTCCACACCGGTAAGCGCATAGTAAACACCTGCGGGATCGTAGTCCATGTCGTCGAGATCGGGCAGCTTCATGAGCTTTGCAACATTGGTGTAGTTGATCCCGCCCATGGCCTTGAGCTCCTCGCGCTCCTGATCCAGCTGCTTGTCCCCGGTAGAGGATGCGGCGGAGTCAGGGAAGAGCTGGCCGATCAGGTCATAGATCTCCGTGTTGGCGTTGCAGGTGTATTTCTTATACGGCAGACCGAGTCCGGCCGCAACCGCCTTGGCGCCCATGGTCTTGCCAGTACCGGCTGGGCCGCGCAGGAGAAAGTTTCGCATCTGCGTGGGCTGGCCGGTGGTATCTTTGGCGTGGCGGCAGATCTGCACGATCTCCTCCGGAATGATGTACCAGGAGGGGAGTACCGGTACCTGCATCTGCTCCAAGGGAGTGAGTGTTCTCGGATGCAGCTGATACTTTCCCACAAAGTCTCCGGGATCGACAAGGGCAGCAGCCTTCTTGTACGTCACGGAACCTGTCTTGGCGAAGATGGTGAACTCACCTGCCACAACACGATTCGGCGTCAGAGCGCCCGAGTCAAGCTGGGCCTGGCCGACGCGCATGATGTTCCCCGAACGATCGAGCGTTACCTTGATGTGTGCCGGGCAGGCGTCATCCTTGATGCGGCGGTAAGCGTTGTCGCAAAGAATGGCCATGTACTGGGCGGCAAGATTCACATCCGGGAACCCGGCGATATACTGATCGTGATATTTGCTGCAGGTATCCGAGAACTCTTCATCCATTGTGAGAACAGGGAAGAGGGCCATCATGATCGCGGCGCCGTCGCGTGCGGTCTTGTGAACCGTATAGGTCTCCAGAACCTCGGTGGCCTTGTCATAGACGCTGGCCATCAGGGACCCGGAGTTGCTGTCGTAGACAACCAGGTGATAGGCGTCGGGACCCACGGAGGACTTGTACTCGGCGACCGTGCGGTGGTCGATCACGCCGACAGCGCCTTCACCGCCGTCCATGCAGCGGAACACCGCATGGATGCCTTTGATTACCGAGGCACAGAGCGTGGAGGCGGTACCGTCGCCATACTTGGAGGAGACGGAGAGCCGTTTGCTCTTCAGTGTGTCAAACGGGGCGGGGAGTGCGCGGTCAAACGCGAAGAGATTGGAGGCATTGGTGCTCATTCTTTATTCCTTTCCGCAGGGCATGCCTGCTTAAAAAAGTACTTTGATGCCGTCGGCATCGATCTTTACATTCTGTAAGCCGTTTCGCTGAAGCTCCTTGCAGACGCAGCTCCAGCTTTCCGGTTTGGGGAGGTCGTTGCGGTCAATGTGTAGCCCGGTCTCGCCGGAGCCTATGGAGTCGTTGATCCGCTGATTGAGGGAAACCATGTTGGCTTCCACCCACTCAAAGGCCACCAACTCGTAATTCTCCGGCAATGGCTCGGAGGCTGAGGACTGAGAATCTGCATGGGTATCCGAAGACTTGGGCGGAGATACAGGCGCAGAGAGATAGACGAGGGATTTAAGCCTGCCATGCTCTGCCCGAAGCTCTGCGCGGCGATAACCGCCGGCACGGTTGAGCAGGATGATGGCGGGCTTCCCGGCTTCAAGATCCCGGAGAGCTCCGGGACTTTCCCAGATCCAACGGGCGTCCGGATAGGACTGAAAGATGCCGGCGTTGATGTCCTCAATAAGTGCACAATACGCTGTCTGCGCCTTGATGTCGGTTTTACGCGGCGGCAGCAGCACAGGCGGCTGCGTCGGCGGAACATTCCGGGACGACAGAAACAGCAGCCGAAGTGTTGCTATAAAGATGCCGAGGATAACCAGCAGAAGGATGGGCCACAGCCTTGTGATAAACAGGAGCAGTGCGAGAAGCAGGAGAAGAATCAGGGCTTCATACGCCATACGCCGCTGGTATTCTTTTTGATTCATAGCCTGTATGTCCTTTCTGTGTCCGCGCAGGCGGCACAAAGATATGGAGCTGACGCGATCCCTTGGGGTCGGCCTTGCTTCGGGTGATGACCGCGGCGGCATCCAGCGGATGTTCCGGGATCAGAACCGGGGTGATGCGGATGGCCCGGTCCAGGGACAGCACACGCCAGTATTCCGTGTTGCTCTGATAGAGACGGATGGTATACTGCTGCTTTCGGGGAACGGCCTTTGCAATGGTAAGCAGCTCCTTCGGGAGCAGGAGCCCTTCGGTCTTGCGGTCAAGAGCGCCGAGGATCTTTGTCTCCTTTTCTTCAGCGGAGAGCTTGGAGAATGCTTTGTTCTTCATGGAAACCTCCTTTAAAATGCGAAAATGGCGCACATGAGCGGAATGTCCCATGTGCGCCATGCGCGTGAATTCATATGTGTGCTCAGCCCTCGTCGAAGAAGGAGCCGCCGCCGAAGGATTCATATCCGGCGAAGTTCTTCCCGGCAGGGGGCGCGTCACGGCCTGCGGGTGCGGCACTGCCCGGTTCATCGGATTTCTTCTCGGTCTTGGGCCTGGAGCCGGCAAACTCGATATCGTCAAGGATGATGACCGGCTGGCTTCTCGGCTCGCCGGTACTCTGATCGGTCCAGGTATCCTCGTCATAGCGGCCGGTGATGTTGATGGCGGAGCCTTCCTTGAGCTGCATCTTCTTAATGCGCTCACAGAGGTTGCCGAAGGCCTTGACGTTGATGTTGACCCAGCGGGTATTGTTCTCGGCGTTCTTGTCGTAGACGCGTTCGCCGATGCGGAAGCGGACAACATTGCCGTCCTCGGAATACTTGAGGGCTGCGCGGTTGTCGAAGCCTCGGGAGATCACGGCATTGGTTGCGGTAAAACGTAACATGAGAGTACCCCTTTCTGCAGGTTTTTCCTGCTTTGACTATTATATTTCAACCCGTTTGTCGGGAGAAATCGAAAAAAAGAGTGCCATTCGGAAAAATCCAAATGACACTGTGAGACGAGAGACTGAGAATCCTGAGCGGATACTGGAAACTGTTGTCTCTCATTATATGCTATTTATTGGACCGCGTCAAATTTCAAGGGCGGCAGATTACTTCGCACTGAGTGTGATGTTTCCGGTAGTCTTCTCCAGCACATTGACAAAGAGCGTGTATTCGCCCGGCTGAAGCGGATGCTCGGTCGTACCGGCGGAGTTCACCGTCACGTCCAGTGCGGGCGTTTCGTCTGTGTGCAGGATCTCGTCAAGGGAGGCATCCACGCCAGCAGGCTCATTATCCAGAAAGAGCTTCAGTTGGATGGAGCCTTTGGAGAGGGCCGAGTCGATGACAAGCTGCTGACCATCGGCGACCGTGATGCCGGCACCGCCGACGCCGCTGATCCCGGCTTTGTCCGCTGTGATGGTGATCGTGTTGTCATCATGCGGCACGACCTCCAGACTGGGTTTGCGGCTCTTGTTATGGCACCCGGGATCATTAGAAGCTGAATAAAACCTGTTAGTTCACTTTCAAAGGTATATCATTTCCTTGTGTATCATGTCAAAGTATGCTATTATAATAAGAAATTAAGTTGTAATATTATGTGATAAAGCTTGACGTATTGGTAGAAAATGAAGTAACGGGGTGAGAAAAGATATGCCCGAACTGATCGAATCTATACCGGAAGCGCGTCTGCTACTGATGTCTCTTCGCTCCGTAGGATACACCGAAGAGGCGGCCATTGCAGACATCATTGACAATAGCATCTCTGCGGATGCAACCAAAATAGATATAACATTTGATTGGGATCGTCGCCGGATCGTCATCTCTGACAATGGTTTTGGCATGGACGCCGACTCCCTTATCAAAAACATGCGCATTGGTTCAGCCGATCCCGGTGAAATTCGTCCATCCAAGGATCTTGGCCGCTTTGGCATGGGAATGAAGACGGCCGCTTTCTCTCTGGGAAAACGGCTTACTGTTATCACAAAAACGAGCGAAGGGTTTACAAATGCCACATGGGATCTGGATGAGGTCCTACAAATTGGCTGGCAACTGATCGTTCAGGAAGATGATGCCCTTTCCGAGTTCTATGGGATGCTCGGTGAACAAGGAACAATTATCATAATAGACAAACTGGATCGCCTTGTTGACAAAAGCGACATAGGAAAGTCAAAGCAAAAGTTCTTTAGGATTCTTTCAAACACGGAAAAGCATATCAGCCTCATATTTCACCGATTTATTGAGGAAGACGGGCTTGAATTGACGATCAACGGGAACATTATTGAAGCTTGGAACCCGTTCATCCCGGAAAACCGCGCTACGCAGGAGCTATCTGAAGAGCCTGTGTACTCTGACGATGGACTCCATGAAGTTACAATCCAACCGTACATTCTCCCACACAAGACAAAGTTTGCGAGTCCGGACGATTTTAAGAAGGCTGGTGGGCCTAAGGGGTGGAATTACCACCAAGGCGTGTACCTCTATAGAAATAAGCGCCTGATCGTTTACGGGACATGGTTTGATTTTATTCGGAAAGAACCCGCGTACAATCTGGCTCGTATCAAAGTCGACATTTCATCTGCCGACGATGAGCTTTGGAACATTGATATTAAGAAATCTGCGGCGTCGCTCCCTCTTTTCATGAGGGATACTATGGCGCGCGTCATTGATGTAGCAACAGAAAAATCTGCGACAGTCTATAACTCCAGGGGCACGTACTCAAAGAATCCTACAATCCCGAACCTGAGCTATGTATGGGAGCAACGCAAGACCAACGGAAAATACTCCTTCCATATCAACAAAAAGCACATTCTTCTGAAATCCATCCGAGCACAACTAGATGAGGAGGGCAAGGATTCTCTGTCAGCATATTTGTCCCTTGTGGAAAATTTTGCTCCATTTATGGTTTCCGGCGTCACGGCATCCTTGCAGACCTCGGATAAAGAAAAACCTGTCGATCTGGAATCAGTGGAATCTGTAATGGCGATAAACGAGCTGAAGAAATATGTCAGCCTTTTCCGTGTAAGAGGCTTCACAAATGATGAAATCCGGTCAACGCTTCTGGAAATGCCAAATTATCGGCATTTGAAGCAGGTCATTATTGAATTGACGGAGGATAACTGATGCTGAATATTCCAGCTGGACTCTCAGATGAAGAAAGAGGTATATATAAAGTCTGCTTCACGGCCTGCGAAAAGCTGCTCAACGAAGGAAAGACCATCTCTGAAGCAGTTGATGCTGCAATTGCTAAGTACAGTTTTCTTGTCAGCGATGTCAATGAGCTACGCAGATTTCTCTATGCAGAGATTACCGTTTATAGTGAACCAACAGTAGCCCTCATCGCAGAAAAGTACAAGAATTCCGATTGGTGGTCGAAGCGCAAGGCAGACTACTCTTTCCCGAAGGAGTATTCTGAGCGCTATTATGACTATATGTGTAATAAACCGTCATGGGGTATTACAGCCATTAATGAAATAGACCGCTCTACAGACAAAACCATGAATGCCATTGTTGATCCTCAGCTTGGCGCCGAGGATGAACGAATCGGAATGATTTTCGGTTATGTCCAGTCCGGTAAGACAGCGCATTATATCAGCCTGATCAACAAGGCCTATGATGCCGGCTATAAGATTATTATTGTCCTGACGGGCATGCATGACAGCTTGCGTAGCCAAACACAGTCTCGCATTGATGAGGAAGTACTGGGATACGAAACAAGTATCGATTATTTTCTGAACAGTGCCTTGGAAAAGAATGCGATAGGTGTCGGCGTTGGATTCCAGAACCAGATTCGCGCCCTGCCTATGCTCCAGTCTCTGACCACACGGGATCAGAAGGGTGATTTCAGCAAAAGCACTCTCGGCGTGAAGATGACGAATCCCTTCATTATCGTCACAAAGAAAAATGCCGTTGTGCTCCGGAATATTCTGAAATACTTCAACAATTCCCCTTTTGCCGAAACAGAGAACGGAAAAAAGTATATCCCTGCTACATACCCGGCTCTCATCATTGATGATGAGGCTGACCAGGCTTCTGTAAACACGAAAGCTGTCCGCGAGAAAGACGGAAGCTATAAGAAGGATTACGATCCGTCTACGATCAATGGTCTGATCCGTAAGCTCCTCCGCGTGTTCAAAACCAGATCTTACGTTGGCTATACAGCAACGCCGTATGCCAATATCTTTATTGATCCAAAGACGCCTGATACGGAGTACGGAAGCGACCTTTATCCAAGAGACTTTATTTTCCGTGCCCCACGCTCCAACATGTATGTAGGCGCCAGAGAGTTCTTTGGACTGGCTGGGACCGAAGATGCGCCCACAATGCCGTTGTTCCGGCCTATCATAAAAGGGGCAAGCTATCTTGGAAAAGGCACAAAAGTCGATGATCCTGTAGGTCCTATTCCCGATGAATTGAAGCTAGCTGTTCGATATTTCTATATCTCCACGGCACTGAGAAACCTACGCGGTCAGATCAACAAGCCGAACAGCATGCTCGTTCATGTTGTCCGTTTTGTTGGTCAGCAGAACATTATCAAGCGCAAAGTCCAGGATTACCGTGATGAGTTGGAGTCATACATCCGGTATAACGACATGGAAACCTGTGAGGAATTCCAGCGCATATGGAATAGTGACTATCTTCCCACACACTCTGATTTACAGAGTAGCTTCCACAGGTATATGGATGGTTGCACCATGCCGGAGTGGGCCGATGTGTGGAACGAGATTTGCCGCATTGTACAGGGCAAAGAGATTACCGTTTATGCAGTCAATGGCAAAAGCCTCGATGCCCTGATATATAAAAACCATCAGGGCAAGCCCTTTAATGTCATAGTCATCGGTGGCGATAAGCTTTCTCGCGGATTGACACTTGAAGGGCTGACTGTGAGCTATTTCACACGATCCTCCAGCACATACGACACCCTCATGCAAATGGGCCGCTGGTTCGGGTTCAGACCGGGCTATCTGGACGCTTGCAGACTTTTCACGACTAAAGATCTTTTTGCCAATTTTTCACACATTTCTATGGCCACGGAGGATCTCGCCAGCCAGTTTGACTTTATGGATGAGGTCAGCCAGACGCCGAGAGATTTTGGCCTCCGGGTGGCAACGCACCCGACTCTGCTGATCACAGCACGCAACAAGCTGAGAACTGGCGTCGAGATGAAGAGTGATTTCAGCTGCAAGCTGAGCCAGACCAGAGTCTTTGATGTTGACGGCGAGACTTATGACCACAACTTTGAAGCTGTTGAGTCATTGCTGAAAGCAATCGGCAATCCTCTCTCCAAGCAAGGCTTTAAAGATCATTTCCAGAAAAATAACCCCGGTGATCATTACTTTTGGATCAATATTTCCGGTTACCACGTTGCTTCCTTCTTTGAGGCATATCAGACATCTAAATCTGCAACTCGGGCAAATAGCAAGTATATGGCCGAGTATGTCAGAGAGATGATGAAGGTCGGTGGAGTCACTGACTGGACCGTATGCTTGATGAATTTCAAGCGTGAGGACAAGCCCACTTTCTCTATTGCAGGCTTCGATGAGATCGGCGCCGGTATTTTCCGTGCTGAAGGGAAAGGTGTTCAGTCCCAAGGAAGTACCGTGTCCATTCATACCATGACATCTGAAGGGCATGAATTCTACGATTTTACAGATGATCAACTAAAGAAAAAAGATGCCCGTGAGGCCGAATTAAAGGCACAGAAGAAAAATGATAAGCGTTGCAGTGAAATACTGCGTAGCGAGATTCGTGATCAGAAGCAGGGCTTCTTGATTCTATACCCGATTGCAGATGCCGGCGACCTCACGAAGATGAAAGGCGATCACAAAACTCCGTTCGGTTTTGCTGCTGTGTTCCCAGACCGCAAGGGTAAAGGCGACCTGAAAACGTATCGAATGAACGATGTCGCAGTGGAGAATGATAGCGATGAGTTTTACGACTGATATTTACAAGAAGATACTCGACGATATCTCTCAACGGAAGGATTTCCCCGGCTCTCATGCTTCCCGTCTGATTACGTATAAGGGTGGAAACCATATCGTATTCTCCATAAATGTGATTTCCGGGCTACGAGAGGCCTTTATCGCATTGGATGAACTACCAGACCATATTGATTTTCCCAAGTGGCATGGGATCGCAATTGATGTTGTGCAGCTGCCGGCCTATGGTGATAAGCATTATATACGATTTGTTCAGCTACCCCAAAGTGCTGACCACATCTTTGAAATCGTCATTGAGGATCTCCGCGTGTCGGTGGAAGCCCTCGGCTGTATGGAGGCCACACTATCCACAGTGTATGCCATCCTTCTGAAATGGAAGAGATTCTTCCAAGCAGAAAGAGATCCGCTGATGTCCGATGAGCTTCAGGAAGGCCTTTACGGCGAACTCCTATTTCTGGCCTGGGCCATTACGAATACTGGGACAAGCGCCGTTTCTTGCTGGACAGGCGGAGCCAGAGAAACACACGATTTTTATTTTGCCACACATGCCGTTGAAGTAAAAACGACTTCAAAAAAGGAACCATATTACGCGACGATAAGCAGCGAATACCAGCTTGACAACAGCGATATCCCGGGTAGACTTTTCTTGTGCTTTTATGCGCTACGTAAAAGCAGCAGTTCCGGAGAACGGCTTCCAGAGATCGTTCAAAGGATCCGGGATATGCTGGTTGACGATCCCAGTGCAAAAATGCTCTTTGATGACAAGCTGATTCAATATGGCTACTTTGATGCCGCCGCAGAAATGTATACTACCGGCTTCCACCGGCGTGAGCAGTACTGCTTTGAAATAACTGAGCTCACTCCCCGGATAATACGTTCCATGTATAAGCCTGGCGTGGCCAAAGTCGCATATGAACTGTCAATCGCACAATGTCTTCCATGCGCTATTGCCATCGAGAATTTATCTCAAGCCATCACGAGAGGTTGTGATCAGATATGCTGAACAGTAAAATACTCGAGTTTTACACTGACCTGAGAGATGAAGTGATGGAAGGTGTAAAAAATAGAGATTATGAGTCCACAAATGCGGCCTTCAAGAACGTATTCCTGTCGTACTTGCTGGAGACAGGAGAAACAGTTCTCTCAGACTGTCAGTTTGTTGATTTCAAGAAGGATGCCGACAAGATCCGCCTTGACGGCTACGCATTCAGCGATTACTTTAACTCCCTTACTCTGCTCGTCAGCCTATTCGAACCCAAGCCTGTGCCCGGAACCATTCGTAAGACTGAGATAGAAAAGCAGCTGAAGAAAGCACTCAAATTTTATAAGAGCTGTGCAACGGACTATTTTCAGGAAATCGAAGAGTCCGGAGAGGGTTACCAGGCGTATGAATTTATCGATACACACAAGAAAGATATTGAGTCCGTCACAATTGTTTTAATCACTAACAATGAGGCAATCCCCTTTGTCCCGGAAGATAACAAAGCCGGTAGAATTCCCATCAAATATGATGTGTGGGATATTGAGCGCCTGTATAATGCTGTCTTTACCGGAGAAAACGTATACCGCCCCACTACGATCAAACTCAAGAGCAAATACAAATCCCCGTTAACTATGATCCGTGTTCCTGCCGAGAATGAAATCTACGATTGCTTTGTCGGTATCATTTCTGGTCAGACGCTCGCCTCCGTATATAAAGACGAAGGACAGGATCTGATTCAGAAGAACGTACGTTCCTTCCTGCAGGCAACGGGAAAGGTCAATAAAGGCATAAAAAATTCTCTGGCGAAAAACCCAGAGATGTTTATGGCATACAACAACGGTATATCGACGATTGCGGACAGTATTACAATTGACGAAGCCCTATCATCTGATTCTGTTGTGACCATTAACGATATTACCGGATGGCAGATCGTTAACGGCGGTCAGACCACGGCATCTATCTATAATGCCATGCAATCGAAGCTCCCTCTCGGTGATGTCTTCGTCCAAATCAAACTAACCGTTTTGAAGCAACATAGCAATGATGAAGAGATCATCCATAACATTTCCCAGTATGCTAACAGTCAAAACAAGATCAACATGTCTGACTTCAACGCAAACGATCCCTATCACGTCAATATGGAGAGGATCTCCCGAACTACATATATTCCCGTAGAACGCGGAAAAGGCACGGAACAGTGGTTCTATGAGCGTGCCAGGGGCCAGTATCTGGTCGAGGTAAATCGTCAGCCTACGCCGTCTGCCAAAAAGCAGTTCCAGGCCAGATGTCCGAAGAGTAGGTGCATTTCCAAAACTGTTGCTGCAAAATGCGTTATGGCCTGGAAGGGCTACCCTAATATTGTCAGCAAAGGCCTTGAAACGAATTTCGTGTTTTTCTCCGAGAAAATACAAAGTGGTGAGATCCCGCCCCCGTCAACAGCAGGCTATATTGAAATGATTTCTACAGTGATTCTGTTTAATACCTGCGATAAGATCATAAACAACTTGAATTATGGCGGGTTTAAGGCTCAGCAGGATTACTATACCGTTGCTCTTCTGGGGAAATACTATAGTGATTTGGTCAATTTCCAACGTATCTGGGAAAAGCAAGCCCTTAATGATGAGCTTGTCACTATCATCCCCATTCTTGCAGATTTTGTATGGGATCACTTTCAGAACCCAACCGTTCCTGGTGTGAACATCGGCCAATGGTGTAAAAAAGAAGACTGCTGGGAGTTGCTTCAAGAGAGATTCGAAGGCAGCGAAATCTATAAGAACAGGAAGATAGAGAATGTATAAAACCGTTGACTTGTTCGCCGGTGCAGGCGGTCTAAGCCTCGGTTTCCAGTTGACTGAGGCATTTGAGATAGTCGCTGCTGCGGAGAACAACCCAAACGCTTTAAAAACATATAAGCGTAATCACCCTAAGACCAAGCTGTATAAAGATGTCAGGACAATCAAATACGGGAAGCTGCAAAAGGATCTTGGCCCTATTGATGTTGTAATCGGCGGTCCTCCCTGCCAGGGCTTTTCGAATGCCAACCGGCAAAAAGCACAGGCGATCAGCCAAAATAACACCCTTGTGAAAGCTTATGTGAAGGCCATACAGAAACTTCAACCCAAAGTGTTCGTCATGGAAAACGTGAGCATGATCAAGTCGGACACGCATCGTTTTTATTGTGCAGGCGGTGATGAGGCAATGATCAAAGAGTTAGGGCTGGGGCTTATTGAGCACAAAGCTGTATTAACAGAAAAATTCCCCGGCTTGGATGAGTTGTCCACGTTGCTTCAGAATGCCTTATCATTGTATTCTCAGTATCTTTGGCCTGAAGCGATATACAACGATATCAATGTTCTGTACAAGCGAAAGCACAACATTGAGAAGCTGAAAGCCTCTGCTGACAAGCGAAAAGCACGATTGAGCCGGTTCATAGAAAAAACGCATCTTGCTTACCCTCATGATGAGATCACGAATCGTTTCGTCGCGGTTTTCAAGGCAATCAAGCAGTACTATGAAAATGGTGATACAGACGCCATGGTCGAGACTTTGGAGCCTGCGGTTTCCTTGCAACGAATGTTTCGTCACTACAAGGAACTACACGACAACGATATTACCATTAACGGCTTTGATTTCACTAATGGCGTATGCGCGCTCGTTAAATCCTATTCTGTCATTGATTATATAAAGAAATCCCTTGGCGACGGACATGGGCCATATCATATAGATGAAAAAGTTCTGAATGCTATTGATTATGGTGTACCACAATATAGAGAGCGTTTTATATTATTTGGGAGCCGTATCGGTCCTGTTCCTGCTTTTCCAGAAAAGACTGTGCTTTCCGAACACTATCGTACAGTTAAGGATGCCATTGGTGATATTGAGGATATTGAGCCGAGCCAAGATCCTCAAAAAGCCATCTTCCCGTTAAAACCAATAGAGTTTCCTGAAGGAAGTTTCCTCGCATATGCCCGAGATAGTAAGCAATTATACAATCATTTCAACACAAGCACCAGTAAAGTTGCTCAGGAGAGGTATGATGCACTTGAAGAAGGTGGTAACTTCCTTTCTCTTCCGGATGAGCTGAAAAGCACATATTCCGATGCAAAACGGACACAGAGCACCATCTATTGGAAGTTGAAATATAATCAACCGTCTAACACAGTAGTAAATGTGCGAAAATCTATGTGGGTTCATCCTAAGCACAATCGTGCGCTCAGTGTGCGGGAGGCAGCAAGATTACAGTCTTTCCCTGATAGCTTTCGGTTCTGCGGCCCAAAAGATTCGCAGTATCAGCAGGTTGGAAACGCCGTTCCCCCGCTGTTTGCAAAGGAGATAGCTAAGAGCATTGCTACATATCTTGATGGTTTTAACGATCAGACAAGATAATACGGAGCTCCTCAAATTCTGAATTTGAGGGGCTCCATTTCTATTCAATGAATTGAATTCTGTCGAGGACAGTTTCTTTACCTCCAGAAAAAATGAGAAGAACTATTTCGCAATATAGGTGTGAATCATCATCTCTAAACAATGAAAAATGGTATTCAGCATCTTCTTTTACAAAGTAATAGTATTCTTCATTTCGTTTAAATCTATCTTTGACGAACCTTACAGTGAAAATATCCACAATATGCACCTTGTTACTTGCTCAAAATGCCGAGCTTACCATTCAAACATTGCATTACACTGATTGCATAGTATCTCGGAATCACTTGTACCCCATCACGCTCATAAACGGGAAAATGCCGGGAGAGGTAGATTGCAACAGTATCACCGACCTGAACTGAGGGGACGGGAAATGACGGACGAAGCATTATGATCCGGTTCTCGAGCGAGACATATATGGCTGCCATGCGTCTGCGAAACAGCGTCTTCTCTATCGCAGAGCAGGTTCCCCGCAAACAGATGCAGTTGCCGCTTGCCCAATCGGAAAAAAGAACGCTCCCGGCAAAGAGACTATATACCATGCTTATAAGAGGTGGGATCGCAAGCCGAATACCGGTAGAAATAATCATACAGACAATAAACAATATCGCGTTGATAAGCGCGGCAAGCAGCCGAAAGACCAGCACACGCCTAAGAGGCTCTGGCAGAGAGAAAAACTGCTCTCGAAGCGATGAAAGCTTCATATCAGGACGAGCCTCTTGCAGCGGAGAAGGTACAGCAACATATTTACCACATGATCCCGGTAAGCTGCGCTCTCCATTTGCTGCTCCAGAAGATTATCCTGGATGCTGTTCGTCATGTAGATCAGGCTCACAAGCTTATGCCTGTTTTCCACACCCAGCAGGCTTTTTGCCGGAGCGATCCGGTGTTCTGCCAGATAGACCAGCTCAGCGACCGACAGTCGCAGCCCGGCCTTTTCAAGCCAGGTCAGGGTCGCGGATGCCTGCCAGCGCAGCGGGATGCGGGTGTAGCTCTCCACAGGGCAGCAGATACAGCGGGTGAATACACGGTAGCGAGAGAGGGGGCAATCATCTTCCTCTGTTTCAATCAAGCCCATTCGACGGAGATGTTCTACCTCACGGGAGTACGGTGTCATAGAAAAGTCTCTGGAGCCGTCGAGCCAGATGGCAGCCTCCAGTTCGGTCAGGGTAAAAACTCTTCCACAGTGATTGATCAACAGCAATTGTTCCGTGGAGTTCGGAAGAACAGTACCTTTTGAAATATACAGCATTACATTCACCTCATAAAATGATTTTTCACCTCCATTACACGGTCGAAATTTGAAAAGTGCAACATCGCTCAGAGATAAAGCAGCGCAACGACGCAGATTGTCACGATAACAAGCATTGCGGCCAGCAGAATCGCTATTTTTTTCATTGTTCGGGTATCAAGCGCCTGACGGTATTCGCCGCTGTCGCTCGGCAACACGTCGTCATAGTAGCCGTCGTATAGGGAATCATCACGGGGAGGCCTGCCCGGCATGCGCTTTCGGGGAGAGCTTGGCAGCCTCTCTGCATTCGTTTTCTCCGGTGCTTTACGTTTGCGGTTCGATTTGTTATCATTCTCGGAACTTATTCGCCGATCAGTGACAATCAACGGCTTTTTTCCGGACTTGCTTTGAATCTCATGCTTGCCGACGCTGGGTCTGGGAGCAGGCAGGGGAGCGGTACAGGCCGGGCAGCGGACAGCAGAGCGGTTTTTTATCCTTGCTCCGCATTCAGGGCATCTTTTCATGGAAATCCTCCTTCAGACAATAAAAATGCAGTGGGATCGAAAGATCCCACTGCCGGATAGAAGCATTATAGCACGGAAGGATTCCCGTGTCAGTGCCATGAAGGTGCCAAAAAAGTGCCATCTTTCACAAAAGCTGGTAGAAATCCAAAGCTGTATCGTATATAATCGGCATGTATCATGAAGTCCACGGGGAAGGAGGCGGACACATGGAACGGCTGCGGTGCGTAGTTGAGAGAATTACATACCAGAATGAGCAAAACGGGTATTCCGTGATCAAGTGCAGGGCAAAGGGCTATTCAGATCTTGTCACGGTCGTCGGCGCCATGCCGGAGGTCCATGTGGGCGCTGTCCTCTCCCTCACCGGCGAATGGAAAATGGATTCCAAATACGGAAGACAGTTCAACATTGAGAGTTTTGAGGAGACCTTGCCCGCCACAGTGCTCGGAATCGAGAAATATCTCGGCTCCGGACTTGTGAAGGGCATCGGCCCGAAATTTGCCAAGCGGATCGTGCAGGAGTTCGGATCGGATACCCTGCAGGTGATCGAGGACGAGCCGGACAGGCTGCTGCAGGTGCCCGGCATCGGCAGCGTGCGTGTGGAGAAGATCAAACAGAGCTGGCAGGAGCAGAAGGAGATCAAGAACATCATGCTTTTCCTCCAGAGCCACAATGTCAGCACAAGCCACGCCACCAGGATCTATAAGACTTACGGAAATGAGAGCATCAAGGTCGTGCAGGAAAACCCGTACCGTCTGGCGGATGACATCTGGGGGATCGGCTTTCGCACGGCGGACACCATCGCCGAGAAGATGGGCTTCGGCCATGAGGAGTACCCGAGACTGAGAAGCGGCATCCTGTATACACTCAACAAGCTGTCCGAAGAGGGACATTGCTACAGTACCCGGGAGCAGCTGCTGAAAACCGGGCAGGAGCTGCTGGAGGTTGAAGAAAATCTCCTGTCGGACGCTTTGGAGGAGATGATCCGCAACGAGGATCTGAGGACGGAACCGCTTCTTGATGCGGAAGGCTCGGCGATCTATCTCCCGGTCTTCTATTTCGCCGAGATCGGCACGGCGAGACGCCTTTCGGAAATCTATCATGCCCCGCGCAGCATCCGGGTAGAAACCGACGGCCTTGCCCAAAGAATCGCGCAGAGCACCGGGATGCAGTATGACGAGGTGCAGATGCGCGCCATCGAGGCCGCGGCGGACAGCAAGCTCCTGATTCTGACGGGAGGCCCCGGCACAGGCAAAACAACCACGACCCTCGGCATTATCAAGGCGTTTCAGACGGCGAACGCCAATATCGTCCTCGCGGCACCGACCGGCAGAGCGGCCAAGCGCATGTCGGAGGCTACCGGCATGGAGGCCAAGACGATTCACCGGCTCCTGGAGGTCAAGCCGCCGGAGGGCTATCAGCGCAATGCGGAGAACCCGCTTGAGGGCGATGTGCTGATCCTGGACGAATGCTCCATGATCGACTTGATGCTGATGTACAATCTCCTGAAGGCGGTCCCGGATAAGATGAGCGTGATCTTTGTCGGGGATGTTGACCAGCTTCCCTCTGTGGGAGCCGGGAATGTCCTGCGGGATCTCATCGAATCGGAGATGTTCCCGGTCGTGCGTTTGACCAAAATCTTTCGCCAGGCACAGACGAGCCGCATTATCATGAACGCCCACCGCATCAATCAGGGCAAGTCGCCGGATTTATCAAATGGGCGGGACACAGACTTCTTCTTTGTTGAACAGGAGGATCCCGAAGCGGCGGCTCAGACCGTTGTGGATCTGGTGCAGCGGCGCCTGCCGAAGCACTACCGCACCAGCCCGGAGAATATCCAGGTGCTGACGCCCATGCAGCGCGGTGTCGTCGGCGCGACAAATCTGAACCAGATCCTCCAGCAGGCCGTGAACCCCAACGGCTTCGGCCTGCGCCGCGGGGGAGTGGAATACCGCCGGGGCGACAAGGTCATGCAGATCCGCAACAACTACGAAAAAGAGGTCTTCAACGGCGACATCGGCGTCGTGCAGGAGGTTAACCCGGAGGATCGGGTGCTGAGCGTCCAGTTTGACGACCGTTTGGTTATCTATGATGTGGCGGAGCTTGACGAGCTGGTGCTGGCCTATGCCACGACGATACACAAATCCCAGGGCAGCGAGTACCCGATCGTTGTGATGCCGGTACTGATGACACATTATGTGATGCTCCAGCGGAACCTGATCTATACCGGGGTCACGCGGGCCAAGAAGGCGCTGGTACTGGTGAGCAGCAAAAAAGCGCTTGCCTTGGCCATCCGCAATGTGACCGTGGACAAACGCAATACCATGCTGAAAGAGCGCCTGAGAAAAGAGCTTCGGCAGCAGCCCAAACAGGTTGAGAAGCCAGAAGAGCCGACGCAGAAGCATCAGGACTGGCTGAAGCTTGACCTCTTTGAGCGCCTTTCCAAATCAAAATTCCGCATGCGCTTTCAGCTGACGGACGCAGATCGGCGGTATATCTCCGAGAAGGGAATGGATACTATCCGAGAGCACGCGGCGGAGATCGTCAGAAAGCGCCTTGCACCGGCGGAACCCGCAAACGATGGGGAACAGACGCCGATGCGCGGCGCCCCGAAGGGCCACCCGGTATTCCTCGCCCAGCACGCGACAGCCACCTGCTGCCGCGGCTGTCTGGAGAAATGGCACGGGATCGAAAAGGGGAGAGCTCTATCAGAAGATGAACAGCGTTATGTGGTGGATATTATCCTGCGTTGGATTGATGAGAATCAGCAGGGTCATGATCAAACAGAAAAATATGTAAAGGGGAGTAGCCTGTGAAGCTTGGTATCATCTCTGACACCCATAATCTTCTCCGCCCGGAGGTGTTGGCGGCGCTGTCGGATGTGGACGCCATCCTCCATGCGGGAGACATCAACTGTCAGGGTGTTCTTGACAGACTTCAGGAGATCGCGCCAACCCATGCCATACGAGGTAATGCGGATAAGGAGTGGGCGGAGCGTCTCCCGCCTTTTCTGGATTTTGAATTGGGTGGGCTTCACATCTATATGACTCATAAAAAGAAGGATCTGCCGGAGAATGTGACTTGCTATGACCTCGTTGCCGTCGGACACAGCCATCAGTATTCCGAGTTGAAACAAGGAAAAACGATGATTGTCAACCCGGGCAGCTGTGGGCCGCGTCGCTTTCACCAGCCGATCACACTTGCAATCGCGGAAGTTGAAAGCGGCTCGATCAAGATCAGCAGGATCAACATTGCCCATGCCGCGCCTGCGCCGAAGATCGATCCGAACGATATAGCCGCACAGATCGAGATTACGATTCGGGAGTTTGAGAAAGGCCGCAGTACAAAGAAGATCGCAGTAAAATACGGACTGGACCCGGAGCTGACGGAACACATCATCCGCCTCTATGTGACCCATCCGGGCGTGACCGTGGACGGCATCATGACAAAAATGGGATTGTGAGGAACACATGAACGTGGAGAAAAAAGTTGTGGTCATTACAGGAGGAACCAGCGGTATCGGCCTGCATACGGCGCGCTTACTCACAGAAAAAGGATACTGTGTTTACGAACTCAGCCGAAAAGAAAATGGGACGGACGCCGCCATTCACATACAGGCGGATGTGACGGATGAAGAGCAGGTACGTCGGGCCATTCAGCAGATCGCGGCCAGAGAGAAGCATATCGATATTGTCATAAACAACGCAGGGTTTGGCATTTCCGGAGCGATAGAGTATACAGATACCGAGGAGGCCAAACGCCAGTTTGACGTGAACTTCTTCGGCATGGTCCGCGTAAACCGCGCTGTTCTTCCGATCATGCACCGGCAGGGGTATGGACGAATCATCAACATGAGTTCGGTCGCCGCCCCGATCGCGATCCCGTTTCAGGCGTATTACTCCGCCTCCAAAGCGGCGGTGAGGACTTACAGCATGGCGCTGTACAGTGAGGTGAAGCCATACGGGATAGAGGTCTGCGCCATTATGCCCGGAGATATTGCCACCGGATTTACGGCTGCCCGGAGAAAGAATCCGGACGGTGACAAGGAATACGGCGGGCGCATCTCCCGCAGCGTCGCGGTCATGGAGCATGACGAGCAGACAGGGATCACAGCGGAAACTGCCGGCAAATATGTAGCAGAGAAAGCCATTCAGCCGAGGGTGCCTGTTCTCTGTACACTTGGTGGTAAGTACAAGCTCTTTGTATTCCTGACCCGCCTGCTACCGACAAAAGCCCTTGTTGAACTTGTCGGAAAGATTTACGCATCGTAACTGGACAGTACCTGCTGATTTTGAACAGA
>JAFYHU010000009.1 GCA_017538965.1 Oscillospiraceae bacterium
GATACCATTCATATGAACTTTCGTCAACCGCCTGTCGGCGCCTCCGGATTTCCCTTTTCTGGCGGTTTTATTTCCCGTCTGTGGTGGTCTAATTTCCCATCACTGGCGGTCTACATCCCTTTTTGGAACGGCGTAAACAGTCATATAGAGTAAATATATCACAAAACCAGGTTAAAAACAATAGATTTTGCCTGCTATGTATAGCAACTATAGGCCAGCGAAAGGATAGTCGCAGTTGAAGATTGTTTCTCTTCTCTATCTTTATTCCAGAATGAAAGCAATGCAGAAGAAAACTATGGTCATAGCGGCCAGGTTCATACGTCAGGAGGACAGACAGTCATAGGCAGGGAGAACATACCATCCCTAAGCTATAATATAGACATTGCGGGCTTTGTATGATATAATTCCCGCATTGCCAGCAGGATGGCTCTAATGACCAGCAAATGAGGTTTCAAAGAAGATGACAGAGTTTCACGCAGATGATTTCGGGTTTTTTTCTGCACAAAGCAGGAGAATTCTGCAGTGTTGGGAAAATGGTGCTCTCAACGGTATCAGTGTTTTCCCGAATGGAGAAGAGCTTGTTAACTGCCTGGGGCTTCTTCCGAATACCGGTCTTTCGCTGACAGTACATCTGAACTTGATGCAGGGACATTGTCTTGCTGAACCATCTTCTATCTCTCTGCTGGCAGATCAAAACGGCATTTTTTCAGCAAGTTTCTGTGAGCTCCTTTTCTGCCCACTTTTCGGAAAACGGGAACAATACAAACAGCAGCTTAAAATAGAGCTTTCAGCTCAGATTCATGCATTGCTTCCCATTTTTCAGGAGAAAAATCTGCCACTTCGCATTGACGGTCATGCTCATTGGCACATGATTCCTGTGGTTTTTGACGCCCTGATGGAAGTAATTCAGGATGAACTACTTCCTGTTTCCTATATTCGAATTCCTGCCGAGCCAATCTCTATCTATCTGAAAAACTTTTTCAAAATTCTCCCCTTTCCGCCAATTAACTTCGTCAAATCGCTCTTGCTCTGTATTCTTGCAAAAATTAACCGAAATCGCTGGAAAGAAGAGCTTAGAAGTACGGAAGATTGTGTCTTCTTGGGCGTTCTTCTTTCAGGATGTTTCGATTTTCGAAGAATGTGCGCAGTACTTCCGGATGGAGAAGCTCTTGCTAAAAAGCATAAATGCAGACTTGAGCTTCTAGCCCATCCGGGATCGGTTCAAGAGGCAGAAGATATCTCTCGTGTTACCAATGAAAACGACCGTCGCTTTTTTACAAGTCCAGCCAGGGCAATAGAAGCAGAAGGCCTGATGCATATTCGTAAATATTCCTTTTAACCGAAGCACCGCACTTTGAAAAGTGCGGTGCTTCTGCTTTTTCATGTATCATGATAATAGTATATGCGGAACCAGACATCTGGCGGCAGTATTTTCAACCGTATCTGTTGGCCATGGATAGTTGTATAGTGCGCAGTTTGTTCTTTCCAAACATCATGGATATACGGAGATGGAATCAAAAAATATGCTGCTGAATCGGCTCCCATACGTGCCTGTTCTTCCAGATATGCATAGCGGATAGAAACCATTCGTCGAACATCTGAAAAAACCGCTGTCAGGCACAGCACCGCAGTGATAAGAGCTACAGCCACACTTAAAGAAACAATATGCACCCGGTCAGCTTGTATAATAGTATCCTGTACTTCTTCGGCCAACAGGAGTATAGCTCCAAAAAGCATCAAACAGGAATGGAACAGACATCGGTATCCAGTCGGCCATACTGCCAGAATCGGTATAATGGCAACCAGCGCCATCACAAATAACACAGCAGCACGTATAATATTCTGTCTTCTCGTATGTCTGGCCAAGCAGATCAGCACAAAAGAAACCGAAACCATATAAAGCAGCATTGCCGCCAGGAGAAGCGAGCTTTCCGTTACAGCAAGTTTTCCGTAAAATGGTTTCATTGAACCGATCAGTGAAAAGAGAAAGACAGCGGAAGGTGCCAGCATACCAATATTCAGAATCAGTCTGGTTTTCTCTGGAAAGAGTTCGCGATACCTTGCCAGCAGCAAGGAGCAGAGAGCAGCCAAAATGCAAAGTGCAATCGCATTTTCTGAATACATTCCCAGCAGCAACACTGCGTTTCTTAGTAAGCCTCGGATAATGCTGTAAAAACCGCCGGAAAAATAGCTTTGTACCTCGCCGTGGATCTCCGGAGCTACATAAAGCATAGCGTAAAACATGCAGGCAAGACCTATCAATGTGCCAACCAGAAACAGCAGAGAAGCTTTGAAACACTTCTTTTTTCTCGTCCAGAGCACCAACAAAAACGCTGTCAGCACATTCAGGCACGAACTATGCTCAATATAAAACTGCATGCACAAACCAAGAAAAAATACCAAAAAGCAACAGCACGTTTCACCCAGCATGCTTGCGTGTTCAACTTCCCGGATCAAAAGAAGCGTCAGCAAAAGCAAAAGGAGCGGCGGAACATAATTTTGAAACCCGCTCATCCAAGAATAAACCTCACCAAAGACACCCGGTGTTATTGTGAGAAGCAAAAACAACGAAAACAAGAATGAATACCGGCTGCGGAGAGAAAGGGTAAATGGAAGAAGAACAGCAATCCCGGCAAGAACCGCAGCTCGAACCAAATCTCCTAACACCAGGTGGTGCATTAAAAATACGATTCCGCCGTTTCCGAAAAAGCGGCCATTACCAAATTCCAACACATAACGCATAGCTTGTACAGCCGATTGAAAATGCTGTGCTCTAAAGCCATGATCGTCCAGCGTCAGTGGCAAATCGTGCAGTATCAATAATATAAGCAGAAAAAAGATGATAAAAATCAATATCGTCTGGCTATAGAATTTGGAGTTTGATTCTCTTCGGGCAGTCATTTTTTCCCTCTTTCCTTCATTTTGGCCGTTTATTATCGGTGCCTGTCCGGGTACATTTCATGCACCAAAAAACGGCATTATATCAAAGCCGCAAGAATTAACGATAGTTTGAGTCAATCCAACAAGAATAGGGTTGTTCCAGTGGTTTTTCTTTTTTAACCATGATATTCCGTCAGAAGGACGACTTTGTCTTTCTCATAATAATTCGCCATATCTCGGTTCTGCCAGCAATTCGGATCATCATACAGATCATCGAAGAAGAGCAGATAGGGCGGATCGCTGTAGGGTTTCAACTCCGCCACCCGGATGGAAGGATCCTTCAGAATTACCAGACGCTCCTGCGCTTCCTGATAATAAGTCGCTGCCTGGCCGTGGGAGAGCGCCGTATAAGCGCTGACCAAACTGATCCCGCCGCGAAATACAGCGGATACAGCCAGCAACACCAAGCAGAGGGCAATCGCTCCCAGAGTCGGCAAAAGCGGCAGACCCGACACAGGCTCCTTTACGCCGCTTCGCTGCTGCAGCCAGCCCATCCAGTAGAAAAGGTTCAGCGCCAGCAGCAGCAGATAGGTGAAGAACATCATATCCCGCATACGCCCGGGACCTTCAAAGTTCATAGCGTACATCGGTGGGCAGAACATGGCGGAAAAAAGGCAATAAGACCAGAGAGACACCAGACCGGGGAAGCGAAAGCGGAAAGAACAGCCTGGCAAAACAGCTCGGAAAAGCAGTCCCAGAACCAGCATTCCGCCCAGCACCGGCAGGCGGCACCAGAAGAAGGAGTAATAAAGCCCCTTCTGAAAGGAAGCCAGAATGGCAGCGACGGCATTCGGTGTGTGGGTCATCTCACTGGCCGCCCGCACGGCATTGCCCGGAGCAAACACGTTGATGCAAAAACAAATCAGCAGAATCAGGCTCGGCAGGAGCAAACGCTTTGCTCCTGCGGGGTTTTTTTCTATCAGGAGCAGTGCAATGCCGCTCAAAGCCAGCAGGCACAGCGTAAGTCCCGTGACAAGGTTGCCTCCGGCCAGAAAGGCCGCCAGAAACGACAGCCCCGCAATTTGAAGAGCACCGCCCCGCTTCGCCGTATCGATTGCCAAAACGATTGCCAGCATTGCGATACCGTGGAAAAAGGTATAATAAACGGAACCGTTATACCAGTAGAGCGTCTCTGAGGGATAAGGCATCAGGAGCAGATACAGGATTCCGATTATGCCGGCCAGGATTGTTCCGATGTGACGAGACAGCCCGAAGATCTTATCCATCAGACACAGGCACAGGGCGAACAGCCCTCCGAAGAGCGAGACGGACATCAGCCAGGGAGTCAGGAAATAAAGACGTTCGGAGAAGACTGCCGGTTGAAGGCTCATGAGAAAGACTGCCGCATAGCTTCCCTGCCAGGTGCGGTAAATAAAGGCAGTATGCTCCAGAGCGGCGGCAACTGCATCACGAAAATTACCTCCATGAACCAGAGCCAAATGAGCAGCGGTGCCAAAAATATAATCGTCAGCACAGGGAACATCATAGCGGGAGAGATACAGCAGCGGTGCCAGACACAGAGTAAAGGCGCAGAGCACCAGACCTGCCAGTGTGCGGGAAGATAGACGTTGACGGGTGATCTGCATTAGACAACCTTCTTTCTGGGTATGACTTCTGATCAGATCGGATACAGTTCCTGATAGAACTGCCGATAATATCAAAAACCGGTATCGTCTATTTTTCGCTGATCACTTCGTTCAATCTTCTAAAATCGGCTAATGCCTGTTTCCCGATTTTGAAGATTTTCTTCATGTTGATGGAGTTGACACCGCCCTGCCGCGGGCGGAAAGTGATGGGAATGTATTGAACCCTGCAGCCCTTTTTCTGATAGATCACCGACAGAAGAACATTGGAGAGGTTAAAATCCTGCGGAATCAGGTCAATATATTCCTTCAGCGTCTCCGCTTTCATCAGGCGGTACGGCGTATTCGCATCTTTTACCGTAACCCCGAAGCAGAGCTTAATAACAGTCTTCAACGTTTTTGTTACAAAAACCCTGGATGCGCCGTCCTGTCTTCCTTTTCGCCAGCCGATTACCATATCAACGGTGTCGCGCATCGCCCAGAAGGGTTCAAACTCTTCCGGAAGCGTCTGACCATCGGAGTCTGTTTGAAACACATAGTCCGCCCCGTGTTCCAGCGCATAACGGTAACCGTAGAGCACCGTCGCACCGTGACCGCCGTTCGGTTTCGTGAGCGGGCAGAGCATCGGTCTGTTCTTTGACTCCCTCTGCAGGATGGCATAGGTGCTGTCCTTGCTGCCGTCATCGATAACCACCAGCCGGGATGCTCCTCCTCCGTCATGTGCTTCGATGACCGGATACCAGTCTGCAATCACCTGCGTGATATTCTCTTCTTCATTATATGCCGGGATGATAATATAGAGAGTATCCATTTTCTCCTCCAGATACCAGATACGAACCATAATTTTTGAATAGATATTATTGATATCTATTTCGGGCTCTATGCTGTAAGTTTTTCGATAATTTGCGGAAAATGCAGCAATTCGTAGTCCTCTGTTTTGATCAACTCCAGTTTCTGAGAAAGGACAATTCCAATTCTTTTCAAGATTGTCGGGTTCTGGACAAGAATAGTGTCAGACAAGCCGCTTTCCTCAATCCGTATTTTTACGGTACAACTCTGTCCCCTTTTGCATTCTATGTATAGGAAACCATCATGGATTTTCGCTTTGCATCCAGGTACATCGTCACACTGCACTTCGTAGGCCTCAGCATCCAATTCAGGGATGCTGCCGTTTGAATACAACAAGAATGACTGCTTTCCTCTGCTGTCAATAATATAATCGTAGGCAAAATTACCGTTTCTGTCCATGATTTTCAGAAAACCGGGTTTCGGTTCCTGCCTCTCACAGAAAGCCTCAATTTCCGTAAGGCCAGGTTGATGGCCTTCTGTTGCTGTCAATTCTACGCGAAAGGATGATATGCTTCCACCTGTATCAACAACGAAGCGGGAAGGTGCGCCAGACGCATCCAACGGGCCTGTTTCCAAAATCGACCCGTCGTCAAACTGAATCTCAGCATTCAGAATGTTGCTGTCTGCATCCGGGTTATCATACAGAACGATTTCGCAGATAGGACAAGAAGCGTTCAGATGTACCGTGACGGTTTTTTCCATATCGTTTTCTTTCGGAGACCATATTCCGTCAAAAGGGTCATGGTTTTGGTCCAGGATGTTCCGAGAATCCAAAAGCATGAAATCGTTCAGACACATTGGATCCCCGCTGCTTGCGGACAGAGTTGCTTCTCTGCAGACAGAATCAGTTGATCTTTTCCAGAACACCCTGTCTCCGTTGATAATCGCCGCACCATGTTTTTCCTCACCCTGAGATTGATAGAACAGCAGTTCCCTATACTGTTCAGACGCTTGAAGAGTCCTTGCCAGCGTACCTGCTTTCACTGGAAAGCGAATTCTCTCCTCCCATCGATACATTGGAGGCGTTTGAATAGTCATGTTATTATGATAGATATCAGAGGTGGCCTTGATATTCAAGGAAAAAAAATCATGCTCTGCACCCCATGCCGTACTATAGGCAAAGCCTTTATATACTTCCGGAGAATAGTCGGGTTCGGAATGAAGAATATCTCCCATCACCTTTTCAAACATCATTGAGCAGGCTCTGTGATCAATATGAAGGTCATAGTCTACACAGAAAATGACATCCGGTCGAACGGAAAGAATTAGATCTTTCATGTCTGTGTACAGGTTTTTTCTTGTATAGGAATGCGCCATCCGGAAGGGAGGGTGAGATTCAATAGCGTATGTTTCTGTTTTTCCAATATGAGAAGGTATTATTTCATCCGATGGAGCATTATATATGTGGTATTCCTCCGTACCCAGACGATCCCCATATCCAAGAAAGACGACATGGTCTTCCGGCATACCCAGAGAATCATATAGTGCAAGCGCTTCTCGGATTCTGACTTCTCCGTTCCCGTTATAATCGCCGTTTGTCATAAAAGCAACAGTTAGATCACTTCCGTAATGAAGATATTCATCAATGACTCCGCAGAGAACATTGAGATCATCATCCTGATGCGGTACAAGCAGCAGCACTTTTTTCCCGGAAAAGAGCTCTTCTTTTTCCGAATTTGTTTCGTGATATTTCATATTCTTCAGAAATTCATCGCTCTGGCTTTTCTGATAAAACAGCTGCAAGCATACACATACTGCACAGACAGCAGCAGTTAAAACAATCAATAACCATCCTGCTGCTTTACTATTCCATTGAACCAATAAAACGGAAGAGATTAAAATTCCCGCACAGATCAGAAGAAATCCTCTCATTGGAGTATAAACTGCAGAAAACATCAATCCGTAATCTGCCAGCAGACAAAGCTCAGCTGCAAGAGCGGTACAGATCAAAAAGGAAGACATTTTGTTCTTCTTCATCGGTACAGAACTAAAAGAATCATCCATCGTCAAACGTCCCCGTTTTCATTTTCCGATTCCTGTTCATCATCAAATGGAAAATTGCTCATTTCTACTTTGTCGGGTATCTTGTAAAAGCGCCTGAAAAAACCGACCTGTTCACTGCCGTCCGGTGCTTCCGTTATCCAAAGATATTCAGAATGGGGAAGTTCGGGAAAATATAAACGTGTTATCTTGCCATCTATTGCTTGTTGAATTCGGAAATCCCGGTCTTTTTTTCCTTCTCCAATCTCTGTATAAATCACAAAACGATGAATGCACACCATCGCCAGCACCGTGCACAGGACGGCGGTCATCGTTTTGGAAAGGCATGGGCGGATCGCCGTATATTCGTATGCCAGCACCGCAAGAGAAAACTCGATAAGAAATAGATTGGAGCAGAAAAAATAACGGGCAGCAATCATCTTTACCACAATCAGGGGCAGCACCAATCCTGGTACGGAAAGCCAGAGAAAAGCCAGCGTTTTCTTTGCCCCTTCAGAATCCCACTGAAACAAAAAAACCATCAAAAGAACGCCCCAGAAGAACAGCAAATTCAGACGCTGTGTCAGCACTTCGTTCCAAACAGAAAAGAAGGATTCGAGCGGACCGTAAAAGTGAGCAAAGAGAAAATAGACCACAAAGCACAAACAGAATATCGAAGATATCGCCCGAATGAATGGTCTCTGCCGAAACGCGGGTATCAGCAGCATCAGGCATGCTGAACAACACAGGACCCAGTTGTTACCCCACAAATTGGCAGGATAGAAGTAAATAAAGCGCTGATAGAACTGCTGGAGAATACAGAGGATGCCGTCATTCAGCTGAAAACTGAGTGCTCGAAAACTACCAATTGCATGCCCGGAATGAAGAAGCTTTGGGTAAATACTGCTGGAAAACATCAACACTGTGCCGATCATGCATCCCAAGAGCAGTGCCAGGAGCCGAGGAGAGCATTTCTTTCTGCGAATGAAATCGTTCAGCACAACCAAAGCCGTCACAGCCAGCACATAGACGGTAACATTCTCCAGCACAAGTTGTATACAAACGCCAAAAAAAGAGAAAAGAAACAACTGCCCAATCGCAGTCTTCTGCTCTCTCTTTTGAACAGCGTTTTGAAGGAGCGCCTGCCAGCATATCAGCAGAAAGACGGCAAGACCGTAATTGGAAAAGCCGGCAACCCATCCCCATGTCTCCTTCCAAACGGCAATTGGGATCGTTAAAAACAGAATCTCTGCTAAAAACAACAGATCAAGCTGACGACTGTCATTCTCGTTTTCATCCACAAGTTTTTCGATCACACGGGCACATGTTACAGGAAGAAGTGCCCCTAACGTTCCATGCAGAATTGTTTTCAGGAAATAGGATCTTGTTATTATAATTTCAAAAAGGTTGCCAACATATCTGCTGTTCAACTCGCCCGTGAGAAACATCCTCATACCATAGTCTAATCCCCACGCCCAATCGTCAACGCCATAAGGTGTATGATAGGCAATCCAAACACAGAGTATCTCTATTCCAATACAAGTTATAATGTATGCTGTTTTTTCTTTTCCCAAGGTTTGTTTCAACAACAGGCCACCTACTCATATAGATTTATTTTCTATAGTGTCCCAGTATATGTCATAAAAGCAGATTTATCAAGATGATTTATGTCCTAAGACTCGTACAGATTTACATAATATTTCTGTTTTTTTGGAATACGACTCCAAAGTGTTTTCTGCTGCTGCGAAAAGTTCATATTTCGGCTCTTGCGCCTGTCCGTAAAACATGGTAAGCTATAAGCAGGGTATCACCCGAATATGATCTTTTGGAGGAATTGCCATGGTCAGCATTCTCATGGGTCTGAAAGGAAGCGGAAAAACAAAGCGTCTGGTCGATATGGTTCGTGAAGCCGTCAAGGAAGAAACCGGCGATGTTGTCTGTATTGAAAAAGAACGAAAGCTCACTTATGATATTCCCTATCAAGCCCGTCTGATCGAAGCCGGTGCCTATGACATCGGAAGTTATGAGTTTTTGAAGGGCTTAATCTGCGGTATTCATGCCGGCAATTATGATATCACGCATTTCTTTATCGATAATTTTTATAAACTCGTCAACGACAAAAGTCCGGATGCCTTTGCCTCTTTCATTTCCTGGCTTGAAAAATTTTCTGAGAATGAGCACATCAGTTTTGTGCTTTCCGTCACTTCAGACCCCGAGGCTGTTCCGGAATCGCTGAAGAATTATCTCATCTGATCACAGTTCGCGGTACATGGCTGCAGCGTCAGCTTTCGCAGCATTTTCATTCACTGCAGTAACCTCGACTCGAAAGAGCCGGCTGCCAAAAACAATTTCAATTACATCCCCAGGTTTTACATGATAGCTTGCTTTTGCTTCACGGCCGTTGACGGTCACACGTGCATTGTCGCAGGCATCGTTTGCAACACTGCGCCGCTTGATCAGGCGGGATACCTTAAGGTATTTATCGAGTCTCACTTTTTTCTCCTTTTTCAATTCTTGAAAAGCGCGCCAGACGGCGCGCTTTTGCTTTTACGGATAAATGATTTCGCAGTCGGGAAGCGCTTCCCGCAGCTCGTCAAGCTGCTCAATAAGGACAGGGTTTCCGGACAGATTCAGTTTTTTCAGAGTCTGAAGTTTTTTCAGACCTGTCACTGCAGCTATCATATTATCGCTGAGATTCAGTTCTTCCAGCATCGTCAGCGAAGACAGAGACAGTATATCTGAAATCTGATTTCCGGACAGATTCAGTCTTACCAGCGTATAACGGGACGGACTGATCTCAAATTGATAGAGGCTCGTAATCTCGTTGTTGCTCAGATCCAGCTCTTCCAGCCTGGTCATGCGATCCAGCCCGCTGAGTACCGTAATGTTGCTGTAAGGGAAGGAAAGAATCTTTTCATCGCTCTGTACGGTATGACCGGCGAAATCCACTTCATAGATCAGTTCGGAGGTCAGAATCGTACAGCCCGGGATCTCGGATTTCAAAGCACTGACTGTCTTCTCACTCAATCCAGTATTATTCTGGAGATCCAGCGTCTGTAAGCTTTTCAGCGTATGCAATTCCGGAAGATCCGTATCGCTGATTCCGGTATTTCTCAGATACAGTGATTTCAGGCCGCTCAGTTTTCCAAGCCCGGAGAAGATACTGATAAGATTGCCGTTCAGATATAGTTCTTCCAAGGATTTTACTTCCCCGACCGCCGTCGTGTCTGATACCAGATTATCGGATGCATCCAGCTTTTTCAACGACGAGAGCCCGATCAAAGGGCGCAGATCGCTGATGCTGTTGTCGGAAACTACCAGCTCCTCCAGTTTCGGGAGATTCATCAGCGGACGCAGATCGATAATTTCATTATTGCTTAAATTCAATGTACGTAGTTCTGAAAAGCCATCGAGCGCCGTCAGATCCCGGATCTTTTTTCCCGAAAGATTCAGATCTGTCACATCGGCATGAAAACAGTTTCCCCCATACAGCACCTCTTCCGTCTCTTCGTTGGTATAGCGAATCGCGCAGAAAGGAAGCGCTTCTGTCAATATTTCCAGGCAGTCTGATGTCACTTCCGTCTCTGTCAGACTCAGGGTATTCAGATTGCTGAGCACAGCCAAAGCTCGGCAATCGCGAATCGGATTTCCGTCCAGTTTCAAAGTGCGCAATTCTCTCAGTGCTGCCAGCGCATCCACGCTGCTCAGTTGATTTCCGCTGAGATCCAATTCGTCCAATCCGCCGAGCGCGGATAACGCGGAAATATCCGAAATCCGATTGTTTTTCAGAGAAAGGCTGTTCAGGGAATACAACGTCGTAATTTCGGAAAGCTGTTCATTCGTAATCCCTTTTTCATCCAGAACTACATCTTTGGTATCCTCTTCGAATTCACACCCGGCAACAACGATCAATTTTGCTTTTTGTTCCTTGCTGCGTTTCTGTTCGATAGACAGGATACGACTGGCGACAGCCGGGTCGGACGTATTCATCTTTCGAAGAGTTTCTAGCGCTTTCGGATAATTGCCAAGCGCCTCATAGCAGTCGGCCATCAGCATCAGACCTTCCGTATTACTTTCCTTTTCCATGCCGCGGCGTAGGTATAGCAGTGCAGACTCATAATCACCTGCTGCATAGCACTCCCGCGCTTTTTGAGTGTACTCTTTGGGTCCTGATGTTCCGTTGTAATGCAGCAAAGAAACAGCAACAACAGCTAGAAGAACAAGCAACACTGCAATAAGGATCAGATATCTTTGATCCTTATTGCCCGTTTTTTTCAGTTTACTGCTTTCTATCTTCACCTGGTGCAGTCTCTTTCAGATTATGGATTGTTTTTGTCTGTCTTTTCTGTGTCTTCCGAATTCGGTTCTGCATCAGGGCTTTCTCCTGCGGGCGGGGTTGTCTCCGTTGCAGGCGGAGCAGGTTCCGAATCCGGCTTCTCAGGTTTAATGACCTTCGGTGCTTTTATTTTCGGCAGATTCACGGTCTCTTCCGTCACGGTTTTTTTTATGGACAGAGAGAGAAATAGAAGTCCCAACATAGCACAGAGCACACTCATTTCCTGCATGCCGGCTGTAAAGCTGACCGGATTGGCAGTATCTCTCAGAGCAGCAAGATCTTCGACAAAAATGTGATACAGAAAGGGCAGGCCGAACAGCGGAACCAGAAACCATTTGGTTTTCAGGATACCGAAAACCGTGCAAAAGTACAGGGCTAGGACAACAATGTAAAGCAGGATGCACAGAATGGTGTGAAGCCGGCTTTCAAAGCCAAGAGATTTGATGATAAAAAAAACAATACCGAGAAAAACCGGGATGACCGTAACCCACAACGCACGTTTGCCGAAAAGCCATACAAACAGCATCATCAGCAGTGCACTTAGAATCGGCAGGCCGATCTGAAAAGCCAAATAGTTTCGATCCGTCCACAGTCCCCAGCAGCCGATGATTCGAAAAACAATAGACAGGCTCAACAGAATCAACATTGCTTCTACGCCAAAAGAGTCCCGTTCAACATGAAACCTGACTTTCTCTCTCGTCAACCCGATCGCCCCGCATTCAGTTTACATAAAGTTAATTGATTATAGCATATCCCTTGTCCGACTGCAAGAAAAAGCAGGATGGAACATAAAAAACCACCCCGGAAGGGGTGGTTGTATAGGTTTTGCTGTGGGTTATGCCTTCTTCTGCTGGGAGAGGGTCTTGAAGGCGGTGACTGCCAGAATGACGGCCAGGACAACCAGAATGATCGACCAGATCACCTGGAAGTAGGTGCCCCACTCGGCGCCGGCAGCAATCTTGCCGAAGCCGCTGACGATCGTGAAGCAAAGCGCGGTAACCGTGGCGCAGAGCATGAAGACCATCGGGATGTAGAACATCTTGTTGTTGCGGCCGATCTTGCCGAGCCAGGTGCAGACAGCCAGCATGGCGATGGAGGCGAGCAGCTGGTTGGCAGCGCCGAACACGCTCCAGATCTGGGACAGGCCCATGAAGCCCATGCCGCAGCCGATGATGACCATGATGAGGGTCGAGACAATCGGGGTGGCGAAGAACTTCGCAGCACCGGTCAGGTCGTCGCGGGTCTTTCCTTCCGGAGTGAGGAGCTCGCCAAACAGGTAACGGCAGAGACGAGTGGCCGAGTCAAGGGAGGTCAGGGCGAAGACGGAGACAGCCAGAGTGAACAGGTTGTACACCGTCGCATAGGTCTTCTCGCCTGCGAAGGAGGCGAACATGGTGGCAATACCACCGGCGAAGACCGTGGGAGGAGCGCTCAGGAGGAACTTGTCGCCGCCGCCGGCAGAGGACTGGCTCCACACAACGCCGACAGCAATCAGGGAGATAACGCCGAGGGCGGACTCAATGACCATGGAGCCGTAGCCGATGATCTGGGCATCCTTCTCGTTGTTGATCTGCTTCGAAGAAGTACCGGAGCTGATCAGGGAGTGGAAGCCGGAGCAGGCGCCGCAGGCGACCGTGATGAACAGGAACGGGAAGAGGGGCTGGCCGGCCGGGTTCTTCCAGCCATAGAAGGCAGGAGCCTGGACGGTGGCAGCACCGGTGAAGGAACCGCCGACGATGGCGATAATGGCAAGGATCATCATGCCGTAGAGCAGGAAGGAGCTCAGATAGTCACGCGGCTGGAGCAGAATCCAGACCGGGAGCAGAGAGGCAACCGTAACATACACGGCGATGAAGATGACCCAGAAGGTACGGCTGAAGTGCAGACCGACTTCCTGTCCGAGGAAGACGATGGCAATGATGCCGATGATGCCGATGATGGTGGCCGGGCCGACCTTCGCATTCTTGCGGTACACAAAGAAACCGAAGATTGCCGCAATGATGATGAAGAGGATGGAGGTCATGGCCGTGGCACCGTTGGCAGCATAGGTGGCTGCGGACGGATCGACCGACGCAAAGGTTCCGGCAACGACTGCCGTGAAGGAGGCGATAACCAGAATCAGAACGGCCAGCGCGAAGACGATGAACAGGCGCTGGGACTTGACACCCATGGAGTCCTTGATGATCTCGCCGACAGAGCCGCCGTTGTGGCGGATGGAGGCGAACAGAGCACCAAAGTCATGCATGGCACCGAAGAAGATACCACCGATAACGCACCACAGGAAAACGGGGACCCAGCCGAAGACGGCGGCCTGGATCGGTCCGTTAATCGGGCCGGCACCGGCGATCGAGGAGAAATGGTGACCCATCAGAACAGCGGGGTTGGCAGGAACGAAGTCCTTTCCATCGTAGCTGGTGTGGGCCGGGGTTTCACGGTTAGGATCTACGCCCCACTGCTTGGCAAGCCAGCTACCATAGAAAACGTAGCCGCAGGCGAGCAGTGCAACCGCGATGACGAGGATAAGTAATGCGCTCACACTTTTCACTCCTTAATGAAAAATATTGTTATATCGCTACATGCTGTCTGATTTTGCTCTCGCAGCAAATAGCTTCTTGAAATAGGGGACCAGCTCGTGACCTTCGCGGTTGGTCACGGTCTTTTCCGTCCCGAGATCGGTCAGCCCTGTCAGCAGGTTGCTGTAGCCGTGGAGCCCGAAGCGGTAATTCTTCGTATAGCTCTTTTTCTGTACGGCCTTTGCCGTTTCCTCATCGGTCGAATCGGCAATCAGGATGACCTTGATATTGGTGCACTGGTGCTCACTGTGCGGCCGGACACGGGGAATGCCGTCCGCAATGGCCCAGTCCATGCATTTCTTTGCAAGCTCCGGTGTAAAGGCTTCCGCTGAAAATATATAACAGAACTCGTTCTTTTCGTTGCCCCAGATCTTCACGGTCTTGGTAAGCCAGTACCGCTCGTCCCGCGAGCAGTAATCCGCGCGGAAAGCCAGGGGGAGGTCCGTATCAATATTCTCGACTACTGAATAATATGCAGTATAGGAATCCTTCAGGATTTCAATGAACTGCTCTCGAGGAATGGCCATAACCGAAGTCCTTACCCGTCAGAAAACACACTTACCGGAAATACATAGCATAATATAACGCTAACGTCGAAAAAAATCAATAGTTTATTTAAAGTTTTTTCACATTTTTCGCCTAAATTGTGTATCGGCTGCGGCTGCAGACACAAAATCTGCCCCCGGCCGTTTACATTTCGTCCAATCTGCGGTATTATCATTTTGCTGCATGCGATGAATGCCGGCAATTCGAAAATCGGAAGGGCTGTCATGACTACTCCATCTTCTCAAACTTTCACCTTCTGCGTTCCCTGCCTTTTCGGTCTGGAGGGCCTCGCAGCCGAGGAACTGCGCCGTTTGGGCCTGCAGGATGTCCGCACCGAGGACGGACGGGTTTTCTTTTCGGGCGGCCCCGGGGACTGTGCCCGCGCCAACCTCTCGCTGCGCTGCGGCGAGCGGGTTCTTCTGGAACTGGGGAGTTTTCCTGCCCGCAGCTTCGACGCGCTTTTCGAGGGAGTCCGCGCCCTTCCCTGGGAGGACTGGCTGCCGCGGGACGCGGCTTTTCCGGTCACGGGTTACAGCCTCGATTCCGCTCTTTTTTCCGTGCCCGACTGTCAGCGGATCATCAAGAAGGCCGTCGTCGAGCGTCTGAAGACCCGGTACCGGCTTGAACAGTTCCCGGAAACCGGGGCCGAATACAAGATCCGCTTCTCGATTCGGAAAGACCTCGCTTCCGTCTGCCTCGACACTTCGGGCACCGCACTGCACAAACGCGGCTACCGGCCGGCTCACACCGAGGCGCCTCTGCGTGAAACCCTCGCCGCGGCCATGGTCCGACTTTCGCGCTATCGGGGCAAGGATGATTTCTGCGACCCCTTCTGCGGCAGCGGAACCATCGCCATCGAGGCAGCGCTGGCGGCGCTGAACCGGGCACCGGGTCTGAACCGGCACTTTTCCGCCGAAAACTGGAGCCGTTTCGGCAAAGCAGTCTGGGAACAGGCTCGGGAGGCAGCCCGGGAGGCGGAATTTCGCGGGGATTACCGGATTCTCGCCTCCGACATCGACCCGCGCGCCGTACGCCTGGCAAGAGAAAATGCCGAACGCGCGCACGTTGCCGGACTGATTGACTTTTCCGTCGCCGACGCCGCTTCCTTTTCCCGCAGGACCGAGCGCGGCGTGCTTGTCACGAACCCGCCCTACGGCGAGCGCCTGCTGGACCGGCAGCAGGCAGAAAAAATCTACCGTTCCTTCGGAGCCGCGCTTTCGGGAAGTGAAAACTGGTCGCTCTATCTTCTCTCGTCGGATCCAGAGTTTGAACGCTGTTTCGGTCGGAACGCGGACAAAAAACGCAAACTTTATAACGGCATGATCCGCTGCGATCTGTATATGTATTATAAGTAATGGGGGAATTCGGAATATGAAGCATCTGTTTATTGTCAACCCGGCAGCCGGCGGGCACGACGCAACGGACGAGGTGAGCGCCAGGGTAAAAGCATCCTTTCAGGGTCGGAGCGAACCCTATGAAATCTATGTCACCTGCGGCCCCCGGGACGCCACAAGAAAAATACGCACGGAGCTTTCCGAAAGCAATGGTCTGCGGGTCTATGCCTGCGGCGGCGACGGCACCTTCAACGAATGCGTCTGCGGCGCCGCCCTCCAGCCGGATGTGGCAGTCACTCCCTTCCCCACGGGAACAGGCAACGACTTCTGCCGTCAGTTCGGCAGCGACGCCGTCCTGTTTCAGGATCTGGACGCCCTGCTGGACGGAACGATACACGAAATCGACCTGATCTCCTGCAACGGCAGCTACAGCGCCAACATCTGTTCGGTCGGCATTGATGCCCGCATCGGCACCAGCGTTCATAAGTACAGCAAGATTCCGATCGTAGGCGGCGCCGGCGGTTATGTCATTTCGGCCGCGGTCAACGCCTTCAAGGGCATCTCGTCGAACATGCATGTCCGCTGCGGACGATACGACGTTGAGGCGAAGCAGTCGCTTGTATGCGCCTGCAACGGACGCTTTTACGGCGGCGGCTTCAATCCTTCCCCGGACGCCATGATGGACGACGGCCTGATGGATATCTTCATTGTGAAAAAGGTTTCGCTGCTAACCTTCGCCCGTCTGATCAAAAAATACGCCGACGGCCGCGCCGACGAGCTCCCGCGGTATGTCACTCATCTTCGCGGGACGGATCTGTACATCGAATTTGACGGGGAGGACGTCATCAACCTCGACGGTGAAGCACTGTATGCCGACACGGTCAGCATGCACCTGCTGCCGAAGGCTCTGCGCCTGATCGTCCCTGCCGGACTGGGCCGCGGTACCCCCAATCCGCCCCTGTGCTTGTAACAAAAAATTTATAAATTTTCCACCGCAAGTACTTGCAAAAAAAGAAAAATGTGGTATTATTAGCATCGTTAGCACTCAGATGTTTCGAGTGCTAACGATGCTGAAATTTGTAATTTATTTTTCATGGAGGTTAAGAATATGAAGCTCAAACCCTTAGCAGACCGCGTCGTTCTCAAGCAGAACGAAGCCGAAGAGCGTACCGCTTCCGGCATTTTCCTCACTTCTTCCGCACAGGAAAAGCCCGAGGTTTATGAAGTTGTCGAGGTCGGCCCCGGCGGCATGGTGGACGGCAACGAAGTCACTATGATTGTCGCGCCCGGTCAGAGCGTTCTGGTCGGCAAATACACCGGCACCAAGGTCAAACTGGAAGACGTGGAATACACCATTGTCCGCCAGGGCGACATTCTTGCCGTACTTGAGTAATTCAGGAGGAAAGATATCATGGCAAAACAGATTATTTACGGTGAAGAAGCCCGCAAGGCCATCGAGCGCGGTGTCAACCAGCTCGCCGATACCGTTAAGATTACCCTCGGCCCCAAAGGCCGCAACGTCGTGCTCGACAAGAAGTACGGCACCCCGCTGATCACCAACGACGGCGTGACCATCGCGAAGGAGATCGAACTGGAAGACGCCTTTGAGAACATGGGCGCCCAGCTGATCAAGGAAGTCTCCACCAAGACCAACGATGTTGCCGGCGACGGCACCACCACCGCAACGGTTCTGGCCCAGGCGATGATCAGCGAAGGTCTGAAGAACCTCGCCGCCGGCGCCAATCCCATGGTCATGAAGAAGGGCATTCAGAAGGCTGCCGCTGACGCTGTTGAGGCTATCAAGGCCGTGTCCCAGCCGGTTTCCGGTTCCAAGGACATCGCCCGTGTCGGCACTATCTCCTCCGGCGACGAGCTCATCGGCTCGCTGATTTCCGAGGCTATGGAGAAGGTCAGCCAGAACGGCGTTATCACGATTGAAGAGTCCAAGACCGCAGAGACCTACAGCGAAGTCGTTGAAGGCATGCAGTTTGACCGCGGCTACCTGAGCCCCTACATGGTCACCGACCCCGATAAAATGGAAGCCGTCATTGACGACGCGCTGATTCTGATCACCGACAAGAAGATCTCGAACATCCAGGAAGTTCTTCCTCTGCTCGAGCAGATCGTCAAGACCGGCCGCAAGCTGCTCATCATCGCCGAGGACGTCGAGGGCGAAGCCCTGGCGACCATCGTCCTGAACAAGCTGCGCGGCACCTTCACCTGCATCTGCGTCAAGGCCCCCGGCTTCGGCGATCGCCGCAAGGAAATGCTGCAGGATATCGCGGTTCTAACCGGCGGCCAGGTCATCTCCAGCGAGCTCGGCATGGAGCTGAAGGAAGCTGATCTCTCGATGCTCGGCCAGGCCCACCAGGTCAAGGTCACGAAAGAGAACACCGTCATCGTCGACGGCGCCGGCGATTCCGCCGAGATTCGTGCCCGCGCCGCTCAGATCGAGCGTCAGATCGAAACGACCACTTCCGACTATGACCGCGAGAAGCTGCAGGAGCGTCTCGCCAAGCTGTCCGGCGGTGTCGCCGTCATCAAGGTCGGCGCTGCCACTGAGACCGAGATGAAAGAGAAGAAGCTCCGCATTGAAGACGCTCTGAACGCCACCCGCGCAGCTGTTGCCGAAGGCATCGTGGCCGGCGGCGGCACCGCTTACGTCATCGCCTCCAAGGCGGCCGAAAAGCTCGTTGCCTCTCTCGAGGGCGATGAGAAGACCGGCGCCGCTATCGTGGCGAAGGCCCTGAAGTCCCCGATCATGCAGATCGCGGCCAATGCCGGTGTCGAAGGCGCCGTCATCCTCAACACGGTCGCCGGCAGCGAGAATGTCAACTTCGGTTACGATGCCGCCAACGACTGCTACGGCGATATGATCGAGCTCGGCATCGTCGACCCGACCAAGGTCTGCCGCAGCGCGCTCGAGAATGCCGCTTCCGTCGCTTCGATGGTTCTTACCACCGAAAGCCTGGTTGCCGACATCCCCGAGAAGAACCCGCCGATGCCCGCAGCTCCCGATATGGGCGGCATGTATTGATCCCAAACACAGCAAATCATTTTGGCCGGTGCGTTTTCGCACCGGCTTTTTTCTGTCTTCCCGTCCGGGCGTTGATTTTTCGTACGAAATCGATTAGAATTGGAAAAAAGATATCCGTCGGATGAAAGGAAGGCTTCATGAGCTGGCTGGAAACCAGGTCAATCCGCGCTGTGATCTTCGACATGGACGGCGTGATTTTCGACTCGGAAAAACTATATATCGACTGCTGCGTGGAAGCGGCGGACAGTCTCGGGATGGAAGGCATCGTGGAGACCTGCTTTCGCTGCATCGGCGTGACGGTACCGGTTACCTGTCAGATTCTGCTTGACACCTACCGGGACAAGGCGCTTGTCGACACGTTTCGGGAAGCAGCTGCTTCCTTGTTCCGGGAAAAATACCGAGCAGGGCTGCTGGCCGTCAAGCCGGGCGTTCGGGAACTGCTGGAGTACCTGAAAGCACAGGGCACGCGCATCGCGATCGCGTCCTCCACCCGGACGGACATCATCGAGAAAGAGATTTCGGATTTCGGACTTCTCGCCTTCTTCGACCGGATCATCGGAGGCGATCAGGTCAGCCGAAGCAAACCGAATCCGGACATCTTTCTGCGGGCGGCAGAAGCTCTGAAGGAAGCACCGGATCACTGTCTCGTGATCGAAGATTCGTATAACGGGATCCGTGCGGCGAAGGCCTCCGGCATGAATGCGATCATGGTGCCGGACCTGCTGCCGCCGGATGAAGAGATGCTCTCTCTCGCCGATGCGATCGAGCCTTCGATGCTTCACGTTCTGGACAGAATTTCAGCATAACAGTCAGACCGGGAGGATGCAAAATGGAAAAGACCTACAGCGGGTGGCAGGATTGGAAAGAAAAAAGCCGCCAGATCGAAGTGAAAGAGGAGACGCCGCTGCTGGCGCCGGACGGAACGCTGCTGACCGCGGGCTGGGCGAGGAAAAATGTCTTTCAATATGACCGCAGCCGCGTCCGGCATCCTCTCCGCCGCAAGGAATGGGATTTCTACCAGATTTCGGACGGGCACTTTATGGCGCAGATCAGCTTTGCCAATATCTCTCTGGGCGGCTACGCTTTGGCCGTGCTGGTCGATCTCCGCGAAGGAAAAACTCTCATCTCCAGCATGGCGCCCTTCCTCGGCGGAAAGGACCGCTATGTTCTGCCGGCCCGCGGGGATGTGCCGAACGATGTCTGTTTCCGCGTCGGAAAAGCGCTTTTCGAGGTGCACACCGGTCTGGAACGCCGAAGCATCCGCTTTGAAAACGGCGATGTGCACTGTGAATTCGACATGGAAATTCCGGCGGGTCTGGAAAACATCACAACGGTTCTCCCCTTTGAAGGCTGTCCCGACCGCTACTTCATGACCACCAAGCAGAACTGCATGCCCTGCTCCGGCAGTTTTTCCGCGCCGGACCTCCGGGTGGATTTTTCGAAGGAGAACTGCTTCTGCATCCTCGACTGGGGCCGGGTCTGCACGCCCTATTCGCTGGTCTGGTACTGGGGCAACGGTTCGGGGAAGGCAATGGATGCCGAGGGGAAAGAACATCTCTTCGGGTTTGAGATCACCTGGGGCATTGGGGATGAATCCGCCGCCACGGAGACCTGCCTGTTTGTTGACGGAAAAGCACACAAGATCGGCGCTGTCGATGTCGAAAGCTTTCCCAAGCCCGATCGCTACATGCAGCCCTGGCGCTTTCTTTCCGACGACGGGCGCTTTCGGCTGACCATGACGCCCTTCTATGATCACCACAGCGATCTGGACATCAAGGTCATGCGGATGAACAGCCACCAGGTCCACGGCCTGTGGAACGGCAGCGTTACACTGGAGGACGGCACGGTATTGACGGTTCATGATCTGTATGCCTTCTGCGAGTACGTCGAAAACCGCTGGTGAGGACGGGAGTACCCGTATCAGGCTGTCTGCCGTTGCGCGGAAGCGAAGGCAGTCCCTCGCACGAAACTGTCACCGCCGCGCTGATTACTTGGAGGGCAGCGAGTTCGGAGTCTCCGGGAAGCGCTGAAAAATAATCCTTGAATTCGGGAGCGGGATGTGGTATAGTTATCGGGCCTCGGAGGGTTAGCTCAGCTGGTTAGAGCGTCCGCCTCACACGCGGAAGGTCGACGGTTCGAGTCCGCCACTCTCCACCAACACAATACAAGAACCCCTGCAGTAGGCAGGGGTTCTTTGAATTCCAGCTGCAAGGCGCTGTTGTCCATGAAAAACAACAAATTCCATATCTTCCTGCTCTTTGTCTGCGCTCTTCTCTGGGGAACTACCTTTGTCGCTCAGAGCATCGGCGCGGATTACGTCGGCGCCTTCACCTATCTCGCCGGGCGCAGCTGGATCGCCGTGGCATTTCTGACGCCGGTCGTCCATCTGATGGACTGGTTCTTTGACCGGCGCGGCATTGACAACCGACGTCCGAAAAACGCGGCAGAGCGCAGGTATCTGATCATCGCCGGCTGCATCAGCGGCTTCATGCTCTGCTCGGCCAGCGCCGCCCAGCAGATCGGCATCGCTTACACCACGGCCTCCAAGGCGGGCTTCATCACCGCGCTCTATGTGGTCATTGTGCCGATTCTGAGCATCGTCATCAGGAAGCGTCCGACTCCTCAGATCTGGTTCTGCGTGCTGCTGGCGCTGGTCGGCATGTATCTGCTCTGTATGACCGCCGAAAGTCTGCACCTGGAGATCGGAGATGCCTGGGAACTTGCCTGCGCCTTTCTGTTCGCCGTTGAGATTCTGATTCTCTTCTATTACAGCTCCCGCGTGGACGCGGTACGCCTGTCGCGGATGCAGTTTCTCGTCGTCGCGATTCTCAGCACCGTGCTGATGTTTCTGACGGAGAAACCCACTCTTGAGGCGTTTCGCCTCGGCC
Source organism: Oscillospiraceae bacterium (assembly GCA_017538965.1). GTDB lineage: Bacteria > Bacillota > Clostridia > Oscillospirales > Oscillospiraceae > Limivicinus. The sequence goes on from JAFYHU010000009.1 coordinate 22,067, forward strand.
TCCCGGCCATGCTGTACGCCGGCATCTTCTCCAGCGGGATTGCCTATACGCTGCAGATCTTCGGGCAGGAAGACGTCAATCCTACCGTCGCCAGTCTCGTCATGAGTCTGGAAAGCGTCTTCAGCGCGATCACCGGCTGGCTGATTCTCGGGGAACGATTGTCTCTGCGCGAGTTTGCCGGCTGCGCGCTGATGTTCCTGGCCATCATCCTCGCCCAGATCGATCTGCGGGTCCTTTTCAGAAACAAAAAGCCTTCTCCGTAAGCAGGAGAAGGTTTTTTTGAGCCCGTATTCAACTTTCTGCATTTGCGCAGATCAGTCTGTACCTCGCACCGAAGTTTTTCCGCCGCGCTTTCTTTTGTTTTGGGAGCAGCGGGCAGCGATTTCGGGGAAGGCTTTTATTGTCTTCCGACGCCGGAGATTTCAGCGCGAAGGCCGCTTTCTTCAAACAGCATCCGGATTTCCTCCGTCTTTTCCGGCGCCGGGGCCTCAAAGCGTTCCTGACTGCCGCCGATGTGCCGGGCTTTTGACACGCCCAGACTGTGGTAGGGCAGGAGCGTTACCCGTTCGATCCGGTTCCGGCGGTAAAAGGCCACTGTCCGTTCCATCAGACCGATGTCATCGTTCAGACCGGCGATCAGGGGCATCCGCATATGGATTTTCTCCCTTGTCATCTCGTTTTCCGCAAGCATGACCAGGTTTTCCAGAATCCGATCGTTGTCAAGGCCGGTCAGTTCACGGTGACGCTCGCGGTCGAGGCACTTCATGTCATAAAGAATCTCGGTTGCGTTCGGCATCTCCGCGAGTCTCAGAAGGGCCTCCCCGTCGCCGCAGCCGGAGGTGTCCAGGCAGACGCGGATGCCGTCCCGCTGTGCAAGTTCGGTCAGCGCGAGCGCAAAGTCCGCGTGCATCAGCAGTTCCCCGCCGCTGATCGTCATGCCGCCGCCGGTGTTCTCGTAAAAAGAGACGTCCTTGCGGACTTCGCGCATCACTTCTTCCGCCGTCATTTTCTTTCCGACCTGCCGCAGCCCTTCGGCATAGCAGCCTTCGACGCAGCGCATACAGCAGTCGCAGCGGCTGCGATCGATATCGATCTCTTTATCCGCATTGACGAACATCGCCTGCCGCGGGCAGTGCTGCAGGCAGAAACCGCAGTGAATGCAGCTGTTCGGCATGCGGATAATCTGCACTTCCGATGCAATCAGCTCTGGGTTGTGACACCAGCGGCAGTGCAGGGGGCAGCCCTTGAGGAAGACCGTGGTGCGGATGCCCGGTCCGTCATCGGTGGAGAACTTCTGAATGCCGCCGATCAGGGCAGCGCTCTGGGCAAAGGTCTCGTCCATGCTGTCTCAGACCGCCTCTCGGAAGTGCGCGGTGCGGTAGATGATCGAGTTCTGGGCGTCGCGGTCCAGCTCGGTAAAGTAGGCCATGTAACCTGCCACCCGGACCATGAGGCCGCGGTAGTTCTCGGGATGTTCCTGCGCTTTTCGCAGGGTTTCGTCATCGACAACGTTGATCTGAATATGCTCGCCGCCGTACTGGAAGAAGGTGCGGATCACGCCTTCGATGGCCTGCAGGCCTTTCTCCCCGCTGACTCCCTGCGGGTCAAAACGGATATTGAACAGGGCGCCGTCATGGAAATTCTCCATGCCGGTCGAGGCAACCGACTTGACCGTGGCCGTGGGGCCCTTGATATCCCGACCCATCATGGGGGATGCGTTATCGCAGAAAGCCTCGCCGGCAAGCCGCCCGTCGGGGGTCGCGCCGCAGACCGCGCCGTGGGAGACGTTGACGGTCTGAGAGAGGTTGGAGAAGGAATAATATCCGCCGCGGGCATCTTTCCAGGACTGCACATTCGAAGCGATGAACTGGATCATCTCACGATAGACGGCGTCGGCATGTTCATCGTCGTTGCCGAACTTCGCCGGCTTGTTGATCAGCAGCTGACGGATGCGCTCGTCGCCTTCGAAATTCCGGTCCAGAACGCGGATCAGCTCATCCATGCTGAGATCGTGATCCTCAAAGACGCACTTTTCAATGGCAACCAGCGAGTCGGCCAGGTTGGCTGCACCCGTTACAAACATCCCTGCGGTCGAGTACTTCGCTCCGCCTTCCTGGACGGAACGGCCGGACTCCACGCAGCCTTTCGTCACCATGGAAGCAAAAATCACGGGATAGCGCGTGGCATGGTAGGGCTGCATTCTGTTATAGCCGATCCGAATCTTGTCGTAGAAATAAAGCAGCTGCTTCTTGACCGCCGCCTTCAGTTCCTCAATGTCCCGGAAGTCCCGCGGGTCGCCGGTCTGCAGGCCCATGAGGTCACCGGTAGCGGGGTCGATGCCGTTGTGCAGCGTGAGCTCGAGCACCTTCGGGGCATTCACATAGCCCGCGTCGGGCGAGCCGTCCGTTGTGCCGCCGCCCGGGCCGGGCTGAATGCAGCCGACAATGGTCCAGTCGCGCGCTTCCTCCAGAGAGCAGCCTTTGCCCAGGGACATTTTCATCGCCGCTTCGTCGTTGAAGAAGCCGGGATTGGCCATGCCTGCCTGCACCATTTCACAGCCCCTGCGAATCAGCGCCTCGGGCGTGTTCTTCCACACACGGACCGCAAGAACGGGCTGGGTCGTCTGCATTTCGGCCGCCGCATCCAGGCAGAGGTAGGAAAGATCGTTCGTGGCATCCCGGCCGTCCGGCGTCTGACCGCCGACAATCAGAATCTGCCACATGGGGTAGCCGGCGAAGGAAGAGGCATACCAGCGATCACGCACTTCATAGACCTCGCAGGCCTTCAGATACAGGCATTCCAGCAATTCCAGCGCGCGGCCGGCCGGCAGCGTCCGGTCGATGATGACATCTTTTTCATAGAAGGGCCAGAGATACTGGTCAAAGCGGCCGAAGCCGCAGGCCGTCGTGCAGACCTCAATGTGGAAGTATACATGCACAAACCAGATCAGCTGCAGTGCCTGCCAGAAGGTCTCCGGCGGGTTTTCGGGAACAACGCGGCAGTTTTCGGCGATCTGCAGAAGTTCGGCTCTCCGCTGGGCGTCTTCACAGACGGAAGCCTGACGTTCCGCCTCGTCCGCCATCCGGTGCGCATAGGTGATCAGGCCTTCGCACTGGATGATGCAGGCGTTCCAGAAATCGATCTTCCGCTGGTCCTCCGGGCTCTGGCTCTGCGTCGCGGAAATGTTGGAACGGCACTCGTCCATATAGCCGCGCAGGCCGACCCGGAGCAGCTTTTCATGGTCGCAGGTGGTTTCGCCCGAGACACCGTTTCGCAGGCCGACGGAGATCAGGTCCTCCCGCCGCGCCTTTTCAATGTCCGGCGGCAGAACCCGGCAGGCTTCATCTTCCATGGACCGGCCGATCCAGTACTCCTTCAGGGTGCGGACAATCTGTTCCCGGTCTTCCGGCGCGATGTCATAGGGGTCGCACTTCCGGACCGGAAATTCGTCAATGTCCTTCAGATAGAAGTTTTCCGCCGATTGAAACTCGGGATGCAGATTTGCCCCGCGGTAGCGGTTGGTCGGCGTACCGACAATCAGCTCGTCTTCCATCATGAGAGTGGTCATATGCTCCATGATGTAGCGGACAACCTCCGCCCGGAACACCGGAACCGCATCGCCGGCAAAACGCTTGTAAGCCTCCGTCTGCAGAACCAGCCGTTCGGCGGTAATGCAGGGTCGGGAGGCGAAATACTTTTCTCTCATCCTGCGGACTCTGTCGGTCATGGTGATGCTCCTTAGAGAGGTCAGTATTTTTCCATGGGGACCTTTTCGGTGGGGGCGGGGAAAGAACGGGACAGCCGGTCGATATCTTCTTCCGTCAGGCGGATATTCCGGACGGCCCAGTTTTCTTCGATATGTTCAAAGCCGACCGCCTTCGGCATGGCGGCCATGTCCTCGAGCCGGAGCACAAAGGCCAGCAGCACCTGCACGATCGAACAGCCGATCCTCCCGGCAACGGCCCGGACGTTTTCATCGCGAACCATTTTCTCCTTGGACACGCGATCCTGCGTTACCAGAGCCCCGGCCTGCCCTACCGGGCAGTATGCCATCAGAGGGAGCCGTCTCTCGCGCTGCCAGGGGAGCAGATCGTATTCGATGCCCCGGCTGCCCAGGTTGTACAGAATCTGGTTCACGCTGCAGCGGCTGCCGTCCGGTACGCGCCACAGATCTTCCAGATCCTGCACATCGAAGTTCGACACACCCCAGTTCCGGATTTTCCCCGCTGCCTTCAATTCCTCCATGCAGCCGGCAACTTCCGCAAGATCCGTCTCTCCCCGCCAGTGGAGCAGGTACAGATCGACATACTCGGTTCCCAGCAGAGCCAGGGAACGGTTCAGACTGGAAAAGATGCGCCTGCGGTTGGCGTTTTCCGGCAGCACTTTCGTTACGATAAACTGGTCCTCGCGGCGATAGCCTTTCAAAGCCTGCCCGACCAACAGTTCCGATTTGCCGTCGGCATACATTTCGGCGGAATCGATCAGACGAAAACCGAGATCAAACCCATGCCGCAGCCCGGCGATTTCCCGGGCTGCTTTTTCATCGTCTTCCGCCATCTGCCAGGTCCCCTGCCCCAGGCGGGGCATGGGGGTACCGTCCGGCAGAAGCAGGGTTTCCTGAAACGGCATCGGAGAAGGCTCAGGCAGCGGCTTCCGCTTCGTCGCCGGTGCCGTACTTCTTGACGGCGGCGCGGTGCAGAACGATCATGGCCGCAACCAGCAGCGCGGCCGAGACAATCAGGCCGAGAATGCCGTTGCCGGTGATGCCGATGAGAATATAGCCGACCAGGCTGCATGCCGCAATTGTGAGGGCATAGGGCATCTGGCTGCCGACGTGGTCGAGGTGGTTGCAGCTTGCGCCGGTACTCGAGAGAATCGTCGTATCCGAAATGGGCGAGCAGTGGTCGCCGAAGATGGAACCGGCCAGGGTAGCCGCCAGCGAGGCGACGACCAGGTTCGGGGCGATGGCCTGGGCTACCGGGGCGACGATCGGAAGCAGAATGCCGAAGGTACCCCAGGACGTACCGGTGGAGAAGCTCAGGAAGGCCGCGAAGAGGAAGACCATCATCGGAAGAATCGCGCCGGGAACGCCCAGGGTCTGGAACAGATTGCTGACATACTCCGGCGTACCGAGCAGCTCACGGCAGACGCCGCCGATGGCCCAGGCCAGAAGCAGGATGACGCCGGCGGTGATCATCGGCTCCATGCCCTTGATGATGCCGGAGAAGAACTCGTGGAAGCTCATGATCTTGCGCGGGACATAGAGCAGCAGCGAGAAGAGAATCGCCGCGAAGGAGCCCCAGGTCAGAGCCTGACCCGAAACGCTGTTGCCGAGCGAAGCGCCGAACTGGCGGGCAACGGTGGGATCGTCGCTCCAGTATCCGCCGATGTACATCATGGAGAGAATCGAAACGATCACCAGCACCAGAATCGGGAGAAGCATATCCCAGAGGGTCGCGTTGGAAGGGGTCTCCATGTTTTCATAATCCTGATCGGCCGTAGCAGAGAGGTCGCCCTTGCGCGCCTTCAGCTCAAAGCGGTACATGGAGCCGAAGTCCCAGGAAAAGACGCAGATGAGCACAACCATCAGCAGGCAGAGCAGCGCGTACAGATTGTACGGCACCATGGCCAGAAAGCCGCTGATGCCCGAACTGAAGACGCCGGTGTCCACCATGTAGCCGCCGACCGCAGCGCCCCAGGTCGAGATGGGAACCAGAATGCAGATCGGAGCGGAGGTCGAGTCAATCAGATAGGCGAGTTTCGGACGGCTGACCCGATAGCGGTCGGAAACCGGCTTCATAACCGAGCCGACCGTCAGGGCATTGAAATAGTCGTCAATGAAGATCAGGCAGCCCAGCAGGGTGGTCAGCAGGGTTGACTGGGTCTTGCTCCTGATGACCTTGGACGCCCAGCGTCCGTAGGCCTTGGCGCCGCCGGAGGCGTTAATGAGATAGACCAGCGAGCCGAGCAGGAAGCAGAAGAGCATGATGTACCAGTCCGCACGCCCGAGAATCAGCTCGAACATGACATCGACCGGAGCCACCAGCGGGTTCATGCCGCCGGCGAAGGCATAGATGAGAGTACCCGAGAGGACGCCGGCCACCAGAGAGAAGATGACTTCCTTGGTGATCAGCGCCAGCACGATCGCCACGATCGGCGGTACCAGAGACCATACACCTACGTAAACAGATTCCATAGTTTGCCACATCCTTTTTCAAAATCAAAAGCAGCCGGTTGCGCGTCGCACCGGCTGCCTGAAACTTCATATGACAGATGCAGGACCATAAGGGGCCTTCTCCGTAATAATGAGCTCTCCGCAAACGATGCGACAGTCATATGCATGTTCTGCATATGCCCAGGTCGGATTTCCGCTTCATCCGCCTTCGGCGTACGCCCCTTTTCCGTCGGCCGGAGATTGCTGGTCTCCTTTCGCAGCCGCGGTACTCTTGACAATACGCGCCTCTACTTTTATTACAGGTAAAATTATAACAAACCGAAAAGTTCTTGACAATATTCGATAATCTACAAAAATCGCTCCGATATTGACGGGATTCCTGTCGTTTTTATCAATCAGGCCCAGACGATCCAGATGATCAGGGCGCCTGTTACAACCGCGATAAGCGTAAAGGGAATGCCGATGCGGATGAAGTCGCCGGTGGAAACCTTGTAGCCTTCCTTCTGCAGAATGCCGATGCCGGCAATATTGGCGGAAGCCCCGACCGGAGTAATGTTGCCGCCCAGCGTCGCGCCGATCAGCAATCCAAAAGCAAACAGATACGGCTTGATCCCCATCTGCGCGGCGATGCCGCTGACAACCGGAAGCATGGTGGCGACATAGGGAATGTTGTCGATAAAAGCGCTGAGCAGCACCGAAATCCCGACGATCAGCACATAGGTAAACAGGACGGAGCCTCCGCCGATCCGGATGAACAGCGCCGCGATGGCATCAATGACGCCGGCCCGGTTGATGCCCTCGATCACCATGAACAGACCTGCCAGCAGGATCAGCGTCTTATAATCAACCGCTTTCAGGGTTTCTTTTACGAGACCTGCCGATTTTGTCCGGAGCATTTCGTACAGAATGCCGATCACGGCAAGGCCGCAGCAGATCATGCCGTTGGTGAGCTCGGGCTTGTTTTGAAACTGGGAAGCGACAATCAGCAGCAGAACCGTTCCGAGCATCAGCGCCGTCGGGACATAGTCGGCGACAACCGTCTTCACCTCGACGCTTACCCGTTCCTTTTCCTTCCGAAAGAGATACAGCAGGACGGGAATGGTCAGCAGCGCGCCGCCCTCCACCGCGAAGGCGATGCCGGGCCGTCCCTGAAACCAGAAGAAATCGTTGAAGCTCATGTTCATGTAGCCCGCCAGCAGGATCGAGGTGGTGTCCCCGACCAGCGTTGCCGCTCCCTGCAGATTGCTGGACACGGCGATGGCGATGATCAGCGGGACAGGGTTGGTCTTCAGCTGTCTGGCCACGGCAAGTCCGACGGGCGCCACCATCAGAACGGTCGCGACATTGTCCACGAAGGCCGAAATGACCCCCGAAAACACCGACAGCACCACCGCCGCCCACTGGATATTCGGAACCTTCTGCAGCAGTTTTTCCGCCATGCGGCCGGGCATTTTGCTCCGGATAAACAGTTCAACCGTCGCCATGGTGCCCGCGAGCATCATCAGCACATTCCAGTTGATTGCGCCGGCGGCCTCCGCCGGCCGCAGAATGCCGAGCAGCAGGAACACCAGGGCGGTGACCGGCGCTATGATCCAGCGGAGGTCTGCAAAGGCCAGCAGCAGGATATACATGACGACAAAAATCGCCAGTGCCAAAAACATCGTGTTCATAGGCTTTCAGTGCCGCGGGCTGTAACGGTCGGACTCCGCATTCCGGGGAGACCGTTCTTCCGTCCGGCGTTTTCTTCCTTTCTGATGATTCCGGCTGAGAAACGTGACGGAACCGCCGATCGCGCTCAGCACCGCAATGCCGACAACGATCACCGCGGTCGGGACTTTGCGGGCCCCCTCTTCCACGGGGACCGGTTCTTCCGGCAGCGGTGCGGCAGCGGGCGCAGGATCGTCGGGCACTTCGGCCGCAGGAGCAGGCGCCGCCGTTTCTTCCGGAAGAGCCGGCTCGGTGCTTACAGGCTCCGGAGCCGGCGTCTCTTCGATCTGCTTTTCGTCCAGCTGCAGGGAATAGTCCGCCAGCCAGGCGCCTACCTCTGCAATTCGTTTCTGATACTCGCCGATGTTGCGGGTCATCACAACGACAATGATCGGCGTGGGGGTGTAGATAATCGCGGCGCAGTGGTTATTGTTCTTGGAGATGTGCGTCTCTTCAAAGGCGCCGTACTTCTGGGCAACGCCGTAGTCTTTCAGGGTCGGATCCGAATTGAAGTACTCGTACGGCTGGGCCTGCAGAAGATAATCGATTACATGAGGAAAGGCTTCGTCTCCGCCCTCATACAGGGTCTTCATCACCTGGGTCATATAGCGGGCCGTATAGTAGCTGACATCCAGGAAATCCTGAGAGAAGTACTCCTCCGGCAGGTCGGTGAACTTTTCCGTCATGTCACTGCATTTGCCGTTGTAGGTGCCGCCCAGATAGCTCACCATGGCGTGTCCGCTGTCGTTGTTGGAGTTGACCAGGGCCGTGGATTCCAGGTATTCCAGCGTGGTCCCGAGGACAATGCTTTCCGGCGTCAGCTCGCCGGCCGCTTCCTTCTCCGCCATCAGCATCGAGACCGGGACTTTGTAGAGGCTGGCGGAGTACATCCAGATATCCGGGTGATAGAACCAGCAGTCGCTGGTTCCCGTATAGCAGAAGCCGACCGAGACGTCCTGCCATTTTCCGTTCAGGTCATGTTCCTCGACAAAGCCGTCCATCCAGCGGTTCAGCGCTTCCGCATCGATGATGCCGCTGTCGTTTTCGAGATTGAGATCCGATTGTGCGCCGGTATTCTCGGCTTCCTCGGCAAAGGCATCTGCGGAAAGCAGGAGCAGCAGGGCCAGCAGAAGGCATGTGAAATTTTTAACTGTCTGTTTTTTCATTTGTGAGTTTTTGATTTTCTGTATCTCCGGTATTCTTTACGGTTCCTGCGGTCTGTCCTGCGTTTTCCCCGGGCTTCGGCCGGTAGAAGGTATAGCCGCAGCGGCCGTTGCGTTTGGTCTCATACAGGGCTTCGTCGGCATATTCCATCAGGCGGTCGGGATCGGGAACAACGGCTCCGTGGGCGATGCCGACGCTGACGGAGGCCGGCGGAAGACCGTCGTCGGTGTTCTGCAGCTCTTCATTGATTCTGCGGATGCGCAGGGCAATCTGCTCTTCATTCCGGACATCGGCCCATGTCAGGATGACGACGAACTCATCACCGCCGATCCGACAGATATAGTCGACCGCGCGAAAATTATGCTGAATGGCCGCGGCCGTCTTCTGCAGAACCCGGTCGCCCGTTTCATGCCCGTACGTGTCGTTGACGGTCTTGAAATTGTCGATATCAAAGAACAGCAGAAAACCCGAGCGGGGATCGACGATGCTCATGATGCGCTCATAGCCAGCGCGGTTGTAGAGACCGGTCAGGGCATCGTGCGTCGCCTTGTATTGTTCGCGCAGAAGCGTGTCATGCTCGGCGGTGTTGTCCCGGATGCTCATGAACCAGCCGATGGGGCGGTCCCGGTTGTCGGTTACGCTGTGCTTTTCCAGCAGATAGCTCCGCGCGCCTTCCCAGGAGGAAACATCCTTCCGGATGATCATGTCCGGCTCGATCTCCTCCAGGGGGCCGAGCTGCTTCTCGAGGACGGTGCGGACAGGGTCATAGTTGTCTTCGACGACCCCGACGAGCCTGCGGCCGGGCTTGTTGGCCCAGATGCAGCGGTCAGCCGTGTCAAAGAAGAAGAGAGACTCCGGCAGCTCCGAGGCGATGTTTGCCAGCATGCTGTCCAGCAGACGCATCGGGCGGTAATTGAGGGCGAGATAATACACCAGCAGGCCGAAAACGCCGAAGCCGATCATCGAGCGGTCGATCGGAGAGCTGGAGAAGATGTAGACGCTCTCCCAGATCGTTGTAAAGATCATGGCCGCGAGAATGACGAGGTAGCGCTCGGCCTCAATGCGCGGGCAGCGGATCGACTTGATGATAAAAAGGAGGATGACGACGAACAGGATCCCGTAGTCCACCGCGCGGTGAAAGGTCTGCCCGGCATAGGGAATCAGGGCGTAATACACACGGCCGCCGACGACCATCTCCTGCTGCCCGAAAGCATGGCCGAAAATAGGGTTCAGGAGGAGCTGCACGGCGTCCACGAGCAGAAGCAGGTCCGCAAGGGTCTGCAGCTTCTGATTCGGCGCCGTGGGAAAGCAATATGCCCTGGTAAAGCGGGTCACGGCAAACATGACCATATCCATGCCGAGAAAATAGATATAGCGGCCGACGGTGACCAGCCGCAGGTCAGAGGAAAGGATAATGATCAGATTTCCGGCCATCGGCGGAATCAACGAGGCGAGCAGCAGCGCGACCGAGGGGCCGAGCGCTTTCCCGGACCGGGCTGCTTTCACGGTGCAGACGCTCAGCGCAACGATCAATATGGAAAAAATCACGGAGAACGCATATCTCATGGAACTGTCCTGACTTTCCGCGGAGAAATTTTCGTTCTGTTCTTACTGTTCTTACTGTGTTTCCTGTTCTTACTGGATTTTCTGTTCTTTGTATTATACAGGACATCCCCGGGAAAAACAACCAAAAGTTCGGCAGCGCGCAAATGCAGGGGGCGAAGATGGGCGCTCCCCGGAAGCATGTACTGTTTCGCGGCCAGGGAACCGGCTGCCCCTGACCAGCCACTGCTGCCGCGAATGGATTATGGGCGCAGAATTCTGCAATTATGCTGAAGGTATCTGCCAGCATATAAGCACTACCCACTTATAAAACGCGGCGGGGAAAGGTATGAGCGAGGGACAAAGTTGTTTTCCGCGTAATTGCAGGAAGCTGAAGTCGGGCGCTTGTAGAAGCGAGGAATACGGAGCGATCTGGGGATCGCTCCCTACGGCGCATAAGAGATTGGGAATATCATAATCCATTGCGTCAGCAGGGATTTTGCGTCGCAGTAAGTTTGGAATTGCGCTCGGTTTCGAAAACAGAACGGGCAGGTTGAATCAGCAGGGAGCCACTTTCCTTTAGGCGCCTGCGGGCGCAGGGATTGCTCCCAATCAGCTCTCCCTGTTTCGCGGCCAGGGAAGCGGCTGCCCCTGACCAGCCGGTTGCTGCCGCGAATGGATAGAATAGAAAGCTTTTATCTCCCAATAAAACGCGGCGGGGAAAGGTATGAGCGAGGGACAAGGTTGTTTTCCGCGTAATTGCAGGAAGCTGAAGTCGGGCTTTCTCGCCTGCGGGCGGGAACACCTCATCCGTCTTTGCCCTCGCGTGAGATCGGGCAAATCCACCTTCTCCGCTTTGCGGTGCCCGGAGAATCGTTCGGGCTTACGCTGATCCTCCGATTCTCCGACCGCTGCAGTAATCCCGCAATGCCTTCCTCTGCC
>JAFYHU010000083.1 GCA_017538965.1 Oscillospiraceae bacterium
ATGGCACGGTTTTGCTATTGAAACGTATTTCAGCCCGTGTTAAACTAACCATGCTCAAAACTGTGCTTACAACCGAAAACAGATTGACGGGACGGATTTTCTGACGAGATCCGTCCCGTTTCGACACTACCGGCGCTCTGATCCGAGCGTCGGTTTTCTGTTTTCAGCGAAAAAACAAAAGGAGGTTTTCACTTGAAGCAACATCCATCCGTCCCGGAAAAGCAAATGCAAAAGAAAGAAAAGAGCATCACCCGGCTATGGGAGAAGCTCTACGCCGGCTTTATTGCCGTGAGTTTGTCCGGCTTCCTTATCGCGCCGGCATATGCAGCTGATACCATTTGGTCGAAGGCGTCGGAGATCATGAAGGACATCTACACGCAGGTGCTTGCGATCTCCACGATCGCGGCGGTAGTGACCGCGTCCATTGCCCTGTTGCTGATGAACTTCTCAAAAAACGAGCGAAACGTCACGGAGTCCCGTGCATGGCTGAAACGAATCATCATCACATGGGCGATTCTTAACTCTTTAGGGTTTATTATGGCGTATGTGACTCCGTTCTTTTCCGGCGGTCAGTACACTGCCTGACAGCGAATGGGCATCTTAGACGGCATTGTGGAGTGGATCGCAGAGCAGGTCATGAACGGCCTCAATCTGATCAATTCATCAGTTTTGGGCGCGATGGGCTGCGATATGACCGTGTTTCTGCGATACTTCCCTGCTGCACAAACCATGTACTCGATCTTCGTCGCCCTGGCGGTCGGGCTCATTCTTCTGATATGGGTCTGGAACCTGTTCAAGAACTACGGGCTTGGCCTTGGGCTCGAAGCAGAAGATCCGATCAAGCTGACGTTCCGCTCCGTTCTCTTTATCCTTCTGGCGCTGTATGCCGATGATATTGTGGAGATTGTCCTCAATATCGGCGGGACACCGTATGATTGGATTTTGTCTTCCGAGCTCCCGAGCCTGGACTTTGCGAACTTCAATTCCGTCCTGCTGACAATCATCGGCGTCTGTGCAAGCGGCAGCGTTGTCCTGATCGTTCTGATCCTGGTGCTGATCCTTGCGTGGAACTACATCAAGCTGCTGTTTGAAGCGGCGGAACGGTATGTGCTTCTGGGCGTCCTGGTCTTCACCGCCCCCGTGGCATTTGCTATGGGTGCCTCACAATCCACGTCCAGCATATTCAAGAGTTGGTGCCGGATGTTCGGCGGGCAGGTATTTCTGCTCCTGATGAATGCGTGGTGCCTGCGGCTTTTCACAAGCATGGTCGGGGCGTTCATCTCCAATCCGCTTTCCATTTGACGGAGGTATCAATGCAAATCAAGCGACACAACATTGTCTGGCCTATGCTTTTGCTCGCGTTTGGCCTGTTGCTGCTTCTCTGCACGCCCGCCCATGCGATCACTGAGGACGAGGTTCTGGCCCAGGTCGACGCCCAAGGCAAAGAGGCCATGGCGGGAAATGTCCTCGTATGGTTTCTCTGTGCGGTGGCGTTTTTGAAGGTGTCACAGAAGATCGACAGCTTCATGGCGAGCATCGGCGTCAACGTCGGGCATACCGGCGGCTCCATGCTTTCCGATGTGCTGATCGTCACACGCGCGCTGTCTGCCGCTGTCGGCGCTGCAGGGCGTTCATTTGGCGGCAAGGGGTCTTCGTCATCGGGTTCCGCCGGGGGTGCAAGAGCCGGCGAGAGGACCTCCGGCGGTCCGTTCCAAGGCGGCCTCGCCGGAATCGTCAGCAGAGCCGTCAACAACAGCGCCATCAAGACAGCTACGGAGAACAAAGCTTACAGCGGCTCCGTGCAGTCAGATCTGGCACGCGAGGCAGTCAATGCCGCTGCAAGCGGAAAAGCTACCCCAACGACCAATTCATCTTCTTCATTTTCTTCTTCCACTCGCTCGACATCTCAGCAATCTGCGTCCGCACAATCCGCACCATCTGCCGTCAACCCGCAAAGCAACATCCATGGCAGCGGGTTTTCTGCGGATGCGTCCGGAGATATGCCGGTCGGCACTGCATCCGTAGCCTCTGACAGTATCTCGATCAACGAGGCCGAGGATGAAAGCGAATCCCATCCGATCCCGCAGAGCGACCCCGGCATTTCCATTTCCGCTGCACCAAGCGAAGTGGCCGACACCACGGAAACTGAAAGTGCATCGCCTGCCGTTCCTGTTGCTTCTATGGCCGGTGGGATTCGAACGAGTTATAGCGAAAGCGAGGCGACAAGCACGTCGAGTAACGCAGAAGGCTCGTCTGTACCCATACCGCAGCAGAATGGCGACGGCAGCCAGATCGGCGGCGCTCCCGGTGAAGCTCCGATCACTCCGGTTACGACGGGTGCCTGCATCAGCGAAACGGTTCAGCAAGAGGTCCCCGCCCCGACGGAGCAGCCTTCGATCGGCGTTCTCGGTGATGCGTCCACCGTCGTTACCGACGGGCCAGATGGCAGCGAAAGCGGCGGTGCCGGTTCTCCCGTCATACCCGTTTCCGGCGGTGCACAAGGCATAGCTTCCGAATCCGTGAAGCAATCTGAAAGCGTAGTTTCGGAACACGCAGCCGTAGGGAGACCCGGCGAACAGAACGGAGCCGGACTGCACGGTGGAGAGCGCACAGAAAGCGTGACGATCCCCGTGACCAACAATCCGACGAACACGATCAAAGCACAGGTCAGCGGAACGCCCGGCAGCCGTCCGGCAGCCGCAGGCGGCAGCGAAGCAGTCGTAAGCAAATCCTCGCAGGCGACGCATTCTTCCTCCACGAAGACCTCTGTTCAGAGCGAACGGGTCCACGGCTACGGCATCGGCGGGGCAATGTTCATGCGCTCCCTCGCATCCGGCGGCAGCTTTGCCAATAACATCATCGGCAGGGTCGCCACGGGAAGCGTCCAGAATACCGGGACCATCTCCGGAGACATGGCATCTCAGGTGCTCACCTCGTATATGGGCTATACGGCGATCGGCTCTCCGCCTGAGACTACGCCTAAATTCACCGATGTGGAGATCGGTGGTGGGCGAATTACCGGCATTGAAACCGCGCCGGGCGGAGGACAAAGCATTCAGTTTGCCATGTATCACACGAATCAATACGATGCGCCGCGCGGAGACTTTACCAAGGTCATATCTGCGGACGGAGAGACCTGGTACAAGCAGTATGCGCAGGACACCGTTGAGCGGACGCCCCACAATGCGCCGGACAATACCGTGGCATACAACGAAACCATCGTACAGCGTATGCCGGAACCGCCGCGACGGAAGGATAGGAATTAGGAGACGAATATGAAATCCGATCAATTAGACACCTATGTGATCCCGCCCAATTTCATAGAGGGCGGGACACTGATGGGCGGCATGTTCAAAACGCGAAATGCGATTGAGGCCGGCATTCTTGGCTTAGCCGTAGGAGTGCCGGTCTTTCATATTAACGCGTCGCTCACCGCGCGCATCATCATACTATGTTTGACCGCGCTCCCGCTGATGCTGTTCGCCCTGATCGGCGTCGGCGGCATGAGCCTTTCCGCATTTGTCCGTCTGCTGTTTCAATTCGTTCGCAATCGAAGACTGCTGACGCGGAACACCGATGAGGGCAGCGGAAAGAGTTCCCTTCTTCCAAACTGGGGCAGGCAAAACCGTATGCCGGAGCAGACTGAACAAACTGATGCGCTCCCAAAAAGCAGGAACCGCTTTCAGCTTGACTTGAAGGCAAAGCAGGTACAGCAGTATAAGGTGTTTCTCTCCCCAGAGGAAAACGTAAAGCCGCTGAACGCGCTGGCCTCCTATGTCCCGATTCAGAAGATCGTGAACGGAGTGATCCTCACAAGAGACCACCGCTATGTCAAGGTCGTAGAGGTCATTCCGGTCAACTTTCTGCTGCGGAGCGCACAGGAGCAGCGCAACATCATTTATTCCTTCATCAGCTATCTGAAGATCGCGCCGGTCAAGCTTCAATTCAAGGTGCTGACAAAGCGTGCCGACATCGACCGGCATGTGGAGAAGGTTCGAAAGGAATTGGAACGGGAGACCGATCCGCACTGTCGGATGCTGCAGGAGGACTATCTGCGGCTGATCCGGCAGCTCGGCTCCCGGGAGGCGATCACGAGGCGTTTCTTTCTCATATTTGAATATGAGACACTCGCCGGGACACGGCGGGGGCATGAGGAAGAGGACGCGATCTCCACGCTTCAGACGTCCGCGAGAACGGCGGTCAATTATCTGCGTCAGTGCGGCAACACCATCGTAAACCACGATGATGAAGATGA
>JAFYHU010000084.1 GCA_017538965.1 Oscillospiraceae bacterium
CCACGGTCTCAGCAGTATGGTAGAGGAAAGCATCCCCGTCAGTGCAGGAAAGCACAAGCTGCCCCTTGCCCGTTTTCGGGTCATAGGAAGGTGCGGCTTCCAGCGTCCCCACGGCATACATTGTCGTGTCTTCCGTCAGCGTCACCTGGCAGAGATTCCCAGCAAACTGGTTCACGACCACGCTGACGAGCGTATCGAAATCAGCACGGTCGCCCAGCATGGAGAAGGTCATATCAAAAGACCGGGGATGGTAGGCCACACGGCCCAGCGCCTCGGTAAATCGTATAGGTGAATTCCTTCCCGGCACCGTGATCGTATTGGACTGTGACTGCGGTGTCGGGAAGTTTACTGTCTCCCGAAGCCAGCCGAGGCTGAGCATGGAGATTCCGTTTATCATAGCGTCAGGTTTCATATGCTCAACCTCGCATTCAGCTTCTGCGTTTGGCCGAGACCGCTGTCGATGGCGGGCAGCAGATGTCCGACCAGGGTGCCGTCATCCAGGTAGATGCCTTTGCCGCTGTTGGCGGCGATGACGGCCAGGTATTTCTCCACATTGTGCATGTTCAGCTTGTTGTCCAGCATGGCTTCAAGCTGCTTATAGAATCCGCTCAAGGGCAGGATCGCCTCCGACCCCGCTTCTCCGCCCGCCATCAGAGCAGAGCCGTTCATACCGAAAACCGTAGGCTTCGTCATGATGCCGCCTTCCTTATACCAGTCGATAGACAGGTGCGGAACACTGGGCGGAGATATAGAGAGCGTTCCAGACACACGGAAGTGCGGCAGCTTAATGTGGGGCAGCTGGAGCTTCAGCCCGGAGAAAAAGCCCTTGACCGCATCCAGCGCGGAGCGGATCTTGTCCCGGGCCGCCTCAATGGGCGTAACGATGGCGGTCTTGATCCCGTTCCAGACGGAGGTCGCTGTATTTTTGATCCCGTTGAACACATTGCTGACCATGCTCTTTACCGATTCAAACGCGGAGGAGACTTTGGACTTTATGCCGTCTACCACGGTGCTGATAGCGGTTTTTATCCCGTTCCAGATCGTGGAGGCAGTGGTCTTGATGGCTGTGAATACCGTAGTGACCACTGTTTTTACAGCATTGACCTGTGAGGTCACGGTCGTTTTTATGCCGTTCCATACGCTGGAGAAGAAAGCAGTGATCCCGTTCCAGATCGTTTCAAAGAAGGATTTGACGCTCGACCAGACCTCTTCCCATGTGGTGCCGAACCAGCCGAAGACGGTCGATGCCAGGGACTTCAGCAGATTCAGCGCCGTATCGAACAGCCCGGTAATGGCGTCCCATACGCCGGAGAAGATCTCCTTCACGCCGTCCCACAGCTGCGACCAGTTGCCCGTGAACAGGCCGATGAACACATCGAGCAGCCCTGTAATCACATCGAGCACCGTACCGAGGACGGTAGAAACGACGCTGAACGCCGCCTCAAAGACAGGAGCGAGGAATTGGCAAAGGCCATCCCACAAGCTTTTCAGTACATCCACGATGGAGCCGAAGTCAAAGCCCAGCGCATTCAGTCTATCGACGATGCCCTGGCAGAAAGCCTGGATCTTGCTGACAATGCCTTCCCAAATGGCGGTGATCGCTTTGCGGAACTCCTCGTTGGTATCCCACAGATGTTTGAAGGCGGCGACAAGAACAGCGATGACTGCGATGATCGCCAGTACGGGAGCAGAGATGCCACCAAGCGCGGCTCCCAGCTTGCCGAAGACTCCGGTGCCTGCCTTCACGGCAACACCGAGTTTCTTAACCCCGGTTGCCAGCTTCACGAAGCCCTGCATCGCGGCGCCGACCTTGGAGATAAGTGTACCGATGATGACGAGCAGTGGTCCGAGCGCGGCAACGATCAGGCCAATGGTCAGGACCGTTTTCCGCTGGCTTTCGGACATGCCGTTCAGCTTGTCCACAAAAGCCTGGATCTTGGAAACGATGGCCCGGATGGCAGGCATCAGCATCTCACCGAAGGAGATGGCAAGTTCCTGCAGTTGGGATTTCAGAATGGTCAGCTGTCCGCCGAGGTTGTCCTGCATGACGGCAGCCATCTGCTCCGCCACGCCGTTATATTCCTCTACCCAATCGATGCCCTCTTCAAGAGCCTGGGACATGGGAATGATCGCGCCGTCTACGGTTTTTACAAATACATCGGAGCAGCTGTCGATGGCGGAGGACAGTTTTTCAATATCGCCCTCGCCGGCATTCATCAGTGCGAAGAAGCCGGACATGGCGTTCTTGCCCACCAGGGCTTCCGCGGCGGCGGCCTGTTCAGATTCCGAGAGCTGGGAAAAAGCCCCTCGGCAGTCCGCCAGGATGTCTGACAGATCGCGCATGGAGCCGTCCGCATTGGTAGTGGCGATGGTGACGTCACCCAGGGCTTTGCCGGAGAGTTTGATCTCCCCGGTCAGGTTGTTCATAATGGTGCGGAGCGCAGTACCTGCCTGGGAGCCTTTGATACCGGCGTTTGCCATCAAGCCGATTGCCTGGGCGGTGTCCTCGGCGGAAAAGCCCAGGGCGCCGGCGATAGGCGCGCAGTACTTGAAGGTTTCGCCCATCATGGAGACGTTGGTATTGGCATTGGAACTGGCGGCGGCAAGGATGTCCGCGAAGTGGCTGGAGTCCTGCGCCGACAGACCGAAAGCGGTCAGGGCGTCAGTGACGATGTCCGAGGTGGTCGCGAGGTCTTCACCGGAAGCGGCGGCGAGGTTCATAATGCCCTCGATGCCCTCCAGCATGTCCCCGGTCTTCCATCCGGCCATCGCCATGTAATTCATCGCGTCGGCGGCTTCGGAAGCGGAGAACTTGGTCTTCGCGCCCATCTCCCGGGCCTTGTCCCGGAGCGCGTCCAGATCTTCTCCCGTCGCGCCAGATACAGCCGCGACCTTGCTCATGGAGGTATCGAAATCAGCGGCGGTCTTTACGGCAGCGGCACCGAGACCGGCGACAGCCATAGACGCTGGCATGATCGCCTGACCCGCGCTGGTGACGGAATCACCGAAGGCTTCGATTTTCTTACCCGCCTCATCGATCTTGGCAAGCGCCACGCTGGTGGAGGCGGCTTCCTCCTGCAGACGGCGAAGTTCCTGCTCCGTCTCGATGATCTCCCTCTGTAGGGCGTCGTACTTGTCCTGACCGAGATCACCGTTTTCAAGCTGCTGTTTGGCCTGTTCCTGAGCGGTTTTCAGAGAATCCAGCTTCTCCTTCGTCGCGCCGATGGCTTCTTTCAAAGCCCGCTGCTTCTGGGAGAGAAGCTCGGTATTGGAAGGGTCCAGTTTGAGGAGGCGGTTCACATCCTTCAGCTGACTCTGTGTATTTCTGATCGTGGTATTAACGCTCTTGAGCGCCTTTTCCAGACCTGTGGTATCGCCGCCGATCTCGACGGTTATTCCCTTGATGCGTCCGGCCATGGTTCCCGCCTCCTTTCTCTGAAAATGAAAATACCCGGATTGCTCCGGGCATGAAAAAGGCACCAGCCGTTAAGACTGATGCCCTTGCTATTAGCTTGTTAAACTGGAATTATCGCGTCAGCATTTCAATCGCTTCATCTTCGGTTGTGACAAAGAACACATCTTTGCCTTTATTGCTCTCATAGATGAAATCGTGAAGGGGTCTGCTGGTATAATGCGAATAGTCGCCATAAATTGCTATACGCCCTCCGTAGTTGATATATTTCTGTAAAATATCCCCTGCAAGCCCAGTGCTGAGAATAAAGAAATCTTCAACTATCAGTTCCTTGCGAATTACGATATTCTTTGTCCCAGCATCATACTTAGCTGTCATCAGCACATCCAAAGCGGACTGAGCGTCAGTTATTATAAGCTCGTCGCTATTTACAATGGCACATATAATGCCGTTCTTTTCAATTTTGGTAATGGTCATCTTGAATCCTCTATCAAATCCCGATTTAAACGATTGTAGCATACCATAAATTCTATGAAAATGCTACAGCCATTCCATCAGAATCTGTCGAAGTCCTGCTGACCCGCGGTTCGCACAACTTCCTTTTCGCCGTATTTATAATCGTCGTTGCCTTTCTCCGTCCAAATGTCCAGGACCATGCCGATGGTCAGGAGATCGAGGTCCGACATGGACAGCCCGATCTCCAGACAGCGGAGCAGGAAAAGCGGCGTCGTTATTTCCCGGGCGCTGGGATTCCGTTTTTTTTAGA
>JAFYHU010000085.1 GCA_017538965.1 Oscillospiraceae bacterium
CTCCGATTCCAAACACCGTCGTCTTTTCCGGCAGATGACTGGACGAGAAAAGAGAATAGCCCGGCTTGTAAGCAGGGATCGGGTGACCGTAAAAGGCGTTGTTGTGGGTACGCATGACGCCGTCGTCCTTGTCGTAGGAATAGACATAGTGGCAATTTGAGATCATGTTGATGGAGTTGTTGTACATGAGCTCCAGCTGCGGCGCAAACTCGGAAATGTTGTTGCGCGTGCTGGTGCCGGTCGTCAGGAGCTTTGCGCGGCAGCGCCGGAAGCAAGACAGCGACGCCTTGGCGCGGACGCTGTTCGGGTTGCTGATCTCATCGCTTTCGTCCATGACGAGCTGAATATGCTTGATGTGCTGCTTGACCCACTTCTTCACATGGCGCCGGCACAGATTCAGCTTATCGAAGGTCATCAGGACGAAATCCCCGGGCTGGATGCGTTCCAAATCTGAAAGACGCTCCACGAAGACATAGGAGAGCCCGTAGTTTTTCAGAACGACGTCCCAGTTGTTCCGGATGGAGATGGCGGAGGAGATGACCCAAACATACTGATACCCCTGCTGCTGCATCCGATAGCACCCGGTCGCAATGGCGGCCAGCGTTTTTCCGCTGCCTTGCTCCCATTGGAGAAGACCGTAGCGTTTCTGCAGCATCAGGTTCACGTCGGAGCGCTGCCGGCTGTTGAGCCTGATAAACTCCTCATTTTCTTCGTCCCAGAGCATGAACTGATCCAGCCAGGCGGCGATCCCGGCGCCGGTAGGCATTTCGGCAAACCGCTGTTCTTGGTTTTCGTACTCCCGCTGCTTGCGCCGCAGGAGCCGCCCATAGCCCGGATACTTCTCAAAGTCGCCGTCCAGCACGACCTGATAGATCGGCTGCGGCACCTTCATATCCGTCGTCATGGTTTTGCGAACCTTCGCGCTGTAGCCCTTGTAAATGAAATCATGGTCGCGCTTGACGAGGGCGATTACATCACGCTCCGGCTTGGGATGCTGCCGTTGAAGCACCTTTCGGAGATATGCCAGCACTTTCGCCTCTGTTAGCTTGGTGCGATCCCACTCCTTCCATTCCATATCCGGCGGCTTCTGCTGCGTGTAGAACCTGTGAACATACTCGCAGCATTTCATGTACCTGTCGCGGAGCAGGGGATGAATCTTGATCTGATAGAGCATCTTTTGCGTCTGGTACTGAAACTCCTTCGTGGCCGAGCTGGCGCGGGCAAGCTCCATGATGATGTGCGCCTTGTTGTTTTCCAGATCCGCCTTTGGGAGTAGCAGTAAGCCGTTTCGCAGCTTTTCTGCTTCTGCTTCCACGGAGAAGCCCTTGGGAAGCTCGTACAGCAGATCCTCAGCATAGCGGTGCGAAGCCCATTCCGGCAGATCGGACTTCTTCTGCCAAAACTGGAGCTTGGTCTTGTACTTTTCCACGCCCAGCGACGCAAACGCGCTGTCCGGCAGCCCGATCTGGCCAATGAAGCTGTACCGCTCCTCCATCTCGCGGATCATACTCTTATCCAGAAACGAATCCGCAAGGAACGACTGCGGTACGATCAGCGCGAGGATGCCGAGCGGTTTCAACAGCTCCGCGGCCCTGATGCAGTAGTAGAGCTGTGATAGGTATAGCGTGCTGCCCTCATACCAGCGCAGATTGAACGGCGGGTTGCCGACCACATAATCAAAGCGGACATCCGGCTTGTAAGCGCGAAGATCGCATTGCTCAAGGTTTGCCTTCGGGAACAGATACTGCGCCACCTTGAAAGCCTTAACGTCCAGCTCGCAGCCGTAGATGTTGGCCTCGACCGGCAGCGCATTGAGAAAACTGCCCTTGCCGCAGGTGAGGTCCGCAATCAGGTCGTAGTTGGATGGCGCAAGACTCTCCGCGACGAGCTGGCAGAGCTCCGGCGGGGTGAAGAACTGACCGTTTTCGATCTCCTTCTTCGCCTCACTGTATTCATGGTAGTTGTCATACTCGCTGCAGCTCAGTCCGTGCAGGCCGCCGTCGCCGGTATAGGCGTTGAAGATGTCCGCCGCAGTAATGCCGCAATGTTCACAGGAATCGCTGTCGATCAGGTACAGCACCTTTTCATTGAGCTGTTTCCGGCTCTCCGCGTCGGTGGGAGCCGGAGCATAAGGATACTTCATCGGTTCCACCTCCGCAGATCAGTAATCCTTACCGAGATACTCGGCGACGAATGTCTCCGCATACTCCGGAGAGGTGAACTTCAGATCGCAGCGCCCGTTTTTGAACATCCTCAGCGATAGGAGCTTTTCGCAGTCGGGAAACTCCACGGTATCTTCATAGACGTGAAGATCGGAATTCATCAGCCTGTCGATCCCATACGGGTACGGAGCGAACGCGCCGGCGTCGTAATATGCTGCGGCCTGCAGGATGTTCTTCATTTCATCCTTCAGGCAATCTCTGCTGTATGTCCTGCAAAAATAACCGTTGAAGCGGATCGTCGCCTTGCTGCGCTCGTAGCACTTGTCCCTGGAAATGCGGTCCCATACGGCTTCGTGACACCGCTGTTTCATCTCAAAGACAGCCTGCTCGGATGGGCTCCTGCCGTCAAAGCTGTCCAGCATCCAATTGATAAAGGCATCTGCGGTCAGATGAAGCTGATCCATTTTTTCTTGATACTCCACCCATTCTTCCTTCTCTGCGCCGTAGCCCGGGTTTTTCGGAAGAAAAGCGCGGCGGGCTTCCGTCTTGGTGAGTGAAAGATGATAGGTCTCGTTGAAATAGTGGACCAGCACTTCAAGAAACAGTCGATGCAGAGCGTTTAAGTGGTTCTGGATCGCCTCGACCGAAAGCCATGCGCCTTTCTCCGAGGAAAGGTAATTGCGGACAATGGTACTGTCATAGTCCGAATAGTCGTTGTTATCCTCCGGGGAGTCTGAGCCGGTATACTCCTTCTGTACGGCTGCCATTTTGGACCATAGCGCAGAGAGTTCCTTGTAACCGGAGAGGGCGGATTCATAGGCCGCCTGCTGGTGATCGCAGAACGCGATGTCCTCCGGGCTAACCCGGCCCCGCGATTGGATCTCCACTGCTGCGAATTTTGCAAGTAATTCGTTCATAGCCAATTCCTTTCATGTAGGAAATAAAAGCCCGGAAGAAACGATACGTTCTCTCCCGGGCTACCTTTTCGCCGCAATCATGCGGCATGTGTTCCCGCAGACTTAGACTTACGCGGCTGCATAAGCAGGGAAGCCGTAGTCCGCAGCGGGATAGTCGAGCGACAGCTGATCGCCTGCGCCGAAGGAGCGCGGTGCGTCGGTGATCCCATAGCGGGCCAGGGGCGTATCCATGCTCCTGAGTTCACGGCGCAGCTGTTCCATCACATAGGGGACAAGCTCGCCCTTGCCCGGGTCAAAGGTCCGGACAGAACGGATCAGGCGCTCGGCCAACTGCTGATAAACGTCGTCACGGTCGAGGCGGGCGGAGGCGATCAGCTTCCGCTCTTGCTTCATGACCGTATCAATACACCAAAGATGCTCTTCGACGATCTTGTTGCGTTCGGCAATGGAGTAATTATTGTGCATTTCTCTCTATCCTTTCTGTTGGGAGGCCCAGAAGCGGCAATAGCCGGCTTTCATGTCCTCCAGATACATTTCTTCTGTGTACGCCGGCGAGTTATACTTCTCACTGGTACAGTGCTGCCGGAGCAGACCGATATTCGGATGCTTCGACGTGTCCTTTTGATAACAGGAAAACATGCAGGTATCGCAGCTTTTCTTCATTCCATTCAAGCATCCTCCTCCATCGTGTTATTTCTTGCCGTCACGGTGTTGAAGTACGGTGCCGGGCAGAAACCGCTTTCCACACGATAAAAGCAGTACGGCTTCAGCCCGTCGTCGATCTCCAAGACGGCGTACAAAGGTACATCGCGGCCAATCGATTTTTCACTGGAATGGTCGTTACAGGCAAGCCAGAACTCCCGCGGCGTCAGCTCCGTATGGCCCTCATTTGCCAGCGCATAACGGCGAGCCTCCGGGCCGGCGTCACGGTTGACCTGGGATATAACGAACAGGTGCATGAGACGCTCATTCGTGCTTCTGAAATCATAGATGCGGACCTCGCAGGGCGTTTTGCGCCTGGGGCACCAATCCGGTACCCGGATGATCGCAGCCCGGCTTTTGAACTGCCTCGGTCGTTTCATGCCCATGCAGTAGCGGCAGCCGGGCGTCAGCATTTTCCCGTGAAGCACGGTTTTCGTTGGTTCCGTACAGTAATAGTAATCCGCACAGTCGGAGCAGACAGGGAGATTGATCCTCATTCGTTGTCTCCTTTGCTGTCTTCAGGATCGTCTTCTTCACCGTCGTCCTGCTTCGGATGCCAATGATAGAAGCAATCCCGGTTTTCACAGCGCCCGTTCCAGAGCGTCTGACCGCAGAGCGGGCAGGGCTCGGCATAGTAGGGGCCGCCTCCGATATTGCTCATGCATTGCCTCCGCTTAATGCCAGGCCCGCATGCTGATGCTGATCCAGCTTCGTGCCGGGATCAAACTTCCTGCCCTCGTAGTAGCCCTGCGCCGCATAGTTGCTTCGCCAGTCGTTTACGGGGATCTTCACATAGGTGCTCGGCTTGCCGAGGTCTGACGTGGCGGCCTTGACCGGCTGGGGAATGGCGAGAACCAGACCCCATTCCTGGTGTTCGGCGTTCTGCTCGTCGTATGCGGCTTTCAAGCCGGACTGGAACCCGACGCCATAGGCGTTGCAGACCTCACGGATCGATCGGGCGTCCCAGCCCTGCCGCTTCTTTTCCCTGCGGAGCGCATCACAGCGATCCTTAACGCAACTGTAGGCATAGAGAATGATCCGTTTGCACAGCGCAAAGTCCTCCTCCAGCCCGACGAGATACATCGTGACATGCTTGGCACGCGCCTCATGACGCCGAAACGCGATGCAGCAATAGTGCTTTGCAATCGTGCTGCACAGCGGCGGAAGCCATGCGTCCGTCATCTTGGTGCAGGTCAGCCCGATGCATTCCCGGATCACCTTGATATTCTCGCCCTTTTGGACTTCCTCCGGGCGCAGCTTGTGCTCCGCCATCAGCTCACGCGCCTTCAAAAGCGCGGCCTGGGCCTCGCTCTCGCTGGGATTGTTTCCGGCCAGCGCCAACAGCTTGGCGATTCTGTCTTTGATATCCATGCGTCAGGTCTCCTCATCGTCGTCGTAGGCGTAATCCAGCTCCGAGCTGTCGATGTTCACCTCGGACAGGTCGGATGCAACATGCACCCAAAACCATTCGTCGCCGTCGCAAAGGATCTTTGCTTTCGGCGGCAGAGCTTCAAGAACATCGATCAGATCCTGGACCGTCGCGTCAGTAAATGCGCGCTTCTTGTCTTTATCGAACATGGTTGCTCCTTTCCCAGGACAGCAGTGCTTTCAGCTCGGAACAGTTCTTTCGATACTGCGGCAGAAAGGGCTTGTCCAGGTCATAGTTGAAGTAGCGGAAGAACAGGAAGTGGAACAGGAGCGCCTTGAACTGCGCTTCGTCCAGCTCTCTGACCATCCTTCCGATTTCGGGCAGAATGGCGTACTCGTTTTTCAGATACTCCAGCGTCTCCTTTGAGATATTCGCAGAGATCCAATCCCCGGCGACTACACTGCCGCAGCCGAAATGCCGGGGCTTGTCTGTGCAGAGATAGTATCTGAACTCCTGCCCGGAATCACCCGGCGCTATGCCAAAGGGATAGAGCCGGCAGACACGCGGGCGGGCGCTGTAAACGCTGCATTTTCCGTCTTTCAGAAAGACGCATGCATGGTCCGCGCCCACGGTGTTAAGCATAAAGCCGGGATAGCCGTCCGTAATGAACACCGGATGCGCGTACTGATCAAGCAGTGTTTCCAAGCCGTCAACCACTTCACCGCGCGCCCGGAGGCAGTGGGCGAGATAATAGATGTCCTGGGGCTCGACCATGACCGCGTCCTCGACATTGCGACAGCATTCCGCACAGCGCTGACAGCGGAACGAGATTCGTTCGCCGCTGCCGACCATCCGCATCTGAAAATCTTCCTCCATCAGATTTGCTTCGTTCATTTCGTTTCCTCACGAGTTC
>JAFYHU010000086.1 GCA_017538965.1 Oscillospiraceae bacterium
GGCACGTTGTTGACGGCGGGGATGGCGGGGATGCCGGTGACGCCGTAGACCGGAGCGCCGAGTTTAAACAGCGCGCCGAACAGGGCGCCGACCGCGCCGCCGGCCATGCCGCAGCTGCCGCGGAAGAGCCCGCCGCCGAAGCCCCCGCCGCGGAAGAATCCGCCGTGCCGAGCGGCGTCGAAGACGGCGTTCTCACCATTGCGATGGAATGCGCCTATGCCCCCTACAACTGGACCCAGGGTGACGACTCGAACGGCGCCGTCCCCATCAAGGATTCCGACGGCGAGTATGCCAACGGCTACGACGTCATGATGGCCAAAAAGATTTGCGAAGCCAACGGCTGGCAGCTCGAGGTCATCAAGGCCGACTGGGATTCTCTGGTCCCCGGCGTGCAGTCCCGCACCTATGACGCGGTCATCGCAGGTCAGTCCATGACCCCCGAGCGCGCCGAGCAGGTCGACTTTGCCGGCCCCTATCTCTATGCGACGATCGTCTGCCTCACCAGAGCCGACAGCCCCTATGCCACCGCAGCGGGCATCAACGACCTGGCCGGCGGCTCCTGCACCTCCCAGAGCGCAACCATCTGGTATGATACCATGCTCCCGCAGATTCCCGACGCCAAGATTCAGCCTGCCGCCGAGAGTGCCCCTGCCATGCTGATGGCGCTGGAAACCGGCACCGTTGACTTCGTCTGCACCGACATGCCCACCGCGCTCGGCGCCGTCCGGGCTTATCCCGACATGGTTCTACTGGACTTCGCCGGCAGCGGCAATGACTTTGCAGCGGACGACGGCGACATCAACATCGGCGTCTCGGTCTATAAGGGCAACACGGTTCTTCTGGATGCCATCAACGCCGTGCTTTCTCCGATGACGGCGGATGACTTCAATGCCATGATGGACGAGGCGATCGCGGTTCAGCCTTCCGAAGCCTGATTACGATCCGGCGGATAACAATTCTGTTTCTGCCGAAACAGCATACAATCAACCGGTAAGGCGGGGGATTTCATCTCCCGCCTTCCAACGCGAAATGACGACGCAAATCTTCAGTGAGGAGAGCAAACCGAATGGGTAAACTCGCACAGCTCGGCCTTGACATTGCAAAACTATGGAGCAAATACAGCAGTTCCTACATCAACGGCATGAGGAACACGCTGATCCTGGCGCTGATCGGCACTCTGATCGGCTGCCTGATCGGCTTCATCTGCGGCGTCCTGAACACCATCCCCTACAGCAAAAACGATCATCCGATCAAGCGCTTTGTGCTGAAGCTGATTCGGGTAATCATCCGCATCTATGTTGAGGTCTTCCGCGGAACGCCGATGGTGCTGCAGGCCGTATTCCTGTTCTATGGGCTGCCGTATTTCACGGACAACGCGCTGCGCTTCAGCTCGGTATGGGCGGCGGCGATCGTGGTCGTCTCCATCAACACCGGCGCCTACATGGCCGAATCGGTCCGCGGAGGCATCATCTCGGTTGATCCGGGACAGACGGAAGGGGCTATGGCCATCGGCATGACGCATGTGCAGACGATGACCAGCGTTATTCTTCCGCAGGCCCTGCGCAACATCATGCCTCAAATAGGGAACAACTTCATCATCAACGTGAAGGACACCTCGGTTATGTTCATCATCGGGTTCCCGGATTTCTTCGCCACCCACCGTGCGGCGGTCGGCGCGAGCTATCTGTACTTTCCCTCGGCGACGGTCGAGATGATCGGCTATCTGACCATGACGCTGCTGGCCTCCTTCCTCCTGCGCTGGATGGAGAAAAAGATGGACGGCTCAAGCAGCTATGAACTCGCGCAGACAGACCAGCTGACCATGACCGCGGGGACCTACCGGCATCCCGACAAGGGCAGTCCTTTCGATGAGCGAAACAGGGAATATGCCGATGAGGACCTGCGCGAGCAGACAGGGAAGGAGGACAGATGACATGGCGGACCAGATTCTCCAGATCAATCATCTTTCCAAATTCTTCGGAAACAACGAGGTCCTGCGCGATATCGACTTCTCCGTCTGCGTCGGAGACGTGATCAGCATCATCGGCGCTTCGGGTTCCGGCAAATCAACCCTGCTGCGCTGCATCAATCTTCTGGAAACGCCGACCTCGGGCGAAATCCTTTATCACGGCCGCAACGTGCTGGAGCGCGGAACCAACCCGGCGGAGTACCGTTCCCATGTCGGCATGGTATTCCAGTCCTTCAATCTGTTCAACAACATGACGGTTCTGGAAAACTGCGTGGTCGGCCAGGTGCGCGTCCTGAAGCGCGGAAAGGAAGAGGCCCGGAAGCATGCCATGGAGTACCTCGAGCGGGTCGGCATGGCGCCGTATATCCACGCGAAACCGCGCCAGATTTCCGGCGGACAGAAGCAGCGCGTGGCGATTGCCCGCGCCATGGCAATGGATCCGGAAGTGCTGCTCTTTGACGAACCGACCTCTGCCCTCGACCCCGAAATGGTCGGGGAGGTGCTGAACGTCATGCAGGCGTTGGCCGAGAGCGGCATGACGATGCTGGTTGTGACGCACGAGATGGCCTTTGCCCGGGACGTCAGCAATCAGGTTGTCTACATGTCGGACGGCGTCATCTGCGAACAGGGAAAGCCGGAAGAGATTTTCGGAAATCCCCGGAAACAGGAGACCATCGACTTTCTTTCCCGCTTCAGAGGATAAAAAGACTGTCTCCCTGCCGAATAAGCAGGGAGATTTTTGCTCTTTTATAAAAGCAATAAGAAAAGTCTGTTGAGAAAATAGTCATGCTGTGTTATAATCGCGCGTATAATAAGGAGATGTGATGTTCCATGAAATTAGGCATCGTCGGTCTGCCGAACGTCGGAAAGACTACCCTGTTTAATGCGCTGACCGGTTCCAAAGCCGAAACAGGCAGTTATTATAATGCTGCGGCTAAGCCGAACATCGGAACGGCCAAGGTCCCGGATGAACGTCTGGACTGGCTGGCGGACTATTATCACCCGAAGAAATACAGTCCTGCGACCATCGACTTTGTCGATGTCCCCGGCGTCAGCTCCGGCGGAGGAAAGGGAAACGAAGTCTTTCAGGCCATCCGTCAGGTAGATGCGCTGGTTGAGGTGGTGCGCTGCTTTGACAATGACGATCTCTTTCTGGAAAAAGCGGATGCCGTCCGGGATGCCGAGTCCTTTGAGCTTGAACTGATTCTTGCCGATATCGAGATCGTCGAGCGCCGCCTGGAGCGGGCAAAGAAAAATGCCAAGGGCGGAGACAAAAAATATAAGCGCGAGTGCGAAATGTGTGAAGCGCTTCTGAAGCACCTGGAAGAAGAAAAACCCGCACGGGAATTTCCTTTTACCGAGGACGATAAGGACATTCTGGCCGACGGCGGTCTTCTGACGGTCAAGCCGGTGATTTATGCGGCGAACCTGGATGAAGAGGGAATGAGCGCCTCCGGGACCAATCCCAATGTCCTCGCCCTGAAGGCCTATGCGGAAGGCTCGGGCGCCGCGGTGCTCCCCGTGGCCGCAAAGTTTGAAGAAGACCTTGCCGAACTGGATGAGGAAGAAGCGGAGTTGTTTATGGAAGACCTCGGCCTCACGGAGACCGGGCTGAACCGTCTGATCCGCACCTCGTACGACCTGCTGGGGTACATTTCTTTCCTGACTGCCGGAGAGGACGATGTCCACGCCTGGACCATTGTACGCGGCACAAAGGCCCAGAGAGCGGCAGGAAAGATCCATACGGACATTGAGCGGGGCTTTATTCGTGCCGAGATCGTGGCCTTTGAAGATCTGAAAGCCTGCGGGAGCATGGCAGCCGTCAAGGAAAAGGGCCTTTTCCGCCTGGAAGGAAAGGAATATGTCATGCAGGACGGCGATGTGACCATGTTCCGCTTTAACATCTGAGAATACTTTTTGGAGGAACAATATGAAAATTATCTACAAAGACGGTACGGTTGCGGAGTGTCCGCCGGAAGAAGAACTGCATGTGCTGCGGCACAGCGCGGCGCATATTATGGCGCAGGCGATCAAGCGCCTGTTTCCGGAGGCGGATTTTGCCTTCGGACCGGCAACACAGAACGGCTTCTACTATGACGTCGATCTCGGCGATCGGAAGCTGACCCAGGAAGATCTCGATGCCATCGAGAAGGAAATGAAGAAGATTACAAAGGAGAATCTTCCTTTCAAGGCCTTTATTCTGAACCGTGAGGACTCGAAAAAGCTTATGGAGGAGCGGGGCGAGCACTACAAGCTCGAACATATGGATGATCTGGCCGACGAGAACGAGTTCAGTTTCTTCCAGCAGGGCGAGTATATCGACATGTGCCTCGGTCCGCACCTTACCTATACCAAAGCGCTGAAGGCCTTCAAGATCACCCAGCAGTCCGGTGCCTACTGGAAGGACGACAAGGACAACAAGATGCTGACCCGCATCAACGGCGTTGCGTTCCGGACCACCGAAGAACTGGACGCCTACATGAAGCAGCTGGAAGAGGCGAAGAAGCGCGACCACCGAAAGCTCGGCAAGGAGCTCGGCCTCTTTGCCTTTCGGGATGAAGCGCCCGGATTCCCGTTCTACCTGCCCAAGGGCATGGTGCTGCGCAACACGCTGATCGACTACTGGCGCCAGGTCCATAAGAAGTGGGATTATGTCGAAATCTCGACGCCGCAGATCATGCGCAGAACTCTCTGGGAGACCTCCGGCCACTGGGACCATTACAAGGACAATATGTATACGACCGTGATCGACGAAGAGGATTTCGCCATCAAGCCGATGAACTGCCCCGGCAGCATCCTGGTCTACGATCTTGAGCCGCATTCCTACAAGGAGCTCCCGCTCCGCTACGCCGAACTGGGCATAGTCCACCGGCATGAGCTGTCCGGCGCCCTGCACGGTATGTTCCGTGTACGCTGCTTTACGCAGGATGATGCCCATATCCTCCTCTCGAAGGATCAGATCAAGGACGAGGTTATCCGCATCGCCCAGCTCTTTGACGAGGTCTATTCCGTATTTGGCCTGCCCTACACGATTGAGCTGTCCACCATGCCGGAAGACCACATCGGCTCCGTGGAGGACTGGGATGTCGCCACGGCGGCTCTGGCCGATGCCATCACCTCGATCGGCAAGGAATATATCCTCAATCCGGGCGACGGTGCCTTCTATGGCCCGAAGCTTGACTTCCACATTCAGGATTCTCTCGGCAGAACCTGGCAGTGCGGTACCATCCAGCTGGACTACCAGCTGCCCGGACGCTTCGATCTGACCTATGTCACCTCGGAAGGCACGGAAGACTGCCCGGTGATGATTCACCGCGTGGTGTTCGGTTCGATTGAGCGCTTCATCGGCGTCATCACCGAGCATTATGCGGGCGCCTTCCCGATCTGGCTGTCGCCGGTACAGGTCAAAATCCTCCCGATCACCGACCGCGCCGCGGAATACAGCAAGACGCTCAGTGTGCTGCTTGAGGCTGAAGGGATCCGCACTGAGGTGGATTACCGGAATGAGAAGATCGGCTATAAGATCCGCAGCGCTCAGATGGAAAAGGTTCCCTATATGCTGGTCATCGGCGACAAGGAAGTCGAAGGCCGCACGGTTGCCGTCCGTACCCGCGAGGGCAAGGATCTGGGCGGCATGTCGCCGGAAGCTTTCCTCGAAAAGATCGAGACGGATATCCGCGCAAAGCGCTGAAAATGACAGAAAATTCACATCCCGGCTCTTGACCTGCCGGGATGTGTTCTTTATAATAATAATAAGAACCAGAATTGGTCAGCATGCGGAGGACATTATCATGGCCTATTGTTTGAAATGCGGTGCCTACATTCCGGACGGGCAGACGGCGTGCCTTGCCTGCGGCTATGATCCGGCAGAAGAACAGAAGAAGGAAGAAGCGGCGAAAGCACCGAAAAGCAGAAGAAGCAGCAGCGCCGCCGCGCAGCAGACAAGCACCAACAATGAAATGCGCAGCCGCCTGGAGGAACAGCGCCGGCGTGCCCAGGAGCAGAATCGCCAGTGGGCGGAACAGGAACGCCGTCGCCGCGAACAGGCTGCAGCAAGGGAAGCGGCAAGAAAAGAACAGCAGGAAAAAGACCGGCAGTGGGCACAGGAACAGTATGAAAAGCGTCAGGCCGAGAAAAGAGCCGCTGCCGAATCCTCCGGGGGTGCACAGAGCTTCGGTGAGTATTACCGCCCCCATACCCAGTCTTCCGGAGGCAACAAGGCGCTTGCCGCGGTCAGTTATCTGAGCATTCTCTTTGCGCTTCCCTATCTCTTCGCACCCAATGATGAGTTTGCCCGCTTCCATGCCAGACAGGGCCTGAAGCTCTTCGTTTTCGGCATCGTTGCTGACATCCTCGGTACCCTCATCGGCTTTGGCTGGCTGGTCACGCTTGTGCGTCTCTACCTCATCTATAAGGGGATGACAAACGCGCTGAACGGGAAGAAGGAAGAACTGCCCTGGATCGGAAATCTGAGCTTGGGAGAGAAGTAAAAAAAGGTAGACAGAACCGTAAAAAATACGTAAAAAACGATTGACAAATGAAGCGCTGAGGTGTATATTACTGCTCACTAAAGTGCTTCATTTGTAATTTTCTGTCGTAATTGAATTTTTCAAAAAAAGTTCTTGACAGGAAGATACTCATGTGGTACTATTGTAAAGCTGCCGCAAGGCGGTGGATGTACCTTGAAAATTGAACAATGTAAGAAGCTTATGCTAAATAAGCACCAGAACGGGATTTTAAATGGAGCATTTAAAATATGACTCCGAAATTCTTTTGAGAGCTGGAAAGCGAATCAA
>JAFYHU010000087.1 GCA_017538965.1 Oscillospiraceae bacterium
ATTGCGAGGGAGACCGGCAAGTCCGATGAGGAGTGCGAGAAGGTCTACTTCGCCGCGCTCCTGCACGACGTTGGCAAGATCGGCGTGCCCATCGAGATTTTATCCAAGAAGGGCCGGCTGACTGACGAAGAATTCGAGCAGATCAAGAGACATCCCGTCACAGGAGGCCAGATCCTGTCCAGCATCCAGCAGTCCCCGTGGCTCTCGGTCGGCGCGCGTTATCACCACGAGCGGTACAACGGAAGAGGCTATCCCGAAGGGCTCAAGGGCGAGGCCATCCCCGAGATCGCGCGGATCATCGCCGTGGCGGACGCTTACGACGCCATGACCTCCAACCGCAGCTACCGCCACGCCATTCCCCAGCACATCGTGAGAGAGGAGCTGGTCAAGGGCATCGGGACGCAGTTTGATCCTGACTTTGCCAAGATCATGATCCATATGATCGACCTGGACACCGAATACCGTATGCAGGAGACGGCATCCGGCGCAAACCTGGGGCCGACGACGGCCGTGCGCTGCGAAAGCATCTACCGAGACTGCACCGAGGGCGTCGCCATCACCCGAAAGCTGTCCAGTATCCGCCTGTGCAGCCAGCCGGACGACGGATTCCCGCAGGACGTGAGTCTGCCGACGCTGATCGTATTCGATTCGCTGGACGGCAGGGTTCATCCGGGCGAAGAAAACAACCGAGATTTGCTCTATTTTGAGTATGCCCGGATTCGCCTCGACGGAATGGTTACGGAGCAGAACACGCGGAAGGCCGAGGTCCGATGGCTCGATCGGGAAAGCGAGCTTGAACGGGCCGGCTTCGGCGAGCCCGAGCGCGGGCAGCGCTACAAGATCACAGCCGCCCGATTTCGGGATCACGCGCTTATCCGGGTTTCGGATGAAACGCGGGTGTTCGAGGTCATCCTGGCGCTGCCTGACGCCTCGCGATTTAGCTATATCGCGCTCGGCGGCGAACATTGCTGCATCCACAACATCCTCGTGGAGAGCGACGGGATGGAGATCGGCCCGGACGACATCCCGCGCATTGCCGAGGAGATCAGCCACATCAAGGATTGCCCCGAGGGGGACCTCCCGAATATCCAAGTGGACGGCTGGCGCACCGACGCTACCGCGGGCGTTCCGATCCGGGGCGGCATGACGCTCTCCTTCCATACGATGAGCCTCCCGACAGCGCGTCTGGTGTGGCACTGCCCGTTCATCAGCGTATTCTCGTCGGGCGACGGCACAGTAAATGGCGCGGATTTCCGCGAGTACATGCTGCTTCGGCTGGACGGCGAAAACTGGGAGTCCGACGATCACGTCGAAAACAAGGTGCAGGTCGAGCAGCTGGAGAGCTTCAAGGGCTGGAACGTCTGGAAGGATGAAAACAGGAAGGGCCTGGATTGCGTCGTGACGATCGAGCGAGACGGGAATGTGATCACCATGGAGACTGAAAACCTTGGCATCGCCATTCACAGCGTCACGACGATCCTCGACGACGTGAAGGACGTGTATCTCGCTCTTACAGGCGACCAGTGCGCTATTACGAATATCCGCGTGTTGCGCGGCGAATGAGTGCGCGATGTATCAAACAAAGTAAAATGCCAAGCCAATGGGCGTGGCTACCTATAAGACATACAAGGATATGTCGGATGAACTGAGAAAAGCCCTGCCCGACGTTGAGACACTGAGGAAGTCGCTGGACGCCCAAGAAGAATGATTACAAAGCTGACATGTTCCCACGAACATTCAAAGGCTCAAAACCGGTGGATATGTTCCCAGCGAACAGATAAAACCTGGATATGTTCCCGGAGCCAAAAGTGCGAACAGGCAGAACCGTGGATATGTTCCTGACCGCATTTTTGCGAACAGGCGCGGGTATGAATTAGTAAACTCGTTTCCTCGTGCCACCCGGTATAAAGGAATATATCGCTTCCGGCATGTCAAAGCACTGAATATGATGAACCCCTTTGAATTCTTCCCTAACAATCACACGCTGGGAGAGGGTTCAAAGGGGTTCATCGTTTTATTATATCAAATGCTTTCAGTTTTTTACCCGGCTGGCAGGAAGGGAGAAACAATTTACAGACTATTTCTTGCACTTTGACGCCGAAAAGCGTATAATACAAAAGTTCAACAATACGCTGTAAAGGATTCGGAATTGATGCAGGAAAGCATTCTTGTCAGAGGCGCAAGAGAGAATAATCTGAAGAATATCGACGTGGACATTCCGCGCGATAAACTGACGGTCATTACGGGGCTCTCCGGCAGCGGAAAGTCCAGCCTTGCC
Organism: Oscillospiraceae bacterium; assembly: GCA_017538965.1. Taxonomy (GTDB): domain Bacteria; phylum Bacillota; class Clostridia; order Oscillospirales; family Oscillospiraceae; genus Limivicinus. The sequence goes on from JAFYHU010000087.1 coordinate 2,279, forward strand.
TTTGACACCATCTATGCGGAGGGACAGCGCCGCTACGTGGAGAGTCTCAGCTCCTACGCGCGCATGTTTCTCGGGCAGATGGACAAGCCGGATGTCGATTCTATCGACGGTCTGTCGCCGGCGATCTCGATCGATCAGAAAACAACTTCCCGAAACCCCCGCTCCACCGTGGGCACCGTAACGGAGATCTATGACTATCTCCGCCTGCTCTATGCCCGCATCGGCGTTCCGCACTGCCCGCAGTGCGGGAGAGAAATCCGGCAGCAGACGGTCGACCAGATCATCGACCGTTTGATGCAGCTGGAAGAGGGGACCCGTCTTTCCCTTCTGGCGCCGGTCATCCGGGGGAAGAAGGGGGAACACCGGAAGATTCTGGAAGACACCAAACGCGCGGGCTACATCCGGGTGCGTGCCGACGGCATCATCTATGACCTGACAGAAGAGATTCCGCTGGACAAGAACAAAAAACACAGCATCGAAGTCGTGGTCGACCGCGTGGTCGTCCGGGAGAACGCCCGGCGCCGGATCACGGACTCTGCCGAGACTGCGCTCAGTCTTTCCGGCGGTCTGCTGACGGCGGTCGTGCAGGACAGCGGAGAGGAGCTCAGCTTTTCGCAGAACTACGCCTGCCCGGACTGCGGCATCTCGCTGGAAGAGATTACGCCGCGCCTGTTTTCCTTCAACAACCCGCACGGGGCCTGCCCGACCTGTTCAGGCCTCGGCATTCAGCTTCTGATCGATCCGGACATGGTTCTGCCGAACCGGAAACTCAGCCTCGAAAACGGCGGGCTGAACGCTTCCGGCTGGGGAAATGTGAAGGCGGACGGCATTTCGCGCATGTATTTTGAAGCGCTGGCCAAACGCTATCATTTCCGGCTTTCCGATCCGATTGAGAACCTTTCCGAAGAAGCCGTCCGGGCGATTCTGTACGGCACAAAGGGAGAAGCCCTGCAGCTTCGCTACGAGAAGGCGGACGGCTACGGCATCATCAAACGGGAGTTCGAAGGGGTTATCCCGAATCTGGAACGCCGGTACCGGGAGACGCAGAGCCCGGGCGTACGGGCCGAGATCGAAGCGAGCATGTCCGAGGCACTCTGCCCGGACTGTCAGGGGCAGCGCCTGAAAAAAACCGCGCTGGCCGTGACGGTTGGCGGTATCAACATCGCGGAACTGTGCAGCCTCTCGGTTCAGAAAGCCGCGGCCTTTCTGGAAAACCTGAGGCTTTCCGAACGCGAACAGATCATCGGCGGACAGATCATCCGGGAGATTCGCAGCCGCCTGGAATTCCTGAACAACGTCGGCCTCGGCTATCTGACCCTGTCGCGCGCGGCGGGGACGCTCTCGGGCGGCGAGAGCCAGCGCATCCGGCTGGCCACGCAGATCGGTTCCCACCTGATGGGAGTGCTCTATATTCTGGATGAACCGAGCATCGGCCTGCATCAGCGGGACAACGCACGGCTGCTGCAGACGCTGTTCCGGCTGCGCGACCTCGGGAACACCCTGGTCGTCGTCGAGCACGACGAAGAGACCATGCGGGCCGCCGACCATATCATCGACATCGGCCCCGGCGCCGGCATCAACGGCGGGCGGGTCGTCTGTACGGGGACGGCGGAGGAAATCTGCTCCTGTCCGGAGTCGATCACCGGCCAGTATCTCAGCGGCAGGAAATCCATCCCCGTGCCCGGTACGCGGCGCAAAGGCAGCGGCAGCGAGCTTGTCGTGGTCGGCGCCCGGGAGAACAACCTGAAGAACATCACGGTGCATTTCCCTCTCGGCAGGCTGATCTGCGTGACCGGCGTTTCGGGAAGCGGGAAGTCCTCTCTGGTGCAGGAGATTCTGTACAAGACCCTGGCTTCCGAGAAGAATCGCGCCAAGGTCCGTCCGGGCAGGTACGATCATATGGAAGGCCTGGAGCATGTGGACAAGGTCATCGCGCTGGATCAGAGCCCGATCGGCCGGACGCCGCGCTCGAACCCGGCAACCTATACCGGGGTCTTCGACGACATCCGCATTCTCTTTGCCTCCACGCAGGACGCGCGCATGCGCGGCTACAACCAGGGCCGCTTTTCCTTCAACACCAAGGGCGGGCGCTGCGAAGCCTGCTGCGGCGACGGTCTGGTGCGCATCGAGATGCACTTTCTGCCGGACGTGTATGTGCCCTGCGAGGTCTGCGGCGGGCGCCGCTACAACCGCGAGACGCTGGAAGTACGCTACAAGGGCAAAAATATCTCCGAAGTCCTGGACATGACGGTCGAGGAAGCCTGCGGCTTCTTTGCCAATCAGGAGAAGATTCACGACCGGCTGCAGACCCTGTTTGACGTCGGCCTGGGCTATATCAGGCTCGGACAGTCCAGCACGACCCTTTCGGGAGGCGAGGCCCAGCGCGTGAAGCTGGCCACGGAGCTCTCAAAACGGGCGACCGGCCGGACCGTGTACATCCTGGATGAACCGACCACCGGCCTGCACGCGGCGGATGTCCACCGTCTGACGGACATTCTCGCACGCCTGACGGACGCTGGAAACACGGTGATCGTCATCGAACACAACCTGGATGTGATCAAGGTGGCGGACTATGTGATCGATCTGGGACCGGAGGGCGGCGATCACGGCGGCGAACTGATCTTTGCTGGAACGCCGGAGGACTGTGCGGCCTGTGAGAGCAGCTTTACGGGCGAATATCTGAAAAAGGTGTTGTGAGTTGGAAAGCGGCGAAGAGTTTGAAGTCCTGAACTGTACCGTGGACGCTGTCGTCTACAGCGACGAGGAGAGCGGCTATGCGGTGCTCGGCGTTACTGACACGGACGGCGAAAAACAGAAAATCCGGGGGACCATTCCCTTTCCCTGGCCGGGCGAGACGCTGACCGCTTACGGGCACTGGACCGTGCACCCCAACTACGGGCGGCAGTTTGCGGTTGACTCGGCAGTGCGCGGAATGCCAGAAGATTCACGCACGGTGTTTGCGTTTCTGGCCTCCGGCGGCATAAAGGGAATCGGACCGGTCATGGCCGGGCAGATTGTCGATCAGTTCGGCAGCAGGGCCCTGCAGGTGATCGAAGAGCAGCCTTTGCTTCTTGGCAGGATCAAAGGCATCGGCGTCGGAAGAGCGGAGAAGATATCGAAGGAATACCGGCGTCAGGCAGCCCTGAAAAGACTGGTGCTGTTTCTGCACGGCTATGACATCGAACCGGAGGTTGCGATCCGGGTCTTTCATCTCTTCGGAGATGAGGCGCAGAACAGACTCAGGGAGAACCCCTATCTGCTGACAGCCGACGGGATCGGCGCGTCTTTCGGGGCGGCGGACAGTCTGGCGGAGAGTCTGGGAATCGCCGAGACCGATCCGAACCGCATCCGGGCCGGCGTCCGCTTCATCCTGCAGCACAACGAGAAAAACGGCCACTGCTTCATTCCCTATGAAAAACTGCTTTCCGGAACCGCCGTCCAGCTGAACCTGGAGCCGGAGGACCTGTCCGCGCCGCTGCAGGAGATGATGGACGAGCAGCTGCTGATCCGCGAGCAGGTCGCCGGACAGGACGCCTGCTACCTGCCGGACATGTACCGCGCGGAATGCGGCACGGCGGAGAGAATTGCCAGACTGGCACAGACGCCGGTGCCGCCGGTGAAGAACCTGGAAGAACTGGTGTCTGCCTGCGAGGCCGAACAGGGCATTCGCTATGCCGAGCAGCAGCGCGAGATTCTGCGCTGCGCGGCGGAGAGCAGGATTCTCGCCGTGACCGGCGGACCGGGCACCGGCAAGACCACCTCCCTGCGCGGGGTGCTGAAGCTGTATGAGCGCATGGGGCTGAAGACGCTGCTGGCCGCGCCGACCGGCCGTGCCGCCAAGCGCATGAACGAACTGACCGGCACCGAGGCGGCGACCATCCATCGGCTGCTGGGCGCCAGAATGTCGGAGACGGGAACGGAAGTCGTGTTTATGAAAAACCGGGACGATCCGCTCTCCTGCGACGCGGTGATCGTGGACGAATGCTCCATGGTCGACATCCGCCTGATGGCTGCGCTGCTGGAGGCGCTACCGGCCCGGGCGAGGCTGATCCTCGTCGGAGATGCCGCGCAGCTGCCTTCGGTGGGGCCCGGAGATGTGTTTTCAAGCATTTTGCGCAGCGAAGTGGTGCCTTCTGTGATGCTGACCGAGATCTTTCGCCAGCAGCAGGGCAGTCGGATTGTGCGCAACGCCCACATGATCAACCATGGCCAGACCCCGGACTTTTCGGAGAATTCCGGAGACTTCTTCCGCCTGCGCCGTCTGCAGTCGGAGACTACGGCGGAAACCGTCGTCGAGCTCTGCGCGTCCCGCCTCCCGCAGAAGATGAACATTCCCCCGGAAGAGATTCAGGTCCTCTCGCCGTCACGGATCGGCTCCTGCGGCACGGCGGAGCTGAACCGGCTTCTGCAGGCGGCCCTGAATCCTCCAGCGCCGGAAAAACCGGAGAAGGTTTCGGGCGAGGTGATTTTCCGGGTGGGCGACCGCATGATCCAGACGCGCAACGACTACGACATCCTCTGGGAAGGTCCTGACGGAAGCAGCGGCTTCGGCATCTACAACGGAGAGATCGGAATTCTTTCGGAAATCTGCCCGGACGAGAAGACCCTGACCGTCGATTTTGACGGACGGAAAGCCAGGTACGATTTCGAAGACCTCGGAGACCTCGAGCATGCCTGGGCGCTGACGGTGCACAAGGCGCAGGGCTGCGAGTACCGCGCGGTGATTCTCGCGCTGAACGACAGCCCCCGTCGGCTGCTGACCCGGACGGTTCTGTACACGGCGGTGACGCGGGCAAAAGAGCTGCTGATCCTGGTCGGCAACGATCAGACGGCCGTACGGATGATCGGCAATACCGTACCGACGCGCCGCTACAACGCGCTCCGAGTTCGCATCCGGGAGGCCTGCGGGAAATGAGCGGTCTGTTCGGGAAACTGCTGGACCTGCTCTACCCGCCAAAGTGCGCCTTCTGCCGCAGACCGGTACCGGGCAGCAGAATGCTCTGTCCGGACTGCGAAGGGAAGCTGCCCCGTCCGTCGGCGGCAGACGCCGTCCGGTACGATATCGAACATCTTGCGCTTTGCCGATTCCCGCTGTATTATACAGGTACAGTGCGCGAGTCGCTGCATCGCTACAAATTCCGCGGCGCCGCGGCCTACTGCCGGATCTATGCCGAGCTGATGGCAGGCTGCCTGTCCGGAGAGCAGGCGGGTTTTGATCGGGTGACCTGGGTGCCGCTGAGCCGGAATCGCCTGCGTACGCGGGGCTATGATCAGGCAAAACTGCTGGCGGAAGAGACGGCGCGTCTGCTGGGGCTGCCCTGCGAAAGACTGCTGGAGAAAACCAGAAACAACCGTGCCCAGTCGGGAACGGGAAGCGTACAGGAACGCTACGAAAACGTGAAGGGCGTCTATCGCTGCGTGAAAGCGCCGGCGGGGGAACGCATCCTTCTGGTGGATGATATTGTGACGACCGGGGCCACGCTGAGCGCCGCGGCGGCCGAACTGACGGCTGCGGGCGCGGCGAGCGTGACCGGGCTGACGGTGGCCGGGAGCGCCCGGAACAGAGACAAAACAACGGAAGAAAACGGAGACAGCGGAAATGCAGATTTTTGAAAAAGACATTGCCATCGACATGGGGACATCTACGACCCTGCTGTTCGAAGCCGGAAAGGGAATCGTCGCCAGGGAACCGACCGTGGTTGCGATCGACAAGTTCAGCGGCAAGATTCAGAAGGTGGGGCAGGACGCCCAGAAGATGCTGGGCCGCACCCCGGCAAACATCGTCGCCATCCATCCGATCAGCGCCGGGGTCATCTCGGACTATGAGATGGCGGCGCAGATGCAGCGCGAGCTCGTCAGCCGGATTACCTCCTTCAGCCTCTTCAAGCCCTGCGTGCTCTGCTGTGTTCCCAGCAGCATCAGCGGCGTGGAAGAGCGCGCCGTGATCGACGCGGCCATTGAAGCCGGCGCCAGAAAGGTCTTCCTTCTGGAAACCGGCGTCGCCACCGCGCTCGGCGCCGGCGTGGACATCAGCAAGCCGGACGGCCACATGGTGGTCGACATCGGCGGCGGAACGACCGAAATCGCAATGATCTCGGCCGGCGGCGTCGTCGAGTGCGAGTCCATCAAGTGCGCCGGCGGAAGCTTTGACGAGTCCATCGTGAAATACATCCGCAAGAAGCACAACATGCTCATCGGGCTGACGGCGGCCGAGGAACTGAAGAAGAGCATCGGCTGCGTCATGCAGCGCCCGGACATGGGCGTGGAGGAGGTCAAGGGCCGGAATCTGGCAAACGGACTGCCGAAGACCGTCAACGTCAGCTCAAACGAGCTGATCGAAGCCTTTGTGGAGCCCATGAACGACATTCTGGAGGCCATCCATCAGGTCCTCGAGCGGACGCCGCCTCAGCTGGTGGGCGACCTGGACCAGAACGGCATCATCATCTCCGGCGGCGGCAGCCTGGTTTACGGCATGGATCGCCTGATCGAGCGCAGCACCGGCATCCGGACCATCCCGGTGGACGACCCGGTCTCCTGCGCGACTTACGGCGCCGGAAAGATGCTGAAGCATCTGGACGAGATGAAGGACGGGATGATGAACTTCTACCGGATGCGTCAGCTGCGGTAAGAGAAGAGCGGAGGACAGAATATGGACCTGCTTGATCTGTGTAAGAAAGTTAGGAAACCGGAACCGGTTCGTTCCTGCGGAGCGGTCGTCCTGGCGGCCGGCAGCGCCCAGCGAATGGGTTTTGACAAGATGACGGTGATGCTGGACGGCATCCCGGTGCTGATTCGGGCCATCTCCGCCTTTGAGTGGTCGCCCCTGATCGAAGAGATCGTCGTGGTCACCCGTGCCGACCGTCTGGCCGAGATCGCCGACCTCTGCGCCCAGTATCAGCTGAGAAAGGTCACGGCGGTGGTCAGCGGCGGCAAGACGCGCACCGAATCGGCGCTGGCCGGTGTGATGGCGCTGAAGCATGACTGCGCCCTGACGGCCATCCATGACGGGGCAAGACCCTTTGTTTCGCAGGAGCTGATCGAGCGCTGTGTTCAGCGTGCCAGCATCCAGTATGCCGCGGTGCCGGTGATCAAAAGCGTCGACACCCTGCGGGAAGTGGACGAAAACGGGACTCTGACGGGCATTCTGGACCGCGAGCATGTCGTCCGCATCCAGACACCGCAGATTTTCCTGACAGACCTGATCAAGGGCGCGCTGACCGATGCCGTGCAGAAGGAAAAAAGCTTTACCGACGACGCGGCGGCGATGGAACGCATGGGCACCCCCATTCAGAGCGTGGAAGGGGATGCCGACAACATCAAGCTGACGACGCCGCAGGACCTGGTGATTGCCGAAGCGATTCTGAAACGCAGAAGGGAAGCCGCCGTATGAGAGTGGGACACGGCTATGACGTTCACCGCCTTACGGAAGGCAGAAAACTGATTTTGGGCGGGGTCGAGATTCCTTATGAGAAAGGCCTGCTCGGGCATTCGGACGCGGACGTGCTGACCCACGCGGTCATGGACGCACTGCTGGGCGCGGCAGGGCTCGGCGACATCGGCCGGCATTTTCCCGAAAGCGACGACCGCTACCTGGGCGCTGACAGCCTGATGCTGCTGAAGGAGGTTGTTTGCCTGCTTGCGGAGAAGGGCTTTCGCGTCGGGAATGTGGACGCGACCGTGATCGCCCAGCGGCCGAAGCTGATGCCCTACATTTCGGAAATGCGCCGGAATCTGGCAGCCGTGATGGGCACGGAAGAAGACGCCGTGAACGTCAAGGCGACGACGGAAGAGAAGCTGGGCTTTACCGGCGAGGGCCTGGGCATCGCCGCCCACGCCGTCGCGCTGATAGAAAGATAGACCTTTTATTTCGTTTCCCCGATGGGAAGCCCAACGAAGTGGGTTTCCATCGGAAAGCGACGAACAGCGTAGGGAGTGAGCTTTCCTCACGCTTGAGGGAAGCGAATGATCTGAAGCTTGTGAGGAGCTAGCGCGGCGCAGGGGGTCGGTGCGAGGAACCGGGCAGTCTCCCGCGCAAATGCAGGAAGCTGAAGTCGGGCATAAAGCAAAGTGATAGCGTTAAGATGGAGGAGAAGAGACTATGGATATCGAAGGAATCAGAAAGCTGAATGACTGGGTGCGGGAGAGTGACAACATCGTCTTCTTCGGCGGGGCCGGAGTGAGCACTGAAAGCGGAATTCCGGACTTCCGCAGTGTGGACGGCTTGTATCATCAGAAGTGGAAATACCCGCCCGAACAGATTCTCAGCCACAGCTTTTTCGAGCGGAACCCGGAAGAGTATTACCGCTTTCACCGCGAAAAGCTGGTGATCGAAGGCGTAAAGCCGAACCGGGCGCATCTGAAGCTGGCCGAGCTCGAACAGGCCGGAAAGCTGCGCGCGGTCATTACGCAGAACATCGACGGCCTCCACCAGGAAGCCGGCAGCAAAAAGGTTCTGGAGCTGCACGGCAGCATTCTGCGCGCCTACTGCTCCCGCTGCCGCAAGCCCTACCCGCAGGAAGTCATCAACCACGGCGAAGGCGTTCCCCGCTGCAGTTGCGGCGGCGTGATCCGTCCGGACATCGTGCTCTATGAAGAGCCGCTGGACCAGGACATCATGGAAGAATCGGTCCGCCTGATCCGAAACGCAGAGGTGCTGATCATCGGCGGGACCAGCCTGAACGTCTACCCGGCCGCCGGGCTGATCCGCTATTACCGCGGCAGCAGGCTCGTCCTGGTCAATCTGGGCGAGACTCCCTATGATTCCTATGCCGATCTGGTGATTCACGAGAAGATCGGAGAGGTGTTTTCACAGATTACCGTTTAAGAGGGAACCGAACCCGGGCGGGGAGGGGAAGCCGTGTCGAAGGACAGCGAAAAAATAGACGAGATCTTTCAGATCCACGAAAACGAAAGCAGGGAACGAGAGAAGTCGCAGAGTTTCAGCAGGGTCCATATCAAAACGGGTCTGCTGACCGCGGAGGAGCAGAAATGGGCGGACGAAGAGGCCGCGGAGGAACAGGAGCTTCCGCAGGATCGCTATCATCCGATCCGCCGCCGTGAGGAAACCGGCACCGGCTGCCTCCGGGGAATTCTGTTTGCCGTGTTCGTGCTCTGCATCAGCATTGTTCTGGCCTGCCTGGCCTGGATGGCGGCAAGCGACATGCTGGCTCTCAACAAACAGAGCTTTACGGCGACGGTCGTGCTGCCGGAGAGCATCTTCAAAAGCGAAATCGTCGATGTGAAAGATGAAAACGGGGTCGTAACCGGGCAGAAATCGGTCAGCCATGCCGATATCGGCTACCTCAGCAGCACGCTGAAGCAGGCCGGCCTGATTGAGTACCCCTGGCTCTTCGAGTTCTACTGCAAGATCGCCAACGCCGATACCAAGGTACGGCCGGGAGAGTACAAGCTGCAGTCCACCTACGACTACCGTGCCCTGGTCCAGAACCTGCGGCCGAATGCCGGCTCGGCGGTGACCGTCAATGTCACGCTGATCGAAGGCATGACCATGCACCAGATGTTTGTCCTGCTCGAGCGCAGCGGCGTCAGCAGCTATGAAGACCTGATGACGGCGGCGGCGGAGTACGGCTTCAACTACAGCTTTGTGGAGGAACCCGGCGAAGAAGGGGCCCAGCGGCTGGAGGGCTATCTGTTCCCCGAGACCTATAACTTCTATGCCAACATGCAGGCTTCCAGCACGATCAACAAGTTCCTGGACGAGTTCAACAGCCATATCAGCGAAGAGACCATGGCGCAGCTGGAAGAGGAAGGCCGCAGCCTGCGGGATGTGGTCACGATCGCTTCGATGATCGAGAAGGAAGCCGCGGACGATGAGGAACGCGCCGAAATTGCCTCGGTCATCTACAACCGTCTGGATGCAGGCATGGTATTGGGCATCGACGCGACCATCCTGTATGTCCATCCCGAGCACGAAGGCGCCCCGACGGCCGAGATGCTGGAGGAGAACAGCCCCTACAACACCAGACGCAGCGCCGGGCTGCCGCCGACGCCGATCTGCAATCCGGGCCTGAGCAGCCTGGAAGCGGCGCTGAAGCCCGCATCGACCGATTATCTGTATTATGCCCTGGACACCGAGACAGGCCGCCACCGCTTCTTCACCAATCAGGAAGAATTCGACGCTTTTGTTGCTACACAGGATTATTGATGGATAGAGACGCTCCCATTCAGCCTGTGCCGTTTCGCGGCCAGGGAAAGGACTGCCCCTGACGAACCGCTGCTGCCGCGAATGAAAAAGAAGGGACCCCCCAATAAGGGAAACGCGGCGAATATAGGTAGGTGCGAGGGATCGGTTTCTTTTCCGCGCAACGGCAGAGACTTCGGAACGGGGATAAAACAAACGGAATAAAATCAATAGAAATCTAAGGAATCAGAGGACCGAACATGAAAAACTACGGACTGAACGAACTTCGCGAGATGTTTCTGAGCTTTTTCGAGACCAAGGGCCATCTGCGCCTGCCCAGCTTCTCGCTGATCCCGCAGAACGACCCGAGCCTGCTGCTCATCAACTCCGGCATGGCGCCCATGAAGCCCTGGTTCAAGGGCGAGCAGGAGCCTCCGCGCCGCCGGGTCTGCACCTGCCAGAAGTGCATCCGCACCGGCGATATCGAGAACATCGGCAAAACCGCGCGGCACGGCACCTTCTTCGAGATGCTGGGGAACTTCTCCTTCGGCGATTATTTCAAGAAGGAGGCCATTGCCTGGAGCTGGGAATTTCTGACATCGCCGGAATGGGTCGGCCTGGACCCCGAGCGCCTCTACCCCTCGGTTTATCTCGAAGATGACGAGGCGGCCGAAATCTGGGAGCACGACGTCGGCATTCCGCCAGAGAGGATTTTCCGCTTCGGGAAGGAAGACAACTTCTGGGAACACGGCGCCGGTCCCTGCGGTCCCTGCTCGGAGATTTACTATGACCGCGGCGAGAAGTACGGCTGCGGTAAGCCGGACTGCACCGTGGGCTGCGACTGCGACCGCTATATCGAAGTCTGGAACAACGTGTTCAGTCAGTTCGACAACGACGGCAACAACAACTATACCGAGCTCAAGCAGAAGAACATCGACACCGGAATGGGGCTCGAGCGTCTGGCGGTCGTCTGCCAGGGCGTGGACTCTCTCTTTGACGTGGACACCGTCATGCACGTGACGCACAGGGTCAGCGAGCTGACCGGCGCCTACTACGGCGAGAGCCACAAGAAGGACGTGTCCCTGCGCGTCATCACCGACCACATTCGCAGCGCCGTCTTCATGATCTGCGACGGCGTCCTGCCCTCGAACGAAGGCCGCGGCTACGTGCTGCGCCGCCTGCTGCGCCGGGCTGCACGCCACGGCAAGCTCCTGGGCGTGAACGATCCTTTCCTGTACGAGATTGTCTCGACCGTCGTGGACATCAGTGAATGTCAATACCCGGAGCTGAGAGAAAAGCAGAACTATATCACCACCGTCATCCGCTGTGAGGAGGAGAAGTTCGGCAACACGATCGACGCCGGCCTGCGCATCTTCAGCGAACTGATGGAAGCGCACCGGGCCAAGGCCGAGACCGTTTTCTCCGGCGCGGACGCCTTCAAGCTCTATGACACCTACGGCTTCCCGCCCGACCTGACGGCGGAGATGTGCGAGGATGCCGGCTACACGGTGGACGATGAGGGCTTCCGCATTCTGATGCAGCAGCAGCGCGAGCGCGCCCGCGAAGCCCGCAAGGCCCTGGGTGATCTCGGCTGGTCCGGCATCAGCTTCGGCAAGGAGATTCCGGAGACCGAGTTCGTGGGCTATGACCGCGACGTCTGCGAGGCGACGATCCTCGCGACGGTCCGCGAGGGAGAGATCTGCTCGTTCGTCTCCGAAGGAGACGAGGCAATTCTTGTCCTCGACCGCAGCGTCCTCTACGCCGAGATGGGCGGCCAGCTCTCCGACAGAGGCATGATCCAGAAGGACGGCTTTGTCTTTGAGGTCCGCAGCGTTCAAAAGAACAAGGGCGGCAAGTTCATGCACAGCGGCGTGGTCCGCAGCGGCCAGGCGGTCGTCGGGGATGTCGTTACCGTGACCCGGAACGACGAGCGGCGTGCGGCGCTCTGCCGTGCCCACAGCGCGACCCACCTTCTGCACCGCGCCCTGCGCGATGTCCTCGGCGATCATGTGCATCAGGCAGGCTCTCTCGTGGACACCGACATGCTCCGCTTTGACTTTACCCACTTCTCCGCTCCCACGGATGAGGAACTGGACGCCGTGCGCCAGGCCGTGAACCGTGCGATCCTGGAGGACTATCCCGTTATCACGAGAGAAATGAGTCTCGAGGAGGCAAAACAGACGCACGCCGCCGCGCTATTCGGCGAGAAATACGGCGACATTGTGCGCGTTGTGGACATGGGCGGCTACAGTCTGGAGCTCTGCGGCGGCACGCACGTGTCGAACACCGCGAAGATCGGCAGCTTCGTTCTTGTCTCCGAAGGCTCTGTGGCCTCCGGCGTCCGCCGCATCGAGGCGTTGACCGGTCTGGGCGCGCTGGCCTACCGCCGTACACAGGAGAAGATTCTTCTCTCCGCGGCTGCCCGCTTCAAGACCATCCCCGCGGAGCTTCCGAAGAAGCTGGACCAGCAGGCGAACGAACTGAAGGAGCTGCGCCGCAGCCTGCAGCAGCTGCGCGACCAGGCAACGGCCAAAGGCGCCGGCGACATCCTGACCTCCGCCGTAACGGTCGGACCCGTGAAGGTGGTGGCGGCCAGAACGGAGGGCGACGCCAATGCTCTGCGCAAACAGGGCGACTCGCTGCGTGACAAGGAGCCGGCGGTGGCTGCGCTCCTGGCCGCGGTCAACGGCGAAAAGCTCAGCTTCCTCTGCGTCTGCGGCAAGGACGCCGTTGCGGCCGGCCTGAAGGCGGGCGATCTCGTCCGGGCGGTTGCCGCGGTGGCCGGCGGAAAAGGCGGCGGCAAGCCCGACTCCGCCATGGGCGGCGGCACCGACGTCAGCAAGCTGGACGAGGCGATGAACAGCTTCCTCCCGCTTGTCAGAAAGACGCTGGAATAAACAAGAAAAGACGACGTACATATATAATAAAGGCACCTGCTTTCCCCCTCGGAGGGACGGCAGGTGCCTTGCCATATTCTGACCGGAAAAAACTGCTTTCCGACTCGGAATTCTCTCTTGCAAACGGCCGGAGAATGGTATATATTGTAGGTAATAAAGGCGATGCATGCAAGATGTAGTTGTCATGAAGAGGGAAACGCTCATGGCCTATTATTATTGTTACGGAAACAGAACACCGCGCGTCAGCGTGCCGGAGGGAAGTGCACCGGAAGCGGAACTGAACCCGATGAAGTGGGTAAAGACCGGCTATATTCTTCTGGCTGTCGCCACGCTTGTGGCAATCCTGCTCAACTTCCTGACGCTCTATCTGGCAAAAAAGGCGGCAGAACCCGCTGTGGAGGAGGCGCCGTCCAAGGTGACGTACATCCAGGCCCGTCCTCCGTCCACGCCTGCCCCTACCCCCACGATCAGCAGCCTCCGGCTGTATGCCGGCGGCGGAGAACTGACGGCCGACGGTTTTACCACATACGTGGAAGACAGGCCGATCGAGATTACCGTTGTGACGGAACCGAAGATAACCCGCCCGCCTGTCTACTGGTCCCTCAGCGACGAAAAGGCAGCCTCCCTGACGATCAGCGACGACAGGACAAGCTGTAAGTTCACGGCTTTGAAGCCCGTGGGAAAAACCGAGCTGACCGTCAGCTGCTACGGAGCCGAAATGACCATTCCGGTCTATCTCTGGGAAAGATAGTGGCTCAAAACCCTCCCTCTCGACGAGCTTCTGAATTGAAAAAGAGAATGATTCCTCGCATAAGGCAGGTCATCAAGGCCTGCCTTTTTCATGCCCGCACCCGTAGGGAGCGATCCCCAGATCGCTCCGCTCGCACCGATTAAAATAACCCCGGCCTCCCGGCCGGGGTTTTACTCTATATAGCCTTCCCCTTTGGGGAAGGTGGCATCGCCGCAGGCGATGACGGATGAGGTCCCCCGCAGGCCGGGGTTTGCCGCCCCAAAGGGGCGCTTATC
>JAFYHU010000088.1 GCA_017538965.1 Oscillospiraceae bacterium
ATACCTGGCAGCTTCTTCCATCAATGCGTAATTCATGTCATCCGGGTCCCAGCATGAAAAATCATGCATCAGTTTCCCGAGTGGTGTATCGCCCCGGTATTCGCCGTTGATATACAGAATATGGGATCCGTCCTGAAATGGTTTACCATCATGGAGCGTGACACGTTCAATCTGATAATAAGGCAGGCTCTGATTCAGGACATCGTGTTCGGTAATGAAAATGGTGTAGGTATCGGGGAGCTCATCAAAATCCTGACCGGCATCCAAATTTTCGATATCCATGGCACTCGAATGATACCTTGCTCTATGTGTCCCGGCGCCAAGGTCAGAACGCTGAATCTCCAGGTCAAATTTCTTTCCTGAAGAATCCGTTGCATAGGCATCCAGACAAACCGAGCGGGCACCAACCAGGCGTTTAAAATCCTTCTGGGTTTCCAGATCCGTTACCTGAAGATCATCCTTGCCTGTCAGAATGCGCAGCACGAACTGTGCCAGCGGAATATTATCCCGAAAGATGCAGCGCATGAAATCATCGTCAATGGGACGAAGACCACGAAGCCTTGCAAGGTCTTCCCGGCGTTCGCGCTCTCTGCGGGCCTGTTCTGTGTCCTGCACTCTGATCACCTCATTTCAGCATTAATATTCTACAGGAGAATTATGACTTTTTCAAGAATGAATTCCGGTTTTCTTTTCAGTAGAACTGGAACTTATTCCTGCAAGCCGGGACCTCAGTTTACGATTGAGCGGAAGAATTGAAAGGAGGAAAGCGCTATCGACTTTTTCGGTTCGGTGAAAAGATCAATAACGGGGCAGAATGTGCTGATCTGGCTGACGGTTGCGGCGGCGGTCGGCATGGTCTGCGTGATTCTGTGCCGGGCCGGGAAGATGAAGAAGGGCACGGCGGTGCTTGCCGCACTCCTGTGATTCTATCTCGCTGTTATTTTCACCTTTACGCTGGGACACCGTGTTCCGGGGCAGGGGTATGATTATAGACTGAATGAATATATTCCAGCGCCGCAGCCCCGGCGGCTCATTTAATCCCGAACTGGTGGCTCAGTGGCATACAGAATAATCATGATGAAGGATAGGGACGTTGTCCTGACGGTGGTGGCAAAATGATTATCGATATACACGAGAAGTACGATGTCAGCCCAGAGTGGTTTGAGCAGCAGGTGAAGGAAGCGTTAGCGGTTTCGGATGTTGGCGTGATCGAGAAGCTGGTTCTTCCTCACCTCTGTACATTACTCTCCATCTATAAGGTGAAGGACGAGGCTGGAGCGAAAGAAGCAGCAGAGCGGATGAAGAGCTCAATCGACAGTCCACTGATTGATGCTGCAATGGAACAACTTACAACTGGCAAATACTAGGAAGGAGGCAAATAGAAATGGCAAATCAAAATCTGCTTACTGGAGCGGTAATGCTGGAAACAATGTGGAAAACAAGACATCAAGATTTGCTGGATCTTGTGTCCCCTTTTGTTTTCTATGCTGTTGCAAAGGTGTGCTCGCCAAAGGAGGCTATTGATCAGCAGCGCGTACTCGATATTGTGAGGAGTGAATTCGGTTACACTGATATGCCCCCCACAATCATTGAACGCGTTTTCAAGAGAAACCCAAGACTCTTTCAGAGAGAGCATGGACAATACAAACTGAACAAAAGCCTGGACTCTTCAGTATCCGAAATTGAGAAGAGAAAAGATGACTGTGAAAAGAAAATTCAGACTCTTGGAAATCAGCTCGTTCCTTACCTTGAGAGCCATATAAGAACTAACCGAAAGTATACTCTTGACCAAGCAATAGCTGCGCTTCAAGGATTCTTTTCCAGGCAGGGTATATTTCTTGGCACAAATCAGATGGAGGAACACACCGAAGAAATTCGAGGGCGGGAAGAAGATTACTACATTGCACAATATCTCTATGAGAAGAGAGACTCTCATGCAATCGAATTTGATTATGCTATTGATCTTGTTAAAGGTTATTTTCTTCAATCAGCATTATATCTACAGGCAGGAAACGGGAACATTACCACATCTACATACCGAAATGTCTCTTTTTACTACGACACACCATTTTTGCTTCGCCTACTGGGATATAAGACCTCTGAAGACGAGAAAAGCGCTGGTGAATTGCACAAGGCTCTAGAAAAGCAGAAAGGAAGCTTTTTCTATTTTCCACAGACACAACATGAAATTGAAGGAATCTTAAACGCATATCAACGTAATATTGGACATTCGAGTTCAGTGACCTTGGAAGGGCTAGATGAGAGGAAGTATTCTTCATCAGATGTACAGAGGTTAAAACAGACATGGGAAGGAAAGCTCAATTCGGCATTTAAGACTTTCCTTGCGGCAAGACCTGAATATCCAAAGAATCCGGATGGTTCTATTGATGATAGTTTTGTTATTAATGAAGATGAACTCGGTATAATACTGAAAAAGAAGATTTTCTGGCGTGTTCAAGAAAGCATGGATGCAGATATGGAGTCTGTCTTGGGTATCCATAAACTGCGTGGGAGTGTTCAATCAGAAGAAATAGAACATTGCAAGGCTGTTTTTGTCACAACAAATACGGCATTAGCAAAAGAAGTTAACAAGTATTACAGACGAAATGTCAACGCAGATACATTTCCGCTCTTAATAACGGATTCTGATTTAGCGGCACTTACGTGGATAAAATGCGGTTCTGTTGGTGATTTACCTGAACGGCAGCTTTTGCGTAATGCTTATATGGCAACTCAGCCAACACCGGAAGTGTTGGAAAAGTTTGGTCAAGTATTAGATCAAATGCAAGCTGAGGGAAAAGTAACGGAAGAAGTGGCAGTTGCCATACGTTCTAGCAGATATACCAAGAAAGAAATACTTTTTGCATCGTTTGAAGGCGATGAGGGCATAGACGAAAACCTTATCCTCAGGATTGAAAATAAATTACGTGAAGAGTATTCCAATGATGCAAGAGAAGACGAACGTCATAAAGCCGAACTACAACGAAAAGCGGAAAACCATGCCCGATTAGAAAATTCAGATAAGCAGGCAAGACTCATAGCTGCAAAGGCCATGGATGACCAGTTGGCAAGAGAAAGAAGAATTGCCACATGGACCGGCCGTTTTTGTGTTCTTGCGGCAATCATTGGTCTCATTTATTCATTAGTAGGCTTAAAGAGCAACAACATCTTTCTAATTATTGCACTGGTAGCATTTGCTGTGTTTTCAGTCATTTCCATAATAGATACATCAAAGGGAAAAGAGAAGATTATAGACTTATGGCTGGTTAGACGAGCTAACAGGAAACATGAAAAAGTATTTACTGAGAAACAAGCGGAGTATAGAGCTATAGCGGACGGAAATAGCGGGAAGGCAAATGGGTGAAGAGCAATGAACGAATTCTTCACCAACAACGCCTCCTCCATAGTGGCCTCCAACCGAATACTCTACACACCATCCACCTTCGCCAAAACCAGTCTCCTTCATCTCCAGGAGATCGGTGAGTTGGAAGCACGGCGAGCACATACCTCTTCTCGCTCATGGCTCCAGTCTTTCTTGTTCTTTATGACGGTGCTGTTTTCTTCCAGTAGCTGTTCTTTGTAGCAGTTCAGATCGTTTTCAAGGAACAGGGAAGCAGAAACTTGACACATACTGCTCAGAAGCATCTAAAAATTATTTGTTGATATTTCCAGAACTCATCTTTATAATAAAAGAAACGGATAAGCTTGCCGATGAAAGGGATGATTGTTGGATGAGAGTATACCTTGATATGTGCTGCTACAACAGACCGTATGACGATCAATCACAGCTTAAAGTTGCTATGGAAGCCCAGTCAAAACTCTATATTCAGAATCTCATTAAACGCAGGGAACTGGACCTTATAGGATCGTACGTTTTGGATTATGAAGTTAGCCGGAACCCTTATGAAATGAGAAAGCAGTCGATAATTCAGTTCATTCGGGATAATATGGCGGGGTATGTCGGTGGAGAACGGGACGAGGCAGTCAAGCCTATCGCTGATGATATCATGAAAACCGGCGTTAAAGAGAAAGATGCGTATCATCTTGCTGCGGCAATTTATGCCGGATGTGAATATTTTATATCTACGGATATTCGTCTGCTGAAATATAAGACCGATAAGATAAAGTTGGTAACACCGATTGAGTTTGTTACAGGAATGGAGGGAGAAGAATGAGCTCTAATACGATTGAACTTATGAATCGAGGAATGGAATGCCTTACAGAAGCCCTCGGCGTAGTTGATGCGGAACAGTTTATTTCCGTTATCATCAGAGAAAGATTTGACTACACAAAATGGCAGCGTCAGTACTTTGACAGGATGGTTCCCGGCGAATTCCATGAGAATGTGGTAAAATATGCGGTTGTGCATCCCTATACCGGAAGCGCAGAGAGATTGTGAAGAAAGAAACAAAAAGCGGGGCCCGGGGTGATGAAAGAACCGGGGTCCGCTTAACAGGACGTTGTAAAAACAGTGCTTGTTTTCAGAATTGTTAATGATGAGAAGGAGACTACCAGTGGCAAAGAAAAAAGAATCAACAATTCAGGCTTTGCTCGAAATAGAGTTTTCTGATATGATGTATCTGATCCATTGCTAACATTCTCCTTTCCTCCTTGTTCTTCTATTTGTCTTGCCAGACAGAGACAAGGATATATGATAAGAAGAATATCTGCAATGGATTTTTATAGCTTCCGGGTTAAAACCAGTTGCTATGAATTGCCGCTAAAAGTTACGAATTCTGAATTGCCGTTTTCTCCATTCATTCATATTTTACCATAAACCGTAAATATGCGTTGAAGGAGTAATTCTTGCAAGGTGCAATAAGGATAATCTATCAGATTCGCTGCAAAAATGTTGAGGGATTAGATATGAAATGTGAGTGCTGCGGGAGGGAGACGGAGGTCCTGATTGAGATCGGGGCGGTGAGTCCGAAGGTTTCGATAACAGGGAAGTGCTGCGCCGATTGCTGCGCGTTTATTCTGACTGCGCTGGAGGATGGGCGGGAAGATCCGCCGGTACGGCAGGCGGAGATCATCCCGGCGGAGGAAGACCGGCTTTTCGTGGATGAGGACGGGGAGAAGATCGGGAAAGATGAGATCCGATTCGGCATGAAAGATGCCGGCGGCAGAGTGCACTATTTCTGTATCCGCCGGTTTGATCAGATTCCGGAATATGAGGCGGTTGAGATTTATCTGGCAGATCAGTTTTCAAGAGCCGACAGAAACAGAACATCATACTGCTTTCGCAGCTTCGGGCACGGAACACCGGATGAATACCTGCTGATGGATGTAATCGAGAAGCTGGAAACGGCACTTCTGAATCCGGTGATTCGGGAAGAAGAGAGAGGCGTGCCGTCCTGCGGTTTCTTTGGGAAACAGAGGGATCTGCGGGACCGCGGCTGGGCGGAAATTGAAAGCCGCAACGGTGAGATTGGCTTCCGCGTCGACGGGAAACTGTACAGCGCTCAGGAATTCGCGGATATGCTCAGTTCCTTTGAAGGGTTTCGGATGAACTGGCAGGTACAGGATGCTCTGACGGAGATCTCTGATCGGGATACCTACTGGCTGCCGGTTCGGATCACAGATGAGCTGCTGCTGAATGAACTGGAGCTGATTATCTTTTCAGCATCCGGCAACAGGGATTTTATCAGCTATAAAGACATGAATGCTTTTGATCTCGGGTTTGACGCACTTTATGAGAAACTGAAGCTCTATTACAGATGCAATCCTCCCGGAATTGGGAAGGTGGCCGGGATGAAGCTGATCCACCGGCTGGAAGAACTGGAGACGGATGACGATACGTTCCCGCAGTATCAGATTGAGACGATCCGGGATTTGATCGGAGAGTTTTAAATCTGGTGTGATCAATGTGAGACGGAGAGAAAACCAATGGTGATTAAGATGCCGAAGCCTACAAAAGCTGATCTGATTCGCGGATTGCTGTCATATTGGGATCCGCTGGCATTTGAGGACAAGGCCGGACCTATGTTTTACAACTACGAGGCCGAGATTCTGGCACAGAGTATCAGGAAGAACAGCAAGCCGGAGAATGTGGCGAAGAAAGTCAGAGAACTCATCGAAGAAAAGATGAGGGTTGAAGGAGTGAACCTGGGGATTGATTCCGGTTCCGTTGACCGTATTGCGATTGCGATGATCCAGGCTCTGAAGAATATGTGAACCCAAACCCGCTGTGGACGGAATTAGAAGATGTTACGCAACATGAAGGAATGGAATGAGAAAATCGGAAGAGCATGCCAATATGATCGTAGGAAATGAGAACCGGTACGGTCTTAGTTTTCAGGTCGTAAAAGATACAGAGAAGATAATCTGAGGAACAGCCAAAAAACTTACACAATTTCCTGATGGTTTTATCATCAAGGCTCCGCTTTTCATTCATTTTCATACATGGAGACGGCTAGTTCCGGTATTTTTTATAATAAAATATGCTTGCATTTCCCGGGACCTGTGGTATAATACGGGCATGAGGTCGTGAAACGCGGACAAATAGGGCTTCACGAGGAAACCCCGGGAGGTGCATCTCCCGGGGTTTCTGCCGGATTTATAGGGCGTTCGGCTAACACCGCCAGGCTGTTGCTGTCATCTCTTATCCAGCCATTTGCAGATGTAATGTGCATATACACCTGCCACGATAGAGATTATGAGGTCAATTAACGAGGACAAAGGCTTCACCTCCTTCCACTGCGAAGGAGCCGACAGCAAGGTTATTATAACGGGTTTTGGGGAGAGCGTCAAGGAAATTGGAGGGGACGGAATGAATGTAAGGCAACACTTGAAAGAATTGTGGAGCCCTGATAATCAGAAGGATGAAAAACAGAAATGCGGAGGTGTCCAGGCGGACAGGGAGAAATATAAAAATGCAGGATGATCCGATAAAAGAGAAACTTTCCGTCCTTTGGAGATTTCAGTTTCAGTTGGTTACAATCAGTAACCGACTCATTGCCCTCATCCTTCCGTGAGAAGACAGAGAATAATAAAACCAGTCATCTATTGTATGTAGCGTTGACCAGATCGCTTGATCATCTGACGATACTGATCATGAAAGAAGTTGAAGAGATGTATACACGGCGAACGATAGAGGATTTTTTCAACAAAGTACCTGGCTGAAAGACCAAGGTTATATAAGGACAACTTTTCACTGCGCTGGGGAGAGACGGGAAGAACTGCCGGAACGGCGCGTGGAAGAACAGTTTGATGTCGAATTCGGAAATCAAAAAACCGCCCGGGGTGGGCGGTTGAGATGCAGATTGCGGGATTTGGATTTTGCCGGGAATCAGACTGACAGCATCTCGGCGTACTTTGGCTGATCCTCGGCGGGAATTCTGAGGGCTTCCATAGCGTTTTGGGCAGACCAGTTCATGCTCTCCATCAAAGTTTTAATATTGCTGATTTCTTTCTGTTGCATGCCCTGCTGCATACCGCGGCTAAAGCTTTCATTTCTGACTTCTTCAAATGCTTTGCACATATTCTCCACTCCTTGCAAGGTCTTCCCGGCGTTCGCGCTCTCTGCGAGCCTGTTCTGTCTCCTGCAATTCGATCACCCCATTTCATCATCAATATTCTACAGGAGAATTAAGACTTTTTCAAGAATGAATTCCGGTTACCTCGTAGTAGTCGTTCATGTTGTCGAGGCTGATGACGGTTCCGCCGGCCATCTCGCGCAGCAGACGGATGACCAGATAGGCCCCGATGAATCCCGGAGAACCGGTGACGAGGATGGTTTTGTTGTTGAGATCGACCTGCGTTTTTGCCATGGCTCAATCCCTCCGGAACAGATCGCGGGTATATACTTTCTCGCTGACGTCGTCCAGGTCGGCACTGTAGCGGTTGGCGATGATGCAGCTGCACATTTTTTTGAATTTCTTCAGATCGTTGACGACTTTGCTGCCGAAGAAGGTGCTGCCGTTTTCAAGCGTCGGTTCATAGATGATGACCGTCGCACCCTTGGCTTTTATTCGTTTCATAATACCCTGGATGGAGGACTGACGGAAATTGTCGCTGTTGCTTTTCATGGTAAGACGGTATACGCCGACAACAACTGGACGCTCCTTATCAGGGTTGAAGTTTTCGCTTCCTGTATATGCGCCGGCGATGTCGAGGACGCGGTCGGCGATGAAGTCCTTGCGGGTGCGGTTGCTCTCGACGATGGCCTGAATCAGATTCTCGGGCACATCCTGATAGTTGGCGAGGAGCTGCTTGGTGTCCTTCGGCAGGCAATAGCCGCCGTAGCCGAAGGAGGGGTTGTTGTAGTAGTCGCCGACGCGGGGATCCAGGCAGACGCCCCTGATGATGCCCGCGGTATCCAGATTCTTGATTTCGGCATAGGTGTCGAGCTCGTTGAAGAAGCTGACGCGAAGGGCCAGATAGGTGTTTACGAAGAGCTTGGTGGCCTCGGCTTCGGTGGTACCCATGAAGAGGGTGGGAATGGGGTTCTTGACGGCGGCCTGCTGCAGGAGAGCGGCAAAGATGCGGGCGGCGTCTGCGTTCGCGGGATCGCAGCCCACGATGATGCGGCTGGGGTAGAGGTTGTCATACAATGCTTTGGATTCGCGCAGGAACTCCGGGCTGAAGAGGATGTTGTCCATGCTCAGCTTTTCGCGGATGTGGACGGTATAGCCGACCGGGATCGTCGACTTGATGACGACGGTCGGTTTTTTCTCTCGGGAAGCAGTTGCGGATTTGATCAGGGTCAGGACGGATTCCACGGCGGAGCAGTCAAAATAATTGGTCTTGGGGTCATAATTCGTCGGGACGGCGATGAGAATGAAGTCGGCATCGGCGTAAGCGGCGGCGCCGTCGGTGGTGGCGGCGAGGGTGAGGCGGCGCTTTCCGGCTTTCGCTTCGGTAAAGAACTTCTCGATATAGTTGTCCTGGATGGGGGATTGATACGCGTTGATCATCTCGGCCTTTTCGGGCTTGGTGCAGACGGCGGTGACGGGATGGTGCTGGGAGAGCAGAACGGCAAGAGAGAGACCGACGTAGCCGACACCGGCAACGGCGATTTTACAGGTGTGATCCACGGTGACGGGTTCGCCGCTCTGCTCGACGAACATCTCGGTGAGGTCAAAGCTGAGCACGGAAGCGAGGGCTTCGAGCTGCCGGACAGAAGGGGTGTACAGACCGTTTTCGAGATTGGAGAGAATGGGGCGGTTCATACCGGTCAGTTCGGCGAGCTTTGTCTGGGTCAACTTCATGGCTTTGCGCCTGGCGACCACGGTCTCGGCGAGAAGGGAAAGGGAAAGAGTACGCAAGGAAAAAACCTCCTGACAAGAATGTCAATTAAAACGACAAGAAATTATGTTAATATGCACTTTGATTGCGGGAAGCATAATAGCACGATACAAACCAACTTGTCAATAAATAGAAGAATAAAATGTTAGCAGATGACTTCATTCTGCTGAAAATTTTGCGAGAAGTCGAGCAAAGTTTTCAGTAGAAATACTCGGAGATTCTTGAATAAACCTGTTTGGGTCAAACTCTCCAAATCTCTTGAAAAGTGCTCAATGATCTGGAAGCGTAACAGAAAAAGAGGCCGCGGAGCGGCCTCGGGAGAGAAAACGGGAGCTGGCTCAAATGGCATCGATGCTGTCGGGGTTGAGCAGGAAAGGAATGATGCCGGTATAGCAGATTCCGTTCTCATCCATATGAGGCTTGCTGTTTCCGGCGGTTACGACAATCTTCTTAAAGAAATCTCCACTCCTGAGAAGCGGGATGATCTCCTGCTTCTTTTTTTCTTCATCTGCAATGCTGAAAGCAGATTGAATATAGACTTTTTTCATGCCCATATTTACTACAAAGTCGATTTCATGCATCTTCTCGACTTTTTTGCCTTCTTTTGTTTCGGCGAAGCGGATCGCGCCCACATCGACGCTGTAGCCGCGAATCACAAGTTCGTTAAACAGGATATTCTCCATCAGGTGCGTTTCTTCGATCTGCCGGAAACCAAGGCGGGCATTTCTGAGGCCAACGTCAGTGCAGTAGTATTTTAAGGGAGACTCAAAATAGGCTTTTCCTTTGATGTCATATCGCTGCGCTTTTTCGAAGATGAAGGCATCCTCCAACGCGTCCAGGTATTTTTTCACCGTCTTATCGCTGGTATGAGCGTGATTGACGGAGTTGAGCGTATTTGCCAGTTTGCTGGGATTGGTCAGGGAACCGACGCTGGATGCAATGACATCAATCAGGTTTTCCAGATAAGCATCCTCAACACCGTAACGCTCGACGACGTCGGCGATATAGACGCGATCAAAAAGACCGGCGAGATAGTTCGCTTTCTCATTCTCATCCGGCTCCAGTACGGCGAGCGGCATCCCGCCGTAGAAGACATACTCCGCCCATGCGTCTGCTTTTTCCAAAGCCGAAATTGCGCAAAACTCCGAAAAACTCAGGGGGAACATTCGGATTACGCTGCCGCGATCCCGGAAATTGGTCGCAATGTCTTTTGAGAGCATCCGGGAATTGGAACCGGTTACATAGATATCAAGGTTTGGCTTTGCCATAAGGTCGTTCAGAATATCATAGAAGGTCGTATAGGCCAGTTCCCGATCTTCCTCCGCAATGATACTCAAATCTGCGTCCTCACGCTTTACCTTGTAGGATAATTGAATCTCATCTACAAAAAGGAAATAATCGCCTTCCCCGTCAATGTGACGGATGACGTAATCATACAGAGCGTTTGGATTGCGGTACTTTTCGAACTCTTTCTGATCCAGCGCGATTTCAAGAATATGATCGGCTTTTACTCCGTTGGCCAGAAGATAATCTTTAAAGATGTGCCGCAGCAGATAAGACTTCCCGCACCGGCGAATACCGGTGATGACCTTGACCTTTCCGTTGTGCATTTTGGAAATCAGCCTGTTCAGATACAGATCCCTTTCGATTCTCATAGGAAGCTCCTTTCCGAATTTGGTCGACATTCTCCGAAATTCGGTAATATAATGAAGCAATTATAACATACCCGTTTTACAAGTCAAGCCGAATTTCGTCGAAACTCTCTGAAATTCGGAATTAAAAAAGAAGAAATTGAAGAATGGATAAGCTGAGCTGTAGAAACGAAGGGTAACAAGGGCGCTGATCGTTGATTTCAGCTTGACTACAAAAGTCGATTGGGCGTAGCTGGCATTGCGCCTTAATAAAAACGATCACGCCACAAAATTTCAGCTTGTCAAAAAAAAGAGCAGCGGAGCGATGAACTCCGCTGCTCTTGCAGTCAGTCTTTTCGGCGCTGCATGACTTCCGCTTTGGAAAACAGCTTGTATTTGGCGTCGGTGCGGATTGGATGCAGTTTGTCTCTTCGCATCAGGTCATCGATGTTCTGACGAGAACACTCGAGAAGGCTGCAGGCTTCAGACGCGCTGACGACGCGATCCTGGACGTAATGATGAAAGTCAAGCAGCGTCAGCGGGACCGTCACACCGTGCATAAACAAATCCCGATGGGAAATCATCGCCTGAGCATTCCAGTATACGCCATAACCGTCCGGCTGAACTTCAACGGTGCTGAACCGATCCTGATTGGAAAGATAAGGCGCACATGCAGGATCAGCGACTTCCTGAGTATCAATTATCTTCGTCATGCCGTTTCGGAAGAACACCAGAAGCAGTGGTGCATCCAGAGGAATGATATCTTCCACTTTGGTCTGCCAACGACGGATGAGAAGCTCCGGCGGATTGTCCGGGGATATTTCCTCCAGATAACAGTCGTCCTGTTCGCATCGACCCTTTGTGAGCATAAGAAGGGAAAACTCATCGTATTCTTTCAGACCGTTGTCTCTCAGTATTTGCCCGATATTTTGCCGGTCCTGCGGAACAATCCGCTGCTGCACCCAGCGTCGGCTCCAGCTGCTGTCAATGCTGTATATGCCGCGATTTACAAAAGGGGAAAGGATAGGAGATGTTTCCCATGGGTCTGCATGATCAGGCAGTTCGATATAGAATGATTTGGGGATCTCGTAATAAATCAGGTAACCAAGAACTTTATCCTTCGGCATCGTTTCATCCTTGACAGCGAAGAGCCTCATATGCCTGCCACCTCCTCCAAATCATTTCCCAGGTACGGTCTAACCGATACTTGCTGATTGCCGCGTCAAGGCCGTCAAACAGAGCGGAGCGGTCTGTTTCCTTTAATGGACAAACGCGCGGAAATTGATCCTGAGGGATCAGATGGAGATTGTCCCACGCGGACCGCGAACCGACAAAGCACTGTACCGGCTTATCTGCCATCGGGTCCTCTTTTTCGAGCGCTGCATCATCCGGACTCCGGCAGTAGAAGGAAACACCATGATCGAACAGCGGAGCGAGTCTGACAGTTTTCCGATACCGGTTGATCAGAACTTCTATGTTTGCTCCGTGTCTGTCCCGGTTCAGGATCAGGTAATCCACGAGGAGCATCTGATAGATGTATTTTGCCCAGCCATTGCGGATGCAGAAATCAAGAGGAGATTCATCCGGCAGCTTATTGCTGTCGTAGTAAGCATCCAGAGCGTCCTTCTTTTCACCGCGCTCCCTGAAATTATGTGACGCACAGAGCCATGTGCGGATAGGTTTGCTGTCCACAATGATATCTGCATGGATCAGCTGATAGGATAGATGAGGAATGTCAAGTATATTAAGCAGTCGATCCGCGATAATTTCATTGACGGACTCATGCCCCACAATGCCGTGAAAGGAGTCATAGTTAGAGAGTTTATAGTAAATTCGACCGTCAGGCGTATCCTCCTGAGACTTTAGAAAAGAGCCTGCTGTGCCGGATGAATTGCGGATCCTGGACCAACTGAGGTAAGTCAGATCCTGCGGGGTACAGATGATTTGTTCCACAATATCACCTCCTGCCTGCAGGATATCATGCTACTTTAAGAATGTCAAGTAAAAACGACTGCATAGATTACGAAGAAAGTAAAAAGTGTGTATCTTGTGTGAAAAATCCTGCGTAAATACGCAAAAATTTTACGAGTACCGCTTGCTTTCTAAGGGAAAGATATGGTACAATCAATTCGTTAAAAAAATGCGTATTTACGCAGGTTTGTTTTGAGGTGTGCAAGATGGAGCTGGAGAGAAAAGAGTACCTTCAAAAGCTGATCGACAAGAAAGATAACGGAAGGGTCAAGATCATTACCGGTATCCGTCGCTGCGGGAAATCATACCTGTTGTTTGAGCTTTATACAAAGTATCTTCAGGAACAGGGTGTTGAAGAGGAGCAAATCATCGGCATTGCGTTGGATGAATTGTCTAACGCAAAGTATAGAGATCCTTTTAAACTGGACCAGTACATCAGGGAGCAAATCACGGATAAGCAAAAAAGATATTACATTCTGATTGATGAAATCCAGTTTGTGTCTGAAATTCAAAATCCGTATATTGACGATCCTCAGGCGAAAATCAATTTTATCGATGTGGTTCTTGGCCTCATGAGAATCAAAAATGCTGATGTTTATGTGACGGGAAGTAACTCGAAGATGCTGTCCTCGGACATTCTCACACAGTTCAGAGATCGAGGGGATGAGATTCGTGTTTACCCTCTTTCGTTTGCGGAGTTCTATGCTGCGTATCAGGGGGACAAGCATAACGCATGGGTTGATTACTATACCTATGGAGGAATGCCGGTTGCGCTGACACTCTCTTCGCATGAGCAGAAGAGCCGATATCTCAGAGATTTATTCACCAGGACATATTTGAAGGACGTAGTCGAGAGACATTCAATTCAAAATGACACTGAGGTACTTGAGGATCTGCTGAACATCCTTGCATCTGCGATAGGTTCCTTAACAAACCCGACCAAACTCTCCAACACCTTTGATAGTGAGAAACATTTGAAAATCTCATCCGCAACTATAGACAAATATCTTGGCTATTTTTCGGAAGCATTCCTGCTGTCCAAGGCGGAACGGTATGACGTCAAAGGGAAAAAGTATATGAAAACTCCTGCCAAATATTACTTCACTGATGTTGGGTTGCGTAACGCGAGACTGGGATTCAGACAGCAGGAAGAGACCCATATTATGGAGAATGTGCTCTATTGTGACTTGCTGAGACGAGGATTTGATGTCGATGTAGGTGTCGTTGAGCACAATTACAAGAAGGAAGACGGAAAGAGTGCAAGGGTGCAATTGGAGATTGATTTCGTAGTCAATCGCGGAAACCAGCGATACTACGTTCAATCAGCGTTGTCTATTGCCGACCCGGAAAAACGGGCAAAGGAGATTAACTCTTTAATAAAAGTTCCGGATTCATTTAGAAAAATCGTTGTGGTCGGAGATAGGATCAATCCATGGAAGGATGAAAATGGAATCCTTTACATTGGGATAGAGCAGTTCCTCCTGGATGAGAAAGCAATTGATATGTAGGAAAGCAAGAAAGTGGGAAAGACAGAGCAGCCCATTATAATGCAGTGCTTTCCGCTTGCGTCTTTTGGAAAGAATACTGTGATGAAGCGAGTTTCTGAAAATATTTTCTCTGAAAAAATATTCAGAGACATGACGTGGGCAGTCGGATGGGTTAACATGATATCAATCTGAATAAGAATTCAGAGAAAAATAATTAATAGCGTAAGGAGCAGACCTATGTTTATTGGACGGGAAAAAGAGCTGAAAGCCCTCTTGGCCGAACTTTCGACATGGAAGAAAAAAACCGCTGTCCTGATTTATGGAAAGCGCAGGGTTGGAAAAACAACGCTGATTCATGAGGCAGCCAAGGCGTTTGATGGAATCGTCGTCAATCACTTATGTGTGACGAGCACCTTTGAGGGAAACCTGGAGCTTATCTATAAAAGCGTGTCGGAGAGCCTGTCTCTCCCGAACATCCGGTTTGATTCCCTGTTTGCGATGATGGATTATCTTAAAACCCTGGATAAGAAGATTCTGTTGATCATTGACGAGTATCCCTATCTCAAGGAGACAAAAAAGAAGAACGAAGTAGATTCCTATATGCAGGCGGTCATCGACAGGCTTCCAGAAAATGTGAAACTGATTCTGTGCGGTTCCTACATTACAATCATGAAGGAATTGCTTGCTGAAGACAACCCGCTGTTCGGAAGATTCTCTCTGATTCAGCACATTCACGATTTCGATTACTACGATGCATCACAGTTCTGCCCGAATCTGCCGGTGCGGGAGAAAGTCGCCTTTTACAGCGTGTTTGGAGGATGCCCTTATGTCCTTGAGAATCTTGAAACGGACAAGTCAATAAAAGACAATATCATCCGCCTGCTTCTGCCTGAAACAGGGATTATTCGGTCGCATATCGAAAACGTAATGCTGAAAGAAATCCGGAAATCCTATGATGCAAGGATACTGGAGACTCTCGGAAACGGAAAGAAAAAATACACCGAGATCAGGGATCAATTAGGGGGAAGTGAGACAGGCCTGCTGGATAAACAACTGAAAATCCTTCTGGATATGGAGACGATACAGAAGACCGAGCCGATCAATCGGCGGAATGACAAGAAGAAGCAGTTTTATGAAATCATGGATAATTTGATGCGCTTCTACTTTTCGTTTATCTTCGGAACCGCCGGCACCATTGTCAGAATCGGGGAAGAGCAGTATTATGCCAGGAACATTGAGGAGACTCTTGAGCAGTTTATCAGCAGAAGATTTGAAGGAATCACGCTTCAATACTTCCACAGGATGTCCATCCGGGGAAATTATCCGGACATTGAAGACTTCGGCTCCTATTGGTATGATGATCCGGTAAAAAAAATAAACGGAGAATTCGATTGTGTTATCAAACGCACCGGAGATTTGTATGATTTTTATGAATGCAAATACTTTGACAGGCCTATGACGCTGAAAGAGTGCGAACAGGAAAAGAATCAGTTGCGGAAGGTGCAAGGAATAGAAGTGTCTGATATCGGGTTTGTCTGTACGGGAGGCTTTGATTTTGAAAACAAAACAGAATTTATTCTGATCGACGGGAAAGCCCTTTATCAGTGACCGGAAATCCGAGATTCCGCTAATTTGGAATCTTGGATTTCTCTTATTTGGCTGTTGTTCTGCAGAAAAACATGGAAAAAACGGTTGACATCAGAATGAGAATTTACTATAATACATCTAAATGAAAGAAATCTTTCATTTAGGAGGCGGCCTTATGAGAAGCAAAAGCAAAGAAACAATCGCGGAGATTGAGCAGTTTGTCCGCGATCAGAATGACCGGTACGGCCGTTCGCCCACGATGCAGGAGATCGGCGATGCGGTCGGCATTTCTCTTGCGACCGCTTACAGGTATATCAAGGCAATGGAGAAGGACGGCCTGATCGATTACTGCGGCGTCAGGGGCATCACTGCCGCAAAAAGCAGGCCGGAACAGACAGGGCTTCCCGTGATCGGGCAGGTGGCCTGCGGCACGCCGATTCTGGCGGAGGAGAACGTTGAAGAGTATGTCAGGCTCCCCGTATCGCTGATCGGCCGGGGGAAGTTCTTCATCCTCCGTGCGAAAGGCAATTCCATGATCAATGTCGGGATTGAAGAGAATGACCTTGTGATCGTCCGACAGCAGGATACCGCAGATCCCGGCCAGATCGTGGTTGCGCTGATCGATGACGAGGCAACGCTGAAGAGATACTGGCCGGAACCGGAGAACAGGCGTATACGGCTGCAGCCGGAGAATTCCGAGATGGATGATATTTATGTTGACTGCTGCCAAATTCAGGGCGTAGCGGTAAGAGTGCTGAAGAATCTGGAAGGAAAGTAGATGGAAGAGACAAAGTTTGAACTGGAAATACAGGGAATCGAGGATGTGCTGAGGGAAATGTGGAACCATACGGATGATGAGTGGTTCCTTTCCCGCCTGGGGGATGTGGCCAACGCTCTGGATCATCTGCGGGGCCTTTATGATGAGGCGGTCGGAGATGAAGGCGAAGAGGAAGACAAGGGAGCAGACGAGGACGCAGATGAAGTCGGGAACGAGGAGAAAGACGAATACGAAAGGAAAGATGCCGGGGCGGCGCTGATCGGGAAGGAAGAGTTTATGCTTCGTTATGCGCAATTGGCAGGTCTTTCCGAACAGTTTACCGCGCTGGGGCGGAAGCGGCCGGAGAGCGCCTGCGGGACCTTTAAGGCGCAGCAGGTGAACCGGGTTCTTCTTCCGCTGAAGGAACAGATCAAAGAAAACCTGGATCTGGTTTCCGAGGAGGGGGAGCAGAGCTACAGTGACGTTTCTCTGCTGATTCGGGGCTATATGGATCTGTGTTCCGGTTTTGCGCTTCGGCATTACAGACTGAAATACGATATCCGGGGGCGCGAGATCCCGTCGTCGGAGTATGGCTATGGACGCCGATAAGGGCTGGCTTCTCCCGCCGGAGCGCTTTTCGGACGGCACGCCGAAAGACCGGATGGATTCGATCGGCAGGCTGGGCCTGAAGGCGGCTGTGCAGATTCATCTGAAGGATCTCCTCGATATGACGGATGATGAAGAGATGCTCAAGCTTATAGTGCTTGCCATGCTCTCGCTGAATACCTATTATGAAGTGAACGAGCGGGTGATTGCGCGGCATGAGGCAAAGGGAACCTGGGATCGTTTCCGCCTGCTGCATCGGCAGCTGTCCGGGGCGGCCTCCGAGTTTTCTGCTCTGGCTGCCGGGAGGCCTGAGTAGAGCTGCAACGCCTTCAAGGCGAGGCAGGTGAACCGGATTCTCGTTCCGCTGAAGGAGCTGATCGGGGAAGAACTGGAGACGGTTTCCGAGGAAGGGGAGCAGAGCTACGGCGATGTATCCCTGCTTCTCCGCGGCTGGCTGGACCTGAGCGCGGACTATGCCTGGCGTCATTATGACGGAAATCCACCAGTTATTCCACCAGATAACGCCGATTACAGGGAGCGGCTTGTGCAGGAGAGGATTCTGGCCTTCTGCCAGAATGAGCCGAAAGGCATTCTGGAAATCGGGGAGATGCTCTGCTACCGGGACAAGAAGACCATCCGGAAGTATCTTGACCCGCTGCTTGCCGACGGATGGCTTGCGCGAACGGTTCCGGATAAGCCGAACAGCCGGAACCAGAAATACATCACCGCCCGGATGATCTGATATGTGGGAATAAAAAGCGGAGGCATCTGGGGATGCCTCCCTGCGAAGAAGTAATGGATGAGAAGTCGGGGTTATTGCCAACAGTCGGGATCTCTGCCTTGCCATGTTCCTGTTTTCGCACAGGCGATGCACTTTGCGCCGCCGCGGCAGCGGGCGGCGGCGGGACAGGCGGAACACGCCTCGGGGACGGGAGCATCGTGCAGAGCGCGCATGATTTCGCTTGCTGCCAGCGTTTCCTCCAATTCTCCGTCGAAGATGTTTCCGATCGTATAGGGCAGGCGACGGCAGGGCATGAGCGTGCCGTCGGCCAGCAGGATCAGCAGATTCCCCCCGGCATCGCAGTGATAACAGCCGGAATAAGACACGTCCCGGAACTGCAGAGCACGGACACATTTTACGGGCGTGAAGCGCTCGAGCAGATGCGCCGTGCGCACCAGACGCCGGAAGTCCTCTCCCGTCAGACTCCGTTCGTCGCGATCTTCTTCCGCCGGAATTACGACCCGATCAAACCAGAGCTTGTCCACGCCGTGAGCCCGGCAAACGAGCGCCAGCGCCGGAAGGGAACGGCGGTTGAGCCGCTGGGCGGTAAAGGAAACCTGGACAGGCACTCTGCAGCGCTTCAGCCGGTCGATTCCTTCCAGAGCGCGCCGGAAACTGCCTTCGCCGCGGATCCGGTCGTGGACGGGCTCTGTCCCGTCCAGACTGATCTGCACGAATTCCGGCTTCAGAAGGGCGAGATGCCAGGCCGTTTCCGCATCGACCATGGTGCCGTTGGTCAAAACCGCGAGACGGTGGCCGTGCCGCCGAATTTCCTCCGCCAGCAGGAAAAAGTCCGGATGCAGCAGTGGTTCGCCGCCGGTCAGGTTGATCTGCGCGGACAGGCTTTCTGCCTGCAGGAAGCGTTCATAGCGCTCAAGCGAAGAGAAAAGTTTCTCCCGGCTCATTTCACAGCTGTAATTATCCTGGTAGCAGTGCCGGCAGCGCAGATTGCAGCGATGGGTGATATGCCACTGCAGGATGTGCCGCCCGGTAAAAACGGTGTCGGGCATGGATCAGAAGCTGCTGGAACCGCCGCCGCCGCAGCTGGAACAGCTGCTGCCGCTCGAACAGCTGGAGCAGCTGCTTCCCGAGCTGCTCGACGGAGGATCGTACTCGCGCTTTGTTCCCCGGCTGACGACGGCAGCGGTCGTAAAGGCGAACGCCGTCGCCCCGATCACCTGCGCCATGTCAGACTTTCGAAAGGTGGTCGAACTGCGGAACACCCGGCCGAGCATCAGCATCAGCCCGACCATCAGGGCAATGCAGGCATTGGAAAAGTGCTTCATCGGCTGGGCGATGCGGTTGCCGCGCATGAGGCTGTTCATTTGGGAATAGGCTTTCTGAGAAGCTTTATAATACTCGCCGCGGGTCAGATCATTGCGGACGTTGTTGGTAATGCTGTTTGCGCGCGAAGAAGTCAGCACGTCGTACATGGCGCCATAGCTCTGGATGCTGACCTTGCGGATCTCCATGTTGATGACAAGAATGCCCGCACTTTCCAGTTCGAAAAGCGAGCGCCGCTTGAGACGGGCCTGCTCGATTTCGTCCGAAGCATACTCCCGGGTGGACCAGAAAGCCACGCTGCCGTACTCCGTCAGCGGCTGCATGTCCTCGAGCAGCTGCCGCTCCTCCGTCGGCGTCAGCAGGTCAATATCGTCCTCGATGACGACACGGTAACCGGTATCGGCATTGCGCCATTCGAGGCCGGTATCGGTCAGAATACCAAGGCTGGGCATGGCGGAGTAGGGGTTTACGTTCGGCGCGGCGAAGGCCGCCGCCGGCAGGAGAGAAAACAGGAGCAGGAGCAGCAGGACAGACGCTCCGAGCTTTCGGGAAAACACAGGCTTACGCATGATCCTGCCCTCCTTTCTTGTTGAACTGGGGCGGCTTGCGGGTTGCCAGCTGCATCTGAAGACGGAAAGCCTTGTCGATCAGCGCAAACAGGATGACGGCCTCGGCAATGCAGACCCCGTAGAAGACGGCATTGTAGACCGGATCGGTCAGAAGAACAAGTCCGCTCACAATCAGGGCGAGCACGGTCAGAACCGTCGCCGTCTTCTGCGAGCGTATAAAAGCCGCCCGCCTTGCGGCGGCTTCCTCGTCGTTATAGCGCTCGCTGAGCCGTTTGGACTGTCTCCGGCACATGAGAACGCCGATGATCAGCAGCAGGCTCGTCAGCAGCAGCGCCGCTTCGGGCTTGAGGGTAAAGAAGAGGCTGAGCGCCGCAAACACCAGAAGCGCCGTACCTAAGGAGGCAAGCAGAAAGCGGAGCGGACTGATCGGAAAGTCGGCGACGACCTTCCCGGTCTGACCGTTGACCGAGGCATAGGTAATGCGGTCTCCTTCCCGGTAGCTCATGAACCAGACGGGATAGAGCACCTGGTCGATCCGGGTGACTTTGGTCGGGACGGAGACGCCGGTAATGCCGACGGTATGGGCGTGAGTCTCTTTTGCCGCGCGGTTGACCTCATCGTCTTCCAGCAGCTTTTCGGCCGTCAGGTTCTCAAAATATCTCTTTGCGTCGTCCGCGTACTTGCTCGAACGTTCGTCCGCCACATCGACATAGAAGCCGCTCAGGAAGCCCGGCGTGAAGGGCTTTCGGTCTTTCGTGTCAAAGGGAGCCAGACATTCGCTGATTTCATCATCAAAGGCCTTTGAGGCATCATGGGTAAAACCGTCATACGCGATGTCGACATCTCCTTTGATGGTGTACTGCTCGGTAACGAGATAATCCCCGTCACGGCTGGTACTGCTTTCCACATCCACCCTGGCTTCGCCTTTCTGTTCGACCGCATAGCTCCAGAAGGGCATATAGATCGCACGGAAGCCGTCGACCATCTCGGCTTTTTTATACCGTGAGGGAGTAAAGATCGCCCGGCGCGCCGCTTTTCGATATTCACGCCGGCAGCGATTCCGGTCCACCTGAAAGGGAATGATCCAACTGGGGTACTTCACCTTGCGCAGGCGATCGAAGAGGATCGAAGTACCTCCGCAGTAGGGACAGAAGGCAGCGGCATCGGTTTCATCGGTGGTCATCAGGCGGGCTCCGCAGCTCGGGCAGGAATACACCCAGGCGTTATACTTTTTTTCGCGGGTCGCGTCCTTCTGCATGCTGTCAAACTGATAGGGATCATAGCTGGTTTCACAGTAACTGCACTTCATCTGCTGGGATGCGATATCAAAGAGCAGATTCGCACCGCAGCCGGGACAGGCAATCATGGGCACAGCCTCCTTTCGCTTCGCTTTTCGTTATTTTACAGGGCCGGAAAGAAAAAATCAACTTTTCCTTTACAAATCCATTGAATAAGAGTATAGTTGCATACAGTTATACGAGAGCACAAGGAGGACGCTGCGCATGCTGGAGCTATCCCAAAAAACCAATCTCCTGGAAGAGAACGACTATCGCTATTCTCTGCAGGATGTAAAGGAGCCGGTTCTGTACCGCGACGTGTATGATTATGACGAGGTGCCGAAGGTGGCTTTCAACCATCGCCGTGTGCCGATGTCTATGCCGGAAGACATCTGGATTACGGACACCTCGTTCCGCGACGGACAGCAGTCCATCAATCCCTATACGCCGGATCAGATCGTGACGCTGTTCAAGCTGCTGTCGAAGCTGGGCGGACCTTACGGGATTATCCGTCAGACCGAGTTCTTCATCTACAGTCAGCGTGACCGCGAGGCGATCGCACGCTGCATGGATCTGGGGCTGCGGTTTCCCGAGATCACGACCTGGATCCGGGCCAGCCGGGAGGACTTCCGGGCGGTCAAGGATC
This sequence comes from Oscillospiraceae bacterium, assembly GCA_017538965.1. Lineage (GTDB taxonomy): Bacteria > Bacillota > Clostridia > Oscillospirales > Oscillospiraceae > Limivicinus. The sequence goes on from JAFYHU010000088.1 coordinate 21,843, forward strand.
TGGGCATCCGCGAGACGGGCATTCTGGTCTCCTGCAGCGATTATCATATCTTCAAAAAGCTGAAGATGACGCGCAGCCAGGCCATGGAGCATTATCTGGCGACGGTAAAGGATGCTTTTGAAGCCGGCGTTATGCCGCGCTGCCATCTGGAGGATATTACCCGCGCCGATTTCTACGGCTTCGTGGTTCCGTTTGTCAACGAGCTGATGCGGCTGTCCGAGGATGCGGAGATTCCTGTGCGCATTCGGGCCTGCGATACGATGGGCTACGGCGTGCCCTACACCGAAGTGGCGCTTCCGCGGAGCGTGCCCGGCATCATCTACGGCCTGCAGCATTACTCCGGAGTTGCGAGCGAAAACCTCGAGTGGCACGGACACAATGACTTCTATAAGGCAGTGGCGAATGCGGCGACGGCATGGCTTTACGGGGCCAGCGGCGTCAACTGCACCCTGCTCGGCATCGGGGAACGCACCGGGAACGTTCCGCTCGAAGCGATGGTCATGGAATATGCTTCGCTGCGCGGTTCGCTGGACGGGATGGATCCCACGGTGATCACCGAAATCGGGGATTATTACCGCAGCGAGATCGGTTATCCCATTCCCCCGATGACGCCTTTCGTAGGTCGCAACTTCAACGTTACACGGGCCGGCATCCACGCAGACGGTCTGCTGAAGGATGAGGAAATCTACAACATCTTCAATACCGAGAAGCTGCTGCACCGGCCGGCATCGGTGGCGATCAGCAAAAACTCGGGACTGGCGGGAATCGCCTACTGGATCAACCAGAACTACGGCCTGAAGGGCGGGGAAGAGCTGAACAAACACAGCCCTCTGGTCACGGCGCTCAAGGAATGGGTGGATCTGCAGTACGAAGACGGCAGAACGGCGGCGCTGTCCAATGACGAGCTGGAAAAGAAGATCAGCGAACTGTCCGGCGGGAAGCTCCGGCATGCGGGAAGGAAGTAAGAGATGAGAGAACACAAGAACATTTCGATTGCCGATCAGATTTTCGAGCAGCTGGAGAGGGAAATCCTGTCCGGAAAATACCCCCGCAGCACCGTGCTCAGCGAACTCGGGCTTTCAAAGGAACTCGGCGTAAGCCGGACACCGGTTCGAGAAGCCATCCGGCGGCTCGAGCAGGAAGATATTCTGGAAGAGTGCGGAAAGGGCATGGTCGTGGTCGGCATTACCCGGGAAGACATGCGGGATATGTTTGAAATCCGCCTTGAGGTCGAGGGAGAAGCGGCCAGACGGGCAGCGCAGAACATCAGCGACGAACAGCTTCGCCAGCTGCGAGAGATTCTGGACCTGCAGCGCTTCTACAGCGAGAAGGGCGGAGAAAACAGCTCGGACCAGATCAAGAACATGGACTCGCAGTTTCATGAGCTGATTTACCGCGCCTGCGGAAGCCGGCCCTATATGCGGACGCTTCTGCCGCTGCACAAACGCATGATGAAGATGCGCAAGGCTTCTGTTTCCAGATACAGCCATGCGCTCCAGTCTCTCGAGGAGCATGAGGCCATCTATGAGGCGCTTCGGAAGCACGACCCCGACGCCGCCGAGGAAGCGATTCTGTCTCATACCCGGAATGCCCGGGAGCGAATGATCAACATGGAGATGTGAAACATGGAAGAGATGATCCGAAGCGCAGCGGCACAGTTTGAAACCCTGCTGCGGGAACAGCTGCAGCGGCAGAGAGACATGGAAACCGAAGCCTGCAGGAAGAATTTTGAAAATGCGGAGAAAATCTGCATCGGCATCATCGACGGCGACGGCATCGGACCCATCATCATGAAGGAAGCCGTGCGGGTGCTGGAAAAGCTTCTGGAAGACGAGGTGAAGAGCGGCCGGGTCTGCCTGACGCGCATCGAAGGCCTGACCATTGAAAACCGCCTGGCCTGCGGGCAGTCGGTGCCGGAAGAGACGCTGGCGGCGATCAGGACCTGCGACGTCCTGCTGAAGGGACCGACGACGACCCCGAAGGGCGGAAACATGGAGAGCGCGAACGTCACGCTGCGCAGGGAACTGGATCTGTACGCCAACGTGCGCCCCGTCCGCGTGCCGGAGGAGAACATCGACTGGGTTTTCTTCCGCGAAAACACCGAAGGGGAATATGCGCTGGGAAGCCGCGGCATCGAAGTGCCGGGGCTGCTGAGCATGGATTTCAAGGTGACCACCGATGCGGGAACCAGGCGGATTGCGCGAGCTGCATTTGACTATGCCCGCCGAAACGGGAAAAACAATGTGGCGATCGTCACCAAAGCCAATATCATGAAGAAGACGGACGGCATGTTCAGCCGCATTGCGCATGAAACGGCAGCGGAGTACCCAGAAATCCAGGCCGAGGACTGGTATATCGACATCATGTCGGCAAACCTCGTCAACCCGGCGGTGCGCAGCCGGTATCAGGTGTTTCTGCTGCCGAATCTGTACGGCGACATTCTCACCGATGAAGCCGCGCAGATTCAGGGAGGCGTCGGCACGGCCGGCAGCGCCAATCTGGGCGACCGCTATGCGATGTTCGAAGCCATCCACGGTTCGGCGCCGCGGAAAATCGAAGCCGGAGAGGGCGATTATGCCAATCCCGCCAGCATTCTGAAGGCGGCAGAGATGATGCTCCGGCACATCGCGATGCCCGAAAAGGCGGATCTGCTGCAGGAGGCCATGCGCATCTGCACGGAGACCGAGCGGCGCGTGGTTGTCACCGGCCATCGCGACGGCGCAAGCTGCAGGGAATTTGGAGATTACCTCTTGGAAACACTGTCAACCCTGCAGGCAGGTACCGGGGCTCATGCCGGTAATGCCCGTTCCTAAGCCTCTGCATTTGCATGGAAGAGAAGCGAGCACCTCGCTCTGACGTTTCACCGCCGCTCTTTTGTTCTTTGGTATATTCAGGAGGAGAGCATCCTTTATGATCCAGTGGCAGCACCTGTTTTCGGTGTCAATTCTGAACCGGGGACGGGAATACTTCCGAAAAAACAAGGTCCGTTCGCTCATCCGGGACGGCGCGACGTATTACGCCGTCGTCGAGGGAAGCCGCGAATATGAGGTCGAGATCCGTCTGCACGGAACTCAGATCGAAGAGATGAACTGCGACTGTCCGTATGCGCAGGAGGGGAACTTCTGCAAGCACATGGCGGCAGCCCTTTACGAAATCGGCGCACGCGAAACGACGGACCCGCGTCAGAGCAGGAAAAAAGACCCGGCCGGAACGGCCGGGCCGGTTCGACTCTACCCTTTTGCCGGCGACACGACAGCGGAAGGAGAGTATCGCTATTACGTACCGGCGCGCTTTACGCAGAATCTGCTGATTACCGCCGATGTCTATGAAAAGGCGCAAGGCCTTCTGGAAGAAGGAAAACTGAGAGAAATCGAACTGCTGGACTGCTATTCCGACGACCCGGAAACGAACGGAAAACTGGCCGTAGCCCGGGGCACGCTGGACCGCGCCGGCCTGCTGATCGCGGAGCTGAGCTTTTCCCGGGACCGGGTGCATCGCCTTCGCTGCCCGGTCTATCGGTGCAAAGGCTACTTTCGGACGTATTTCGACCGGGACAGCATGGAAATCTGCGAGCACTGCCTGGCCCTGCTGATCCGGGCGACGGAAGAGCTGCGTGAAAAACGGGAATGGGACGCCACGGACCGGCAGGCCAGACGCATGATCGACGGGTTCTGGAACCGCTATCGCGATCGTGCGCTGATCGGCGGCGAAGAGGAGGAAATCGGACGGGCGGGCCTGACCGTCCGTCTGGAACCCCGCATCGAAGATACGGGCGAGGCTCTGGAACTGGGCTTTCGGATCGGAACGGATGAAAAACGCTATGTGCTGAAGGACCCGGAAGAGCTGGTCGAGGCGGTGCGGGACAAAAGCGCGTTCCCGGCTGGAAGCCGGATGCAGCTCCATTTTGCCGCAGACCGTTTCGGCGAAAAGGATCAGGCATACTATGACCTGATCCGCCAGGCGGTGCTGGAGAAGCAGGTTCATGAATCAGGCGGCTGCGGCCGCGGCCGGAAACTGCAGGGCATCCGTCTTTACGGCGCCCTGCTGGACGACTTTTATGAACTGGCCCTGGGAGAGCAGCTGATCTTCAAGACCCCGGAACGGGACAAGGGGGTTCTGCAGGTCTGCAGCGAACCGCCGAAAATCCGTCTCGAGCTGAGCTGCGATGAGACGGACGACGGCATTTTTCACGGGATGATTCTTCGCGGTGAGCTTCCCCGGATTCTGGACGGGGTGCATGCCCGCTACTGTCTGATGGCGGGCGTACTCAGCCGCATCGACGGGCAGCAGCTGCGCGTGCTGGAACCGCTTCTGTCGGACGACACGCAGGAGACGCTGAACATGCACATCGGACGCAACTATCTGTCCGATTTCTATTATCATGTACTGCCGGCCCTCTCGGAAAGCGTCGAGATTCAGGAACCGGACCGGGAGAAAATTCTGCCTTATCTCCCTCCGGAAGCGCATTTCTGCTTCTGGCTGGATGCCGCCGACGGCGTGCCGCTGTGCCGCCCGGAAGCCCGCTACGGCGAGAGCGACGTCTTCTCCGTGACGGACTGGAAGCAGCAGAAAAAAGAAATCCAGATGAATTACCGCGATCAGATGCAGGAGAGCGCCGTACTGCTGAAGCTGCTGCAGTATTTTCCGGAGGACTGCGGAGACGGGGAACTGCGGGCGGCGGAGGATGAAGAGAGCATCTTCCGGGTGCTGACGGAGGGAGTGGATCTGCTCTGGCGTCTCGGCGAGGTGATGAGCACGGCCCGCTTTGATGCCCTTCGCGTGCGGCGGGGCGTGAAAGTGCAGGTCGGCGTGTCGCTCGCAAGCGACATCATGGATCTGAAGATCTCATCCGAGGACGTAAGCCCGGAGGAACTGGCTGCGATCCTGCACAGTTATCGGCTGAAAAAGAAATATCACCGTCTGAAAAACGGCGACTTTGTACGGATGGATGAGAGCATCGGCGAACTTGCCGCACTCACGGACAGCCTGCAGCTGAGCAAAAAAGATCTGCTGAGCGGCAGGTTCAGCGTGCCGGCCTACCGGGCGCTCTATCTGGAAAAGATGCTCGAGCAGGCACAGGAAATCTACGCTGTCCGCGACCGGCACTTCCGGCGCCTTGTCAAGGACTTTCAGACGGTCCGCGACTCGGACTATGAAGTACCAGAGGAGCTCACGCAGGTCCTGCGGGGCTATCAGGTGTACGGCTATAAATGGCTGCGGACACTGAAGACCGCCGGCTTCGGGGGAATCCTGGCGGACGAGATGGGACTCGGAAAGACCCTGCAGATCATTGCCGTGCTGCTGAGCGCCAGACTGGAAGGCGAAATCGGAACCTCGCTGATCGTCTGCCCGGCCTCGCTGGTCTACAACTGGGTGGAGGAATTCCGGCGCTTTGCGCCGCTGCTGAGCGTTTGCCCCGTAGAAGGAACGCAGGCGGAGCGGCAGGAAATTCTCTCCCGTACCGGGCGCTGGGACGTGCTGATCAGTTCTTACGATCATCTGAAGCGGGACATCCCCCTTTATGAGGACAAGCTGTTTCTCTGCGAGGTGCTGGACGAGGCGCAGTTCATCAAAAACCAGAGCACCGCGGCGGCAAAGGCCGTCAAGACCGTGCGGGCGAAGCATCGCTTTGCGCTCACGGGAACCCCGATCGAAAACCGCCTGAGCGAGCTTTGGAGTATTTTTGATTTCCTGATGCCGGGATTTCTGTATCGCTATGAGACCTTCCGCAGCGAAATGGAGCGGCCGATCACCCGGGATGGGGACGAACAGGTCTCGCAGCGGCTGCGCCGGATGGTGGCGCCGTTTCTTCTGCGGCGTCTGAAGACCGAGGTACTGAAGGATCTGCCGGAAAAGGTGGAAGAATGCCGGGTGGTCCGCTTCGGCGAGGAACAGCAGCGCCTGTACGATGCGCAGGTCCTGCGTATGAAACAGATGCTGGATGAGGAAACGGACGAGAGTTACAGAAGAAGCAAAATCCAGATCCTGGCGGAACTGACACGGATACGGCAGATCTGCTGCGACCCGAAGCTGCTGTTTGAAGACTATGACGGCGGCTCGGCCAAGATGGAGGCCTGTCTGGACCTGGTAAACAGCGCCATTGAGGGCGAACACCGGATTCTGCTGTTCTCGCAGTTCACGAGCATGCTGGATCTGCTGAAAGAGCGTCTGAAGCAGGAAGGCATCCGATGGTATGAGATTACGGGCGCAACTCCGAAGAAAGAACGCCTGCGCCTGGTGACCGATTTCAACGAGGGCGAGGTGCCGCTGTTCCTGATTTCCCTGCGGGCCGGGGGCACCGGGCTGAACCTTACGGGGGCGGATATCGTGATTCACTATGATCCCTGGTGGAATGCGGCCGCCCAGAATCAGGCGACGGACCGCGCCCACCGCATCGGCCAGCAGAAGCCCGTCACGGTTTACAAACTGCTGGCGAAGGACTCCGTGGAAGAAAAAATCCAGCAGCTTCAGGAGAGAAAACTGAACCTCGCCGACGAGATTATCGGCGGCGAGGCAGTGTCCTTCTCCTCTCTTTCCAGAGAAGAGCTGCTGGAACTGATCGGGTAATGCTTACAGATCGGCAAGCTCGGCCCAGGCGGAGCCGTTGGCACAGAACAGACGGGCATAACTCGGCTGAAAAAAACCGCATGCTCCGGGATTCAGCACAAGAATGTCCTCCTGAGTTTCCATGTACGGAACATGGGTATGACCGAAAAGAACGACGTTCGCCTGCTCGTGGCGGGCGGAGCGGAGGAGATAATCCAGATCCTGGTCGTACTTTACATCATGGCGGTGCCCGTGTACCGCGAAGATCCTCACGCCTTCCAGCGTGAGGATCAGCTTATCCGGGAGGGAAAAGCCGACGTCACAGTTGCCGCAGACCACATAAACGGGAAGATTGGGATAACGGCGGCGGATGGGCTTCAGGTCACGCTCGCCGTCTCCGAGGAAAATGACCGCATCCGGTTCTTCGACATAGACGGCATGAAGCATGTTGTCGGAGACACCGTGAGAATCGGAAAACACACAGATTTTCATGGCTGTTCGGAGGCGAGACCGGGGAAGACAATCTTCCTGCCGATCCGGTCTGCCGTTTCCCTCCCTTCCAGATAAGCGATAATCTGAAGCGCAAAGGGAATCGAGGTGCCGAGACCGCGGCTCGTGATTACGGTTCCGTCCTGCATGACAGGGTCAAAGCAGACCTCGGCACCGATGAGCCGATCCTCAATCCCCGGATAGCAGACGGCTTTCTTTCCCTGCAGCAGGCCCGCTGCACCGAGAACCGACGGAGCAGCGCAGACGGCGGCGGTCAACCTGCCTTCACGGTAAAAGAACTGCAGGAGTTCTTTTACCCGGTTGTCGGCCAGAAGGGCTTTGGTGCCCCGGAGACCTCCGGGCAGAATCACGGCATCATAGCTGCTGAAATCGGTGCTGCTGAAGGCTTTGTCGGCGCTGACGCGGATGTCGTGGGAACCGATAATTTTCTTGCGGTCGGAAAGAGCGACAATGTCGCAGACCAGATCGGCACGGCGGAGCAGATCTACGACGGTCAGGCCTTCGACCTCTTCAAAGCCGTCCGCGGCGATCAGTGCAGTTCTTTTCATGGAGAGCCTCCTCCCAACATTTCGGGTGCGGGTATCTGCAGGAAAGCCCTCCGCTTGAAGCGGAGGGCCGAAACAGGGACAAAAGAATCAGAACTCGAGGTTCTTTTCGGTTTCCTTGCTGAAGACGTGAGCAACGCTGCCCTGGAAGTCGAAGTGGACGGTATCGCCCATGCTGTAATTGCCCTTCATGTCCAGAGTCGGGACGATGATGATGACATCGCGGTCTTCAGCGGTGACGTGCAGGTGGACGCTGGAGCCCATCATTTCGGAAACATCAACCTTGGCGGCGACACCGGAATCGGTGATGTTGGTATGCTCGGGACGGACGCCGAGCACGACCTCCTGAGACTCGACATTGTTCTTCAGCAGACGCTCTTCCTTCTCTTTGGAGAGCTCAACCCTGTAACCGCCGAGTTCGACAAAGTACTTGCTGCCTTCGCGGGTCAGCTGAGCATCGAACATGTTCATGACGGGCATGCCGATAAAGCCGGCAACGAAGAGGTTGGCAGGATGGTTGAAGACTTCCTGCGGAGTGCCGATCTGCTGGATGTAGCCGTCGCGCATGATGACAATGCGGTCACCGAGCGTCATGGCCTCGGTCTGGTCGTGTGTAACATAGATAAAGGTGGTATTGATGCGCTCGCGCAGCTTGATGATCTCTGCACGCATCTGGTTGCGCAGCTTGGCGTCAAGGTTTGAGAGCGGCTCGTCCATGAGGAAGACCTTCGGGTCGCGGACAATGGCGCGGCCGATCGCGACGCGCTGGCGCTGACCGCCGGACAGCGCTTTCGGCTTGCGGTCAAGATACTGGGTGATGTCAAGGATCTCGGCCGCTTCGCGGACCTTCCGATCGATAACATCCTTGCTCTCCTTGCGGAGTTTCAGCGAGAAGGCCATGTTCTCGTACACGGTCATATGGGGGTAAAGAGCATAGTTCTGGAAAACCATGGCAATGTCGCGGTCTTTCGGCGCAACATCATTCATCAGTTTACCGTCGATGTAGAGCTCACCGGAGCTGATCTCTTCCAGGCCGGCAATCATGCGGAGGGTTGTGGACTTGCCGCAGCCGGAGGGGCCGACCAGAACGATGAATTCCTTGTCGGCGATGTCCAGGTTGAAGGCCTGAACGGCGACAACCCCTTCATCTGTGATCTGCAGGTTGACTTTCTTTTCCGGGGAAGCGTCTTTCTTCGCTTTTTTCTTGTCGCCGGAAGCGTGCGGGTAGACTTTCTTGATGTCTTTCAGCTGAACAGAAGCCATGTTTTCGACTCCGGACATCCGGCCTCCGCCGGAACTGCCCTCGCGGCCATCCGCAAAGGGATGCGCCGCCTTGCGACAGGTCTCCACACTGCCGCACCCCGAGTCAGGGGATGTTCTTTTCCTCCTTTTTAAAGCTGTATGCAGCCGGAATCATGGAGAGCCGCATACGCAGTCAGATTTCGGGTAAAACCCCAAAAATATTATAACGCAAACGTTTTCGAAAAACAAGAAGAAAATAAAAAACTGAAAAACGTTGCCATGTTCGGGGATTGTCACGGACCGGGAATCGTGATAGAATAAAGTCACAGCAAACGACAAAAAAAGAAAAGGAGAGAGAAACATGAAGTTTTCAGCGAAGATGGAACGCTGCGGGCTTTCCCCGATGCGCAAGTTTGCCCCTTATGCTCTGAAAGCAGAAGAGAAGGGCCGCAAGATTTATCATCTCAATATCGGGCAGCCCGACATCGAAACGCCGCCGGTTTACTTTGAAGCCGTAAAGAATTTCAGTCAGCCCGTCCTGGCCTATGCGCCGAGCGCCGGCGTTCCCGTGCTGCTGGATGCGATTCGCGATTACTACGGATCCATCGGCGCCTCCCTGACAGACGACAACATTCTGATCTCCACCGGAGGATCCGAGGCGCTGCAGATGGTGATGAGCGCCATCCTGGATGAGGGGGACGAGATCATCATTCCCGAGCCGTTCTATCCCAATTATTCCACCTTCATCACTCTGACGGGGGCAAGCATCCGTCCGATTACCACGAGACCGGAAGAGGGATATCGCTTTGCCGTCCGGGAGCGCGTCGAAGCCTGTATCAACGAGCATACCCGGGCCATCCTGTTTACCAACCCCGGCAACCCGACCGGAACGGTCATGACGGCCGATGAACTGAAGCTGATGGCCGAGATCGCAAAAGAACATGATCTGTTCCTGATCGGAGACGAGGTTTACCGCGAGTTCGTCTACGGCGGCGAGCCGCTGATGAGCCTGCTGCAGCTGGAAGGCTATGACGAGAACGTCGTTGTTATCGATTCGGTCTCCAAACGCTTTTCCGCCTGCGGTGCCCGTATCGGCTGCGTAATCACCAGAAACCGCGAGCTGTACAACCAGGTGATGAAGTGGTGCCAGGGCAGACTCTGCACTTCGACCCTTGACCAGATCGCCTCTGCAGCTCTTTATTCCGTCGGTCCGGAATATTTCGACGCCGTCCGCAAAGAGTATAAAGCCAGAAAAGACGCGCTGACCGAAGGCCTGAAAAAAATCCCGGGCATTGTCTATTCCGAACCGAAGGGCGCGTTCTATGTCATGGCAGCCCTGCCGGTGGATGATGCCGAAAAGCTGCAGATCTGGATGCTGGAGGAGTTCGAGGATCAGGGAGAAACCCTGATGTTTACACCTGCCGAGAGCTTCTATCGGACGCCGGACACCGGGAAAAATGAAATCCGCATGGCCTACGTCATCAACCGGAAGGATATCGCCCGGTCCATGGAACTGCTGGCAAAAGGAATCGAAGCCTACAACAACAGACAGACCTGAACCGGGCCTGAGCAAAGATTCCCGCATTGTAAAGGAAATCAAGTATGCAGATCACCGAAGCCGTTCTCTGCTGTCTGATCGGATATCTGCTGGGCAACTTCAGCCCGGCCTATCTGTTCGGGAAAATCAAAGGTTACGACATCCGAAAAGAAGGTTCGGGCAATGTCGGCGCGACGAATGCCTTCATTCTGGTAGGGAAACATGCCTTCTTCATCACGGCGGCCCTGGATATTCTGAAGGCTTTTGCCGCCTGGAAGCTCTGCGCGTTTCTGTTCCCGGACTTCGTCGTTGCCGGCCCCCTTGCCGGCGTGGCCTGCGTGGTCGGTCATATGTATCCCGTATTTCTGGGCTTCCAAGGCGGGAAAGGACTCGCAAGTCTCGGCGGCGTGGTCCTCGCCTGGCATTGGCAGTGGTTCTTCTTCCTGCTCGGCGCAGCGATCCTGATCGCCTTTGCCACGCGCTATGTCTGCCTGGTGGCGCCGATCATGTCGGTTGTCATCCCGGGCTGCTATTACTGGGACACCGGATTCGTGACCGGCACGGCTGTGCTGCTTTTGCCCGCGATCCCCATCTTTGTCAAGCACTGGGAAAACTTTGTCCGCATCCGGGAAGGAACGGAGATGCGGACAAGCTTCATCTGGAATAAGGAAGCGGAGCTCAGACGCATAGGAAAATGGAATCAAAAAACCGAGAATCAGCTGAAGAGACGCGAACAGTAGACGGCAGGCGCTGCTGCGCTGCACTGCGGCCGCATCCGTCCGAAAAAGCGTCTGTAAAAGGAGGAAGACAACGACATGTATAATGAAATCGTGCACAGCCTGGGTGTTGCACCCAACCCGATCCGCCAGGTCTTTGAATACGGACGCCGGCAGGCCAAACTGGTCGGGCCGGAGAATGTATATGACTTCAGTCTCGGCAATCCGTCCATTCCGGCGCCGCCTTCGGTGAACCGCGCCATTCACGAGATTCTGGACAGTCAGAGCAGCATCCGGGTTCACGGCTATACAAGCGGCGCAGGCGGAGACCTGCTGCGCAATGCCGTTGCCGAAAACCTCAACCGCCGATTCGGAAGACATGCCGGACCGGAGAATGTGTTCATCACCTGCGGAGCCGCCCCGGCTCTCCTCGCGGCCATGTCGGCACTTTCGGTGCCGGGCAGCGAAATCATTGCCATCGCGCCGTACTTCATGGAGTACAAGCCCTTTACCGAAGCGGCCGGCAGCCGTTTTGTGCTGGTTCCGGCGGATCCAGAGGCCTTCCAGATCAACTTCGAGGCGCTGGATGCGGCCATCAACGAACACACCCAGGCGGTGATTCTGAATTCCCCGAATAACCCGAGCGGCGTTGTGCTCAGCGAAGAAACCCTGCGCCAGGCAGCCGCGCTCCTGAGCGGGAAAGCGGCAAAGTTCGGGCACCCGATCTATATTCTCGCAGACGAGCCGTACAGAGAACTGGTCTACGACGGGGTGACGGTTCCGTTTATCCCGAACATCTACCCGGACACCATCGTCTGTTATTCCTGGTCCAAATCCCTGAGCCTGCCGGGCGAGCGAATCGGCTATGTCTATGTGTCCGAAGACGCAGCCGATTCCAAAGAGGTCTTTCATGCCGTTGCGGGTGCTTCACGGGCGATCGGACATATCTGCGCGCCGTCACTGATTCAGCAGGCCGTTGCCGCCTGCATTGACTGCATGCCCGATCTGGAAGCCTATGATGTCAACCGGAAGCTCCTCTGGAACGGCCTGACGGAAATCGGATATGAATGTGTCAAACCCGAAGGCGCTTTCTACCTCTTCGTGAAAACGCCCGGCGGCGACAACAGCGTGTTTGTGGAGAAGGCCCTGAAGCGGAATCTGCTGCCGGTCGCCTCAGAACCTTTCGGAGTCGAAGGCTATCTGCGCCTCGGCTACTGCGTTTCCAAGAACATGATCGAACGCGCCCTACCCATCTTCAGGGAAATCTTCTGATCCCGAGAAAAAATCAAAGCCCTGCCGTCCGGCAGGGCTTTGCGTCATTTCAGGATTGCGAACCACAGGATGGGAAGGAAGATTGCCGGCAGCATGTTGGCAACGCGGATGCGTTCGTTGGCGCAGTCCAGCAGGTTCAGCGCCATGCCGATCAGGATGACGCCGCCGACGGCCGACATCTCGGTAACGGCCGCCTCGCTGAGCGCACCGCCGATCACGCCGGCCAGAAGCGTGAGCGCTCCCTGAAACACAAGAACGAACAGCGCGGAACAGGTGACGCCGAAGCCCATGGCGGCGCCGAAGGCCATCGACGAGACAAAGTCCATCATGCTTTTGGCATAGATGATGCTGTAGTTGTGCCGGATGCCGGCCTCCAGCGAGCCCATAATGGTCATCGAGCCGATGCAGAACAGAATGCTGGCCGAAACAAAACCCTCGGTAAAGCGGCCGCTCTCGGCTTTTCCTTTCGGAAGCTTCGCTTTGATAGCGTCACCGGCATGCTCGATGGCATCGTCGATGTGCAGCAGTTCGCCGATGACGGTTCCGAGCACCATGCACAGGATCACGCACAGCAGTTCCTGCGTCCCGAGGGCGCTCTGAATGCCGATCAGCGCCGTACACAGTCCCAGGGCTTTCATGACGGCATTTCGAAGACTCTCGCTCAGACGGCTGCGGAACAGAATGCCGATCAGGCTTCCGCACAGCACCGTTGCAGTGTTTACCAATACAGCAGGCATATCGTCCTCACAACCTCCATTACTCGCTGCTCCAGCCGGTAGGCTTCCGATATCTGTCTCCCTCCCCGCCGAAGGCGGGGAGGGTTCTTTCCCTTATTCACTGGTCCAGCCGGCAGGTTTGCGGCAAGTGAAGAGGATGATCTGCCGCTTTAATGCCAGCTTCCGCAGAAGCTTCATGGCCTGCGCCTCGCGCGTCTCATCCAGGTTGACCAGAGCATCGTCCAGAATCAGCGGACAGGGTTCTCCCTCGGGGAGAGCCAGCTCGCAGACAGCCAGGCGGACGGCCAGATACATCAGATCCAGCGTTCCGGCGCTCAGGTATTCCGAATCCCGGGCAACCGTATCGTCCCTGGTACGGGTACGGGCGGAAAAGTCCTGCCCGATCAGGATATCTTCATAGCGTCCGCCGGTCATCTCGCTCATATATTGTGCGGCGACCCTTCCGAGCTCCGGCGAGAATCGGTTCTGGATTTCGGTGTCAGCCTCCCGCAGCAGTTCCTGTGCAAGGGTGATGGCGTCGTATTCGTCCTGAATGGTTTCGTATTCGCTGCGCAGCGCCGAAAGGGAGCTGGTCAGAACCATCGGATCTCCCATCGCGGAGAGTTTGCCGCTGATGCCCGAAATGTGGGCAGTGAGAGCAGACACTTCGGCGCGTTTTTGCTGCAGTCGGCGATTCAGCCGAGCAGCCTCCGAGTCACCGCCGGTAAAATCAAGATCGTTGACGGCTTCTTCTTCGAGACGGTGCAGTTCCTGCCCGGCGCGGTCCAGCCGCTCACGGCTTGCACGTTCGGCCTCCTCCGCCTGAGAAATGGCAGCTTCCAGAGCTTCCCGTTCCGCCAGAATTCGATCCAGATCCTCCGGAACCGAAATGCCGTACTTCCTGAGGAGACGGCCGCGCTCGGCCTGCGCTTCCCGCGAAGCCTGAAGCGAACGGGAATAACGCAGGAAAAAGATGACCGCACCGATACAGCAGAGCCCGGCACCGAGAATCAGAGGCAGGCGGGATGCCATGCCGTAAAAAGCGGCGAGGACAACAGCCAGAATCGAGAAGGCAACGGCCGGCAACAGCGCAAGCCCGGGCTTGCTTTCCGCTTCCGCCTCGCTGAGGAAGGCACGATCCTGCCGGACTTCCGCCTCCAGCTCTTCAGCGGAACGGTTGCCGAATTCGTTTCTGCGCAGGGCGTCCCGGCTCTGGCTGAGTGAGAGCAGCGCGGCATCGTGATCGTCGCTGCGGGCCTGAACCTGAGAGCGGCCGTCGCGCAAACGGCGCATGGCTTCGGTACGCTGACGCCGTCGGGCGTCGGAGACCTGCTCTTCCAGGGCGGCACATTCCCTGTTGGCCGCCTCCAGTTTGGCTTCCAGCTCGTTTGCGGCATCCACACTGCTGTCCATTTCGCTGAGCCGCCGCTGGGTTTCGTCCATCTCAACCTCAAGAGCGGGAAGAAGGCCTTTGCGATGATAGCGGCGTTTATGCTGCCAGGCTTTCAGGCGGGCGTCGGCCTCGGAGAATGAGGTCTGCTCATCGCCGCTGGAGACAATGGAATGAATCCGTTTTTCCAGCTCGGGACTTCCCTTGACGGCGACGCCGCCCTGCTCGATAAAGGCGCTGCGCCGAAAGACTTCCCGGTTGATGCCGGTCAGAAGCTCGCCGCAGTTGGAACCCGTCATCCCCTCCACGGGACGGTTGCTTCCTGTATAAACGGCGGAGAACTCCCGCATGGGTGCGCTGCGCGAAACGGTTGTACGCTGCAGGGTCATGTCAAAGCCGTCCGCGGTCACATCCATGCTGCCTTCCATCGGCGCACCGGACCAGGGAGCATAGCGCTGCTTATCCGGCAGCGAGCCGGCCCGCGCGCGCTCGGAACTGTCGATTCCGTAAAGCATGGCGCGGATAAAGGCGCACCAGGTGGATTTTCCGCTCTCATTCGGCGCATAAATGACGTTCAGCCCGCCGTGAAAACGCAGGGTCTCATTCTGCAGTTTCCCGAAAGAGGCCTGCAGTTTACGAATGATCACGCACGGCCACCTCCTCGGCATTGTCCAGCGCAGCCAGACCCCAGCGCGCCGCCTGCTCGATGCGGACACGCTCGCTTTCATCTTTTGCCGCGTCAAAACGGGTCCGCAGCTTGCTGAGGAAGATGCCCCGCAGGCTGTCTTCTCCGGCGCAGTCCCAGATGTCCCGACGCAGCCGGGTCTTGTCTTCCAGCTGGAGCGCAAAGAACATCTCGTCCAGATTCTGATGCAGTTTTCGCAGGTCCGGAGCCTGATCGGTCTCGCCGGTCAGGGTGATCCGATAAATATCCCGGGAAGTGTCATCCGGAAGCGTGGTATGAATCAGCAGAAGCGGATCTTTGCCCGTGATATCCAGCTGCAGCGATTCATAGCGGCGGGAAGCAACGGAAGCCGTCCGCAGGATGCAGTCATCCCCATTGAGTTCGACAATATTCACGGTCTTCTGTCCGCACTCATCAAAGCCGCGCCCTTCCGGACAGCCCGGCCAGGCGTACCAGGTGTTCCCGCTGCGCTGGAGCCCGGAGGCAAGGTGCGTATGACCCAGCGCGGCATAATCGATGCCGCTGGCGGCGAGGTCTTCGGAAGAGACGGGATTATACGGAGAATTCGGATTTCCGACTTCGGCGTGCATGCACAGGAGATTGTAGACACCGGGCTTCCGCTCGGCATGGAAGCCCCGCAGCAGCGCAGGAGCATTCTTGTCCGTGAAGGCGGCGCCGTAGACCCGCGCATCGGCAGAGGGAACCGAGAGAAAGTGAATCGCGTTTTCGCGGAACACATGTACATTTTCCGGAAGCTTCAGCCGAGCCCAGGGAGAGCGGTCCGTATAGCAGTCATGATTCCCGGGAGAGATGAAAACAGGGCAGGGGACATTCGAAAGACTGCGGATCAGTTCTTCTCCGGTTTCGTGATAGGTGTTTTCACTGTCCAGCAGATCGCCGCTGAGCAGCAGCAGGTCAGCGCTCTCATTTGCCGCAAGGACGGAGAGCGCATTCAGCAGATCGCGTTGCTCTTCCCTGCGCATGGCCGCCTTGGCTGCCGAAAGCGCCTGAAAGGGCGAATCCAGATGGAAATCCGCCGCATGGATGATTTTGATGCTTCTCATGTCAGCCTCACCGCCTCCGCCTGCAGACACTTGCCCGTTTCGCTGTCAACGGTAAAAATGCAGCCTTCCAGCCTGCACGGCCCTTTGCCCGCCTCGTAGCGCCGCGGCGGGTCCCCCATGAACTTGCCGATGCTCTGCTCTACATCAATCCCCAGAACCGAGTGGACGGCACCGGTCATCCCCAGATCCGTGATATAGCCGGTGCCTTTCGGCAGCACGCAGGCGTCCGAAGTCTGCACATGCGTGTGGGTGCCCCAGACAGCCGAGACCTTTCCGTCCAGCAGATAGCCCATGGCACGCTTCTCGCTGGTCCCTTCCGCGTGAAAATCCACAAGGACAATTTTCTCCTGAATTTCGGCGGCGTAGCCGTCGGCGATCAGGAAGGGGTTGTCCGTGTTGTTGTCCAGCGTAAAACGCCCTAAGAGATTCAAGACGCAGATGTCGCCGAAATCACGGCTGTAGACCGCAATGCCGCGTCCCGGACACTGCGGACCGTAGTTGGCCGGCCGCAGGATGCGGCTGCGCTCGGCGAGATAGGGCTGCAGCTCGGTCCGGGTCCAGGTGTGATTTCCCAGCGTGATGACGTCAGCTCCTGCACGCAGAATGCTGTCCGCCTGGCGGGGAGTGATGCCGACCACATTGGCATTTTCTCCGTTCACCACGGTAAAGGCAATGCCGCGGTCTTTCTGCAGCTGCTTCAGATTTTTTTCCAGAAACTGCAGCCCGGGATCTCCGCAGATGTCCCCGACCGCAAGAATGTTGACTTGCATGAATAACCGCTCCAAATGAATAAGTGAGAGTATTCTACCATTTTCCGCGCTGATTCGCAACGGGGTCTTTCCGCTCTTTCCATTTTCCGCAAAAAAAGTTGAACTGTCCCCGCATCCTGTGATATAATCTGCCGGAAATCATGATAACGGAGGTACATCATGGCAGATATCAGACGACCTGAGGATATGCAGCGGATTACCACATCCGAGCTGGCAAAAGCTTTTATCGATGAACAGATTGCTGCCCTGCGCGCGCAGATCGGAGACCGGAAGGTTCTCCTGGCCCTGTCCGGCGGAGTCGATTCGTCCGTTGTTGCCGCCATGCTGATCAAGGCGGTCGGCCCGCAGCTGACCTGCGTTCATGTGAACCACGGTCTTCTGCGCAAAGGGGAACCGGAGCAGGTGATCGAGGTTTTCCGCAATCAGATGAACGCCAATCTGATCTATGTCGATGCGGTAGATCGTTTTCTGGACAAGCTGGCCGGAGTTTCGGATCCGGAAACCAAGCGGAAGATCATCGGCAATGAATTCATCGAAGTCTTTGCCGAGGAAGCCCGGAAGCTGGACGGCATCAGTCTGCTGGCACAGGGAACCATCTGGCCGGATATTCTGGAAAGCGAAGCGGGCATCAAGGCCCACCACAATGCCGGCGGTCTGCCTGACGATCTGAACTTTGAACTGGTCGAACCAGTCCGCATCCTCTTTAAGGACGAGGTCCGCGTGGTCGGCAAGGAACTCGGCCTTCCGGACGGCATGGTCTACCGCCAGCCCTTCCCCGGACCGGGGCTCGGCGTACGCTGCGTCGGCGCTATCACCCGCGACCGGCTCGAAGCCGTGAGAGAGTCCGACGCCATTCTGCGCGAGGAGTTTGCCAAAAACGGACTCGCAGGCAAGGTCTGGCAGTATTTCACGATTGTACCGGACTTCCGGTCTACCGGCATCTGCGACGGGCAGAGAACCTTTGAGTGGCCGGTCGTGATCCGTGCCGTCAACACGCGCGATGCCATGTCGGCGACCGTCGAAGACGTGCCCTTTGCCCTGCTGCAGCATATCACGCAACGGATTACTCACGAGGTCAAAGGCGTCAACCGCGTCCTCTTCGACCTGACGCCGAAACCCACCGCTACCATCGAGTGGGAATGAGATACGAAAACCGGAAAACCCAGTAAAATCAAGGCTTTCCGGCTTCGCAATGGTTCCTTTGATAACAATTTGATAACAGTTGCATGATCTCCCTTTATTCTCCCTATCAAGGGGTTTGGGGG
>JAFYHU010000089.1 GCA_017538965.1 Oscillospiraceae bacterium
AAGGGCGTTCGCCCGGGTTGTCCGCCGCGTCAGCGGTTCCCTCAGCCAGGCAGCAGGACCAGAGCAGGCACAGCGCGATGACCAGTGATAGGATTTTTCTCATCTTCTTTTCCCCCTTTCGGATTGATTCACTTTTCATATAATAGGGGCTTTGTTTGTTTTGGAGGCTTATTCGGTTGGCTAAAACGTCATCTTGATGCTGGCTACTTGAGAGGCGTAATTATGATGTGTACCATGGCTGCATTCTCAGAAATGTATAACACGGACATATTCATGCGCAAATCTGTTCTATACGGCAAAGTGATGAAAGAAACGAATCCGTCAATCGGGGTCATAGGCGGAAGGATTGTTGTATTCACAGCCCCGTTTTAGCATTAAGATTCCCTTGTGATAAATCATGAGGCATGCGTAGTCGCGGGCGCAGGCTTCATTCTGGTTTTGCCGGTCTGTATTGTGCTTGAGCGCCAGGTAGCAGGCATAGTCAAAGACGCACGTCTCCCTTTCGCCTCCGCTTGCCGCCACCATTTCATCGGCGTCCAGTTCCTGCGTCTCGGCGCTGGCCTTTTCATAATCCGCCGCCGTAAAATCGTAGCCCAGCGCCGTAGCGGCCTTCGCTATCGCTTCAGCGTCGCTTTCCGCTTCCTTCGCCCCGGCAATGCGCTTGAGTTCCTCTTCAAATTGCCTGCGCAGAACCTCGTTTTCCTCCAGAGCCTTCTCGAATTTCCGTACATTTTCCGTCATGTTGATGACTCCTTTCTTTTTATACTACAGTCAGTTCCTGTTCCCAAGAATCCAAACTGTGAGTTTACAAAACTGGTGTTAAACGCTGCTATTGCATGTCATATTCTGTCATTCAGACCAATCCCATGCTCCATCATCAACGGAACAGCCCTCTCTTTTCATGCAAAAACCTCTTCGATAAACATACACGCATTGATAATCGCGGGCACAGGCTTCGTCTTTTACCCGGCGGTCTGTATTATGCTTCAACGCAAGGAAACAGGCATAATCCACAAGACAAAAGCTATCATCGCCTCCGCTTATCGCAGCCAGTTCATCGGCGTCCAATTCCTGCGTCTCAGCATTGGCCTTTTCATAGTCAGCTGCAGTAAAGTCGTAACCCAGCGCCATGGCGGCCTTTGCCACAGCCTCGGCGTCGCTCTCTGCCTCCTTCGCCGCGGCAATTCGCTTCAGTTCCTCCATAAATTGCTTCCGCAGTTCCTCGTTCTCCTGAAGAGCCTCCTCAAATTTACGTACAGTCTCCGTCATGTTGGTGACTCCCTTCTTTTTTCACTATAGTCAATTCCTGTTTCAAAGAATCCATATACTTATTCTGCCTATCAGACACTCCGCTCTCGGCGGTTCATGAACAGGGTGGTCTACTCATGGTTTTATGGGATCTGGTCTGTCGAATCACCGCAGTATTTCCGGATTGCCTCATCCGCGACTTTCCGCACGGCCGCCTCACCGATGTGCTTATGGAAATAGCAGCATCGACTGTCGGGTACCAGGTAGTCACCCTCGTCGGTTATGCCCTCCAGCATACAGCCGCCGCAGCATTTGGGCAGGTGTTCGCACGCGGCGCATTCCGGGTTCTTCGCCAGCAGGTCGCTGACCCTGGTCTGCACCGTATCGTTGTAGAAGCTGTTCAGCGTCAGTTCTCCCAGGGGCTGCTCCAGCACGCTGGGAAACTCTTCCTTGAGGGCGGAGTCGGAAAACCCCATGCAGGGAGCCAGCCTGCCCTCGGGGCCGATATAGAGGTTGTAGCGCGTGCTTTCGCAGTAAGGGTAGCGGCTCCAGTCCTCGTCCTCCCGGGCATGGTGGACATAGGAGATCCGGTAATCCGTCTTGCCCTTCGCGCAGCGGAAATACCCGTCCAGCTCCACCCCAAGGGGCATTCCGTCCTCAAAGTAATGGGTTATAAAAACGCTGTATATGGCCCAGACTTCATCCTCAGTAAGCGCATATTCCTCAGCATACTGCTTCCACAGACCTAAATTCTGAGGCGCATTGACCCGCAGGGTTTTCACGTTCAGCCCGGCCAGATAATTGGCCGTGGCCCTCAAGCTGTCCCGGTTCTCCCGATGGATGCACATGGCGGCGTTGACGATATAATCACGGTCTTTGAGCAGATGGAACGCTTCGTCCGCCTGCTGTTCTGCGCCAGGTACGCCGCGCAGCCAGTCATGATGCCCAAGGCCGTCGAAGCTGAGCTGAAACGTGGGATGCTGATGATGCTTCTCGAGCATGTCCAACGTTTCCGCCGTCAGCAGGGAAGCATTGGTAAACAGTACGCCGATATCTATATTGCGCTCGCTGATGGCCCTTACGATTTCCTCAAAATCCCGGCGCACCAACGGCTCGCCCCCGGTGATGTCCACGCGGTTGACGCCGCATTTCGCAATCTCGTCCACGATATGCAGACAGTCGCTCAGTGGCAGCTGGGGATGATGGGCGTTGGGTGCGGATACCAGGCAATGGCGGCACTTGAAATTGCATTTACCGGTAATGCTCCAGTGCACGGATTCGATGCGCCGCGAAGGATAGACATGATAACGCTGGAAGCCGGACAGGCGTCGCATCGGCTCATTGGAGGATTCGATCATATCGGCATCCTGCATTTCCTTCAGGACGACCCGCCCCGCTTCGGAAAAGGACGACACATCCACATCCTCTTCTCCGTTGCAGCACAGCAAATCCAGAAAAGGCGTCTTTTCCATCAGGAAGGGTTTTTCGTGCCTGTGCTCGCCTTCCATCGCCTGGATGGCAAAGGGCAGCTTCTTCCATCCCCGAAAAGCCCATGGCTCTTTCAGTCTGTAATACATGGCATACCAGATCTCCAATCTTCACATAACATCAGGCGTGCTCGGCGATTATTCCGGTATCGTGTTTATACCGAAGCTCCCAGTAACCACATTTTTTGCAGATCCATTTGTAGCTGGGCATGTTATCCGGCCCCGCACAGTAAAACTCTTCGGACTTGTAGAACGGCGTACTGCATTTGGGACATTTTATGGCCATCGGCAGGTGAGCATAAGAAACTTCAAAGCTGGAAAATCAATGTTTGGAAGATTATCTTCCGGTTGAACTAAACCGCCTCCGGCGGTTTAGTTCAATCATAATTATCCCGCCTAAGGGTTTGCTTCTCAAATACAAATTCTCCGTCCACGGGCGGAATCCTTTTTGTATGGATAATGATTTCCATATC
>JAFYHU010000090.1 GCA_017538965.1 Oscillospiraceae bacterium
CTCCATGGAAGACCTCCTCATTTTCATTGGTGTTGGTCGGCAAACCTTTCACCTACTGTAATGGGGAGTTTTATTTTTGTCCATAGCTAAAGCCTTTTTTGCCACTGGCATAGCCAGTGGTTGTCTACCAAGAAAAAACAAGCAGCGGCGGAGCCGCTGCTGAGAGAGTTGAGAGTTGAGAGTGGAGAGTTGAGAGACGGGAGGTGCCGCGGGGCGGCGCAGAGAAGAGAGTGGAGATTGGTCAGGTTCTTTTTTCTTTCCGGATTCGTAGTGTATCTCCTGTAAAATTAAAAATACTGTTCTCAGTCATAGTTATAGTTTAATATTACTCCCGTACAGTTCACACATACATATGGCATGAAGGGACACGGCTGAGGTGTTTCGCAACTGCAATAATCTATCGCAGTATTATCGGTATCAATCTCTTCAAATCCGCCCGACACCTTGTCGAGCAGTTCATCGTTCAGGACGACTTTTTTATCTTTTCTGTTTTCCATGATAAAGCCTCCGATCAAAGAGTTTTCCTATTATGCTCACAGTGTAGCACAGCTTCTGTCACAAAACAAGCACACAATGAAGCGCCGCGGAGCGGCGCAGAGAGGAGAGTGGAGAGTGGAGAGTGGAGATTTGCCGCTGCGGCGGGGAGAGCGGAGCGATCTGGGGATCGCTCCCTACGGCTTCCCGCGCGTCAGGATGCTCCCTACGGCGCGCTCCAAAGGAGACGGCAGGGGCGCCTGCGGGCGCGGGGAGGGCGGACGACGGAGCTCTTCCGTTTAAGTCGCAGAGACAGATTTCTTGGCTCGAGGAGATTATATGAATGCTTCGATGTACAATTTTACAGCATGATAAACTTCTTCGAAAGAGGGTTTGTCGACATCGCCCGAGAAACGGAACTTCTCATATGCGTGTTTTAATTCCTCGGTTCTGTGAAGAAAACCGTTAAAACAGTCTAAGGTCTTTCCGCTGTTTTCCAGTGCCTGCGTAATCGCTGATCTGTCGAGATCGAATGTCCTGGAAATGTAGTATAGATCCACAAGGTCTTTGATTCTCCTGAAAATCTTATCAGAAGAGATTACCAACAGCTTGTCAGCTATCATCTGGGCAGGAACAGCACCGCGAAAGCGAATTCCTTCTACCTCATATATCTTTGTCGGCGTGACGGGACGATTCACATCGACATCCATAGTAAACAGCATTTCACCGGAAGAAGGATCTGTCAGTTCAAATCCGGCGGACCGGCTTTGACCGTACATTCTGTAAAGACTTACATTCAGATTGATGTTGCTTTTTGTGAGCGCATTTTGGATGGATTCTGTCATCTGTTCAGCAGTCGGCGGAACATCGGTATTCCAGTTGGCATCAATGTCGACCGTATGCCGGGTTTCTTCGGGGTATCCAGCTTCTATCAGGCATGCCTTCAACACCATGGAGCCCTTGAAGCTGATTGGGATACCGCAATCATAAACAGCCTTCATCACACCATACATAAGTTTTTCTTCTGCAGTAATGATCATGCTGTTTCTCCTTAGTTATCATAGTATGCGATTGCTTCTTCTGCCAGAGTTTCGAATCTTTCCTGATACTCGGGGGCTACGGAAATACCGTTGAAACTGTCACCGTTGGAGTAGTAGTATCGGCTGACAGCTTCGGTAATACCCTGCATGTCTAAAATCGATTCGTTCGCAAGCGCATCAGACAAAGTTCTGTTAAAATCAGTATATCGCAATCCGTTCCTGCTGTCCACGCTGTAGGGACTGATATGATTTCCAAGGACAACGACACCGTTATATTGAGCAACAGAATCGTCTCCGTATACCCATACGATGTATTCATCACTGCGGCCGCCGAATCTCCCCTGACACATGAGCGCTTCATCCAAAGCGAAAACGACCGACTCTCCCAAGGTATCCCGGACCGCCTGAAGCCATGCAACGGCGCCAACGTATTCGCTCCGTTTGGGGAGATTCTTCTTTTGCGGATCATACTTTGGCAGTGCATTTGTCTTTCGATTAATCAGATCTTCCTGAATCCGTTGTTCCAGCAGATTCAAGATATAGTCCGGCGGCTTGCGCACACCAGTTTCCCAATTCTGAATGGTGCGAAAGGGAATCTGATATCTCGCGGCGAATTCACTTTGCGTATCGCCCAATTGTGTTCTCAATTCTCGAATGTTCATATTCATCACCTGCATAAAAAATACACCCATTGGGTGTATTTGTCAATGCCTATCTGTAAGTCATGAGGCGCGGGGAGAGCGCGCGGAGCGGCGCAGAGAGGAGAGTTGAGAGTGGAGAGTGGAGATTTGCCGCTGCGGCGGGGAGAGCGGAGCGATCTGGGGATCGCTCCCTACGGCGCGCTCCAAAGGAGACGGCAGGAGAGCCTGCGGGCGCGGGGAGGGCGGACGGCGGGATGCAGGCTCAGAGCGGGGAGTTGACGAGGCGGAGGAAGTCCACGTATTCATTCCAGCGGTATTCCGCTGCCGTCTGGCTCAGGCCGAAGAAGTCCCGGATCTCGGCCGGTCTCCGGAAATCCTTCCGCGCGATGGCAAAGAAGGGGGCAAGGAAGGATGCGGCAAAATAGTCCGCCTCTTCCTCCATCAGCTTGTTTTCCGGCAGGAAATCCATATCGATTTCCAGGAAATGACCGGCGACGACGTGGCCGATCTCATGGGCGATCGTCCAGCGGATTCTGGCCGGGCTCCTGCCCTCTTCGTTGGCCGCGATCATATAGTGGTTCTTCTTCCGATCGTAGAATACGCATCCGTCCGGGTTTTTCAGGATCCTTACGATGTCTGCCGGTCTGCACTTATTTTTCACCGCAAGCTGCTCATAGCTTCTGTAGTAACAGGCGTAGATTTTCCCGATCAGGGCGACGGGATCAGCCGGGAAGACAAAGGGCGCGAAGCCCTCCCAATAGATCTTCATGACCGTCTCGTCGATGACCTTTTTAACAACCGTTCTCATTCGTCCCTGAACGCATCCGCAAATCCCGCGCGGATAATCTTCATCGCCTGCTCCCACTCGTCATGCGACATGTTCTGCCGCGCCCTGTGAAGGCTGATGAAGTCCTCGTCCATCATCTGGTCGGCCGGCTTTTCCACGCCGGTATTCCCGTACAGATAGTCGGTTGACACATTGAAATACTTCGCCAGCGCGACGACCTTTTCCGAGCTGGGGCTGTTGGTCCGGATCTTCCGGAGCGAGGCGGGAGAGAAATTCAGATCCCGTTCCACCCGGGCAATCGTGACACCTTTCTTTCTGGCAAGCATGCTGATTCTGTCATACATGTCCATAGTTTCACCTGATTTGAAAAATTTTAGTAATTGATTGCTAATTTCATATTGACTTTACGAATCTTTTATGGTATCCTGCTTCACGGTAGTAGTAATTCTTTCCTGCGATTGCTATTATAATAGGAACATCTGTGAAAGTCAAGAAAAATTCAGGAGGGCAGCATGAAAACGAATCAGAGAAAATCGTCGGAGCCGGAAGACAGCGAGATCATGATGGTGAAGAAGATCAAAAAAGTGATTGCCAGGGGCAATCATGCGGAAGTGAAGAGGCAGGCGGACGGAAGCTTCCGGGTCTATGAAGTGAAAAAGTCCGTGCAGTAAAACAAAAGATATGCCGTCGGCGAAGCGGCGCCGGCGAAGGACCAATCGGGGTCGGCAGACAGGTTTCTGTGAAAGCAGAAGCGGTCTGCCGGCCCTGGTTTTTTTTGCGGGAAAAGGGCGCCTGCGGGCGCAGGGTTTGCGGAGCGATCTGGGGCAGCAGGCTCGGATCGTCGCACGCTACCCGCGCGTCAGGATGCTCCCTACGGGGTGCTGTTTTTTTGCAAAAAAAATTTTTTAACCCGGAAACAGACCTTCCGGGTTAAGCGGTAATCTCAGCGCAGCGAAACAGGAAAGGAGGGAGAAAGCGTGACAGCGACGGAACGGCGGCAGGAGATCATAAACGTTCTCATCAGCCGCAGACATGCGACGGCCGGCGAGCTTGCCGCAGAGTACGGCGTGAGCGAGCGGACGATCCGGTCTGACCTGTCCGTGCTGACATGCGAGTATCCCATTGAACCTGTTTTCGGCAAGTACGGCGGCGGATTCCGACTGGCCGAGTGGTTCCGCCCCGGCAGAAAGGTCCTTGCCCGGGAGCAGGCGGATGCGATCCGGAAAGCTGCGCAGTTTCTGGACGGCAAAGATCGGCAGGCGCTTCTGAGCATCCTGGCACAATTCTCGAATTAAGAAAGGAAGTGAAATCGACATGGAAGAATCTTCGGCCCTGACGCGGATCACCTTTTTCCGCTCCTACTGGGATGCGGAGCAGCAGATGGAAACCCGGCGCGACAGACTTTCCTTTCTCGAAGGCCTGCTGTTCTATGCCTTCGAAGGGGAAATTATTCGGATGACGCCGGCGGCATATCTGCTCTTCACGGTCATAAAACCGCACATTGATATCAGCAAAAAGCGCTCTGCCGCCGGGAAAACCGCGAGAAATTCCTCACCGGCAATGCCCGGAACCGGCGGCTTTTCCCGGGA
Organism: Oscillospiraceae bacterium; assembly: GCA_017538965.1. Classification (GTDB taxonomy): domain Bacteria; phylum Bacillota; class Clostridia; order Oscillospirales; family Oscillospiraceae; genus Limivicinus. The sequence continues at coordinate 4,532 of JAFYHU010000090.1, forward strand.
TTTTGCTCAGACAGGCTGTGGAAACAATAAGAATAAGAATAAGAATGAGAATGAGAATAAAGAATGGAGAATTCATTATGACTGACTCTTTGGTTTTGGATGCTTATGACCTCGGGGGCGTGGACTGTCCGGAGTGCGGGAACAGCGGGATGGTCACCTGGGTCGGCGAAGAGGGCATGCTGTATTCCCGCACCTGCCGCTGCATGAAGAAGCGCATCGCCCTGCGGCGCATCCGCCGGAGCGGCATGAGCGATCTGCTGCGCCGGTACCGCTTTCAAAGCTACCGGGCCGACACGCCCGAGCAGGAGAAGATCCTCCGCCTGGCGCGCCGCTTCGCCGCGGAGGACGAGGGCTGGTTCTACATCTTCGGGCAGAGCGGCAGCGGGAAGAGCCACATCTGCACCGCCATCTGCGGCGCGCTGATCGGGCGGGACCGGGATGTTTACTACATGCCCTGGCGGGACGAGAGCACGACGCTGAAGGCGCTGGTCACGGACGCGGCGGCATATATGAAGCGGATGAAGCTGCTGAAGCACGCGGAGATTCTGTATATCGACGACTTCCTGAAGGGCGGCGACACGGACGCGGACATCCGCCTGGCCTACGAGATTCTGAACTACCGCTACAACGACAAGGCGCTGCGGACGATCGTGTCGAGCGAGATGACGCCGGAGACGCTGCTGCGCCGGGACGAGGCCCTGGGCGGCCGCATCTATGAGCGCGCACGCGGTTATATTCTCAAGGCCCCGCCGGTCAATCAGAGATTTGAGAGGTGAGAAATGGATTGCTGGAAGAGACTTGCATGCGCCATCGCCCTGCAGGCGATGGAAGACTATCTGATGCTCGAGCCTGAGGAAGATCGCGAAGAGCTCGAAACGTTTTTCCGATCCGCTTTCTTCGCAGAGCTCTGCGAGCTCGATGCGGAGCGGCTGATCATCATGCTGAAGGAGGAGGAAAATCCGGAAGATGGAATTCTGCGATGCGAAGAGCTTTTTGAATCAGGTGAATTATTCTGAACTGCAGATCAGCACCAGGCGGAAAGAGCTGGAGACGCTGGAGGCTCTCCTCCTCTCCCCGGAGGCTCCGCCCGGCACCGACCTGAAGATCCTCAGCCTGCAGGAGGAGCTTACCCGCGAGATCGACGGCCTGGTAGGCCGCAGGTGCGAGATTCTGCAGCTGATCGCCCGGCTCCCGAAACCGGAACACCGCATCATCCTCGAGCTGCACTACCTCCGCGGCTGGTCTTTCAGCCGCATCGCGGTGAACATGAAATACGGAAAGCGCTATATCTACAGGCTTCATGCCGCCGCGCTGAAAAATTTTTCCGAAATTCTGAAAGATGTATAAAAAAGTGGAAAAATGCCACTACCCCCGTTTGCTATACTGAACGCAAAGAGAGTTGAGAGTGGAGAGTGGAGATTACCGCTGCGGCGGGGTTTTGCGGAGCGATCTGGGGATCGCTCCCTACGGAAGGTTCGCGCTTCGTTGTGCTCTCTACGGGAAACGAATTCTATTCCCTGCTCCTATTCGCGGCAGCAGGAGTTTCGAGAGGGGCAGATGTTTCCCTGGCCGCGAAACAAGACAACCTCATTGGGAGCGAATCAATGACTTCAAATATTATCGAAAAGCTGAGGGAGCTCGGGTATCAGACGGTAACGGAAGATCACTATCGGGCGGTGGAGATATGGAGGCAGTGGTACAGGGGACATGTCAAGAGCTTCCACGATTATAAGGTATTTAACGGGCTTCGGCATGTCCCCTGTCAGAAGGTCACCGCAGGCCTGGCCAAACAGGCCTGCGAGGACTGGGCCGACCGCCTCATGAACGAGAAGGTGACCGTCAGCCTCTCCGGGGAAAAGGAACAGGCCTTCTTCGATCAGATCTGCGAGCAGAACCGCTTCCGATCCATGATGAACCGGTATCAGGAGCTCTCCTTCGCCCTGGGCGGGGCCGCCTGCGTCGTCCGTCTGGGCGGGCTCACCGTCGACGGCCGGGGAAAAATCGCCGGGACCTCCGGGAGGCTTTTCCTGGACTTCGTCACCGCGGACGGCATCTTCCCCCTCAGCTGGAAGGACGGCGTTGTCACCGAGTGCGCCTTCGCCACCGAGCTGGCCAAAGGCGATTCCGTCTTCTGCTACCTGCAGCTGCATGTGCTGGATGAAAACGGGAGGTATGTCATTTGCAATCATGTTTACCGCAAAGAGAATGAGACTCTGACGGAGATCATGCCGGCGGATGTTCCCGGGTTCGAGTCCGTGCCGGCGTGTTTCCATACCGGCTCTTCCTCTCCCCTGTTCGTGCTGTTCCGGCCGAACATCGCGAACAACCTGGATATCAGCTCTCCTCTGGGCATTTCGGTCTATGCCAACGCGATTGATCAGCTCAAGACCTGCGACAACATCTTCGATTCCTTCAATTCGGAATTCGCGCTCGGGAGAAAGCGCATCATGGTCAAGCCCGAGGGCCTGCGCAGCGCGGACGGCGAGCCGTATTTCGACCCGAACGACCTGGTGTTCTACCTGCTGCCGGAGGACGCGAAGAGCGGGGCCACCGTGCAGGAGATGGAAGCCACCCTGCGCATGGACGAGCATCTGGCCGGCATGGAGATGGCCATGAATCTGCTGGCCGTCAAGTGCGGCTTCTCTCCGGGCCACTGGGAGCTCGACCGGAAGCAGCGTACGCTGCACACCGCGACCGAGGTCATCAGCACGAACAGCGCGGAGTTCCGCACGCTGAAGAAGCACGAGATCATCCTGGAGGATGCGCTGATCAGTCTGGCGCGGATCATCCTGAAGATCGGGAACATCTGGTTTGAGCTGGGGCTGAATGAGAACGTGGAGATCAGCGTTAATTTTGATGATTCCATCATCGAGGATGAAGACGCCCTCTTCGCCCGCGACCTGAAAATGCTCGACGCAAACATCCTTACAAAAGAAGAATTCCGCCACCGCTGGGTGACGGAAAAGGAGGAAACAAAATGACCGAAGAAAACAAAAATCCAGAAGAAACCACCCCTGTTGAAGAGGTCGTAGGGAGTGATCCCCAGATCACTCCGCAAAGAAACGAACAGGGATCAGAATCCGAGGCAGGGTCTCCCCCCGCAGCAGAAACGCCATCGAAAGGAGAAGCAGAAATGGAAAAACTCCGTGCCGAACTGGAGAAGGTGCGCAGCCAGGTCGCGAAGCTGGAACACGAGCGCTTCCTGCTGGGCAGAGGCGTGCCGGAGGAGGATCTGGATTACTACGCCTTCAAGATCGAGCAGCAGGCCGGCGCCTCTGAGGACTTTGCCAAAGCGGCGAAGGAATACCTCAGGGCCCATCCCGTGAAGCGCACCGCCGTGAGCTCCGGCGCCGAGCTCGGTGCCGGCGGTTCCCGCAAACCCGCCAGCTCCAGCGATCTCATGAACCAGCTTCTCAGAAACCGCTGAAAAAAACAGGCTGCTCCGAAGAACAGCCCAACTAAATCGTATTCTGTTCATCACGCGGCTGCATAGATCATCTTCCTCTCCTGTTTCACGGTCTCTCTGAATCGCAGCTGGCTGCGCCGATCTGTCGGCTCTTCCATCGAATCAAGCGTAACGAGGTCGATCGTTGTTCCCAGCGCCTCTTCCAGGTCGCTGTACAGCCCTCCGAGCTTGAGCAGGCTGTCGATTCCGGTACCGGAGATATCTACCAGCAGGTCAATATCACTGTCCGCAGTCGCTTCTCCCCTGGCATAGGAACCGAAAAGGAAAACCGCCGGAAGGCCGTATTTCTTTGCAACCGGTGCAATGCGACGCGATATTTCTTCAATTGTATAAGGAAGCATTTCTACACCGCCTTCCGTAATCATTCCTGCACTGTCTTTTCCTGTTGCAGCGTATTCAGTATAACGCAGTCCAAATTATCAGTCAAGAACAAGGAGGAAAAATGAATTCCATTATTGCAGCCATCAAAAAGCTCTTCAGCCTTGAGGGTGATCCGAGGACGATCGCCGAGGCGCTGGACGCGGCGGAGCTGCCGGATCCCGGAGGCCTGCCGGAGGTAAGCTCTGCCGACAAGGACAAAGGCCTGCGGGTCAACAGCTCCGGCGCATGGGAGGCCGCAGACGGCGTCGTGTTTCCGGAAACGCTCACCTATGCATCCGGCCTTGTCGAACTCCGGGCGGTCTCCTACAGCGACATGTCTTCGACGCGATGGAAAACCTGCCGGTTTACCGCGCTGCCGATCACGGACGCAAGCTGGAAGGGCAAAACCATTATGGGCAACCGGAGCACGGGCGCGTGGAACATCGTGGACTTTCCGGAAGGCCTGCCGGCAGTGACCAGCGCCGACAACGGGAAGATCCTGAAGGTTGTTGATGGGGCGTGGGCTGTGGCAAGTCCGTAAACACCTCATGAGTCACGGGGCGCGACGCGTTAAGCGAACGTGCCGTGAATCACGGGGACATGAGTCACGGGGACAGGTTCCTTGACTCATTTTCCCCGACTTCGGCGGTTGCAGTTACGCGGAATTGCAGCTGGTCCCTCGCACAGACCTTCCCCCGCCGCGTTTTATTAAAGAGTGTAACTCCCCTTTATTGTCATTGCGAAACCAGTTCGCAAACTGGTTGTGGCAATCCGCATCCCCAACAATGAATCACGGTGACAGGTTGACTCATTCGCTCCCTCGTGCGTTTTCCCGTTTCGCGGCCAGGGAACCACCTGCCCCTAACCGACCACTGCTGCCGCGAATAAAATGTTTCAATGTTTCTCTCACTTAAAACGCGGGACGGTACTGCGTTGGTGCGAGGAAAAACTTCCTCTCCCGCGTAATCATATACCCCCCGATCGGGGGCATGCGCATTAAAACAAAATAAAAATGAAGGAGATAAAAACTTATGCCTGCTATTGAAAGACAGAATATGGGCGGACTTATTCCCGAGCCCGTATCCCGCGAGATTTTCCAGGGTGTCGTGGAGCAGAGCGCCGTGCTGCGCGCGGGCCGCAAGCTCCCCAACATGACCGCGAAGACCCAGGCGATCAACGTCCTGGACATGCTGCCCCTGGCCTACTGGGTGGACGGCGACACCGGCTTCAAGCGGACTTCTTCCCAGGCTTGGGACAAGAAGAAGCTCTATGCCGAGGAGCTCGCCGTCATCATCCCGATTCCCGAGGCGGTCCTCGCGGACACCAACTATGACATCTGGGGCGAGGTCCGGCCGCGTATTGTGGAGGCCATGGGCCGCCGCGTGGACGAGGCGATCCTTTTCGGGACCGGCAAGCCCTCGACCTGGCGCGACGACATCCTTACCACGGCCACCGCGGCCGGTACCGTCGTCACCGAGACCGGCGACCTCTTTGCCGACATCATGGGCCCGGGCGGCCTGATCGCGAAGGTGGAGGACAACGGCTATCTGCCGACCCGCATCCTGAGCGCGATCTCGATGCGCTCGAAGCTGAGAGGTCTGACGGATCAGGTCGGGCATCCGCTGTTCCTGCACGGGCTGCAGGGCCCGGCGCAGTATGACCTGGACGGCATCCATCTGGACTTCCCGATGAACGGGGCCTGGGATGCGGAAGAGGCCCTGATGATCGCCGGCGACTTCAGCCAGCTCGTGTACTCCATTCGTCAGGATGTGACCTACAAGGTGCTGACCGAGGCCACCATCGTCGATCCGGCCACCCGCGAGGTCGTGTACTCGCTGGCGCAGCAGGACATGGTCGCGCTGCGTGCGGTCATGCGCCTCGGCTGGGAGATCCCCAACCCCGTGAGCGCCTACCGGTCCACGCTGGATGCCTACAGCCCGTTTGCGGTGTATGTGCCGGCGTCCGAGTAAGTAAAACCGACGAAAACCCGCCGGACGACGGCAAAGTCGTTCCGGCGGGGATACGGAAGATTTTATGTTGACGCTGAGGTTAGAGGAACTATGGGAAAGTTCAGAGTGCAAAGACGGAGGTCGTCCCCTGTCCGGTCTTAGTTTATATAGACGCCGCAGTATATGCAGATCAGTTTGCCGTCATCCCCCCGGGTCCATTCATGCCCCACGCCGCTCAGATTCCATTGACATGTTGTGTTGTCGTCCGGGTCATCACCGTAAACTCCGCCGGACACCTTGTCCAGCAGTTCGTCGTTCAGAGCAACTTTTTTAGCTTTTTTGTTTTCCATGACAAGAACCTCCGATTAAAGTTCAAAGTGCTATGACGGGATGAAACGAGGAACTGACCCCCGGTTCAGTGAAGATCTATAAGCCCGCTGTAGAATTGTCCGGCCCCTCCGGCGACCTTTTCCATATCATCGTCGCTCAAAGCTACTTTCGCTTCTTCAACAACTTCTTCCGCTTTTTCAGCTTCTTCTTTGCTCTTAACATCTTTGTTTTGCTTATCAAAGAGTTTCATGACTGCATCCTCCCGAAAATATTTTCTTTTTAAGCATATTTTATCACAGCTTTCGTCACAAAACAATCACACAAAATAATACAAAAACGGGGAGACGGGAAAGGAGAAACGAAACGTGATCGCAGATTATGAGTTTTATCGGGGCAGCTATCTCGGAACTCTCCTGACGGAGGAGAACTTCCCGAAGTACGCGCTGCGCGCAGACTCCTATCTCGACCTGCTGACCACCGGACGTTACCGGTACGACTGCCTCCCGGCCGGAGCCGCGGAGGCAGTCAGGATGGCGGAATGCGCAATTGCGGAGCTCTGCCTGAACCTGGAACAGGCGGAGCTGCAGAGCGACGCCGCGTGGAAGGTGCAGGGCGAGAAGGTGGGAAACCACAGCGTGACCTATCGGAACAATGCGGAGATCGCCGAGCAGACAGAGAGACAGATCCGCAAAACCGCGGCACGCTATCTGCTCCGCTGGGGACTTTTATACAGAGGAATGCCATTATGATTGCTCCGCATACTGCAAGCTTAATCAATCAGCACGGAGAGAATACCTATCTCACGATTCTGCGGGGCGTCATGATCCAGGACATGGAACGGAAGTCGGTCCTTCAGGCCGGCGACTATGACTCGAGCTATACGAAGATTTTCATTCCGTTCGGGGTAGACGCAAGAAATGCGGACGGAGAACCCGTTTCGTATCTGCTGCCGAAGGAGTATGCGAAGAGCATGGAGCCGGAGCAGCACTGGACACTGCAGGCGGACGGGGATGAAGCCGGGCGAAGCAGCTTTTTCGTGAAGGGTGAGATTCCGGAGGCGTGCAGCCTGGCCGAGGCGAGGGAACTTTATGATGGGGTTTTCATTGTAACGACCGTGAGCACGAGAGACTACGGCCAACCGGGCATGCAGCATTGGGAAGCGGCGTCCTCACAAGCTCTGTATCGTTCGCTTCCCTGAAGCGTCAGGAAAGCTCACTCACTCCGCTGCTCGTCCTTTCCGATGAAAATCCACTTCGTTGGGTTTTTCATCGGTATAAAGTGGGAAAAGATTGAAATTATGAATATTCGAAATATCTATGAGTGGATTTGCTCGGCGCCGATGCTGGTGGGCGAGAAAGTCAATCTGGACTATCTGCCTGCCAATGCCGGATGGTCCGTGACTACACCGAGAACGAAGACGAACACCGATATTCTGGGAAACAGCTGGGAATCTGTGGAAGTCACCATCACACGGAGAAAGAGCGTTTCGGGGAATGCGGACCGGCTGAACCTGCTGGATGAAATGGATGCTCTCCGCGTCTGGGCAAAAGAAAACCCGCCGGACGGCGGAAGGGTCGTCCCGGCGGGAATATCGAAACCGAAAAGTCGCAGTGCAGCAGGTACGGAAGATTTTGCGCTGACACTGAGGGTGGAGGAAGGATAAGAAGGCGGGAAACGGCAATAGACTTATCTTGCTTGGATATAGGGGCACAGATCCGGATGGCAAAGCTCTGTATCAACGTAGATACAAGTTGGATCATATTGACACATAGGTGGAGGACCCAAATGTTCCTCTCTTCCGCCTGCCACCTGGTCCAGCTCGTCATCGGTAAGGAGTATGCCGGCCTTTTTGATGGCCTCGCGCTTCTCTTCCTTGGTGGCTGCAGATTCAACCTGGGTTTTGAGTTTTCCTGTGAGTTTCATAATGAGAACCTCTCTTTTATTGAATTAACCTTGATTTACCCAATAAAATCTTGGTCTGTTACCCGTTGGCTCGCCTAGCCCGCCTGCAACCATGTCCAGTTGATCATCGCTGAGCAATATAGTGGCCTGCTCCACAGCCTCTTCCTTCTCTTCCCCAATGGTTTTGGATTTTACCTGTTCCTTCAGGTTTTTTGTCAGTTTCATGATAAGAACCTCCGTATTAAAGTTCAAAGTTCAAAGTTCAAAGACGGAGAACCGTCCCCTGTCTGGTCCAAGATCAGTCGGTACAGACACAATAGCCATCATACTCATATATCGTATGCTGATCGTTGATAACGATATCGGGCGATGCGCAATACTTGCATACAGCATAATCTCCTGTGCTTGACCACACCATACTGCAGCTTTTGCACTCATAATCATACACGATCGTTACGCCTTCGCCGCCGCTGACCTTCTCCAGCAGCTCGTCATTCAGTTTGGCTTTCTCATTTTTGTTTCCCATGGTAAGAACCTCCGATCATAATTCAAAGTTCAGACTTCAGAATTCAAAGACGGGATGAAAACGCACAATCGTCCCCTGTTTCATTGCTCATAAGGCGATATAAAAGGCGGCTTTTCGCTCTCATACTCGTCGTCTATCCAGATTACTCCTCCGCCCGGATTCGTCCCCCATCTTCCGCCGGACACCTGGTCCAACTCGTCGTCGGTGAGGAGCATGCCGGCCTGCTTGATGGCCTCTCTCTTCTCTTCCTTCGTGGCTGCGGATTCAACTTGGATTTTGAGTTTACCTGTGAGTTTCATGATGAGAACCTCTCTTTCAAAGCTCAAAGTTCAGAGTGCAAAATGCAAAGATAGGATGAAACGCGGAAGCGTCCCCTGTTTCACTGCATCTCGTCATCCGTTTGGTCCTCTCAAGAGGCCGCAATTAAAGCACGTCTGAGACCCGCCAATTTGCGTGACCCATTCATGCCTTGGATCGTCCGGATCATCTGGTGAGCACGCTTCGTCGTCGTAAGCGGTTCCTCCGCCGGAAACCTTGTCCAGCAGTTTGTCATTCAGAACAACTTTTTCTTTTTTGTTTTCCATGATGAGAACCTCCGATTTAAAGTTCAAAGTTCAGAGTTTAAAGTTTAAAGATGGGATGAAACGCGGAAGCGTCCTGTTTCATCCAGGATCCTTGCTGATTAACCCACTCTTGATTTGACCACCAATACCACCAGCGACCTTCTCCATATCGTCATCGCTCAGGGCCATTTTCGCTTCTTCAACAACTTCTTCTGCTTCTACTGCTTCTTTTTTGCTCTTAACATCTTTGTGTTGCTTATCACAGAGTTTCATGACTGCATCCTCCCTGATAACAATTTCCTATTTGAGCACATTCTATCACAGCTTTCGTCACAAAACAATCACACGAGGAAAGGAGTTTTTGTTTTGCCGGATATTACATTCAACACCGATGCGGGGAAAACCATTGCCCGCGAGATGCTCATCTGCTACCTGAACACCGGGACCGCGCAGTCCCCTGTCTGGTCCCCGCTGGGTAAGCGCGTGGAGGACAGCTCCACGGAGCTGGACTGGGAGAGCGAAACCATCCGTGACATTCTCGGCGCGACATACGGAACACTCAAGAAACCCAAGATCACCCAGACCTTCGAGCCCTGCCATCTGGACGGCGGCGATGTCGCGCAGGTCAAGCTCTGGAACCTGGCCGTCAAGGATCAGGACGCCCAGGCCCTGGCCGCGCAGGACATGCTGGTCGTGCACTTCTACGCCGGCACCGCGTCGAGCCCCTTTGCGGAAAGATACGTCTCCTGCATGATCGAGATCACCGGTCTCGGCGGCGAAGGCGGCAGCAATGTCGGTATGCCGATCACCGTCACCTTCGGCGGCACACGCACCACCGGCACAGCCGCGAGAGACAGCACCACCGGCGTCATCACTTTCACACCTGACACATAAGGAGACACACATGAAGAATTTGACTTTTGACAACGGGATTGAAGAATACGACCTGGACGGAAAAGTCACCGTAAAATTCAACCCGACTGACGTTGCCTTTCTGGAAAAGCTGTCTGACAGCTTTCAGGTTCTGGATCTGATTCAGGAAGAAGTGAAGCTGAGTCAGGAAGAGATCACTGACGAAAAGGATGTCTTCAACCTGGCGAAGAATCTGGACACGAAGATGCGCGACATCATCAACGCGCTCTTCGGGCAGGATGTCTGCACTCCCCTTTTCGGTGAGATGAATCTCTTCGCTTCCGCGGGCGGGCTGCCCGTCTGGGCCAACCTGATGCTGGCCATTGCGGACGAAGTCCAAAACAGTATGCAGGGCGAGCTCAAAAAGCGCGAAGCGCGAATCCGCAAGTATACCGATAAGTATAAAAAATGATCCCCAATGAAGGGGATCAGGAGACTTTGTATTCTGCGAGCTTTTCCCGAACAGCAGTTTCAACGAAACTGTTGAGGGATTGGTTGTGTGTCATGGCATAGATTGCAGCATCACGATGCAGTTCCGGTGCGAGTCGAACATTGAAGCTGCCCTTATAAGCCACTTCCGGTTTTGTGCCCTCTTCTTTGCATAGAACAAGATAATCATCAACTGCCTCGTGGAAATCCCGAATCAATGCTTTGGCGTTCTCTCCTTCATAGGAGATCAGAGAACGAATGCCCTGGACTTTTCCGAAGAAAACACCATCAGCTTCTGAGAACTCAACGCTTCCCACATAGCCTTTGTATTCCATCGTGTTATTCAAATGACTCCCTCCTCCTTCAGTTGCTCAATCAGCAACTTTACCTGGTATTCCAAGAGTTCTTTTCTTGGGTGGGGTTTATGCAAGATCACCTTCGAACCTGTCTCAACATTTGTGAACAGCACGCGCGAGCCGCTTGTTTTTCCTTTGTTGCTGCGTTTGTAATTCAGATAGCCAAGCAGCGTTTCCGCTTTCTCAAATGTAAAGTCACGAGGATTACTCTTTAATTCCTGAATAAGTTTCTCTTTCTTACCCAACGCAAAGCCCCCTCTCGAAAAAAATATATCACAACGAAACCCAATTTGCAACTATATTTAGTTGCTTCATAAGAAAGATGTTCGATCTTCCGAAAACAATTACCATCAACAATAAAGAATATTCCATCCGCATGGATTACCGGGTCATTCTGGAAATCTTCATCATGCTGAATGACCCGGACCTGACTGACGGGGACAAGACGGAAGCGCTCCTGCAGATGTTCTACATCGACCGGCCGAGGGACACAAAAGCGGCTGTTAAAGCCTTTGCTGATTTTGTCGAACCCAGGAAACGAGCAGGGAAAAAGCCGGGGCTGGTGGATTGGGAATCTGATTTTGATCTGATCGTTGCACCGGTGAACAGGATTCTCGGAACGGAGTGCCGGACTCTCCCCTATCTGCACTGGCGCAGTTTCCTGAGTGCCTACATGGAGATTGGTTCTGATTCTCTGTTCTCGCGAGTTATTTCTTTGCGGGAGAAGCTAAAGACCGGGAAGAAGCTGGAGAAGTGGGAGCGCAGCTGGTACAGGAAAAACAAGGATCTTGTGGATCTCCCGATGAAGTTCAGCGATAACGAAAAGGCCCTTCTGGAGGAATGGACATGACGAAACAACTGTACTTCAATCTCGATCCGGATGCGGTTGATGCGTACGGAGATATCTCCGATGTCCTGAAAGACACGATCAAGCGATTCGACAGTCTGAACAAGACCGTGATGAAAGCAGAGCGGCAGCTGCTCAAGTTCGATGAGATCAACCGCCTGGTTGCGTATGAAGTAACGGAGAAAACAGCGTCTTCCGGGAAGAGCTCTTCCGGCGGCAGCTCGAAGAGCAGCAGCAAGAGCAGCACGACCAAAAAGGAAACCACCGGAACCGGGGCCGGCACCGGAAAAAGCACGAAGCAGAAAAGCTATGAAGCCTCCCTGCCCATGTACATCACTATCAAGGATGTGCTGTTCAACTGGGATGACCTGAACTGGGAGCAGATCATGATGAAGATCATCGCCGGTCTCGGCGCCTTGGGCGGAGCGATCATCGGCGGCATGGTCGGCGGCGTGCCGGGTGCCATCATCGGTCTCGGAGCCGGATTGCTTTTTGGTATCGCATTGGATTCCACGATTTTCAACTTTGACGGCGAGCTGCAGAAGGACGAAATCTGGAAAAGTCTGCTGGCCGTGCTTGCGCCTATCGCCGGCGGCATTCTCGGCTTTGTCGCGGGAGGTCCCTTCGGCGCTGCCCTCGGGATCACCGTCACGGCTGTTCTGAGTTTCGTCATTACCGGCACCAACTGGGATGAAGTACTGAAGAACATCTATGACTTCTTTGATGATCTCCGGTACAACCTCGATCTGAGAATCCGGAGTCTAGAACGATTAATTCAGGAAGGCATCGATGGGATCAGGAATTGGTGGCGAAATCTCAGTTTCGATTCCTTCCATCTGAAGCTCCCGCATCTGGTCGTGGAGTGGCAGGAACTCAATGCAAACGGCGTCCTGGCCAGGTTCCTCGGCGTGACCGCGATCCCGCATCTCTCTGTGGAATGGTACGCACGTGGCGGCATCGTGGACGGGGCCACGCTGATCGGTGCTGGAGAAAAAGGCAAGGAAGCGATCATCCCGCTGGAGAGAAATACCGGCTGGATTCACATGGTCGCGGTGCAGCTCACAGAGGAGCTGGAGAAGCTCTCTCCCTCTGATGCGCTTTCTCTCGTCCCCATGCCGGCAGCGGCAACCGGCGCCCTGATCCCGCCGAGCGCAGCAGCGCCCTCCGCACCTCTGGACCTCGACAGCCTGGCGAACACGATTGCGAATGCGATTGCCGGTCTGAGCCAGGAGAAGGAAGAACCCATCATCCGCGTTTATCTTGACGGGAAAGAAATGACCCGAATCGTCACGCAGTATCAAAGACGGAATAATCGAGCGTTTGGATAGAAAAAAGAGAACGGTTCCAAGTGCTGGTTACAGCATACAGAACCGTCTCCGTTGGTATTTATGTTTATTATGGGCAGAGCTTCACAGCGTTCAACTCTTGTATCTTGAATATCCCAGTATCTGCAGTAAGCAAAGTCAGATTGGATGATATTGCTGTCGCGGCAATAATTGCATCCGGCAATTTCACATTATATTGCCTTCGAATACGAATGGTCTGTTCCTTTACGAAATCACTGATCTGAAAGACTTCACATTCGTCCAAAAATTCTCTGATTATTCTTTCTTCGTCAGTTGTAATAGAAGGAAACGAAAGCAGCTCCATAACGCTGATCACTGAAACAGCCAAGCGCTCTCCAAGATATGGAGCCATGCAAGAGTTTCCGGATAACAAGTAAAGAACCGCATTGGTATCAGCCAGGTAATCAAGCCCACTCATTACGCATAACCTCTTGCACTTTCATGCCATCCGGCAAACCTTTTATACTGCCAAAATAGTTTCTGGTCTCTACGGATTCATTCCTTCTTTTTCCATTCTTTTCTCTAAAAAGAAGGTATTCAACATACTTTGAGACTTCTTCATAGTATTCTTCTGGCAAGGATTGAAGCTGTTTTTCGAGCATTGCATATGACACGCTTTACACCTCCTGTGATTCTGCTATAAATCTTACGAATTTTTTCTTTTTAATAATTATAGCAAAAGAGAGCAGGTATGGCAAGATATCGGTTGGAATTCCGCGTAATTGCGGTAAGCCTCGGTCGGTCTATAGGAGGATGAAATGCCAAGTCAGAGATTTTCAATCAACAATTACAACATGCTTCCCTACATTGCTGAAGATGGGCTGACCTTTCAGTTCTTTGACATCGATGCTCCGGACGCAGGCAGAACACTGGACGGGCTGATGCATCGGAACCGGGTAGCAACCAAGGTCAAAATTCTCGTGACCTGCCGACCGCTGACCAGCGACGAGATCATGCTGATCCGGCAGGCAACGGCCTCGGAATATCTGACGGTAAGATATATTGACCCCGTTTCCGGGCAGACGCAGAAGACCATGTACATGGGTGACTGCTCCTGCCGGGAGAGCATGATCTACCCGGACGGCAAGGCCCGCTGGGTGGACTACACCTTCAATCTGATAGAACGTTGAGAGCGATGCTCCCTCTCAACTTGTGCCATTTCGCGGCCATAGCAAGTATTGCCCCTATCGTACCTCCTGCTGCCGCGATTTATTACTCCGTAGGGAGCGATCCCCAGATCGCTCCGCAATTCCCGCCGCAGCGGAAAAACCTTGCTCCCGCAGGCGCCCTAGGAGAACAGAATGCAAACGACATCAGCACTTTATCAAAGTATCCTCGCGGGGGATCACCGCGTGGAAGTAAAAGTGAATATCAACGGGGTCGATTACGGCATTGACAAGATCACTTCCGTGCAGACTTCCCGGGCGGCATTCGGGACTGGGCGGCCGGTATTAGGATTAGCTTCTGCCGGAGAGATTTCTCTTTCGCTGTATGCGGAATCGGGGCTGATCCCGCGCATGGCAGAGATGAAGCCGTACGTCAGATTGGTGAATGAATCCCGGCAGCAGAGTGAGTGGATTCCGAAAGGGACATTCTATATCGACACCCGAAAGACAGACTCAAACGGTCTGCTTGAGCTCACCGGGTTTGACGCGATGTTGAAGGCAGAGCGCACGCAGCCCTGGTCGGAACTGAGCTGGCCGGCGCGAGATATCGACGCCGTGGGTGAGATCGCGGAGATCATGGGACTGACCGTGGATGCAAAGACCACTTCCCTGATGACCAGCGCCTTCTCGATCCCGATGCCGGTGAACTACACCATGCGCGAAACGCTGCAGTACATCGCGGCGCTGTATGGCGGGAGCTTCATCGTTTCAGATCGGAACACTCTGCAGCTTGTGTGTCTCTGGGACCGGGCAGCATCGGCAGACGTGACGATTGGCACGTCGTGCAGAAGACTATCGAATGCGCCGGCACTTGCCGCCTGCACCGGCGTGAAGCTGGTGAAGGAAGACGGAACAGAATACACTGCCGGCACGACAAGCGGGTATGTGTATGAAGCGAAATCTCCCTGGGCAACACAGGCAGCGGCCAACGCGCTGCTGGCAAGAATGAGTGGTTTCGTTTACCGACCCTTTGCGGCAGAGGGAGCAATCATCAATCCCGCTGCGGAGATCGGAGACACGATCTCAGAGAACAACCTGCTCTCTTCCCTCTTCAGCTGCGACATCAATTTTGACAGCATGTGCGCGGCCAACATTGAAGCGCCGGGGTATGAAGAACTCGATCATGAGTACCCGTATGAATCTTCGGAAAACCGGGTCTTCAATCGGAAGATGAACAACTTTCAGTCGGAGCTCACGCTGCAGGCACAGGCCATTGCGGCAAAGGTCTCAAGAGTCGGAGGAGACGCCCACACTTTCGGCTGGTACCTGGACGCGGATCACTTTTCGCTGGCGTCAAACGGACAGACGGTCATGTATGTGGATGACGAGGGCCTGACGGTGAACGGAACCGTGAATGCCACCGCCGGGAACATCGGCGGCTGCACGATTCAGAACGGTACGCTGCATGTGGAGAACGCGAACATAGACAACCTGAATGCGGGAAAGATTACATCAGGCACACTGCCGACCGGCAGGATCGGCTTGCAGTCCATCACGGGAGCGAAGATCGCAGATGAGACCCTGGCCTCCGGGCATCTGATTGACGGGGCGGCGGTTAACCGGGTCATCGGCAACTCGGCTGTGAGCTATTCAAAAACCAGCTTTCAGGGTACGCTGGATCAGGTGGGAACAAACACCGCAAACATTGACACGCTCTATGGCTATTTCACCGGCTCGGCACATTTCCAGAACTGCCAGATCGACGGCATCTTCATGTTCGCCGGGAAATATATCGGTACCACGACCAAAACCGTGGACGGAAGAACACTCTACTATCTGGAATGGAGAGATCCGTAAATGGATAAGCGCTCCCACTCAGCTTGTACCATTTCGCGGCCAGAGAAGCAGTTGCCCCTGTCGTACTCCCTGCTGCCGCGAATAATTTGAGGGATTAAAGGCTTCCACTTTGGGGCGCGACGCGTTAAGTCGTAGGGAGCGATCCCCAGATCGCTCCGCAATCCCCGCGCCCGCAGGCGCCTTTCCCATCATGGGGAAGGTGCCCCAGTGCGCACATCTGGGGCGGATGAGGTGTTCCCCGCCCGCAGGCGAAAATGCCCGACTTCAGCTTCCTGCAATTACGCGGAATTGCAGCTGATCCCTCGCACGGACCTTTCCCCGCCGCGTTTTATGAAAGAGTGTAACTCCCCCCTTATTGTCATTGCGAGACCAGTTCGCAAACTGGTTGTGGCAATCCGTATCCCCGATGGGAAGCCCAGTATAACGACGCGCGGGAAGCGTGCGACGATCCAAGCTTGCTAAACGTGTTCCCATCGGAAGCGACGAGCATCCTGACGCGCGAGAAACATCCTGACGCGCGAGAAGTGTCGTAGGGAGCGATCCCCAGATCGCTCCGCAATCCCCGCGCCCGCAGGCGAAAAAGCCCGACTTCAGCTCCCTGCAGTTACGCGGAATTGCAGCTGATCCCTCGCACGGACCTTCCCCCGCCGCGTTTTATTAAAGAGTGTAACTCCCCCCTTATTGTCATTGCGAGACCAGTTCGCAATGACAGTAAGGGAAACTCTCCGCTTATACAGCGCGGTGCAGGAGTTTGGTGCGAGGGACCACTTACTTTACCGCGCAATTGCACAAACCCCGGAACGGGGAAGAAAAAACGATCATATGGAGGTACAAAATGAAAGCTATCAACTGGAAGGTACGTATCAACAACAAGCTGTTCTGGATCGCGCTGATCCCGGCGGTGCTGATTCTGATTCAGACTGCGTGCGGTCTTTTCGGGCTGAGTCTGGATTTCAGCGGTCTGGAAGAGAAGCTGATTGCCCTGGTCAACGCGCTCTTCGCAGTACTCGCCATTCTGGGCATCGTGGCAGACCCCACGACCGAAGGCCTGTATGACAGCAAGCGGGCGATGACCTATGAAGTTCCCGCTTTGCGGGACAAGGACTGATTTTCTGCTGCGGCGCCTCCGGCGCCCGGCAAGTCGTGTCGTGTCTGTCTGAGCGGGAATTGAGCAAATCAGGATGGAACTTGGGAGGAGACTATGCCGGTATCGGAAAAATCGCTTGAAAATCTGAAGAAAGGCCGGCCTTTTACGAAGGAAAATGCCTCGGAATACGGCAGGCGCGCCAAGAAACGGTCCGACGAGGTAAAAAGACAGCGCAAAAATATGGTCCAGATGCTCTCCGTGATCGCTGCGGGCGACATTACGGACGAGGAAAAGAAGGAAAAGCTCGCTGCTCTCGGCTTCGGCGAAGAGGACATGCAGAACGAGGCGCTGGTCGCTGTTGCGCTTTACGACAAAGCCAGAGCCGGTGATGTCCGTGCGATTGAGACCTGGGCCGAGCTGCGCGGTCGGGGGAAAAGCGCGCCCGAAGAGGCGGAAGCTGCCGGGAAGCAGGCCTTGTCTCTGGTGTGGATGAACTATGTAAAGAACACCAACTCCGGCTTCGGCTCGATCACGGTCTGTGCCCTGAATCACCTTTATACCCATTACGAGGCCAGCGGCGGACGCGGCAGCGGGAAGTCCACCTGGGCTTCCCTGACCGTGATCCGTCTCCTGATGGAGCATCCCGACGTGCACGCCCTGGTTCTCAGAAAAGTGGCCAATACGCTGCGGGATTCCGTGTACGCCCAGTATCTCTGGTCCATTGAGGCCCTCGGGGTCACGGACTTCTGGGAGGCGAAAAAGTCGCCCCTGGAGCTTGTTTACAAGCCCACGGGGCAGAAGATTCTTTTCCGCGGCGCGGACGACCCGATGAAGATCAAGTCCATCAAGACGGAGTTCGGCTACATCGGCATCACGCACTTTGAGGAAAAGGACCAGTTCTCGGGCCGCGCGGAAATTGACAGCATCCTGCAGTCCACCATGCGCGGCGGTACGGAGTTCTGGAATTTCGAGACCTACAACCCGCCCCGGTCCAAAGACAACTGGGCCAACAAGGACAGTCAGGAAGAACGTCCGAATCGCGTGCAGCACCGGAGCACCTATCTGGATCTCGATCATCCCGAGTGGCTGGGCGAAGCCTTCATGGAGGAGGCCGAGTCGCTGAAGCAGCGCGATGAGGGGCGGTATCAGCATGAGTACCTGGGCATTCCGGTCGGGATCGGGGGAAGCGTGTTCGAGAATCTCGAGCTGCGGGAGATCACGGAGGAAGAAATCCGGCACTTCGACCGGATTTATCAGGGTGTGGACTGGGGTTGGTTCCCGGATCCCTACGCCTTCATCCGGCTGCACTATGACAAGGCGCGGGAGACCATCTACCTGATCGATGAGCTCTTCGGCAACAAGCTGACCAATGAGCAGAGCGCCCGGTGGATTCGGGAACACGGATATCATGATGTTCCCACGACCTGCGACAGTGCGGAGCCGAAGAGCGTGTCGGACTACCGCAGTCTGGGCGTGAACGCGAAAGAGGCGATCAAGGGGCCGAGCAGCGTGGAATACGGGATGAAGTGGCTGCAGAGCCGCACGATCGTGATCGACAAACGGAGAACCCCGCATGCGTACGAGGAGTTCGTGAACTACGAGTACGAGAAGAACAGGGCGGACGAGTGGATCAGCGGCTATCCGGACAGGAACAACCACACCATCGACGCCGTGAGATACGCGCTGGAGAGAATCTCCAATAAATATCGGAGTCAGGCCTGAGCCTGACTCCGTTCTGCGTGAAACCGATTCTGTTTTCAGGCGGCGCTGGCCTGCTGTCCCCCGGACCGGTACCAGGCGTTGATCAACTGATTGAGCCGGGCGTCATCATAGAAATTCCCATAGGCAGGAAGGCCGTCGTCGATGCCCGCGAAGGAAATCACCGTATCGATCATGCTGTTCGACTGCGTCTCAATCGGAATGTCGATATCGCAGCCGCGCTCGACGCTGACATACTGCGAATCCGTCAGCTGCCACTGGCCGCTCGACAGGATATAGCCGAGTCCTTCCGCGTCGCATCCGACCTGGACACAGCAGGAGCCGCCGGAGGTGGGCTCGCCGATGAGCACCATGCCTCCCTCCTGGGCGATAATCGGGAAGAGGTTGCCGCAGGAGAAGGCAAAGCGGGTTGTCAGTACGCCATAGTTGAAATCATATCGGACTTCTTTGTCCTTTTCGTCATATACGCCGTCGAAATTCGCATCCACTTCGAAGGTAAACAGGAGTTTCTGGCCGGTCATCTTCTGGATGCCGTAGATCTGGTCCTGGCCGGTCGTCAGGGCGAGGATCGCCATCATCACATCCGGACTTCCGCCGCCGTTGCAGCTGAGATCAAAGATGACATTCTTGATGGCGCGGTTTCTGTCTGCTTTCCGGAGGCCTGACACCACAATGCCGAGGGGGTCCTCAGGAAAGTCGCCGGTGCCGTTGTAATAATCCGCCCAGGCCTTTTCATCCGGCATGAAGGAATCCAGACGGATGATCGCCGTGCTGCCGTATTCCCGGTAGGTCTCATCTCCCCACATGTATTTGCGCTGCAGCGGGATGGATTCATTCCGCAGCTGTTTCAGGATCGACGGGCTTTTCAGATAAGCCGTGGGAAATCCGAGAACGGACATTTCCTTCAGGGCGGGGTTGTCTTTGAACGCGGGTTCCTGCATAAGCTGGATGCCGCTCATAAAGGTGGTGTGACCGTCGCTCAGATCAATCGCGAACAGCTCGGTCATGGCAGCGACATATTCTCCGAAATCCGAGGAAAGCAGGCCGTTTTTGATGGAAAGCCCGTCCTCCCCGAGATCGATCAGAGCCTGATCCAGGCCTTTCTCGGCGATCGGCTGGTCAAGCAATGACTTTTCGGGATGGCCGAAGAAGTTGTCAAAGGTGAAGCAGAGATCCGCGTAGCACTGGCGGACAATGTCATCCTGCCGTTTCTGCCCCTTCATTTCGGCCTGAAGACGCTCGGATTCCCAGAAGCCTTCCGGCGATTTTCCTTCCAGATCCAGCCTCAGCGCATACAGGTTTTCGCCGTTGTAGATCAGATAATTGGTGGCAATATCCGTCATCATGTCGGTCAGGGTCGAAACCGGCAGATAGATATCGTCCTGATCCGCATAGAGGGCGATTCCGTACTTCGCGAAATCAAGCTCGATCGGCTTCGGCTCTCCCTCAAAGTCTACGGCCGTGATCCGGGCAAAGCGGGTCTCCGTATCCTTCCAGCCCAGCGCCACGTCTTCAAGGGGCAGGGGAAGGTCAAAGAAGCGGTCCCAGTTCGGCACGCTTATCTTCTGGGCATCGACGTCGCAGACGAGCTGCTCGCCGATTCCGTTTTCCATGACGAGCGTGCCGTCTTCCTGTTCGAGGAGCGTCAGGGGCTGGTGCTTCATATACTCGGAATACTGATTCAGGCCCATATAGGGAACGTTGGGCGTGCTGTCATAAAAGCGCAGGACAAGCTCGCCGGATTTTTCCCCGTCAATTGTGAACACGGGGGTGGCTTTCTCCGTAAAGTGCGCATCGTCCGCCCATGCGGTAGCAGCCGGCGCAGCCATCACGAAGAGAACGATCAGTACGATCAGCAAGGTCTTTTTCATGATTTGTCATCCCTGTCTTTCTCTGTCCGCCGTCGAAGGCGGGTATTTGACGTGCTGCATGTATTGTAACACGGAAGCGGCACGGCTGTAAACAGAAAAGTACGCCCGTACCTGTTCGGAACGACCGAAATTTCAAAGCGGATGCATTCAGGCTTTACTATCAGAAACATTCATAGTATAATGGGGAGCCGTAATACAAAATATGGGGATCGGATCCGGTCCGCATCGGAAGATCTGGTTCACAGCGCCCGGGCAGAGGGCCCGTATCATGACAAAAAAGGCGGTAAAGAGAATGGCGTATAAAACGGATATTGAGATCGCACAGGAAACAAAACTGCGTCCCATCAACGAAGTCGCGGCTTCTTTGGGCATTCCCGATGAGGCGGTGGAAAACTACGGCCGCTACAAGGCCAAGCTGGATATCCGCGCGCTGAAGGATCTGCCCGAAAAGGGCAAGCTGATTCTGGTCACGGCCATCACCCCCACCCCGGCGGGCGAAGGCAAGACCACGACCAGCGTCGGGCTGACCGACGGGCTGCGGAAGATCGGAAAGAATGCCCTTGTCGCGCTGCGCGAGCCTTCTCTCGGCCCCGTCTTCGGCATAAAGGGCGGCGCGGCCGGCGGCGGCTATGCGCAGGTCGTCCCCATGGAGGATATCAACCTCCATTTCACCGGTGATTTCCACGCCATCGGCGCCGCCAACAACCTGCTGGCCGCCATGCTGGACAACCACATCCAGCAGGGCAACTCCCTCGGCATCGACGTCAAGCAGATCACCTGGAAGCGCGCCGTGGATATGAACGACCGGCAGCTCCGTCACATTGTGGACGGCCTGGGCGGCAAGGCGCAGGGCGTGCCCCGCGAGGACGGTTTCGAGATCACGGTGGCTTCCGAGATCATGGCCGTGCTGTGTTTGGCCTCCGATCTGAAGGATCTGAAAGCGCGCTGCGCACGGATCATCGTCGGCTACACCTATGACGGCAGGCCCGTCACCGCCCACGATCTGAAGGCCGAGGGCGCCATGACGGCGCTGCTGAAGGACGCCATCAAGCCGAATCTGGTTCAGACGCTGGAAGGGACGCCGGCTTTCGTCCACGGCGGCCCGTTTGCGAACATCGCGCACGGCTGCAACTCCGTCATCGCCACGCACACGGCGCTGAAGCTGGCAGACTATGTCATCACGGAGGCCGGTTTCGCCGCCGATCTCGGCGCGGAGAAATTCCTGGACATCAAGTGCCGCATGGCGGATCTTCATCCGAGCGCGGTGGTCATCGTGGCCACGGTACGCGCGCTGAAGTATCACGGCGGGGTCCCCAAGACGGAGCTGAACAGCGAGAATCTCGAAGCGCTGGAGAAGGGCCTGCCCAATCTGCTGCAGCACGTCAGCAACATCAAGGATGTTTTCGGTCTGCCCTGCGTGGTGGCGATCAACGCCTTCCCGACGGACACCGAGGCCGAGCTGCAGATGGTCGAAAAGAAGTGCAGAGAGCTGGGCGTGAACGTCGCGCTCTCGGAAGTCTGGGCCAAAGGCGGCGAGGGCGGCAGGGTTCTGGCGGAGGAAGTCGTACGCCTGTGCGAACAGCCCAACGATTTCCGCTTCTCCTATCCGCTGGACATGAGCATCGAGGAAAAGCTCGAAACGATCTGCAGACGGATCTATCACGCGGACGGCGTGATTCTGGACGCCAACGCCGGAAAGCAGGCCGCTCAGCTGACCGAGCTCGGGTTCGACAAACTTCCCATCTGCATGGCCAAGACCCAGTACTCGTTCTCGGACAACGCCGCGCTGCTGGGCGCGCCGAAGGGCTTCAGCATCACCGTGCGAAATCTGAAGGTTTCCGCGGGGGCGGGCTTCATCGTAGCCCTCACGGGCGACATCATGACGATGCCCGGCCTGCCGAAGGTCCCCGCCGCCGAGAAGATCGACGTGGACGAGAACGGCCGGATCAGCGGTCTGTTCTGATCGGCCGCGGGAAGCTTCCGAAGGGAACCATCCGGGGAGGGTGACAAATGGCGGAAAACCTCAAAGGCGCACCGGTCGCCGCAGCGATTACGGAAGACCTGGTCCTGCGCACGGAAAAGCTGAAGGAAAAGGGGATCGTCCCGTGTCTGGCCATTCTGCGGGTCGGCGAGCGGGAAAGCGATCTCTCCTATGAGCGCGGCGCGCTGAAGCGCTGCGAGAAAACCGGGATTGCGGTCAAACAGTTCATTCTGCCGGAGGACACGACCCAGGAAGACCTGATGGCGGCGATTTCGGAGATGAACCGGGACAGGGCCATTCACGGCTGCCTGATGCTCCGCCCGCTGCCGAAGACGCTGGATGAAAAGGCAGCCTGCGCGGCGCTTGAGCCGAAGAAGGACGTGGACGGAATCACAGCCGGTTCCATGGCCATGATCTATTCCGGAAACGGAGCCGGTTTCGCGCCCTGCACGGCACAGTCGTGCATGGAGATGCTGCATTATTACGGGGTCGACGTTTCCGGCAGACGGGCGGCCGTGATCGGGCGCAGCCTGGTCATCGGGCGGCCGGCGGCCATGCTCCTGATGCAGGAAAACGCGACGGTCACGGTCTGCCACACCAGGACACGGAACATGCCGGAGATCGTCCGGGAGGCGGAGATCGTCATCGTCGCCGCCGGAAAGGCCGAAGCGATCGGGGCGGAATACTTCCGGGAAGGACAGACGGTTCTGGACGTCGGCATCAACTGGTCGGAGGAGAAGCAGAAGCTGGTCGGCGACGTGGACTTTGCAGCCGCCGAGCCGGTCGTCCGGGCCATCTCTCCCGTTCCCGGCGGCGTCGGCAGCGTTACGACAGCCGTGCTTTGCAAACATGTGATCGAAGCAGCCGAAAAGGCCGCAGACTGATGATCGGAAAAACCAAAAGACAGAGTAGAACAAGCGCGTCAAGTGCCGGCGGATGGGAGGTCGCCGCCGGACGAAGCACTTCGGTGCGCGATGCTTGTTCGCATCCGCTGCCACCTGAGGAAAAGAAAACTCCTTTCGTGGCACATCGCCGGGAAAGGAGTTTTTATGACAATAACCGGATCCAAATTCAACACCCGCACGCTGACAAGCCTTGCCCTGCTGACCGCGCTGGAGATCGTGCTGTCCCGCTTTCTCTCAATCAACGCCTGGAACATCAAGATCGGATTCAGCTTTGTGCCGATTGTCGTCGCCGCCCTGCTTTTCGGGCCGCTTGAGGCCGGCATCGTCGCCGCGCTGGGCGACTTTCTGGGGGCGATTCTGTTCCCCATCGGGGCCTACTTCCCCGGTTTCACGCTGACGGCCTTCCTGACCGGCTGCGTCTTCGGTTTCTTTCTGCACAAAAAGCAGGGCTGGCCGCAGATTCTTGCCGCGGTCGGCATCAATCAGTTCGTCCTCAGCCTGTTTCTCAACACGCTGTGGATTTCCATCCTCTACGGTTCTCCCTACGGTCCGCTGCTGGCGACACGGATCGTGCAGTGCCTGATTCTGACGGCGGTTCAGGTCCTCGGCATTCGAATCATCCGGGATACCCTGATCCGCCGCAGGAAGAAAGACGCCGTCACCGAAGACGAAAGGACAGAAAGCAATGACGGAACAGCTGGTTAATCTGAGCTGCCGGGATTTTTCCGGGCAGCTGGCATCCAAAGCGCCGGTTCCCGGAGGAGGGGGCGCGGCCGCGCTGACCGCCGCGCTCGCGGCAGCCCTGTGCGCCATGGCGGCGCGGCTCACGATCGGGAAGAAAAACTTCCTCCCGTACGAGGAGGATCATCAGCGGATCATCGCGGCGGCCGACGCGCTGCGCGAGCGTTTCCTCCGGCTGATTGAGGAAGACGCCGCCGCTTTCGAGCCGCTCTCGAAAATCTACGCCATGGACAAAAGCCTTCCCGGTTATCCGGAAAAGCTGACCGAGGCGACCCTGAACGCGGCGGAAGCGCCCTTTGCAGCGCTGCGCTGCTGCTGCGATCTGATCGTGCTGCTGGAGGAGCTGCGCGAAAAGTGCAGCGTGCTGCTGCTGTCGGATGTGGGATGCGCGGCGGCTTCCGCCCGGTCCGTGCTGGAGTGCGCGGCGATGAACGTCTTTGTCAACACGCGTCTGCTCCCGGACAGCAGCCGGGCGCGGGACCTGGCGGCACAGACCGAAGCCATGCTTCGGGAATTCGTCCCGAGAGCGCAGGCGGTTTCGGATTCCGTGACCGCTTTTCTGAGGGAGCCGAAATGAAAAAACTGTCTCTTTTCGTATCGGCCGTTCTGGCCGGGATCAGCATCGGCCTCGGAGGCCTCGCGTTTCTTTCGGCGGAGAACCGGATTCCGGGCGCCGCGCTCTTCACCGTCGGGCTCTTCTGCGTCTGCACCTTCGGCTTTCATCTGTTCACCGGAAAGGTCTGCTATGTTTTTCAGAACGACCGGGCCTATGCGCTGGACCTGCCCCTGATCTGGCTGGGGAATCTGGCCGGCACCGGCGCCGCGGCGCTTTTCGCTTCCCTGACGCGAAACGGAGCGGCCCTGCAGGAAAAGGCCATGGGACTCTGTCAGACCAAGCTGAACGACAGCCTGCTCAGTCTGTTTTTCCTGGGTCTTCTCTGCAACATTTTCATCTACATTGCCGTGGAAGGATATAAAAACAATCCCCACGAGCTCGGGAAATACCTGTCTCTGTTCTTCGGCGTCATGGTATTTATTCTCTCCGGAACCGAGCACTGCGTCGCCGACATGTTCTATTTCTGGATTGCGCAGGCCTGGTCCGGCCGGGCCGCCGTCTGCATTCTCGTCATCAGCCTCGGCAACGCCGCCGGCGGCGTACTTCTCCCCCTGCTCCGGGAGCTTGCCGGACGATCCCGATAAAAAGGAAAGCAGCTTTCTGCTCATCTGGAGTGCCCGTTCTGATTTCGAAACCCGGTCACAGATCCCGAACCCCCTGCGATAAAAACCCCCCGGCTTACGCCATAAGGAAAGCGGCTTTCTGCTCATCTGCAGTGGTCGTTCTGATTTCGAAACCCGGTCACAATTCCCGAGCCTCCTGCATGAAAAAACCCCTGCTGACGCAGTGGGTTTTTTATAATTTCCAACGTCTTCCTCTTCCGTGTCGTAGGGAGCATAACGACGCGCGAGAAGCGTGAAAAACTCCACGCCCGTAGGGAGCGATCCCTAGATCGCTCCGCAATCCCAGCGGAGGGTGTCCACCTGGTTACAGATTACTCCCGGAACGCTCACCGCAGAAAACACAAAACAAGAAAATGCGGCGGGATAAGGTACGTGCGAGCACCAAACTGAAAATCCGCGTAATTGCAGAAAGCCGGAGTCGGGCATCAGAAAACGTTTTCGTAGAGCACCCGACTCCGGCTCCTGCATTTGCGCGGCAGGGAAGGTAGGTGGCTCGCTCTCAACCCCTGCGCCGCGCTTTGGTGTAATGGGAAAGAATATGCGTTAGATTGGAGCCTTGTCCCTCGCACTGATGTTTCTCCGCCACGCTTTTTGTTACTGTCATTGCGAAACCAGTGTCGCAACACTGGTTGTGGCAATCCGCATCCCCGACGGAAAGTCTCCGTCGCGCTTTTCTTAAGGAAAGCGGCTTTCTGCCCATCTGGAGTAGTCGTTCTGATTTCGAAACCCGGTCACAATTTCCGAGCCTCCGGCATGAAAAAACCCCTGCTGACGCAGTGGGTTTTTATAACTTCCAACCTCTCCCTCTTCCGTATCGTAGGGAGCATAACGATGCGCGAGAAACGCGTGACGATCCGAGCTTGCTGCTCCAGATCGCTCCGCAATCCCTGCGCCCGCAGGCGCCCTTCCCCTCATGGAATCGCGCAATGCCGCTGCCTATGGCAGAGGAAGGCATTGCGGGATTACTGCAGCGGTCGGAGAATCGGAGGATCAGCGTAAGCCCGAACGATTCTCCGGGTACCGCAAAGCGGAGAAGGTGGCATCCGGCGTCTCACGCAAGCCGGATGACGGATGAGGTGTTCCCGCCCGCAGGCGAGAAAGCCCGACTTCAGCTTCCTGCAATTGCGCGGCAGGGAACGTTTCCCCTCGCTCTCAACCCCTGCGCCGCGCTTCGTTTGTCGAGACGGTTTTGCGCGTTTGGTCGGGACCAAGTGCGAGTAGAAAGCCGGCAGTGGTGGCACTTGGTAATGCCTCCCTATGGATGGCAAGAATAAACATGTACCCAATAATCATTCGCGGCAGCAGTGGCTGGTCAGGGGCTTACCGTTCCCTGGCCGCGAAACAGTATGGCCTGATTGGGAGTCACCCCGCATCCCCGATGGAAAGCCCAGCAAAGCGGGTTTCCATCGGAAAGGACGAGCAGCGGAGGGAGTGAGCTTTCCTCACGCCTGAGGGAAGCGAATGATCCGGAGCTTGTGAGGACGCGGCCGCGAAACAATAAAGCCTGATTGGGAGCGAAATTCGACTTTTCGGGGATCATTCCAGCCGGAGGTCGTCCCGGGTGATGTTCCTGAGCCATTTTTTGCTGCGGTAGTGGCTGAGGACCCAGGGCCATTTGACAAACTCATCCGTGCACAGCAGGAAATACACCCACAGAGGCGGAAGCTTCAGCACCGCCGCGGCCAGAAAGCCCAGCGGCACCGCATAGCACCACATGTCGATCGTATCGCAGATCATGCCGAAACGGCTGTCGCCGCCGGCGCGGAAAATCCCCGCGATCAGCGTGGTGTTGACGGCCGCGCCCATGACGTAATAGGAATTGATCAGCAGCATGACCCGCAGATAGCCCTTTCCGGTTTCCGTCAGCCGGGCAAAGCTGAGCACGGGACGTATGGTCAGCAGGATCAGCACGCCGCCGATCAGCCCCGAAAGGATCGTCAGGCGCATAATCGCTTTAGCCGCCCGGTCGGCTTCCTTCATCCGGTTATTCCCGATCAGATGGCCCAGAAGGATGCTGCCCGCGCTCGCGATGCTGAAGCAGAGCACGGTCGCGAAGCTGCGCACCTGCGAAACAAAGGAGTTCGCAGCCACCATATCCGAGCCGAGAAACTGGCCGATGATGACGGAATACATCGAAAAGGCCAGCCCCCAGCTCACATCGTTGATCAGAGCGGGCATGGCCATCTTCAGGAAATCGTGAAACAGCGGTTTGCTGCGGAGAAACAGGCAGCGCGGATGGAGCTTAACATCGCGGCTTCGCGCGGAGACGATCAGGCTCAGCGCCAGTTCGATCAGACGGCTCGCGGAGGTGGCAAGCGCCACACCCTTCGCCCCCATGCGCGGCGCGCCGAAGAGGCCGAAGATGAACACGGCGTTCAGGAGAATATTCAGGCTGAAGGCGGTAACGTTGAGCGCGGTCGCAATGGCCACCCGGCCCACGCTGCGCAGCACGGCGAGATAGATCTCCGTCACGCCCCAGCAGAGGTAGGCGATCCCGACCAGACGCAGGTATTCGGCGCCGATGGCAATCAGCTCGGGATCGGGGGTAAAGACCCGCATCATCTGCTCCGGGACCGTAAAGGCCGCCAGCGCAGCAAGCGCCGAGATCAGAAGCGAAAAGCGCAGCGCAATGCCCTCAACCGCCTCGATGGCACGCAGATCGCCCTTTCCGTAATACTGCGCGCACAGCATGGTGGCTCCCGTTCCGAGGCCGTAATAGACCATGAAGAGAACCATGGCATACTGGGCTGCCAGGGAAACCGCCGAGATATGCGCCTGGCCCACGAAATTGAGCATGACGACATCGGCCGAGGTCACGGCAGCACTCAGCAGGTCCTGCAGGATAATCGGCCAGGTCAGGGCTCCGATGCGGGCATACAGGCTTCGGTCGTCAGACAGACGGTTTTCCGGGTTCAGTCTCATGGATTCACAATCCCTGTGCTTTCGAAATTCCGCCTTATTCTAAATGCTGACGGCCTGTTTGTCAAATCTGCGGGTTTTCCGGCCTGCATGCCGCATAGAGCAGCGCGTTGCAGATTGCCACGGCGACCGTACTGCCGCCCTTGCAGCCCATGGCGAAGACGGCGGGCACATCGAAGCGGCTGCAGACCGAAAAGGCGCGTTCCTTGCTCTCCGTCACGTTGACAAAGCCGACCGGCACGCCGATCACCAGCGCCGGACGCAGCCCCTGTTCGATGTGTTCGGAAAGGCGCAGGAGCGCCGTCGGGGCGTTGCCGACGGCATAGACGGCGTTCGGAAACAGGGCTGCGGCATGGTCCATGGAGACGACCGCTCTTGTCACGCCGCGCTCTTTTGCCGCGCGGGCGACATCGTCCTCGGCCATGAAACAGCGCGCCGTACAGCGCAGTTCCCGAAGAGCCGGTCTGCTGAGCCCCGCGAGGGCCATGTTGGTGTCCGTAACAATGACGCCGCCGGGCAGCGCCGCCAGCGCATGCCGGACGGCCTCCGGCGTAAAGCGCAGGGTTTCGGCATAATCAAAGTCCGCCGTGGTGTGAATCACGCGCCTGACGACGGGCGCGATTTCCTCCGGCAGCACGATGCCGCGCGCGGAAAGCTCACGCGAGATGATCGCCATGCTCTCCCGTTCAATCTCGTCGGGTTTCGTTATCTTCATCCGGCCGTCTCCTCCATGATCCGATAAACCGCATCCAGATCCAGCGCTTCGCGTACGGCGGAGGCCAGCAGGTCGTACTGGCGCTCTTTCACCGCCTGCCGGGGCTCCGCCGCTCCGGTTTCCGGCGGGATGCCCGCGCGAGCGCACAGCCAGGCGGCGAGCTTTTCCACCGCATCGCCGCTGTCGAAGAGACCGTGCAGATAGGTGCCGAACACGTTTCCCTGCCGGCATCCGTCCGTTCTGCCGTCTTCCAGGCGGCAGAACGCCTCGCCCTCTCCCCCGGTTCTGCCCATGTGGATTTCATAGCCTTCCAGCACGGCTCCGTCCAGCGGTCCTCCTGCAGCGATTCCGCGGACGCGCGTGAGAGTTTTCCCCGGCACAAACTCCGTTCTGCAGGGCAGCAGGCCCATGCCGCGAAGAGAAGGCAGATTTCCCTCCGCAGCGTCCGCATCCTCGATGCGCTCGCCCAGCATCTGGTAGCCGCCGCAGATCCCCAGCACCGGGGTACCGGCCGCGGCAAGGCGCCGGATCGCAGCCTCGAGACCGTTCCGGCGCAGCCAGAGCAGATCCTCCATCGTGCTTTTTGTACCGGGCAGGATCACAAGATCCGGCGTCCCCAGTCCGGATGCGCGGTCCACATAGCGCAGGCCCAGCACAGGATGTGCCTCCAGCGGAGCGAAATCGGTGAAGTTCGCGATATGCGGCAGGCGGATGACCGCGAGATCAATCGGCCGGCCGGTCTGCGAGACGGCAAGACGCGGGGAGAGAGAATCCTCGTCGTCAATATCGACATGCAGAAACGGCACAACGCCCAGCACCGGGATGCCGGTCAGGTCTTCCAGCTGCTTCAGGCCCGGCCGCAGAAGCGCGGCATCTCCGCGGAATTTGTTGATGATCAGGCCCCGGACCCGCGCGCGCTCGGTTTCCGTCAGCAGCATCACGGTTCCGTACAGCTGGGCAAACACGCCGCCGCGGTCGATATCGCCCGCCAGCAGCACCGGCGCGCGGACAAGCTCGGCCAGACCCATGTTGACAATGTCGTTTTCGCGCAGATTGATCTCCGCCGGACTGCCCGCGCCTTCGATCACAATCACGTCGTTCTCCGCCGCGAGGCTCTCGTACGCCGCCAGGATCTCGGGAATCAGCTGTTTTTTATACGCAAAATAGTCCGCAGCCGCCATCTGGGCGCGCACCCGGCCGTTTACGATGACCTGGCTTCCCACATCGCTGGAGGGCTTGAGCAGAACCGGGTTCATGCGCACGTCCGGTTCCGCGCCTGCGGCCTCGGCCTGCACGGCCTGCGCGCGGCCGATCTCAAGCAGATCGCGCGTGACAAAGCTGTTGAGCGCCATGTTCTGACTTTTGAAGGGGGCAACCCGCAGGCCGTCCTGCCGGAAAATACGGCAGAGCGCCGTACACAGCAGGCTTTTGCCGGCGCCTGACATGGTGCCCTGGATCATGATGCATTTTGCTCTGCTCATGTCAAAATCTCCCTCAAGGCTGCGGCAAGCCGGGCGTTGTCCTCCGGAGCGCGCACCGCAGCGCGGTACCAGTTTTCATTCAGGCCGCGGAAATCGGTACAGCTGCGGATCAGGATGCCGCGGTTCCGCAGCGCTTCTTCCAGCGGGGCAGCACAGAAAAACAGCAGAAAATTTGCCTCCCCCGGAATGACCTTCAGGCCGAGCGTTTCCAGTTCTTTCTTCAGCCGCGGACGCTCTGTCCGGATCAGAGAGCGCAGGCGTTCCGGATAGTCACGCTCACGGAGCGCGGCCAGGCCTGCCGCCTGCGCCGGGACGGACACACTCCAGGGCGGGCCGGAGCCGTCGACCGCGTCGAGGAAGGCCCGGTCCGCGCACAGCGCATAGCCCAGCCTCACGCCCGCCATGCCGAAGAACTTGGTAAAAGCCCGGAGAATCAGCAGGTGAGAGCAGCTCTCCAGCAGCGCTTTCAGGGTGTGGCGCTCCGGCTCGTCGAGAAAGTCGAGAAAGCACTCGTCGACCATCAGGCGTACGGCGTTTTCTTCACAGCGCCGGACGATTCGGCGCAGCAGCTCCGGCTCGATCGTACGGCCGGTCGGGTTGTTGGGATTGCACAGGATCAGCAGATCGGGACGGCGGTCAATTTCCGGAAGAATCCGCTCCGTCAGCACAAAAGGCTCCGCCAGCGGGTGGAAGAGAATTTCGCATTCGACCGCCTTCAGCGCCGCCTCGTATTCGCTGAAGCAGGGAGCTGCCAGCAGCGCGCGTTTCGGTTTCAGGGCCAGGGCGGAACGCCAGATCAGATCGGCAGCGCCGCCGCCGCAGAGCACCCGGTCTTCCGGAACGCCTTCCCGCGCGGCAACGGCCGCACAGAGCGCGCGGCAGTTCGGGTCGGGATAGCGATCCGATTCCGGCGCCGCGTCCGCGATCGCCTTCCGCACTCCCTCCGGCACCCCGAGCGGGCTGATATTCGCTGAAAAATCCAGCGGTGCAAAGCCCCGGCTTTCGACAAAGGCCGTCGGGTCGCCTCCGTGCATCCGTTTCATCCCGGCATCCTCACAAACGCAAATCGCAGTGCCGCGCAGGTCAGCAGCAGCAATACATTTGCACAGATCATCATCCGGTCGGCGCGCAGGATATCCTCCGGCTCACAGGAACGGCGCGCGTCGCCGAGCGTGTTTTTTTCCACCCGCTTTCCGAAGTACCAGGCCTCTCCGCCGAGCTGAATGCCCAGGGAACCGGCGCAGGCGCTCTCCGTCTGGCCGGCATTGGGACTCTGATGGCGGCGGGCGTCGCGCCGCCAGATCCGGAAAGCTCCCGCCGCATCCTGTCCCGTCAGGGCGGCCGCGGCAACCCAGAACAGGGCGGCAATCCGCGAGGGGAGCCAGTTTGCCGCGTCATCGAGTCTGGCTGCCGCCCGGCCGAAGTACAGATACCGGTCGTTTCGATAGCCCAGCATGCTGTCCATGGTGTTGATCGCCTTGTAGAACAGCGCCAGCGGCGCGCCGCCGAGCGCCATGTACAGAAGCGGCGCGGCAACGCCGTCGGACGCGTTTTCCGCGACGGTCTCGACGGCGGCCTTTGCAACGCCCTCTTCGTCGAGGTGCTCGACATCCCGGCCGACGATGCGGGCAACCGCGCTGCGCGCAGCGGGAAGATCTCCTGCTCGCAGCGCATCACAGACTTTTCCGCTCTCCTCGGCGAGACCGCGCGCCGCAAGCGACTGCGCACACCAGAAGGTCTGCACCGCCAGTTCCGCCGCCGGGTGGAGGAGCCGGGCAAGGCGGCAGACGGCAAAGGAGAGGCCGAAGCACAGCAGCGGCAGCGAGACGGCGAGCATAGCGCCGCTGAGGAGCTCGCCGCGCGGCGTCCGGGGGAAGCGCGGACGCAGGCTGCGCTCGTACCGGGAAATAACTTTTCCCATGATCACAACCGGATGCGGAAGCCATGCAGGATCCCCGAAGAGCAGGTCGAGCGCAAAGCCCGTCAGCATCGCAGCAAGAATCAGCATCCTGTTTCTTCCTTTCCGTACTGCACCGTCTCCAGCAGAACCAGGCGGCGGCCGTCCTTCCGGGCCGCGGGCTCACAGTCCAGCACAAATCCCCCGCCGGGCGGCGGGTTCACCTCAAAATAACCGCAGGGCGGCAGGGAGAAGCGCTCCATCACCGCGCGCAGGGTTCCGCTGTGGGCAAGCACGACCAGCCTGTCCTGTTTTTCTGCGGCGGCCCGATCAAGCAGGGCGGCAAAGGCGCGGCAGCTGCGCGCGCAGAACTCCGCAAGGCTTTCCCCGTTCGGGCATCGCCCCGTGCAGCCTCCCTCCACCCAGGCGCGATAGGCGGCATCCCCGGCCATCTCGTCCGCGCTGCGGCCGTCAAAGTCGCCGAAGTCCATCTCCGCAAAGGCATCCACAACAAGCTGTTCCGCCGCCGGGAACAGAATGCGCGCCGTCTGCCGGGCGCGCAGGAGCGGAGAAACATAGACCTGAGCAGGCGAAAAGTCCGCAGCGCTCAGTTCCTCCGTTCCTTCCCGGGACAGCGGGAGATCCAGTTTTCCCTGATAGCGGCGCAGGTCATTATACGCCGTACGCCCGTGGCGCAGGAGGAAGATTTTCACCTTGTGTCTCCTTTAAGCAGTTTCGGAATGCCGCAGAACACGCGCACAACCGTGTCGGCACGCTCGGCAAGCAGGCAGGCAAGACGCCCTGCCCGCTCGCGCGCGGCGCGCTCGGCCGGGTCAAGCGGGATGATGCCGCTGCCGAGCTCGGCAATCGTCACCGCGTCAAACTGCGCGAGTTCATCGGCAAGCGCCTCAAGATCCTCGCATTCGGCAGCAAGCGCGTGCACGTCACAGGCACAGCGCGCTTCGAGTTCCTCTTCGCGGCAGCGGAGAAGCTGCATCGCGACATGACGCTTTCCGCTGTAAAGCGGACCGGTGATCAGAATCACAGCCCTCTCCCTCCCAACTGCAGCGCTGTCAGCGCTGCCAGCAGCCAGAATTCTTCCTTCACCAGGAACCATCCGGCCAGATCGCCGGAGATACCGCCGAATTCCCTGACGGCCGTGCGGCCGCAGCGGTATGCGGCGATGACCGAGACGGCGGCGGCCGCCAGAAAACTCATCCACCCGCCAAAGCAGAACAGCGCCGCCAGACAGGCCGCCGCCGTACCCGCCAGGATGCGCCTTACGCGCCGCTTGTCCGCCGCGTCGGCAAAGCTCTTTGCCAGTCCGGAACCGGGGGCAATCGGCAGGATACACAGCGCCGCGCCGGACAGGGCGCGCGAAAGCACAAAGGAAATGCCCAGGCACCGGAGCGCCGCCGGTGTCGGGTTCAGCGTACAGCAGAGCGCAAAGCAAAGGACAAATAAGATGCACAGCCGGATGCACGCGAAGGCGCCGCAGTGCGCATCGTGCAGGATCTCGCGTTTTCGCTCGGGCGGGGCATGGCTCGCGAGCGCATCGGCGGTGTCACAGTAGCCGTCCAGATGAATGCCTCCGGTTACGAGGGCCGGAAGCACGCAGAGCCCCGCGCCGCGCAGAAGCGGGGGAAGCGCGAGGGCAGCGCACAGCGCCGACCAGCCCCAGCAGAAAAGCCCGAGCACCGCGCCGACCAGCGGGAAAGCGGCGAGGGCATAGCGCATGTTCTTCTGCGTCCACGGAAAAGCGGGCATCGGCAGCGCCGAGTACAGGGAGAAGGCGACCGCTGCGGTTTCCCAGATTCTCATTTCTGCGCCTCCTCTCCCCTGTAATACTCCGCCAGCCCGCAGACGACCTCGCAGACCCGGTCCGACAGCGCCGCCAGACGCTGATTGACTTCGCCGAGCAGACGCAGATACCGGAGCGTCCCGCTTTCCCAGTTCGCGCCGCCCGCGCCCACTTCGTTCGTGACGATCACGAGAAGCCGGCAGCGTTTCTGCAGTTCCTTCACCCCGTCCACAACCGCATCCGCAGCGCCGTCCGGTCCGCTGCCCGCGGGATCAAACATCTCGTTGGCGCAGAGGTTTCCGATATCCTCAAGCAGCACGGCACTGTCCGGCGGGACCTTCGCAGACGCAAGGCCGCAGAAGCACTCCAGAGTCCGGAAGCCGCGGCCCGCGCGAAGGGCGCGGTGCCGTGCAATCCGATCGGCGGCTTCCGCACCGCCGGGCTTCATCGTGGCCAGATAGATGCGCGGGCTGTCTTCGGACAGCGCGCACAGCAGCTTTTCGGCATAGGCGCTCTTGCCGCTCGCCGCCCCTCCGGAAACCAGGATCGTCACAGCCTTGTGTACGGCGTGATGCCGCCCTCCGAGAAGGTATAACAGTCCCGATAGACCGCAAGGGCCATATCCAGCAGCGGCATCACCGCTACGGCACCGCTGCCCTCTCCGAGACGCATTTCGGCCGTAATCAGCGGTTTTTTGCCGAGCGCGCGCAGCAGCAGTTCTCCCGCCGGTTCGGCGGAAACATGGCTTGCAAGCATCGCCTTTCCTGCCGCCGGGCAGAGCCGCAGCGCACACAGCGCCGCAGCGGCGCTGGGAAACCCGTCAATCAGCACCGGGATCCGACAGAGCGCGCCGCCGAGAAAGAGGCCGCACATCCCCGCCAGATCGAAGCCGCCCAGTTTGGCCAGCACGTCCAGCGCATCGTCGGCATCCGGCCGGTTGACTTCCATTCCGCGGCGGATTGCCGAGATTTTGCGCTGCAGGCCTTTGTCCGAAAGCCCGGCGCCGCGGCCCGTCACCTGTTCAGGGTCCGTTCCCGTCAATACCGCCGTAACTGCCGAAGCCGCCGCAGTATTGCCGATGCCCATCTCGCCGGCCGCCAGCAGGCGCGTACCGCGTTCGGCCTCCGCACGCACCAGGTTCACCCCCGTCAGAACGGCCGACTCCGCCTGCGCGCGCGTCATGGAAGGCCCTTCGGCAAAGTCCGCCGTACCGTTTCCCGCGCGGCAGTCCAGCACGCCCGCGCAGCCGGGAAAATCCCGGATTCCCATATCCACGGGCACGACGCGGCACTGCGCAAGCCCGGCCATACGGCAGACGGAGGTGCGCCCCCGCGCAAGCTCGCGCGCGACAATGCCGGTCACGCGGCTGTCCGTCTGCGCAACGCCGCGGGCCGTAACCCCGTTGTCCGCGCAGAGCACCAGCACCGCGCGCGGCGTCATGCGGACGTCCGGGCTGCCGGTCAGGGCCGCGATGTCGCAGACAGCCGATTCCAGCAGGCCGAGACTGCCCAGCGGCTTTGCGCAGGCATCCCAGCGCCGACGGGCGGCTTCGCGCGCCTCTTCATCCGGCGGCGTGATTCTGTTCAGCAGTTCCGTCAGTTCCATGTTCTGCTCCGTATTTTTCCGCGGCGCGGATCAAGCGCTCCGCAAGAATGGGGCTTCCCGCAAAATACAGATGCGGGAAAGCGGCGTAGAGACTGCCGCCGGCAAAGCCCGCCTTCCACTCGATGCCCGAAATCGGCTTCCGGAGCCGGAAGTCCCTGCCGTTTTCGGTCGAATCCCAGCGGTGAAATTCATGAACGGGGATTCTGTCGCCTGCGCGAAACAGCAGACTGTTCCGGTCCGCAATCAGTTCCGCATAGCCGAAGCGGGTCAGTCTGCCGGCATCGGCGGCTTCTCCCGGCAGGACACCGGCCATGGGAAAGCGCTCGCCGTCCGGCGCCGCAAGCGCTGTCCCGAGATAGAGAAACCCGCCGCACTCCGCCACGGTCGGAAGCCCGGCACGCACCGCCCCGGCAACCGCGCGGCGCATGGCGGCATTCTCCGAAAGCCGGCGCGCATACAGCTCAGGATAGCCGCCGGGAAGATAAAGCCCGCCGATCCGCTCCGGCAGCGCCGCATCGTGCAGCGGGCTGAAAAAAACGATTTCAGCGCCGCGCTCGGCAAAGGTCTCGAAGGTCTCGGCATAGGCAAAGCAGAATGCCTCATCCCGCGCCGCCGCGATGCGGCAGCGCTTCGGCGGCGGCGAAGAGGGGGGCTCCGCTTCGGGCACTGCGCCGTCGAAGAGCTCCGTCAGGCGCGCAAGGTTCACGTTCTCTTCCATCGCCCGGGCCAGGGCGGACAGACGCCCGTCGAGATCGCGGATTTCCTGCGCCGTCAGAAGGCCGAGGTGGCGGCTTTCGACGGCGGCCTCGGGGACACGCGGCAGGCAGCCGAGCACCGGGATGCCCGTCTCCTGTTCCAGCATCGGAGCAAGCTTCCTGCAGAGAGCGGGAGAGCAGTCGTTGAGAATCACGGCTTTGATGCGGCAGGGCGTGCGGAAGCTCTGCAGACCGCGGACGGCGGCCGCGAGCGTCAGGCCGGCACCGTGCGCCGGGAGCACCAGGAGAACCGGAACATCCAGCGTATCGGCAAGCTGCCGGGCGCTTGCGCGGTCGGTCGTTCCGCCGAGGCCGTCGTAATAGCCCATTGCCCCTTCGATGACAGCGGCACCGCGGCCGCGGCAGCCCCTGGCAAACTGCGTCCGTACGGTTCCCGCATCGCTCAGAAACAGGTCCAGATTCCGGCTTTCCACGTTTAGGCAGGCGCGGTGAAACATCGGGTCGATGTAATCGGGCCCGCATTTGAAGGCGCAGGGATTGAGCCCGCGCTCCCGAAAAATGCGCAGCAGCGCACAGCTCACCGCCGTCTTGCCGCAGCCGGAAGCGGGAGCGGAAACCAGAAGGCGGATCATCTGTCTTCCTCCCGGCAGGACGCAATGAGAAAGACCGGGTTGTTCGCCAGAAGAAGATGCTTTCCGCCGGCCGGCCGGCTCCGGCTTACGGCAATCTGCGTGACTTCGAAGTCCAGTCCGCGGGCAGAGAGGATCTCCTGCGCCGCCGCCAGCGTTTCCAGCGTGACGGCGGACACGCACAGGCGGGCTTCCGGGTTTTTGGCGAGCACCGCATCCAGGATTTCGGAGAGCTTCCCTTCGCTGCCGCCGATAAAGACCGCATCCGGCGCAGGCAGCTTCTCCAGCGCTTCCGGCGCTCTTCCGCGTACAAGGCGCAGATTCCATGCGCCGAAGCGCAGACGGTTCTGCTCGATGAGGGCGCAGGCTTCGTCCCGAACTTCGACGGCATAGGCTTTCCCCCGCCGGGCGGCAAGCGCCAGCTCGATCGACACGCTGCCGGTGCCCGCGCCGATGTCCCAGACCGTGTCCTCCGCTCCGACCGCAAGCTTTGCCAGCGCCGCAGCGCGGATTTCCTGCTTGGTCATCGGCACTTCGCCCCGGAGAAAGGCGGTATCCGGAAATCCGCCCGTGCGGAGAACCGGACGCGGCAGCGCCTCGATCAGCAGCACCGAGAGCGGCGCAAAGCTCTCTTCGGCGCATGCCGACGCGGACAGGCTGACAATCCGCTCCTCCGGGCAGAAAAGATTCTCTCCCACCGTCGCCCGCAGGGCACCGAGACCGGCGTCCGTCAGGCAGCGGCAGAGCGAAGCGGGCGTGTTTTCGCCGCCGGTGAGGAAGAAGGCCGGTTTTCCCTCCATGAGCGCGGCAACGGGATCGCAGTCCGTGCCGTGGGCGGAGCAGAGCGTCCAATCCTGCCAGGGCTCGCCGAGGCGCGCCGCCAGAAGCTGGACGCTTGAAAGGCCCGGGAGAACGCGAAAGGCGATGCCCGCTTCCCGGAGAAGCGCGGCCAGACTGCGGGCGCCGGAATAAAAACCGGTATCCCCGCTGCAGACAACGCAGCAGGCTTCCGCATCCGACTCCCGGATCCGGGCGAAAATCTCCTCTGCACGGACCGCCGCGATTCGCTTCTGCCGCTCTGCGGGAGGAAGCGCGGCCAGCAGGCGCCCGGCGCCGAGCACAAGGTCAGCCCGGTCCAGCGCCGCTTTCGCTTCCTGCGTCAGCGTGCGGCAGGTTCCGCTCCCGAGTCCGATCAGGCTCAGCTGCATTTCATCATCTCCTCACAGGCTGCGGCAAGCTGTTCATAATACTCGCCCTGTTCCTCCGGACGGCGCAGAACAATCAGCACCGCGCCGGTCTCCTTCGCCGCAGCGGCTTTTTCGGGAAAACCGCCCTCGGCGCCGCCGTCTTTCGTCACAAGAAACGCGATGTTCTTCTGCCGGATCAGTTCCGCGTTCAGCCCCTGTGTAAAGGGACCCTGCATGGCGATGATGTTGCGGTGCGGAATCCCGAGAGCCTCGCAGGCGGCGATTGCCTCGTGCGAAGGCAGCACCCGCGGGAAGAGCCGTCCGGGATCCAGCGAGTGAAAGGCCGAAAGCTCCTTCGAGCCGATTGCGAGAAGGACATTGCCCTCCGTTCCGGCAAGCCAGGCCGCCGCATCCGCGGCAGCGGCAACGCTGACCGCGCCTTCTGCTTCGCAGGCGCCGCGCAGCAGTCTGCGGTACGGCACGCCGGTTTTTTCACAGGCGGCGCGGATGTTTTCAGAGACCAGCACGGCATAGGGATGCGTCGCGTCGATGCAGAGCGCAAAGCCCGGCAGCAGCGCTGCCATCTCTTCGGCGGTCCGGCGGCCGGTCAGCACCGCAACGCCGGGGCTCGACCCCTGTTCTTCGCTGCCGTATTCCGTCGCAACGCAGACCGTCACCTCGGCGTCGCTTTCCGCGAGACGCCGGGAAAGCCGGCGGCCGTCCGAGGTACCGCTGAAAATCAGAATCTTCATACCGAATACCCCCGCGGCGTGACCAGCCGGCCGCCGATCTGCCTGGTTGTGCCGGATCCGATGAACACGGTCGTAAACATGTCTGTTTCCGTATCCCGGAGCCGGCCGAGCGTCAGCAGCTGCTTTTCCTGTCCCGGACGGCCGATGTTCCGCGCAACGCCGCAGGGGGTCTCCGCGCTGCGCGTCCGGAGCAGAATGTCGCAGGCGCGCTGCAGATACCCGCTGCGTTTTCGCGAGGAGGGATTATAGAGCACGATCGCAAAGTCTCCTTCCGCCGCGCTCTGCAGGCGCTTTTCAATGATTTCCCACGGGGTCAGCAGATCGCTGAGCGAGATCACGCAGAAGTCATGTCCCAGCGGCGCGCCGAGAAGCGCGGCGCCCGAGAGCGCCGCCGTCACGCCGGCGACAATCTCGACCTCGACCCCCTCATAGTCCGGCAGCAGCTCCAGCACCGGGCTTGCCATGCCGTATACGCCGGCGTCCCCGCTGCAGACCAGCGCAGCGGTCCTTCCGCTCTGTGCCAGCATCAGCGCGTGCCGGCAGCGCTCCAGCTCCTGTTTCATGGGTGTGAAGAAAGTTTCCTTTCCCGGAATCAGCGCCGCGATCTGATCCAGATACCCGGTGTAGCCGCAGATCACCTCTGCCTTCTCCAGCGCCGCAAGCGCTTCGCCGGTCATGCAGGCGGCATTCCCCGGACCGAGACCGACGATCAGCAGTTCAGCCATGGGTCATCCTCCAGTCCAGCCGCAGCTCTTTCTGTGCCAGGGCGAAGGTTACGCCCTCGGCTGCGTGTTTTCTTATGATCAGTTTCCCCCGGGCATGCCTGACGGCCGCGCGTTCGCAGACATTGTCCACGCCGGCCGCCTGCGCGACGAAGGCCGAGGCGGTAAAGTCCCCCTCGAGCGCGGCGAGCGCCTCGGCGCTGTCAAAATACAGCGGCCAGCCGTGTGCGGCACAGAAGTCCGCCAGGCCTTTCTCGTCCCGCTTCAGATCGATGCTCGCCGCGGCGCAGATCGCTTCCGGCAGCACCCCGGTCTCGGCACAGAAGGCAGCGAAGCGCCGATCCAGCGTCTCTTTTTCCGTGCCCCGGCGGCAGCCGATGCCCAGCACGAGAACCGGCGGCACCAGCATCAGCGCGTCATGCGGGCGCAGGTCCACCCATACGTCCGCATCCCCGCTCTCCGGCAGAACCACGCCCGCCGGCGCAGCGCCGTCAATCGGAAACGCCGAGCGGACGGCAATCGTCTCTCCGGCAAGGAGCTTTGCGGAAACGCGTTTGATTCTCTCCGGGTTTCTGAGCTTCAGGCCTTGGATGCGTGCCCATTCATCGACCGCGAAGACCCGGTTCCGATCGGTTGCGGTCGTAATGACCGGCTCTGCGCCGC
The DNA here is from genome assembly GCA_017538965.1 of Oscillospiraceae bacterium. GTDB lineage: Bacteria > Bacillota > Clostridia > Oscillospirales > Oscillospiraceae > Limivicinus. Next base: position 45,111 of record JAFYHU010000090.1, read on the forward strand.
AGACCGCGGCGATTTTTTCCGCAAGCGCATTGGCACCGCCGAGGTGTCCCGACAGAAGCGGTACGGCAAAGCGGCCGCACTCGTCCACCGCGACAACGGCGGGATCCGATGTCTTGCCTCGGAGATGCGGGGCAACGGCGCGCACCGCGATGCCGACAGCCCCGACAAAGACCAGCGCGCGTCCGGAGGAAAAGGCATCCGCCGTCCAGCCTGCGAGCGAAACACCGTCCCGCGTGCAGCTGACTTCTCCGCCGAGCGCCGCAGAGAGCGTCTTTGCCAGCGTCCGTCCCTTCTCGGTAAAGGCCAGGAAAACCATCTCTCCGTTCATTCCGCACGCCCCTCCCGAAACGCCGTCGTAAAGGACGGATCATAGAGCCGGCTTTTTTCGCAGGGGCCGTCGAGGAAATCGCCGACAAGGATCAGGACCGTTTTGCTGATGCCCGCTTCCGCAGCCGTTTCCGCCAGGGTTCCGACCGTGCAGCGAAGGCATTTTTCATCCGGCCAGGTCGCCTTATAAACAAGTGCTGCCGGTGTTTCCGGCGGGCAGCCGCCCGCGAGAAGCTCGGCCTGCACCCTGTCCGGCATACCGCCGGAGAGGAACAGGGCCATCGAAGCGCCGTGCCGCGCGAAATCTCGGAGTTTCTCTCCTTCCGGGACCTCCGTGCGGCCTGCGAGGCGCGTGATGATCAGGCTCTGACTGACGCCGGGGAGGGTAAACTCCGCATTCAGAGAAGCTGCCGCGCCGAACAGACTGCTGACCCCCGGCGTCACGTCGAAGGGGATTTTTTTCTCCCGCAGGGCATCCATCTGCTCGCGGACGGCCCCGTAGAGAGAGGGGTCTCCCGTATGCAGGCGCACGGTCGTCTTTCCTGCCGCTTCGGCTTCTTCCGTCACGGAAAGAATCTCGTCCAGCGTCATATGGGCGCTGTTATGGATTTCACAGCCTTCCCGGCAGTTCTGCAGCAGCAGAGGATTGACCAGGCTGCCTGCGTAGATCACCACGTCGGCAGCCTTCAGATGCGCTGCCCCGCGCAGGGTGATCAGATCGGGAGCTCCCGGCCCCGCACCGACAAAATGCACCATTATAACCACTCCTCAAGCAGGCTTTTTGCCCCGGATGATGTGCCGAGGATGCCGAAGGCGTTCGAAAAGACCAGGGCACCGATGCGCAGTTTCCCTGCCGTACGGCGTTCCAGATGCCGCTGTATGGCCGCGAGCAGGCTCTCCAGAACTTCTTCGCGCAGACAGGCTTCCTCCAGAAGCGAAAGGCAGGCATCCGCCGTCACGGCTTCCATCAGGGCGCGGCAGAGCGTCGTATCCGCACCGCAGAGCGCGGCATGAGCCGTAAAAATCTCGCTGCGGCAGTCGGCCTGTCGGGAATGGGTGTTCATGATGCCGCCCCCCAGCTTTACAAGCTTCCCGATATGGCCCACGAGCAGAAGCTCCTCCATGCCTTCCGACACTGCCGCATCGAGCGCCTCGCCGATAAAGTTCGAGCACTTGACGACCGGCACGCCGCGCGTATCCAGACCGTATTCCCGCAGGAAAGCCTCTCCGTAACTGCCCGGTGTCAGAATCACGCGGCGGCTTCCGAGCGCCGCAGCCTGCCGAACGGCAATCCCGACCGTATCGACGAGGGCCTGTTCGCTCATGGGTTCCACGATGCCGGAGGTGCCGAGAACGGAAATGCCGCCTTCGATGCCGAGCATCGGATTGAAGGTCTTTTTTGCCGTCTCCTCGCCTCCGGGAACCGAAATCACAACGGAAAGCCCTCCGCCGTAACCGAGTTCGGCGCAGACCTCCTCTGCCGCCTCGCGGATCATGCGGCGCGGAACGGAATTGATCGCCGCCGCGCCGACCGGCTGATCCAGGCCCGGCTTTGTCACACGGCCGATCCCTTCGCCGCCGTCAACCGTGATGCCGCGCGGCGTTCTGCGGACCTCGGCACAGACAAGGCAGCCGTCCGTCACGTCCGGATCATCGCCGGCATCCTTGCGCACCGCGCAGAGCGCTTTCTCCCCGTCAAAGCGGCAGTCTGCAGGCGGCACCTCGACCGCCCAGCCTTTCGGCGTAATCAGGCGTACCGTTTCCGGCGCCTCACCGCTCAGCAGCAGCCGGGCAGCGCCCGCGGCAGCCAGCGCCGCACAGCTGCCGGTGGTGTATCCGCAGCGCAGCCGCTGCGCGCCGCTCCGGATAAAATGCTCAAACGCCATCGTCTCTTCTCCCGGCCAGCGCCGCAATCTCGGGCCAGCGCCGAAGCAGCTTTTCATAGTTTTCCCGCCGGTGGGGAAAGGAGCAATCCTCACAGCTCTTGACGCCCTCCCCGGTATAGCGGAAATTCCCGCCGCATCTGTCGCCCAGCGCATAGAGCGGGCAATAGCAGAACAGACAGTTGAACTCCCGCTCCGGAACATCCCGGTGGCAGGGGAAAAACCGGCAGTGCTGATTTCGGAAAAAGCCCTGATCCCCGGCAGTGCCGAAAAAAGCGTCGTAGGTACCCGGCTCCATGCCGTAAAGCTCTTCGAGATAAGCACTGCGGAAGATCTCTTCCGGTTTTCCGACGCGATCGACCGCCCCGCCGCGGATACAGAGCACGAAATCGGAAATGCTCTCGGCGCAGTCCAACTCGTGCAGCGACATCACGACCGCAAAGTTTTTCTCGCGGGCCAGGCGTTTCAGCGTCGTCAGGAATTCGATTTTATACCGCACATCCAGGAACGAGGTCGGTTCGTCGAGCAGCAGCACCTCTGGCTCCTGACAGAGAGCGCGGGCCAGCATGACGCGCTGGCGCTGACCGTCGCTGATCTGTTCAAAGCTCTGCTCCCGCAGTTCGCTCACCCGGACGAGCGCCATGGTCTCACGGACGACGGCGCGGTCATGCCCGGAGAGGATGCCGAGACGCCCGGTATAGGGATATCGCCCCGTCGCGACGACTTCCTCGCAGCTCATCCGCTCGGCGCGCAGGCGTTCGGTCGTCAGGATGGAGAGGCGTTTCGCCAGCACGGATTCGGACATGGACGAAAGCGTTTCTCCGTCCAGCAGAATCGTCCCCGCGATCGGCTCCAGCTGCCGGGCGATGGTTTTGAGAAGCGTTGACTTGCCTGCGCCGTTCGGGCCGATGAGCGTCAGAATCTCTCCGGGACGGACGGAAAACGACACGTCACGCAGCACGGCCCTGCCGCCGTACCCCGCCGCGAGGTCTTCGGTCCGAAGAATCGCTTCCTTCATGGCTTTCCTCCTGTTTTTCGCTGCAGCAGCATGCCTATGACGATCGGCGCGCCGAACACGGCGGTCACCGAACTGATGCTCAGTTCCGTCGGAGCGAACAGCGTCCTTGCAAGCAGGTCGCAGAACAGGCAGAAGCCTGCCCCGCCGAGAAAGCATGCCGGAATCATGAGAATCGGCTTTGCCGTTTTGAAAAGGCTCTTCATCAGGTGCGGCGCCGCAACGCCGACGAAAGAAATCGGCCCTGCGAAAGCCGTCACGCAGGCCGAGAGCAGACTCGACAGCAAAATCAGTTCCAGACGGAAGCGGCGGAGCTTCACCCCCATGTTCTGCGCGTAGCTTTCGCCGAGCTGATAGGCGCTCATCGGCTTGGAGAGCAGGAAGCTCAGCAGCACGCCCGTAAGCGTCACCCCTGCGATCACGGGCAGATTGGCCCAGCGGATGCCGGAAAAACTGCCCATCGACCAGTTGTGGAGATTCACGATGTTGGCATCATCCGCAAAGGTCACGGCAAATTCGGTAGCCGCGCTGCAGAGATAGCCGATCATCACGCCGCACACCACCAGCAGCGACATGTTTTTCACCCGGGCCGAGATCAGCAGAACAAAGCTCATGGCGATCAGCGAGCCGCAGAAGGCGGCACCGATCATCGCCGCCGAAGAGAGGGCGCGGCCGCCGGCCAGAGCGGCGATCATCGTCAGCGCGACCGTCAGCTTGGCTCCGGAGGATATTCCGAGGACAAAAGGTCCGGCAATGGGGTTTGCAAAAAAAGTCTGCAGCAGAAAGCCCGACACCGCAAGGGCGCCGCCGAGCAGGCACGCCGCCAGCAGGCGCGGCAGCCGAAGCGTCCAGACGACGCGCGCCGCGCTCTCCGTTTCCCCGCGCATGCGCAGGACCTCCAGCAGTTCGCCGGGCGAGACGCGGATGCTGCCGATGCTCAGGTTTGCGGCAAGCAGCAGAAAAAGCAGCGCAAGCAGCAGAGCAAAGGCCGACAGGCAGCGTTTTTTTTGCTTCTCCAACGGTTTTCCCCCTTATCGCAGTCTGTGGAAGTACTGCAGGCTTTCGTCCCCGGCCGTGCCGCTGAGTATGCGGTGAAACTCGTCAATCATCACGGCGATGCCCGAGCTCTGCTGGAACATGTCGGCCTCCGTACACCAGACATTGCCGTTCTGCACCGCCCGGAAATCCGCCAGCCATTCCCCTTTGGCGAGAAGACTGTCCAGGGAATCCAGTCCGCCGCCGATCGTGGCGTTGTAAAACAGCACATCCGCGTCCTTTGCCGCGAGATAGAAGCTCTCCGCCTGCATGTTCATTGTCGAGCGCGCAGCTGTTTCGTCGCCCGGGAGGTGCGAGGGCACATACACCCCGCCTGCAAGATCGATCATTTCGGCGATGTAATCCTCCGGGCGGCGTACCATGATCGAGCCGTTCGCGCTGATGTAGAAGAAGGAAGCGGTTTTGCCGGTGCTCTCCTGCGCGCAGACCCGCTCTGCCAGCGCAGCCTGGGCGTCAAAAAACGCCTCCGCCTCTGCCGTTTTGCCGGTAAGCAGGCCGTAGAGCTTGATCCATTCGAGCCTGCCCAGGGGATGCCTTTCGTAGCTGGAACGCTCCACCAGAACGGGAATGCCCAGGGCTTCCAGCTGTTCCTTCGTTTCGGGGCTGTGGAAAATCATGGTGTTTTCCAGCGCAAGCCCCGTCTCTTCGGACAGCAGCAGTTCATAATCCGGCGCCGCATATTTCCCGGCATAGAGAAGATCGCCGGCATCCATACGCTCCCGTACTGCCGGAAGCGTCCAGTCTTCCTTCTTTGTGCTCGTCAGGCGTACCGCATCCAGCGCGTCCAGGCAGGAAAGCGGATCCATCGCCGACGAGGAGGCGACATAGAGATTCCTGATCGGGATCCGCAGGCTCGTGACTCCGGGCTCTTCCCGCATCTCCGCGCCTTCGGGTACAAGCAGGAAGCGATCCTCTCCGCCGATCGTCACCAGCGCACAGCCCTCCTCGCCGCAGTCCACGCGGAACTGATCCGCATAGCGCAGCACCATGCGCTCTGTCCGAACAGATTCTTCTTCCGCGGGCTCCGCGCCTGCCTGCGCGCAGGCGAGCGCCAGCACCGCCAGAAGCAGCGCGGCAAACCGCTTTTTCATGACGCGGGGACGATCGTCGCCGCATCAAAACAGAGCGTATACGAAATTTCATGCGGCCGGCTCATGGCCGTCGTGTCCGCGATGACCGGAAGCGGGCGATCGAAAGCCGCAACGGGGATGATACAGGCCGCGTGACCGTCTGTGACCTCGGTGCTGATCTGTTCGCCGTTTACGATCATATAATCGTAGTTCGGGCTGCTCCATACCACCTCCGCCTCCGCGGCGCCGTCCTCAATCCACAGGCGGCAGGGCGACTGAACGCTCGCTTTGCCCGAACCGCCGCCGAGCGTCACGGAAACCGCATAGCTTCCGTCCGGAAGGGAAAGGCTCTCCGCCGTCGTCAGATTCCGAAAGGCTTCCGGAGGCAGGGAATCCGCACGGAATACCAGTATACGGTCATACCAGAGTTCCTTGTTCCTGCTCCAGGCTGCGCAGGAAAGGCCCTTGTCCAGCGCTTCGACGGGGAATACGAAGGTGCTCTTCCCTTCGGCGTTTTCCTCCGACGCGATACAGTCCGTGTCCGCAGCCGCGGCCGCCTGTGCGGCGGTCCCCGGATAGAGATAGCCGTAGCTTGCGCTGCTCATGGTCAGTTTCGCGGTCATCTTTCCGTCTGCCGCGGTCAGCACACAGTCTTCAATGCGGAACATCGACGAACTGCTGCTCACTTCGACCGCATAGCTGCCGTCCCGGAGTTCGTCGGCGGGGACGGGTTTCATGCCTTCCTCAACCACTTCCTCCGCCGTCGTCATCTGCGACGCGTCTGCGACTTTTGACGTCTCCTGTTCCAACATCGCCGCCCGGGCATGCTCGACAAACAGCTCCTGAATTGCTTCCATCTCTCCGAGACCGCGCAGCAGGCAGGTCACTTCATAGCCTTCCGCCTCAAACACGCTCTTCCAGCTGTCTTCCTCATCGCCCGCCATGTCGTTGTTGGCATGGTCGCCGGCTACGATCATGAGCGGCTCGAGGACCACTTTCCGGTAATTTCCTTGCTTCACCGCGGCAACGACATCGTCCAGAGAGGGCTCCGCCTCCACCGTCCCGATGAACCGGTTTTCGCAGCCCATGTCTGTCAGCACCTGCTGCATCTTCGCATAGACCGCATTGGATTCCGCCTCGGTACCGTGGCCCATGAAGCAGATCGCCGTCTCGCCGTCGTCGTACTCCTTTGTCGCCTCAACGATGATCTCCGCCACACGCGCAAAGTCTTCCTCGCTCGTGAGCAGGGGCTCACCGACCGCGATCTTCTCAAAGGCGTCCGCGTAAGCTGCCAGTTCGGCAATAAGATCATTGTACTCAAAGCCGTTCATCAGGTGCGTCGGCTGAACAAGCAGCGTTTTCACCCCGTTCGCCGCCGCCCGGTCCAGAGCTTCGCCGACATTGTCAATTATTTCACCATCGCGTGCCTTCACGTGGTCGATGATGATCTGGCTGGTAAAGCCGCGGCGCACGCTCCAGTCCGGAAAGGCCTTTTCGATGGCACTTTCGATCCCGCCGACGGTCAATCGGCGGCTGTCGTTGAAACTTGTGCCGAAGCTTACAACCAGCAGTTCTCTCTCGCCGATGCCGTCCTGGTTGCGCGGATTGTCAAGGGACGCGTCTCCGGTGCCGTAGTTCTCTTCTTCCGCCGCTTCTTCCCCATTTTCCTCCGGAGCGGCCGGGCTTTCCTTCTCCGCCGCTGCGCTTCCGGCCAGAAGGCTGCTCAGCATCAGCACGGCAAGCAGAAAGGCGATCTTCTTTTTCATGTCTGTTTCCTCCGTTTTATCTGAAATGCCTTTTCAGGCGCATGGCGACAAAAACCCGTCTGCCTTCCGGCAGACGGGCAAAACAACAAATATGCCAAGCCGAGGCTTCGGCTTCGCTTCATGCAGCACTTCCGGTTCCGGCAGAAACGCAGACAGCTTTCAGGTAATCTGACTTATCCGCTCACACGCGGCTTCACAGTGACCGACTCGCGGGGCTTTTCACCCACATTCCCCCTGCCGCCCGAAGCGGCGAAAGACTGTACGATATGGAATTGTCATCATCCCCTATTATATTGGAAACCCCGTTTTTTTCAAGCGGTTTTTCATAGAAATTTCATTCTTCCCGGCAAGGCTTTACATTGACGGCGGGGCCGAGTTGTGCTATATTCTATGTCGCAATAAATTTAGGAAGGAAGTCGATGCAGTTATGGCAAATCTGGATCTCACCAAATATGGTATTACCGGCACAACGGAGATTATTCACAATCCCGGTTACGAACAGCTTTTTGAGGATGAAATGGCCCCCGGCCTCACCGGTTACGACGTGGGCGTTCTGACCGAGCTGGACGCGGTGAACGTGATGACCGGCATCTATACCGGCCGCTCCCCCAAGGACAAATACATCGTCATGGACGAGACCTCCAAGGACACCGTCTGGTGGACCACCGAGGGCTACAAGAACGACAACCACCCTATGACCCCGGAGGTCTGGACAGAAATCAAGAAGCTGGCCAAGGATGAACTCTCCGGCAAGAAACTGTATGTGTGCGATGTGTTCTGCGGCGCCAACAAGGACACCCGTATGGCCATCCGCTTCATCATGGAAGTCGCCTGGCAGGCCCACTTCGTGATGAACATGTTCATCAAGCCCACTGCCGAGGAACTGGAAGCCTTCGAGCCGGACTTCGTGTCCTACGTCGCTTCCAAGGCCAAGTGCGAGAACTACAAGGAACTCGGTCTGCGCTCCGACACCGTCGTGGCCTTCAACGTCACCAGCCGTGAACAGTGCATCATCAACACCTGGTACGGCGGTGAGATGAAGAAGGGCATGTTCTCGATGATGAATTACTACCTGCCTCTGAAGGGCATCGCCGCCATGCACTGCTCGGCCAACACCGACATGAACGGCGAGAACACCGCCATCTTCTTCGGCCTTTCCGGCACGGGCAAGACCACCCTTTCGACCGACCCGAAGCGCCTCCTCATCGGCGACGACGAGCACGGCTGGGACGACAACGGCGTCTTCAACTTTGAGGGCGGCTGCTATGCCAAGGTCATCAATCTGGACAAGGAGTCCGAGCCCGACATCTACAACGCCATCCGCCGCAATGCTCTGCTTGAGAACGTCACGGTCGATGCCGAGGGCAAGATCGACTTTGCCGACAAGAGCGTAACCGAGAACACCCGCGTCTCCTATCCCATCGAGCATATCGAGAAGATCGTCAAGCGCGTCCGCCCGATTTCCTCCGGCCCGGATGCCAAGAACGTGATCTTCCTGTCCGCGGACGCCTTCGGCGTGCTGCCCCCGGTGAGCATTCTGACTCCCGAGCAGACCAAGTATTACTTCCTGTCCGGTTTCACCGCCAAGCTGGCCGGCACCGAGCGCGGGATTACCGAGCCCACCCCCACCTTCTCCGCCTGCTTCGGTCAGGCCTTCCTCGAGCTGCATCCCACCAAGTATGCCGAAGAGCTCGTCCGCAAGATGGAAAAGTGCGGCGCCAAGGCCTATCTGGTCAACACCGGCTGGAACGGAACCGGCAAGCGCATCTCGATCAAGGATACGCGCGGCATTATCGATGCCATCCTTGACGGAGACATTCTGACCGCACCCACCAAGAAAATCCCCTACTTTAATTTCGAAATTCCCACCCGGCTCAGAGGCGTCGACCCTGCCATTCTGGATCCGCGCGACACCTATGCCGATCCTGCCGAATGGGATGCCAAGGCCAAGGATCTGGCCGGCCGGTTCATCAAGAACTTTGTCAAGTATGAAAGCAACGAAGCCGGCAAGGCTCTGGTTGCCGCCGGTCCGCAGCTGTAAAAGGAGTTCGCCATGAGTATCGAATATGCTCCGCAGTTTGAATCCATCGTCTCGAAAGCCCGCGCCGAGGGCAAGCGCATGCGCGTGGCCCTGGCCGGAGCCGATTCCGAATCCATCCTGAAGGGCCTGTTCGAGGCCGAAGCCGACGGCTTCGTCGAGCCGATCCTGATCGGCAACTTCAAGCGCATTCAGGAGATGACCGAGCGGATCGGCGTGACCGGCCGCAGCTACGATATTCAGCCCATCGACGACAGCACCAACGTGGTGCAGTACGCGATCGAGATGATCAAGGCCGGCAGCGCCGACTGCCTGATGCGCGGCGACACGTCGACCCGTGACTTTCTGATGCCCGTCCTGAACAAGGCCAACCATCTCATCCGCGATGACCGTCTGGTGACGCATGTCGTCTTCCTTCAGATTCCGGGTTATGAGAAGCTTCTGGCCGTCTCCGATGTTACGCTGCTTATCAACCCCTCGGCGGACGGACGGCGCGAGGTTCTGAAGAATATCGTCCGCGCCCTGCGCGTTTTCGATGTCGAGCATCCGAATATCGCCCTGCTGGCCATGGTCGAGAAGCCCAGCTTCCAGATGCGCGACACGGTCGAAGACCAGACCATGGTGCGTGAGCATCTCCAGCGCCCCATTGCCGACTGCAACCTCGCCGGCCCCATTGCCTATGACCTGATCATGAGCAAGGAAGCCGCCCGCCTGAAGAACTATGACTGCCCCTACTGCGGCGAATTCGACGGCATCGTCGTGCCGAACCTGATGAGCGGCAACCTGATGATCAAGGTTCTGCAGCTGAACGCCGGTGCCACCAGCTGCGGCATTCTCGTCGGAGCCAAGATCCCCGTCGCCATCACCTCGCGCAGCGATTCGCCCGACAAGGTCTTCCTCTCGCTGGCTGCCTGCGCCGCCATGTGGAAGGACAAGGAACGCAAATACTTCGGCAAATAATTCCCTTTCAAATGATGACTGCCCCGCCGTTTATCCCGGCGGGGCTGCTTTCTGTTCAGATTTTAATGTCCGCATTCTTAACAGATGCCATTAGCTTCTTAACACAACTTAACAGCCTGCCGATAATTCTTAGCGGCTTCTTTTCGCAGTATAATGATATGATCAATCTGTCAGAACGACAATGAGAATATCAGAAAGAAAAGGAGAAAAACGGTATGGAAGACTCTCTGCAGGTATCGCTGGAACCAGGAGAACAGATTCTCTGGCAGGGCGGAACGGAAGCATTTGAAACTCTGGACAACACCCACAAAAAGAGTTTTGCGGTCAAAGCGATCATCGGAAGTCTGGTCGCAATCCTCATATCCGCAGTTTACGTTTTTGCTGTGATAAACACCGCCCCTATTAATTATTTTGTTTTTCTGGTTGTTTTTATTCTCTGCGGCATTCCGGCTTTCAACTTTCTGGGTGACGCACACAAGCTGAGAAAGACTGTCTATCTCGCAACCGACCGCCGACTGATCGTTCTGAGAGACTCGGTTCATGACATGAAATATGCCTGCATACATGAGGCGGCTTTCCGAATGGACAGAGACGGACATGTCTCGCTGCTCTGCGGCGATGAGGCAATGAAGCTAAAACCCGAAAAATGGCGTGAGGCCGCTGTCGTCGGGCAGCGTGTAACCGAGGGTCCCGACTGTCATCGATTTGTATTTTACGCACCGTCCGACCCAGAAGCGTTGAAAGACATTCTGAATGCACACCTCTCATTTTCTCTGTAAAAAGATAACGCTCACGACGACTGTTGTGGAGGAGCTGTCTGCTCCTCCATTGCTTTTTTTGCGGCAGAGAGCATCAGCTTGATACGGTTGAGCTGGTTGACCTCGCTGGCGCCCGGATCATAGTCCACGGCAGCGATGTTGGCCTGCGGATAGGCTCTGCGCAGAGCCTTGATAACGCCTTTGCCTACCACATGGTTGGGCAGGCAGGCGAAGGGCTGAATGCAGACGATGTTGGGTGTGCCGGCGGTAATCAGCTCTGCCATTTCGCCGGCGAGAAACCAGCCCTCGCCGTATTGATTGCCGATGGAGAGGAAGGGTTTGGCCAGCTGCGCAATCTGCTCGATCGGCATAGGCGGCTCAAAACGGCGGCTCTTCTTCAGCGCCTCACAGGCAGGAGAGCGCAGGGCACGGATCAGACCCACTCCGATCTTCGCCTCGGCGGAAGCCATCCAGGGCTTGCCAAGAAACTCATGCCGGTAGTCGTTGTTATAAATCGTATAGTTCATGAAGTCCATCAGGTCCGGCACAACGACCTCCGCTCCCTCGCTCTCCAGCAGATCAACGAGATGGTTGTTTGCAAGCGGCATATATTTGACCAGGATCTCACCGACAATGCCAACCCGCGGCTTGCGGACGCTCTCGTCGATGGGAAAGACGTCGAAGGCCTTTACGATGTCCCCGCAGACTTCTTTATAGCTGCGGCTGCCGTTTACCAGCGCGTCGATGCAGACAACCTGCAGTTCTTTATGAAGCGCGTTCGCGGAACCGGGTGTCCGCTCATAGGGGCGTACCCGATAGAGGCATCGCATGAGCAGGTCTCCGAAGACGACGGCATGGCCGGCGTCGAGAAGCAACGGCATCGTAAGGCGAAAGCCGGGGTTGGTTTCCATCCCGTTGAGGTTGAGGGAAATGACGGGAATATGCCCTAGATTTACCTTATCCAATGCCCTGCGAATAAAGCCGACGTAGTTGCTGGCGCGGCAGCAGCCGCCAGTCTGGGTCATCACAACAGCGAGCCGGTCCGTATCGTATTGGCCGGAGAGCACGGCTTCCATGATCTGCCCTACCACCGTCATGGACGGAAAGCAGGCATCGTTGTTGACAAACTTCAGGCCTGTGTCAATAGCGCTGCGATTGTCGTTGTCCAGTACGACCAGATGATAGCCGTGCCTGCGGAATACAGGCTCCAGAAGATTAAAGTGGATGGGGCTCATCTGCGGGGCAAGAATGGTCCAGCCTTCCTTCTGCATGGCCCTGGTATAAATCGCGCGCCGGTAAGCGGGATTCCGAGGTCTGGCGCGGATCCCCTTTTCCCGCCGCTGATTCATCGCGGCAATGAGACTGCGGATCCGGATGCGCGCAGCGCCCAGATTGTTGACTTCATCGATTTTCAGCACCGTGTAGAGCTTGTTGCTCTTTTCCAGAATCTCCGATACCTGATCCGTAGTCACCGCATCCAGCCCACAGCCGAAGGAATTGAGCTGTATCAGTTCCAGATCGTCCCGCCGCGAGACAAACTCCGCCGCGTTGTACAGCCGGGAATGATAGACCCACTGGTCATTGACCCGCAGCGGACGATCCGGCTCAAAGTCGATGGGCAGACTGTCTTCCGTGAAGACGGTGAGCCCGAAGGAGGCAATCAGCTCCGGGATGCCGTGGTTGATCTCCGGGTCGATGTGATAGGGACGGCCTGCCAGCACGATGCCGCGGTCTCCCCTTTTCTCCATCTCCCGCAGAAGCCGTACGCCCTCGCGCCGAATGTCTTCTTTGGCCCGTTGCTGTTCCAGACCCGCCGTTCGAACGGCAGCGCGGACTTCTTTAGCCGGAATGTTCCACTCCTCCCGGCAGAGCTTCACCAGGCGGTCGGCGGCGCTTTTTTCATCTGTGAGGGCGATGAAAGGTCGGATATAGTGCACCAGACCATCCGCCACGGATTCCACGTTGTTTTTCAGGTTTTCGGAATAGGACACCACGATGGGGCAGTTATAATGGTTCTGCGCTCCGCGGGTCTCCTGATGTTCATAGAACACACAGGGATGGAAGACGGTTCTAATCCCCCGGTCAAAGAGCCACTGCACATGCCCGTGGGAGAGCTTGGCCGGGTAGCATTCCGACTCCGACGGGATACTCTCCATCCCCTTTTCGTAAATCCTGCGGCTGGAAAAGGGAGAAAGCTCTACCCGGAAGCCGAGTTCCCGGAAAAAGGTGGCCCAGAAGGGATAATTTTCATAAATGTTCAGCACACGGGGAATCCCGATCGTGCCCCGGGGCGCATCTGTCAGCGGAGGATAATCAAACAGCCGTTGTTTTTTATAGTCCACCATGCTGGGCGCCCGGTTCCCTCCGCTGCCGCCCAGACCCCGTTCGCAGCGGTTGCCGGTGATGTGTTTTCTTCCGCCCGGGAATGTATTCACGGTCAGAAGGCAGTTGTTCTGACAGCCTCCGCAGCGGGTCGTGGATACATCGTAGGTAAGAGAAACAATCTCGTCGAGCGGAAGCATCTGCGTTTTCTGCCCGTGCCAGCGATCCCGGGCGATCAGCGCCGCACCGAAGGCGCCCATGATGCCGGCGATATCCGGGCAGGTGGCCTCCACGCCGGCGATCTGCTCGAAAGCGCGCAGCACCGCCCGGTTATAGAAGGTCCCGCCCTGCACCACGATCCGACGTCCCAGCTGATTCGGGTCGGTCAGCTTGATGACCTTATACAGAGCGTTTTTAATAACGGAATAGGCCAGACCGGCGGAGATGTCCGAGACTTCGGCCCCCTCCTTCTGCGCCTGCTTGACATTGGAATTCATGAACACCGTGCAGCGGGTGCCCAGATCCACGGGGTTTTCAGCATAGAGAGCCTCTTTGGCGAAATCCTCGGCGGAAAAGCCCAGAGAGTTGGCAAAGTTCTCTATAAAGGAACCGCAGCCTGAGGAACAGGCCTCATTTAAAAGCACGGTATCCACCGAGCCGTTTTTCAGCCTGATGCACTTCATGTCCTGTCCGCCGATATCCAGCACGCAATCCACCGAGGGATCAAAAAAGGCCGCTGCCGTGCAGTGGGCAATGGTTTCCACCTCTCCCTCGTCAAGGCTGAAGGCAGATTTTAACAGTCCCTCTCCGTAACCCGTGGAGCAAGAGCGCAGAATCCGCACGCTTTCCGGCAGGGCGGCTTGCAGGGCGGCAACCGCAGAGACAGCGGTTCTGACGGGACTGCCCTGATTGTTTGCGTAAAAGGAGAACAGAAGCTCCCCCTCCCTGCCGATGAGAGCCAACTTTGTTGTGGTAGAGCCGGCATCGATGCCCAGAAAGCAATCTCCCCGGTAGGCAGACAGGTCTGTCTTTTTTACTACGGCCTTTCCGTGACGGTCGCAGAAGGCTCTGTATTCGGCCTCGTTTTCAAACAGCGGCGGCATGCGCTTGAGCTCGAAAGCCATCGAAACACCGGCTTCGAGCCTGCTGATCAGGCTGTCCATGTCCAGAGGGTCCGCATCGGCGCATTCCAATGCCGCGCCTCTGGCGGCGAACAGATGGGGATCCTCCGGATCAACGACGCTCTCCGGCTCCAGACGCAGCGTGCGAATAAAAGCCTTCTTCAGTTCCGGCAGGAAGTGAAGCGGCCCGCCGAGAAAGGCCACACAGCCACGGATGGGTTTTCCGCAGGCAAGCCCGGAAATGGTCTGGTTCACCACTGCCTGGAAGATCGAAGCGGCAATATCCGCCGTGGTTGCCCCTTCGTTGATCAGAGGCTGGATGTCAGATTTCGCGAAAACGCCGCAGCGGGCGGCAATGGGATAAATTTGCCGATACCCGGCTGCCGCGCTGTTGAGTCCCGCGTCATCCGTCTGCAGGAGAGAGGCCATCTGATCGATGAAAGAGCCGGTGCCGCCTGCGCAGACGCCGTTCATACGCTCTTCCAGGCCGCCGGTGAAGTAAATGATCTTCGCATCTTCCCCGCCCAACTCGATGGCCACATCGGTCTGCGGCGCTGCTTTCCGCAAAGCTGTCGCCACCGCGACCACCTCCTGAATGAAGCGGATATCGAGAGCCTTGCTTAGATTGATAGACCCGGAACCGGTAATGCCCGGTCGGAGCAGGCAGGGGCCCGTGACGGTACGCGCTTCCTTCAGAAGTGCTGTCAGCGTCTCCTGCGTATGAGCCATATGCCGGCGGTATTTCTGATAGACCGGTCGGTCTTTGTCATCAAGCAGCACCAGCTTTACCGTGGTGGAGCCGATGTCGATCCCCGCCCTGTATGTCTGCATAGTTCGTACCTCCGTTCTGGGGAAATGAAAGGGTTCATCAGAAGAATGGCCTGCCGCCCGAAGACGGCAGACCAATGGGAGAAAAAGAGAGGACAACCACGTTCAGGAATCGCCTTCGACCATACGATAGCCAACGCCGACTTCCGTGAAAATATACTGCGGTTCTGCCGGGTTTTTTTCGATCTTCCGTCGGATATTGGCCATATTGACCCGCAGGATCTGGTTTCCACCCTGATTCTGCGGACCCCATAGCTCCTGCAGAAGAAAATCATAGGTTAGCACGCGGCCTGCATATCTGGCCAGAAGCGCAACGATTTTATACTCATTCTGCGTCAGATGGCAGTTTTTACCGTCCACTAATACCTGATGCTTGTCATAATCGATTGTAAGGTTTCCGGCCGTAAATTTTCCGGAATGAACATGCGCCGAATCCGGCGCACCCATTCGTGTATGTCGAATGGCAACACGCACCCGAGCCAGCAGTTCGGCCGAACTGAAGGGCTTGGTCAGATAATCGTCGGCCCCCAGATCCAGCGCCTGCACTTTATCGCGATCATAGCTTCTGGCGGAAACCACAATAATCGGAAGATTTGTCCACGAGCGCACGGAACGGATCAGTTCTACCCCATCCATGTCGGGAAGCCCGAGATCCAGCACAATAAGTTCCGGGCAGTGAGAACTGATCATGGATAAGGCTTCCGAGCCTTTGACAGCGGTAATCACCTCATACCCGTTGGCAGTAAGAATGGTGCGGATGAGATTGGATATGGTCAGTTCATCCTCTACCACCAGAATTTTATCGCGCACAATCATCGTTTCTTCCTCCTTCCGGCAGCGTAAAGCAGAATTCTGCTCCGCCTTCCGGGAGATTTACCGCCCAGATACGGCCGCCATGGGCCTCCACAATGGTGCGGCAGACACTCAGCCCGATACCCATGAAGCGCGAACCGTCGCTTCTGTTTTTTCCGGAAAACTGCAAGCTTCCATCAAACAGATGCGGAAGCAGGCTTTCTTCAATCCCACAGCCGTCATCCCGCACACTGACAATGACTTCTCCGTCCGCGCTCTTTGCCTCTATCCAAATCTTTGTCAAACCTGTGCCGTGCGTTACCGCATTATCCATGAGATTGCTGAGAACCTGCTCGATGAGTATGGGATCCATCGGAAGAAGTTTGACCTCCTGCGGGACGGAAACAGAGACGGGCACAGCATCCGGCCGCTTGCGATATCGCTGCACGGCCTCGCTGAACACCTCCTCCAGCAGTTCCTCGCTCTTGACGAGTTCACTGGCTTCCCCGCTGATCCGCGTGATGGACAGGATATTCTCTACCATGCGGGAAAGCCACTCCGCGTCCAACTTGGCGCCGGTCAGCAGTTCCCGCTTTGCCTCGTCAGAAAGCGAGCTCTCCTCCAAGACGGTTGAAATGGAACCGCCAATGGAAGTCAGCGGCGTACGCAGATCGTGAGAGATTGAGCGCAGAAGATTGGCCCGTATTCTCTCGCGCTCGGTTTCCACACGCAGCTGTTCCTGAACGCGCAGATGGGAGGCAAGCGTGGAGCAGGCAAAGCCCACGGCAAGCATGGTCATAAAGGTCAGCGGATACCCATACACAGAAAAATCAAGTTTCATATATGGATAGGTGAACGCGTAATTGACGCCGATCACGCTGACAACAGCAGCCAGCAAACCATAGAAATAGCCGTCAGTGGAAAGCGATACAATCAGCACCGCCAGCACAAAGATCATCGGCACATGTACGTCCGAGCTTGTAATATGCTGCAGCAAGGCGCATACGATACTCGCCAGTCCAAGTGTCAATATAAAGATCAGCCAACCTTGTAAATAAAAGCGAAAATAAAGCTTATGCTGTGTGCCATTTCTATTCTTTCTGAACACAGGCTCACCTCAACAGCAGGCAGATGCCCTCACCAATACTATCCGTCGTCCTCTTCTTTGCCGGATTCGGTGTTTTCTGCGGCTTCTGCTTTCGAAGATTTTTTCTCCGTCTTTGCCTTTGGAACCTCTTCGTCATCCTTTTCTTCCATCATACCGTCCCGAAAGCTCTTTACACTCTTGCCGAACATTTTGGTCAGCTTAGGGATCTGCGTCGGGCCAAAAATCAAGGTGACAACGATCAGGACAACGACGAGTTCCTGCATACCGATTTTCATATGGATGCTCCTCTCCGGTTTTTACTCAGATCCCTCAATCCCCTTGGCCCTGAAATCATACAGGAGTTCGCTGAGGGTGTCAATCACACGGGAGAATTCTTAACAGATTCATAACGGATGTCTTTCCTGCTCTCTTTTCTTTCCGACGAGGCGGCTGAGCAGAATGCTGATTTCATAAAGCCCCAGCATCGGGACGGCAACCATGACTTGGGAAACCACATCGGGCGGTGTAATAATAGCAGCCAGCACGAAGATGATTACGATCATGACTTTGCGGCCTTTGATCAGCCATTCTGCACGGATTAGGCCGAGTCCGGTCAGCAGAACCGATATGACAGGAAGTTCAAAGATCAGACCGAAGATGATAAAAACCGTCAGAAGAAAGCTTATATACTGCTGAATGCTGATCGAGGCTGATACATCCACTTCTCCTGTGAACTGTATCAGAAAGTTTAGCATAAATGGCAGACTGATGTAATAGGCAAACAGTACACCGATGATGAAAAAGACAGCCCCGGCAAACAGAGAACCGGTGACGGTCACTCGCTCTTTCCTGCTCAGGCCTGGGCTGCAGAAAGCATAAGCCTCATAGGCAAGCAGAGGAGAACAGAATGCCACAGCGGCTACCAACGCGGAGCTGATATACACCAAAAACAACTCCTGAGGTTCAATGTAGACAAAGACATAAGAATACTTCTCGCCCATATCCGTAAGAAATGTAATGATTCTGGGCGCATAGTTCAAACATACGGAGAAAACGACCAGCAGCAGAATCAAGCAGACCAGAATCCGGTTGCGCAGTTCTCTCAGATGGCCGCTTACGCTCATGTTCCCCTCCGGGTTGTTGTGGTTCTTCGTCATAATGTAGTGATCGTCCTATTTTGAATTATCGCTGTTCATAGCGACAGCATCAGAATATATGTCAGCGCGAACAGAATGACCGAATAAAGCACTTCGTTTCCTCCCCTCGTGAGTAGCATAATTAGACCATTCCTCAAAATGAAGTAATGGATTTGGGGAGCGGAACACTCATAAGAACACAATCGGCCGGTGCGAAAATTTGCACCGACCGGGGTGATTCGCGGAGATTATTTTCTAAGGAAACGCTGATTTAATTCTGCGTTTACCCATTTTCTATAGTAATGTGCTATACTGTATGCATCCAATAAGAGGGGATGCGATTTGATGAAGAACCAGACCACATTCAGCGATGTTGAATACCAGAACCGGAAGCATACCACACCGAGAGAAGCCTTTCTCGACGCAATGAATAAGCTTATTCCC
>JAFYHU010000010.1 GCA_017538965.1 Oscillospiraceae bacterium
AGAAGCTCAAAGAACATTTCGGTATCCTCGTCCTCTCCGGTAGATGTGCTACCGCTGGGTACTGTCGTACTCTCATCGTTCGGCATAGCTACCACCTCTCTCACACAACGCCCCAAGTCTACCACTATATGCAGTCAGCGTCAAGCGTAAAAAAAGAGAGCATCACCATATCTTGTGATGTGAGAATCAATTTATGCTTGACTTTTCAATGCTTGTCGGGGATAATGCGTATGCACAAAAAAGTTGTGGAGGTAACGATATGAACAAGACAGATCTGATCGCCGCGATGGCGGAAAAGTCCGGCCTTTCCAAGAAGGATTGCGCTGCTGCACTCGACGCTTTTACCGGCAGCGTGGAAGACGCGCTGTAGGCAGGAGACAAAGTTTCCCTGGTCGGTTTTGGCTCCTTCGAGGCAAAGACTCGCCCCGCTCGCGAGGGCCGCAATCCCCGTACCCTTGCGGTGGTGAAAATCCCTGCTTCCAAGGCCCCCGTATTCAAGGCAGGTAAGGCGCTGAAGGATGCGCTGAACTGAAAACTACTATCTTACAAGAAATCGCTGATCCATCTGGACCAGCGATTTCTTTTTTTCAAGATATTGTCTCACTATCGTGTGCCGAGTATGCTGCGTGATCCTTATGTACCTCATGCTCGTGTACCTCGTGGATCTCGGAAATGCAGCCGAGTTCACCGCACTCGAACAGCGAGAAATCAAGCACGCCCTGCGTACTGACGCCGGCGAAACCGTGGACACCGAAGACGTGGCGGACGTTTTCGCACTTCAGCACCTCCAGCGGCGGCCCCTCGGCGAAGACCACGCCGTCGGAGAGCATATAGAGATAATCGCAGTAGTGCGTCGCCAAACGCAGATCATGGATGACGATCAGCGTCGTCTTTCCGGCTTTCTTCAAATAGTCCATGACGAAGAGCTGATGGCTGATGTCCAGGTGGTTGGTGGGCTCGTCGAGGATGAACATATCCGCGCCCTGGGCCACCGCCCGGGCGATGAACACCATCTTGCGCTCGCCGCCGGAGAGGCGTTGGATGCTGCGGTCGGCAAACTGAGAGATGCCCAGCTCTTCCAAGGCGGCAGCGACGATCTCCTTTTTATGCTGCTTGCTTTTATCTCTGCGTGCAAACAGGCCCATGGCCACCACATCGGTGACGGAAAAATCAAACGCGCAGGAGGCTTCCTGCCCCACGTAGCCGATCATGGCGGCGAGTTCCCGCGGCGTGAATTCCCGGATGGACTTCCCGTCGATTCGAATCTCCCCGGCATGGTAGGGCACGATGCCGAAGGTCGTCTTGATGAGGGTGGATTTGCCGCAGCCGTTGGCTCCCACGATGCCGACGATCTTGTTTTCATGGGAGTGCAGGGTCGTGCCGGTCAAAATGTCCTTTCCGCCCAGCCTGACGGCGATGTTTTCATATTCGATCGTCATTTCTTTCTGCTCCCTCCGTATCCGTTTTTGATCATCAGGAACATGAAGAAGGGCGCGCCGATAAAAGCAGTTACAATGCCGATCGGCAGCTCCGAAGCTCCGTGGACGCTGCGGGCGTAGGCGTCGGCCCACATGATGTAGCTTGCGCCGAACAGCGCGCTCATGGGCATAACAATGCGATTGTCGCTGGTGCGGGAGAAAAGGCGCACCACATGGGGCACCACGAGGCCCACAAAGCCGATGATGCCCGTGATGGACACCAGAGACGCCACGACGATGGACACCACGATAAACATGACCGAACGGAACAGCCGGACCCGAAGGCCCATGGCCGCCGCGTCCTCGTCTCCCATCATCATCATGTTAAAGCGGGAGCCCATACAGGTGAACGCCACCGTTCCGGCCGTCACCAGTACGGCAGGGATCGACAGCGTCTTCCACTGAGCCGCTGCGATGGCGCCCATCTGCCAGTTATAGACGGCGGCGATGCCCTCGGGGGAGCGCGCCTTGAACACCAGGTAGCTGGTGATGGCGCCCATGACGGCGTTGACGGCAGTGCCTGCCAGCAGCAGCGTCACCGGCTGAAGCTTTCCTCCCCCCGCGCGTTTGGCCAGGAAGTATACTACAAAGGCGGCGGCCAGCGCGCCGACAAAGGCAAAGGCCGTTGTCTGGCGCTGGCCCTCCATGAACGCGATCGGCGCCAAAAGCGCGATGGCCGCGCCGGCGGAGGCGCCGGAGGAGACGCCCAGGACATAGGGGTCCGCAATGGGGTTCAGCACCAGCGACTGCATTGCGGCGCCGCTGACGGCGAGGCCCGCGCCGACGCACAGCGCAAAGAGCGTCCGCGGCAGACGGATCTGCCAGATGATCTTGTATTGGCTCGTCTCATACGCTCCGGCTGCGATCTTCTCTCCGCCGTTGAACACCTTGTCGATGATGACGCCGTAAACGTCCTGAAACGGAATCTTTGTCGCGCCGATGCTCACGGTGGAGATCACGGAGACCACCATCAGCGCCGTGAGAAAAACAAACAGGAATGTGTGCCAGGCTTTCAGTTTCATAGTCCCCTCCATTCATCCGAAAGGCAGAAGCGGGCGGGCCTGTCCGGGTCCGCCCGCTTTCATGGATCGTTCAGAACAGATCGGGATAGAAGTACTCCGCCATCGTGCGGCAGGCGCGGGAGGCACGGATGTCCTGCATCACCGCCACCAGTGGGATGACCAGGAAGTTGTCGTTGACCACAGCGGGAATATCGGAGCAGGCGTCGTTGTTCTTGATGTAGGCGATCTTCTCATCGACGGTCTGCTTGCCGTAGTCGTTGATGATGATGATATCGGGATTGGCGGCGACCAGCGTTTCAACGCTCGTCATGAACCAGCGGCTGTCTGCCTGACCGCGGGTGGTGTTGATGCCGCCGGCCAGCTCGATGAGGTTGCTCTCCAGGCCGGAAGAGGTGGTGTAGATCTGATCCTCCTTGTACATGTCAAAGACGAAGACCTTGGGCTTGTCCGCCTCCTTGACGTCCTTGACGACGGCGTTTGTCTCGGCGATCTCGTCCTTCATCTTTTGGATGAGCTCCTCGGCCTTGTCCTCCACCTTGAAGATCTTGCCCAGATTGCGGATGTCAGTATAGATGTCCTCCACGGTCTCATCCGGGACGATGGTGCCGGTGATGACCAGGCAGTTGATGTCCTTGTCCTCCAGCATATCGATGGTTCCCCAGGTTGTCTCCTTGAAGGAGCTGATCTGTCCGATGAACAGATCGGCGCCGCAGGTGATCGCGTTTTCGTGGGACGCCTCGAGCTCGGGAATCTTCTCAAATGCGGCGGACAGCTCCTCCAGCGGGACCTCCGCAGGGTTGGTGTGGATGTTCTTGCCGACCACATAGTCGCCCAGACCCAGCATGACCATGTTCTCTGCGCTGTAAAGGTTCAGGCACATCACGCCCTTGGGCATCTCCGTGAAGGTCACGGTGCGATCGCCGTTCTGGATGGTCACGGTGCCGTAAGGCTCCGGCGTGGCCGGCGCCTCGGTGGCGGCGGGAGTCTCAGTCTTGGTCTCGGGCGCCTTCGTCGCAGCGGGAGCCGCGGGGGCTTCTGTTGCCGCGGGGGTCTCCGTCTTCGCGCCGGAGCTGCCGCAGCCGGCGGCTGCCAGCACAAACAGGGCGGCCAGTAGCAGAGCGATCAGTCTTTTGGTTTTCATTGGGTTTCGTTCTCCTTTTCATTTTGTATTCAAATCGGCACGCGGTGCAGACCGCATGCGTTTTTGCAACAAAAATGCGCGCTCCGAAAGAGCACGCGGCAATCGACGCCCGGCAGAACCGGTCGCGGCGCGATCGCTCCGGTTCCGGCAGAGGATCGGCGCATGTCCCGTATCTGACTTATCCGCTTTCAGCGGCTTCACAGTGACCGACTCGCGGAGATTTTCACTCCATTCCGGGCTGGATCATGCGCAACGATATTCAATTGCAATACTTGATCATTTTACAATATAAACGATAGAATGTCATTCGCATTTTTGCATAGCGGAATATTATTGGGGGACCATTTTCTCCATTTTCTTGGAGAACAGCCTGCCTTGTTATGCAACTAACACATGTTTGATTTTTTCTGAAATAAAGACGCGCTGAACTGAACCACAGGCGATGATATGGCCGGAGCGCGTTTTTGTCGATCCAATACGCGCTCCTGTATTCTTATGAGAGCATATCTTCCATTTGCTCTTTTTGTTTTTCCTCGCACACCTTGTCCCGCTTTGAGAGGATGCGGACAGCGCTGTAGCGTTTTCTGTCCCGCGTCTTCTGATGGAATCCGACGGCAACATAGTGGGTCACATTCCCGTCCCGCATATACCCGCCGGAACGGTTGACCTTGTTCCTGTGTTTTTCATAGATCAGGCCGCCCTGCTGACCGTGATCCTTCATCAGCTTTTTTCGCCGGGCGATCTTGGCTTGTGTCAAGTGCCTTCTGTCTGCTCTGTTTCTCATATCACTGTTTGAATGGAGATTGCCTATCTCGTCGATCAGTCTATATCATATATCTTCATTGTCTCCCGGTCGCGATGCTCCTGCTTCTCATAATACCCGATCAGCTCCCCGTTGTCATTCCGTAGCGCAACCATGTAGACATCCTTGTTCTCCTTCACATTGTAGTAGGTATGCACTAAATTGTTTTCCGAGGCTGCCTTGAACCAATCCACAACCTTGTTGATTATGCCGCATGACTTTTCATTGTGGCAGGCCAGAAGGCTTTTCCCGACAAGCTCAGCCCCGCCGTGTTTGCTATACCGTCCCTTCGCAGCCGGGTTCATATAGACGATCGTATGGTTGAGGTCGCAGAGTACGACGGCTTCTCTGTCCGCCTCAAGGACACTTTTGAACAGCATTTCCAGATTGATCATTTTCTTTGGCTCCTATATCAATTATCAGATGATCCCCAGCGGGATAAGGACGATCAGAAGCACTGCGACGAGGCCCCAGAGCGCGATCAGGAAAATCCGCCGCTTTTTCGGCTCCATATCCGGCACATAGTTGCTTGCCAGGAAGAACGGCACATAGGTCGTGATGAACACCGGCAGCACGCCCCACCACTTGTACACCCAGATGAAGGAGTGGTTGCTGGTCCCGGCAAGGAAGGATTCAAACAGGGCAAACAGCAGCGCCATCTCCAGCGCGCCGACCAGCTTGCAGCTGATGCCGCCTTTCCCGTTCTTCGCAAAATACCGCTTGCTCCGATCCTGCGGCAGCATCTTGAAGGAGATCATGCCGGCAATCGAGAACATCATCGACAGCTCCCAGCACACGCCGATGAGCAGGATAAAGGTGGTCGATGCGTTCGACACCGACCACAGCGGATAGCCGAAGACGTGCCCGATCACAGCGTTCACGATCTCATACAGCCAGTGAACGCCATACAGCGCCAGGCCGGCGCATACGATCTCTGTGTTCTTCTGATGGATCTCCGACCAATAGACATAGAACACGACGGCCAGGATGAAGATAAAGGTCCAGTTGAAGTTTTCCGTGCTTCGCACGACGATGGCGTCCACAAGGTCCTTCGCCGCCTGTGAGCCGTCTCCCCAGAA
>JAFYHU010000091.1 GCA_017538965.1 Oscillospiraceae bacterium
CCCCGCGCCCGCAGGCGCCCTTCCCCTTATGGAATCGCGCAATGCCGCTGCCAGTGGCAGAGGAAGGCATTGCGGGATTACTGCAGCGGTCGGAGAATCGGAGGATCAGCGTAAGCCCGAACGATTCTCCGGGTACCGCAAAGCGGAGAAGGTGGATTTGCCCGATCTCACGCGAGGGCAAAGACGGATGAGGTGTTCCCGCCCACAGGCGAAAAGCCCGTCTTCAGCTTCCTGCAGTTACTCGGAATATAAGCTTGTCCCTCGCACGGACCTTTCCCCGCCGCGTTTTATGAGGGTAGTGTCTATAAGCTGACTGCTACCTTCAACGTAGCCGCAAAATTCCACACCCCTTATTCATTCGCGGCATCAACTGGCTGGTCAGGGGCTTGTTGTTCTCTGATCGCGAAGATGTAAAGCAAAACATTGACAAATGATGATAGATATGCTATTAATGCTTTACAAGGAGCGTGATGAAAATGGCACAAGCGATGGTTAACTTTCGGATAGATGAAAATCTGAAGAATAAGATGGATGCAGTATGCAAAGAAATGGGGATGTCCTCGACAACCGCTTATACCATATTTGCCAGCAAAGTCGTACGCGAGAAAAGAATCCCATTTGAAATCAATGTCGATCCTTTTTACAGCGAATCAAACATGACTTTTCTGCGTAATGCGGTTAAGGCGCTCAACGATGGAAAGGGAACGCAGCATGACTTGATCAAGGTAGATTGATGCACTATGCTTTTACGGACGAGGAGTGGCGACGAAACAGTGCCAGTCGTCTTCGGCGGTGTGGGAGAGAATGCGGAAGCCGGAGGCTTCGAGCGCGCGCTGCACTTCGTCCTGCCGGCCTTCGATGATGCCGGAGGTGATATAGACACCGTTCGGCTTGAGAAAGGCCGGAACATGGGGAGAGAGCGGAAGAATGACGTCAGCCACGATGTTTGCCAGAACGATGTCGTAGCCGGAACCGAGACTGCGGCGCAGCGAGGCATCCTTCAGCAGGTCGCCGGACAGAAAGCGGATGCGCTCGGAGGTCAGACCGTTCAGCGCGGCGTTCTCTGCCGCGACATCCGGCGACTTCGGATCAATATCGACGCCCAGGCAGCTGTCGCAGCCGAGAATCAGCGCGCCGATGCCGAGAATCCCGCTGCCGCATCCGAGATCAAGTACCCGTCTGCCCGGACCGGCCCAGTTTTCCAGCGCCTGCAGGCAGAGGCGCGTGGTGGCATGGCTGCCGGTGCCGAAGGTGAGGCCGGGATCCAGCCGCAGCGGCAGACGGTTACCCTCCGGGATCTCTTCCCATTCAGGGACCACGACCAGCTTTTCTCCCACTTCGATGGGCTGATAATAGCTGCGCCAGTTGTTCTCCCAGTCGGCATCCTCCACGGTGTTCTGCCTGACCGCGGGAAAGCGGGCACGGACTTCCTGCAGAATGCCGAGACCGTCCGCGTCGTCGGTCAGATAGAATTTCAGGCGGCTGAGACCGCGGAAGCGCTCTTCCAGATCAGCATCCACATAATCCCAGTACTGGCGGTTGTTCTCCAGAAAACTTTGGAAATCTTCTTCGCTCTCCACGACGAAGCCGCCGACTCCGAGCGCGCTCAGCTCCTCACAGCGGGCGTCGATCTCCTCCGGAGCGGTATCCAGACAGCATTCGATATAACGCATAAGAGCCTCCTTATGAAAACTCCCCCGATCTCATCGGGGGAGTTTCGGTTTTTATTCCTCGCCGCGCTCTTTCAGAGCAGCCTTGCGGGAGATGTTCCAGCGGCCCTTGTCATCGATACCGATGAACTTGACCCAGGTCTTGTCGCCGACGTTCAGCACGTCTTCGACCTTCTCGGTGCGCTTGAACTCAAGGTCCTTGATGTGGCACATGGCATCCTTGCCGGGTACCAGCTCGATAAAGGCGCCGAGGTTCGAAATGATGCGCTTGACTTCGCCGTAATACAGGGCACCCACTTCCGGCTCGAAGACGATGTCTTCGATGGTCTTGCGGGCGGCACGGCAGGCCTCGATGTCGCAGGAGGCGATGTAGATGGTGCCGTCGTCGTCGATGTCGATCTTGCAGCCGGTGTCGGCGGTGATCTTCTGAATCACCTTGCCGCCGGAGCCGATGACTTCGCGGATCTTGTCCGGGTTGATGTGCATCTGGATCATCTTCGGAGCGGTCTTGGCAAGCTCCTTGCGCGGCTCTGGGATGGCCTTGAGGAGAACCTCATCCAGAATCTGAAGGCGGGCTTCTCTGGTGATGGTGAAGGCTTCCTTGACGATCTCATGCTTGAGGCCGTCGTTCTTCAGATCCATCTGGATGGCGGTGATGCCCTGCTTTGTGCCGGCCACCTTGAAGTCCATCTCACCGTGGAAGTCTTCCACGCCCTGGATGTCGATAAAGGTCGTAAAGTTGTCGCCGTCCTGAATCAGACCGCAAGAGATGCCGGCCACGGGGGCCTTCAGGGGCACGCCGGCGTCCATCAGAGCGAGCGTGGTGCCGCAGATCGAGCCCTGGGAGGTCGAACCGTTGGAGGAGAGTACCTCGGATACGACGCGGATGGCATAGGGGAAGTCTTCCACATCGGGAATGACGCTCTCGAGCGCCTTCTCGACCAGTGCGCCGTGGCCGTATTCGCGGCGGTTGGTGCTGCGGCTGGCACGGGCTTCACCGGTGGAGTAGGAAGGCATGTTGTAGTGGTGCATGAAGCGCTTTTCTTCCTCTTCCCAGATGGTGTCGAGTTTCTGCGCCTCGGAAAGGGTGGCGAGGGTCGCAATCGAGAGCACCTGGGTCTGACCGCGGGTGAACAGGCCCGAGCCGTGAACCTCGGGGATCAGACCGACTTCCGCCGCGAGAGGACGGATCTCGTTCATGGCGCGGCCGTCAACGCGCTTGCCGGCCAGCAGCCACTTCTTGACGACCTTCTTCTGCAGCTTGTAGAGAATCTCATCCATGTACTGCATGAGGTCGGGATGCTCTTCGCCGTACTTCTCCTCGATCATGGTGATCCAGTCGTTGACACGGTCTTCGCGAACGTTCTTATCGTCGGTGTTCATGCAGAATTCCATCGACTCAAACTCGTTCTCGACGAGCTTCTCGAAGAGCTCTTCATCAAAGGCGGCGTGCTCGTAGCTGAACTTCGGCTTGCCGATCTCCCGGACCATCTGATCGATCAGGTCCAGAACCGGCTGCAGATGTTCGTGCGCCTGCACGATGCCTTCGTACATGACATCTTCCGGAACCTGGTCGGCTTCCGACTCGATCATGACGATCTTCTTGTGGGTAGCGGCGATGGTGGTGATCATGCGGTTGGTCTTCCGCTCTTCCTTTGTCGGGTTGAAGAGGAACTTCTCGCCGTCCCATCCGAGAACGATGCCGGCGATAGGGCCGTTGAAGGGAACGTCCGAAATGCTGACAGCGGCGGAGGCGCCGATCATGGCGGTGATTTCCGGCGAGCAGTCGCGGTCAACCGACAGAACCTCGCAGGCAATTACGACGTCGTTGCGCAGGTCGGAGGGGAAGAGGGGACGCATCGGACGGTCGATCAGACGGGAAGCAAGAACGGCCTGCAGGCTGGGCTTGCCTTCGCGGCGCATGAAGCTGCCGGGAATCCGGCCGACGGCGTAAAGCTTCTCGTTGAAATCAACGGCGAGGGGGAAGTAGTCGATGCCGTCCTTCGGACGGGCGGAGGCCGTGCAGGTGACCAGAACGGTGGTCTCGCCGTAGCGGACCAGAACGGCGGCGTTGCAGAGCTCGGCCAACTTGCCGACTTCCATGCTCAGGGGACGGCCTTCATAGGTCATTTCAAACTTGCGGTAGTTGGGAAATTCTTTCTTGGTGATAATCATATGTTTTCTCCTTTAAAAATATGGAGGGACCGATTCACTTGTCCCTCCATAAAAACCTTCATATCCTTCAGTCTGCCGGGGAAACGAAGATCATCGGAATCACTTGCGGATGCCGAGCTTCGCAATGATGGCACGATAACGCTCAATGTCTTTCTTCGCGAGATAGTCGAGCAGGCGGCGGCGCTTACCGACCATCTTGTACATGCCGAGACGGGAGTGGTCATCGTTGGGATGACGCTTCAGGTGCTCGGTGAGCTCACGGATGCGCTCGGACAGGATGGCGATCTGAACCTCGGGGGAGCCGGTGTCCTTCTCGTGGGTGGCGTTGGCGCCGATGACTTCGGTTTTCTTTTCCTTGGTAATCATGGTTTGTTTCCTTTCTGAATTGTTCTATACCCTGCGCCGCGGCAACGGGCGGAAAGGATACCGCATCGGCGGCATGACCCCGAAGCTGAGCACGCGGGCGACGCGTGTTATATTATCATCAGATGCATGCCCTGTCAAGTGGAATTCTTCCCGAAAACTTCGTGAATTCGCATAAAAAAGAGGGCCCTTCCTATTGCAATTTCAACAAAGGAATGTTACAATCCCTTTTCGTGTAAATGAAGGAGAGAATGTCTATGGATCAGTTGAGAAATGTAGCCATTATCGCGCATGTTGACCACGGAAAAACGACGCTGGTGGACGAGATGCTCAAGCAGTCCGGCGTTTACCGCGAGAATCAGGAAATCGTGGACCGCGTGATGGACTCGAACGACCTGGAACGTGAGCGCGGCATCACGATCATGGCGAAGAATACGGCCGTTTTCTACGGCGATACGAAGATCAACATCGTGGATACGCCGGGCCATGCCGACTTCGGCGGCGAAGTGGAACGCATCCTGAAGATGGTCAACGGCGTTATTCTGCTCGTTGACGCGGCAGAAGGCCCCATGCCCCAGACGCGCTTTGTACTGAGCAGGGCGCTGGAACTGGGCCACCGGGTTATCGTCGTCCTGAACAAGATCGACCGGCCTGACCAGCGGATTCACGAAGTCGTGGACGAGGTGCTCGAGCTGCTGATGGACCTGGATGCCACGGACGAACAGCTGGATTCGCCCATGCTGTTCTGCTCGGGCCGCAACGGCACTGCCAGCTATTCGCCGGATGTCGAAGGCACGGATCTGAAGCCGCTGTTTGAGACGATCCTTGAATACATTCCCGCCCCCGAGATGAACCTGGACGCCCCGTTCCAGATGCTGGTCAGCAGTCTGGATTATAATGAATACGTCGGCCGCAT
Organism: Oscillospiraceae bacterium; assembly: GCA_017538965.1. Classification (GTDB taxonomy): domain Bacteria; phylum Bacillota; class Clostridia; order Oscillospirales; family Oscillospiraceae; genus Limivicinus. The sequence continues at coordinate 5,125 of JAFYHU010000091.1, forward strand.
CGCCATCGGCCGCATCGAACGCGGCGTGATACACCAGAATCAGGAGATCGAGGTCTGCAACTACCATACCCCGGATGCCGTGCCCGTGAAGGCCAAGGCGGTTTCGCTCTACCAGTTTGACGGCCTGACGCGTGTGCCGGTTGCGGAAGCCGGCGCCGGCAACATCATCGCCATGAGCGGCATCGGCGATGTCACCATCGGGGATACGATCTGTGAGAAGGGCTTTGCCGAACCGCTCGATTTCGTGAAGATCAGCGCTCCGACTCTCGAGATGACCTTCTCGGTCAACGACAGCCCCTTCGCCGGCAGGGAAGGGAAGTTCGTCACCTCCCGCCAGATCCGCGACCGCCTGATGCGGGAAACCCTCAAGGATGTCTCGCTTCGCGTGACGGATGTCGAAAACAGTACAGACAGCTTCAACGTGGCCGGACGCGGAGAGATGAGCCTTTCGATCCTGATCGAGACCATGCGCCGCGAGGGCTATGAATTTCAGGTTTCTCCGCCGCGCGTGCTGTATCAGACCATCGACGGCAAGCTCTGCGAGCCGGTTGAGCGCGTTGTGGTGGACGTTCCGCAGGATTATATGGGCTCCGTGATGGAAAAGCTCGGCGCGCGCAAGGGCGAGTTTTTGGAGATGACGCCGGTCGGCAGCCGCATGAAGATGGAGTTTCTGGTTCCGTCCCGCGGCCTGTTCGGCTACCGCAACGAATTCCTGACCGACACCAAGGGCGAGGGAATTCTCGCTTCGGTGTTTGAAAAATACGAACCCTACAAGGGAGATATTGCCCGCCGCAGCACGGGTTCCCTGATCGCCTTTGAGACCGGAGAAGCCGTGGCTTACGGCATCTGGAACGCGCAGGAGCGCGGCGCCATGTTCATCACGCCCGGAACGAAGGTTTACGGCGGCATGGTGGTCGGCGTCTGCCCGAAGGCTGAGGACGTGCCGGTCAACGTCTGCCGCACGAAGCACCTGACCAATACCCGCGCCTCCGGCTCGGACGAGGCGCTGCGGCTGATTCCGCCCCGGGTCCTGAGCCTGGAACAGTGCCTGGAGTTTCTCGCCGATGACGAGCTTCTCGAGGTTACCCCGAAAAGCCTTCGCCTCCGCAAAAGCATCCTCGACCACAGCCTCCGCATGAAAACTCTGATGAGAAACCGATAAAACCAACCCGCCCGGAGCGGACGCTGCTGCAGGGGGGCCATGTGAACCCATGGGCAAAGCAAATATGGTAAATATGCAACGGATCGAGAACAGTACCTCGATCCGTTGCTTTTTCATATACTGTTATTATACCCCAAAGCAGAAACAATTCAGGCAGTTTTCCTGCTCGGCGGCGATAAAACAAGTCGTGATTCAAATCTTTTGCAAAAAGCTGTGACATCGTGATGCCAAAAGCAGAGATAGGAGGAAACAAAATGGAAAGCATACTATACGGATATGTGAGAGTATCCACCAGGGAACAAAATCTGGATCGGCAGTTATATGCTATGCGGGATTTCGGTGTGCCGGAACCGCAAATCTTTCAGGACAAACTCTCCGGCAAGGACTTTAACCGCCCTGCCTGGCGCCGTCTGCTGAAAAAGCTGAAGCCGGGCGATACTCTCGTCATCAAGAGCATTGACCGGCTGGGCAGAAACTACGAGGAGATTTTAGAGCAGTGGCGAATCATCACGAAGGACAAGGGTGCCACCGTTGTCGTGCTGGACATGCCGCTGCTGGACACTCGGCAAGGCCGTGACCTGACGGGGATGCTGATCGCGGACATCGTGCTCCAGCTCTTGAGCTATGTCGCGCAGGCGGAGCGTGAGAATATTCATCAGCGACAGGCCGAGGGCATAGCCGCGGCCAGGGCTCAAGGGAAACATTTGGGTCGCAGGCCAAAAGAAAAGCCGGACAACTATCCGACAGTTTGTGCGCTGTGGCACAGCGGCGAGATTTCTGCCCGCAGTGCAGCGGCCAGGTTGGGGGTCAATCACAAAACCTTTCTAAAATGGGCTCATGAACAGAATGCATAATAGCCTGGAGATAAAAGCCTGCCTTTTTCTCCAATCGACCATGGAGCCCTGATGTGCCGCTCCAAGTCTAAATCTGGTATGATAGTTTATCATAAAATCATATAGTTTTCAATATCTTGCACGGAGAAAAAGGCAGACCTTATTCTCCATTCTGACCTGCCGCCGAGTCCAAAAGAGACCCGGCGGTTTTCTTTTCCGACAACCCCGTAGGGAGCATCCTGACGCGCGGGGAGCGTGCGATGATCCGAGCTTGCTGTCCCCGGATCGTTCGGCCGTCCGCAGACTATTCCGAGAGGTGAGAGTGTGGCCATATCGCTGTATCCGCATAACGCCTCGGCTTATGAGGCGGCTGTTGCCATGCTCAACGAAACCGGGAAAGCCGCCATTGTCCACCCTACCGGCACAGGCAAATCCTTTATCGGCTTCAAGCTCTGCGAGGATCACCCGGATAAAACCGTCTGCTGGCTCTCTCCCTCAGAATATATCTTCCGCACCCAGATCGAAAACCTCCAAAAAGCTGCCTCCGTACCGCTCTCCCCGCGTCCGCAGGCGCCCTTCCCCTCCGCCCCTGCCTTCCCCTCCGACGATGCCCGTAGGGAGCGATCCCCAGATCGCTCCGCCGATACCCCCGAGGTCCCCTCCGCCCCTGCTTTCCCCTCCGACGATGCCCGTAGGGAGCAGCCTGACGCGCGGGGAGCGTGCGACGATCCGAGCTTGCTGTCCCCAGATCGCTCCGCCGATACCCCCGCGGTCCCACCCGCCCCTGCCTTCCCCTCCGACGATGCCCGTAGGGAG
>JAFYHU010000011.1 GCA_017538965.1 Oscillospiraceae bacterium
GAGTGGTCTTGCCGTGGTCGATGTGGCCGATGGTTCCGATGTTGACATGGGGTTTGGTTCTGTTGTACATCTGTTTCGCCATTTTAAAGATCCTCCTGATTTAATAATGGTTTTTAATAATTAATGAATGGAAACTTGCCTGGTTTATCGCATAAAACCGGGTCTGCTGTTTACGAGCGCTTCCTGCAGATTCTTCGGAAGCTCCACAAAGTGGCTGGGCTCCATGCTGTAGGTCGCCCGGCCCTGCGTCTTGCTGCGCAGATCGGTCGCATAGCCGAACATGGTGGAAAGCGGCACGCTGCAGGTGATGATGGCCGTTCCGTTGTGGATGTCCGTTCCCGAGATCTGGCCGCGCCGGGCGTTGATATCGCCGATGACGTCGCCCATATACTCGTCCGGGGCTGTGACCACAACCTTCATGATCGGCTCCAGCAGGGTGGGATCCGCCTTTTCGCAGGCTTCCTTGAAAGCCATGCTTCCGCAGATCTTGAACGCGAGTTCCGAAGAGTCGACCTCATGGAAGGACCCGTCGAGCAGGGTGCATTTGACGTCGACGACCTGATAGCCGGCCAGCACGCCCGAGAGCATGGCTCCCTGAATGCCCTGATCCACACAGGGGATGAATTCCTTGGGAATCGCTCCGCCCGTGATCTTGTTGATGAACTCGTACCCCTTGCCGGTTTCGTTCGGTTCGACCATAAGCTTGACATGGGCGAACTGCCCTTTGCCGCCGGTCTGCCGCACATAGCGGGTGTCCACCGTCGCCGCCCTGCGGATCGTCTCTTTGTACGAAACCTGGGGCTTGCCGACATTGGCTTCCACCTTGAACTCTCTGAGCAGTCTGTCCACGATGATTTCCAGATGGAGCTCGCCCATGCCGGCGATGATGGTCTGGCCCGTCTCCTCGTCCGTATAGGTCTTGAAGGTCGGGTCTTCCTCCGCCAGCTTCTGCAGCGCGATGGCCATCTTTTCCTGGCCGGCCTTCGTCTTGGGCTCAATCGCCACGCGGATGACCGGTTCGGGGAATTCCATCGATTCCAGAACAATCGGATGTTTCTCATCGCAGAGGGTATCGCCCGTTGTCGTATTCTTCAGGCCCACCGCTGCCGCGATGTCGCCGGAATAGACATGGTCGATGTCCTCTCTGTGGTTGGCGTGCATCTGGAGGATGCGTCCGAGCCGCTCCCGCTGTCCCTTGGTCGAGTTCATGACCGTCTTTCCTGTCTCCAGGTTGCCGGAATAGACCCGGAAGAAGCCGAGCTTCCCGACGAAGGGGTCGGTCATGATCTTGAAGGCGAGCGCCGAGAAGGGCGCTTCGTCGTGGGGATCACGGGTTTCGATCTTGTCGGTTTTGGGATTCTTGCCTTCCACCGGAGGAACATCCAGCGGGGACGGCATATAGTCCACGATCGCATCCAGAAGTTTCTGTACGCCTTTGTTCTTGTACGAAGTGCCGCAGGTTACGGGAACCATCTTCACCGCAACCGTGGCTTTGCGGATGGCATTGCGGATCTTGTCCGCGGGTACGTCCTCTCCCGACAGATAGCATTCCATGATATCGTCGTCGAAATCGGACACCGCCTCCAGGAGTTTGTCGCGATAGGTCGCTGCCAGCTCGCGCATGTCTTCCGGGATCTCCTCGTCTCGCTGATCCTTGCCGAGGTCGTCGTAGTAGATGCGCGCGTTCATATCCACCAGATCAACAATGCCCTTGAAGCTCTCTTCATTGCCGATCGGAAGCTGTATGGGGACCGCATTGCACTTTAATCTGTCATGCACCATATCCAGCACATGAAAGAAATCCGCGCCCATGATATCCATCTTGTTCACATAGATCATGCGGGGAACATGATAGTGGTCCGCCTGCCTCCAGACAGTCTCGGACTGTGGCTCTACGCCGCCCTTTGCACATAGCACGGTCACGCATCCGTCCAGCACCCGCAGAGAGCGCTCGACTTCAACGGTAAAGTCTACGTGGCCCGGGGTATCGATGATGTTGATGCGGGTATCACGCCAGAAACAGGTGGTCGCCGCAGAAGTGATGGTGATGCCTCGCTCCTGCTCCTGCGCCATCCAGTCCATGGTCGCGGTTCCCTCATGCGTCTCACCCAGCTTGTAGTTGACACCGGTGTAGAACAGAATCCGTTCCGTCGTCGTGGTCTTGCCGGCGTCAATATGAGCCATGATGCCGATATTTCTTGTTTGTTCCAGCGAATACTTTCTGGGCATCTTAAAAAGCTCCTGAAATGCTTACCATCTGAAATGCGCGAAGGCCTTGTTGGCTTCGGCATTCTTGTGCATATCCTCGCGCTTCTTGACTGCTGCGCCGAGGTTGTTGCATGCATCCATGATTTCGCCTGCAAGGCGTTCTTTCATGGTCTTTTCGCTGCGCTTGCGGGAGTAATCCACCAGCCAGCGAAGTGCCAGCGTCTGACGTCTGGCAGGCCGGACTTCGATCGGCACCTGATAGGTGGCGCCGCCGACACGGCGTGCCTTGACCTCGAGAGCGGGCATGATGTTGTTCATGGCTTCGGTGAACGCATCAAGGGGTTCCTTGCCGGTCTTTTCCTTGATGATGTCGAAAGCACCGTAAACGACCTTCTGAGCAACACCTTTTTTGCCGTCGAGCATAACACCGTTGATGAGCTTGGTCACCAGAACGCTGTTATAAACAGGATCAGGCAAAATGTCTCTCTTGGGAACATTACCTCTTCTGGGCACGTTGCTTCCCTCCTTCATTAAAAAATGGGATCATAGGTACTCGAACGCCGGATGGCGTCCGCTGCGCCCTGAGGTTTATATCAATAAACGACAGGGCAAATTTGCCGCCGTAGAATTTTTACTTTTTCTTTGCAGCTTTCGGTCTCTTCGCGCCGTACTTCGAGCGTCCCTGCATACGACCCGTGACACCCTGGGCATCCAGCGTACCGCGGATGATGTGGTAACGAACACCAGGCAGGTCCTTGACACGCCCGCCGCGGATCATGACCACAGAGTGCTCCTGCAGGTTGTGGCCGATACCGGGGATATAGGCTGTGACCTCGTAGCCGTTCGTGAGACGGACACGCGCGATTTTCCGCAGAGCAGAGTTCGGCTTCTTCGGGGTCGAGGTACGCACCGCGGTGCAGACGCCTCTCTTCTGGGGCGAGCTCTGGTTGGTCTCCTTGTTGCGCAGGGTGTTCATGCTCTTCTGCAGTGCAGGAGAGGTGGACTTGTACGAGACCTTTTCTCTGCCTTTTCTCACCAGCTGGTTAAAGGTTGGCATTGTTTTCCTCCTTTCTTCCTTATTTTTCCGGCTCCGTACCGGGGTGCCGGAGCGCGCACTACGCCCTTATGGGCAGAATCCACGCAATTGGTGATTATAGCAAAAGAAAAGGGAGACGTCAAGAATTTTCTCCCTTTTCTACAAAATTTTTTATTGATTTTTGTCAGTTTTGCCATGCCATGAAACAGGGGACGGTTCCTCGTTTCACTTTTTCCCGCTGCAGGAGCCCCGGATCGCTCCGCAATCTCCCTCCTGCAGGCGCATTTCATCCCCCGTCCCGGAAAAACAGCTGCAGGGTGTTGAAAAGGCCGCAGAGATAGCTGTGATCTTCATGTCCCCAGCCCGCGATCATCGTGTAAAACACCGTGTCCTCCGTAAACTTCCCGCCGTAGTATTTCAGGTTGTAGACGGAATGCTCCGGCCCGTAGCGGTCGTCGAATTCCCCTTCCGAGATATACAGCAGGCTGAGCGGCAGATCCTGCGTCCCGGCGTTTGCCCAGCCGTTAACCAGATAGCCCGGGTCAATGGAGCCGCAGCCGCAGAAGGTGTACCAGCTCATCAGGTCGAAGTTGTCGGCGATGATGCTGAGATACGTGGCATAAGCGCCGAAGCTGGCGCCCAGCACGCCGAAATGCTCCCTTGCCGCCGCCAGCGCTTCCCGGCTCCCGTCTTCGGCATAGGTGGCATAGTGCTCGGCCACATAGCGCAGCAGGTCGCTGCCGACCTCGTCCTTGAACTGGGTGTAGTCGTACCCGGTGCCCGTCCAGTGCTGCTGATGGTCGTACAGATAGACGCAGGGCCCGATGACGATCAGCGGCCGGCACCAGCCCTCTTCGATCATGCGGTCCAGCATGTTCGGCACCGAAACCGGAATCTCTCCGGTCTCCGTGCGGTACCCGCGCGGCGTAACCAGCCAGAAGCGGTGATCCGCCCCCGCGCAGTGCAGCAGCATCAGAACGTCATACTGTTTGCTCTCATCATAGCCGTAGGGGAGATAGACCGCCAGATCCTTTTCGATCGGCTCCGGGCTGCCCGACACATAGTCATGCGTCGTGTACTGCACGATCTCCACGGTTCCCTTTTCCTCCGCCGGCCGGAACAGGTCCTCATCCAGATTGTCTGTGCACAGGCTTCTCTCCCGCAGCGGCCGCGGTGTCGGCTCCGGTGTCGGTTCGGGCGTCGGCTCGGGCGTCGGCTCCGGGGTCGCCGGCGCTTCCGAAGGCGCCGGTGTCTCTTCTTCCGCAGAAATCGGGCTCCCGCTCTCTTCCGCCGTCTGCGTCTTCCGGGTTCGGCCGGCGATCAACGCGGCCAGCAGGGCAAACAGAACGATCAGCAGCAGAATCCCTGCGATTTTTCGGATTTTCTCAGAGGAATATGTCATACAGTTCTTCCAGATTCTCTTCCAGGTTGCTGCGATGCGTCTTCAGCTTTTCCAGGCCCGCTTCCATGCCGCTCTTCCAGTCCTCGATCCCGGCCTTCATGTTCGCGAACACCGCCTCGGTCACATCGATGCCGAAAGGATGGGTCCATTCGTTGCCCGTACGCCTGCCTTCCAGCACGTCGCCGAGATAGCTCCGCAGCTCCTGCCGCCTCTCTTCCCCGGTTCCGATCACGTTCATCAGATCGCCGATGCCGCGCAGCAGCTCGTCCCGCGGTTTTTCATGCCGGGGATATGCCCCCGCGCGGTAGTTTTCGATCACGGTGCCGTAGCGCTCGACCGCGCTTTTCACCGCCGTGTCCCAGGAGATGTAAATGTCCCTCTGGGCACCGTCGCCGACCTGCTTCATCTGCGCCGGATTCTCGCAGAGCCTGAGGAGGCAGGCGGCCATCGATGCGGCGTTTTCCTCAATCAGAAAGCCGTTTACGCCGTCCGTCACGTCTTCGGCGGCACAGCTGCCTTTGACCAGCACGCTGCCGAGGCCGCAGGCCGCCGCCTCCCGCACGACCAGCCCGTTGGTGTCAAAGGTCGAGGGGAAGAGGAACAGGTCCGCCCTGCAGTACCAGGCGCGGATGCGGTCCCGGTCATGGATCGGATCGGCGAAGAACACCTTTCCGTCCAGCCCTAGGTCTTTGCTGCAGGCCATGATTTCCTTTTTATCCGTCCCGCCGCCGACAAAGACCATCCGGAAGTCCTTCCCGGCGTCCATAAGCGTTTTCAGGGCGTCCAGGCTGATGCGGATTCCCTTGTACCACATCATTCTGCCCACAAACAGAAACAGCGGGACGCTTTCCGGCAGGTCATAATCCTGCGTCACTTCTTCGATCAGTTTCTCTTCTATCCGTCCTCTGGGGAAATCCACCCCGTTCGGCATCACGAGATACTCGCCCTGATAGCCGAGCTTCCGCAGGTTTTCACCGGCCCCCTTCGACACGGTCCAGACCTCGTCGCAGGCCGAAATGTTCTCCGCCAGAATCTTCGCCGCTCCGTCCTGCAGGATTCTCGAGCGGATCGCGTTGGCGATGTCGATGTCGAACTTCGTGTGGTAGGTAAAAACCAGCGGCACATCCAGCCGCTCGCGCACCGAGCGCGCCAGCATCGTCGAGGTGATCGGGCAATGGCTGTGGATGATGTCGAACTTCGATTTTTCCAGTCTGGCAGCGATCTCCGGCGAAAACGGCAGGCCTGCCCGGTAGCCGACCAGCCTCGTCATGTCCACGCTGGGGTAGCGGATCACCGGAAAGCGGAAGACGCTGTCGTCGGCATTCGGATAAAAGGGGGTAACGACCGTCGGTTCCCCGTAGTCCCGCGCGATGATTTTCGCGTAGTTGGTCACCGCGTTTGCTACGCCGTCGATGGCCGGCGGAAAGGAATCGTTGATCAGGCAGACGTGCAGGCCGTTCATGCCTCGCTCTCCTTCTGCTTTTTCAGCAGCAGCGACGCCTTCAGAACGGCGACCTGCGTCTTGCCGTCCGTGATCTCGCCCCGCAGGATTTTCTCCACCAGTTCCTCCATCGGCACAAAGCTTACATTCAGGAATTCATCCTCATCCAGATGCTGTTTTCCCATGTGCAGGCCCTGCGCGAGGTACATCGTGATCTTCTCGTCGGAATATGCCGGCGCCGGGAAGTACAGGCCCATATCCGTCCAGCGGTCGGCCGTGATGCCGGTCTCCTCCCGGAGTTCACGCTGGGCCGCATGGAGGCGGTCTTCCTCTCTGCTGTCGAGCTTCCCGGCCGGGATCTCGGTGATCACCCGGTCGATCGGATAGCGGTACTGCCGCTCGACGACGACTTTCCCGTCCTCCGTCACCGGCACCACGCAGACTGCGCCCACGTGCCGGATAATCTCGCGCACGCTGGTATGGCCGTTCGGCAGCCGCACCTGATCGCGCTTGACATCCAGAATCCTCCCGGCAAAGATATCTTCCGTCTCAACCCGGATCTCTCTCAGTTTTTTCTCTTCCATCATGCTTTTCCTTCTTTATTGTAAATCGTCTGTTTCCGCCCCTTCGGTAATCACAAGGGGAATCGGAAGATCGTACCGGTCCATTCGGACCTTCGGCAGGCGCTGGGCTTCAAACGCGATCAGGATGCTTTCGGCATCCGGCCGCAGGCTCTTCAGATAGCGGTCATAGTATCCCGCGCCGTGGCCGATTCTGCCGCCCTGCCCGTCGAAGCCCACGCAGGGGACGATGACAAGGTCAATCTCCTCCGCAGGCACAAAGTGTGAGCATATTATTTTCGGTTCCCGGATTCCGAAGGCGCCCGGTTCCAGCAGATCGGTCAGGTCGATTCCTTCCTCTGCTGCCCGCGCTTCCATGATTCCGCCTTCCCTGCAGCGCGGAAAGAGAACCTCCATGCCTTCTTCCGCCGCCCAGCGGCTGAACGCGTCGATATTCACCTCGTCCCGGCTCGCCGCATAGGACAGCAGGGTCCGGATCGGCTTTTCCCGGCGCAGACGCCGGACTTCTTCCTTCAGTTTCCCGCAGATGATGCTGCCGGCCTCTTCGCGCTGTCTGTCGCTGAGCGCTCTGCGTGCCCGGATCGCCTGTTTTCTCTGAAACCGCTTCACGGCGCCGGCCGCCTCGGAGCGGATCGGTCCCGCGGAATAGAGCGACCCGAAGGCGATCACCGGATTTCCGGTCTCCAGCGCCGCCGCGATGGCGTCCGGGATGCTGTCCCTGCTGACGACCGGCGTTCCCGGTTTCACGCCGCGGATGACTTCTGCGAGTTCTTCTCCCGGCAGCGCCCGCGGGCTCTCGGGGGTAATGCAGACATAGGCGGCGCCGTAGGGCATCAGCAGCTCCAGCGTATGCCGATAGTCCTTGTCCGCCAGCATACCGAACAGAAAGGTGATCGCCGCCCGGCCGGACGCATCCGCCAGATATTCCCGGATGTTCTCCGCCAGCGCCTGCGCGCACTGCGGGTTGTGCCCTCCGTCCAGAATCAGCAGCGGTTCCCGGTTCAGCACTTCAAAGCGGGCCGGCCACTCCGTCCGGGCAAGGCCTCTCTCCACCGCCTCGTCGGGCAGGGCAAAACCGCGGTCCCGCAGGGCTTCGACGGTCTTCAGCACCGTCGCCGCATTGCGCAGCTGGTGCTTCCCCAGCAGCGGGAGCCGGTATTCCCTTCCCTGGTAGAGGAAGCGCTGTCCTTCCAGACCGTGCTCCAGCGGAATCAGCGCGTCTTCTCCGTTCTGCGCATCCGACAGCAGCGGAGGCGCTTCGTAAAGAGGGATCCCCCGGTCCCGGCAGATCTCCCGGATCACCGCCATGATCTCCGGCCTGTTCCGGTAGCTGACTGCGGAAGAGCCCGGTTTCAAAATGCCGCACTTGGTACGCGCGATCTCTTCTTCGGTGTCTCCCAGATACTCCGTGTGGTCCAGCCCGATGTTGGTGATCACGGCCGCTTCGGGCGGGTCGATCACGTTGGTGGAGTCCAGCGCGCCGCCCATGCCCACCTCGAGCACTACGCAGTCGCAGCGCTTCTCCAGAAAATAGAGCATGCCGATGGCCGTGATCAGTTCAAACTGGCTGGGATGGTCCTCCATGGCGTCCGCCTCGGCGGCCACCCGGCCGGTGATTTCCGCAAGCGCCGTCTCGCTGATATACTCGCCGTTCACCTGGATGCGCTCCCGAAAGTCCTGCAGATACGGCGACGGATAAAAGCCTGTGCGGAAGCCCGCTTCCCGGAGGATGCGCTCGATCATGGCGCAGGTGCTTCCCTTTCCGTTTGTACCCGCCACATGGACAAACTTCAGTTCTTTCTGGGGGTCGCCCAGTCTCCGGAGCAGTTCCCGGGTCCGTTCCAGACCCAGGCGCGAGCTGCTCCAGGTATAATCGTTGATATAGGCAATGGCTTCCTGAACGTTCATGTCCGGCTTCCTTTCCCGGCGGCGGTTCTCCCTGTTCCTGTCCCGCTTTTCGCTTTCTGCATCATATCATACCCTCTGTTATCCTGCAAGGGCGCAAAAGAAAACCCGGCGCTCTTTACGCCGGCGGCTGCATGCGGTATAATAAGGTATTGATCGCTTCCGGGAAAGGGGGGCCGGAGTCTTGACCGATGCGGATATGGCGGTCCGGATCGCACAGCTGGTAAAGGACGCCGGCGGAAGGGCTTTCTTCGTCGGCGGCTGCGTGCGCGACAGGCTGCTGGGCAGGGAAAACAAGGATATCGACATCGAGGTCCACGGCATCACGCCGGAGACGCTGACCCGGCTCCTCGGGACGCTGGGCGAGCTGACTTCCTTCGGGAAAAGCTTCGGCGTCTTCGGTCTGCGGCACTGCGGGCTGGATATTGCCATGCCCCGCTCCGAACGTGCTTTCGGGCCCGGTCATCAGGACTTTGTCTGTACGCTCGACCCTTTCATCGGAACCCGTCAGGCCGCGCTGCGCCGTGATTTTACCGTCAATGCCCTGATGCAGGATATCCTCACCGGGGAGATCATCGACCACTTCGACGGAATTGCCGACCTGGAAAAGCGCCGGATCCGGCACATCGATGCCGTCCGCTTTGCCGAAGACCCGCTGCGGGTGCTGCGCGCCGCGCAGTTCGCCGCCCGCTTCGGATTCATGGTTACCCCCGAGACGGTCTCCGTATGCCGGGAAATGGACCTGTCCGCTCTCTCGGCCGAACGGATCTTCGGAGAGCTGGAAAAAGCCCTTCTGAAGGCGGAACACCCTTCGGTTTTCTTTGCCGTTCTTCGCGAGATGGATCAGTTGGACTGCTGGTTTCCCGAGGTCCGGGATCTGATCGGCGTTCCGCAGCCCGCGAAATATCATCCCGAAGGGGACGTCTGGAACCACACCATGCTGGTGCTGGATCAGGCGGCCGTCCTGCGCGGGAAAGCCGAAGACCCGCTCGGTCTCATGCTGTCGGCGCTCTGCCATGATCTGGGAAAGCCCGCCGCAACCCGCGTGGAGGAGGACGGCCGTCTCCACGCCTTCGGTCACGACCGGAAGGGCGTATCGGTTTCCGAGCGCTTTCTCTCCCGCATCACGCAGGAAAAGAAGAGGAAACAGTATGTGAAAAACATGGTTCTGCTGCACATGCTGCCGAACATGATGGCGCTTCAGAACGCCGGGCAGAAGGCGTTCAACCGGCTCTTTGACCGGTCGGTCTCCCCCGGCGATCTTCTGCTGCTCTGCAAGGCCGACGTCCTCGGCAGCAGCACTGCTCCGGAAGATTATATCGGCACGGAGGCTTTTCTTCAGGAGCGTCTTTCGGTCTTCCGGGCCGTCATGGCGCAGCCGGGAATCACCGGTGCCGATCTGATTGCCGCCGGTTTTTCGCCGGGCGAGTCTTTTCACGAGGCGCTCAGCCTTGCCCACCGTCTTCAGCTTGCCGGCGTCGCTCGGGAACAGGCGCTCCCTCAGGTCCTCGCCTTTCTCCGCCGCACGAAATAAACGGAACCCGCGCGCCTGACGGCGGGCGGGCTGTTTTTTACTCTTCGCAGAATTCGATGCTGTCGTCGGTCATCGCGGCGATCCGCGCCAGCGATTCCACCCGCATGCCCTCTTCCCGCAGCTGGTTTCCTCCGCCCTGAAAGACTTTTTCTATGGCGATTCCCGCACCGACGACGGTCGCTCCCGCCTGCCGCACCAGGTCCCGCAGTCCGCGGAGCGCGGCGCCGGTCGCCAGAAAATCATCCACAATCAGAACCCGATCCTGCGGCCCCAGATATTCCTTGGATACCAGAACGGTATTGGTCCTGCCGTGGGTAAACGATTCGATCTCCACCGACCAGACATCGTCCGCAATGTTCTTTGTCTTGCTCTTCTTGGCAAACACCATCGGGCAGCCGAAAACATAGGCCGTCATGATGGCCAGCGCGATTCCGGATGCCTCGATCGTGAGAATCTTGTTGACGCCCTCTCCTTCAAACCGGCGTTTCAGCTCCTGTGCCATTTCAAAGCTGAGCTGCGGGTCAATCCGATGGTTCAGAAAGCTGTCCACCTTCAAAATACCGCCGGGTCTGACCTCTCCGTCCTTTTTGATTTTCTCTTCCAGCAGTTTCATGGTTCTGCCTCCTGTTCTGCTTTTCGATGTTCCGGGGAAAAACGAGAAAAAATACCGAAAAAGCCCGTCGCGGGTTTTGTGCGACAGGCTTGATCGGGTAATGTTCAATTACACAGCGCGGGTGACCTTTCCGCTGCGCAGGCAGCGCGTGCAGACATAAACGTGTTTGGGCGTTCCGTCAACAATGGCCTTGACGCGCTTCACATTCGGCTTCCAAGTACGGTTGGAGCGTCTGTGAGAATGGCTGACCTGAATACCGAAGGCCACATCCTTGTCACAGAACTGGCACTTTGCCATATCTGAAGCACCTCCTTGCTCATGTTTGCTGTAAAAAGACAGCTTTCATATAATAGCAGACCGCGTTCCGAAAAGCAAGCACTTTTTTCCGGCTTTCTTCACATTTTACGCCCGGGTGCGTGTAAAATTGTACTTGCCAAAAGGAGCATGCCTCTTTATAATGGAAGCAGAAGAAAATCCGTATGAGAATCTGACGGGAGGACGCTGATCATGCGCACAAAATACACGGTTCCGCTGAAAACCATTGTAAAGGAAATGAACCTGAAGCCCCTGCATCTGTCGAAGGATTACGAAACCGCCGTTCTGACGATGGCGGATGTCAACCGGCCTGCCATGCAGCTGACCGGCTTCTATGATTATTTTGACCCGAAACGCATCCAGGTCATCGGCCGCGTCGAGACCACCTATCTGGAAACCCTCAGCCATGAAGACCGCCTGCAGGCCTTCGACCGCTTCATGACTTACGACATTGCCGGGCTTGTCATCTGCCACGGCTGCGAACCCTTCTCCGAATGCCTTGAGATGGCGGAAAAGCACGACCGCAACGTGTTCTACATCGAGACCGACACCTCGGAGTTTCAGGCCCGCATCATTTTCCTGCTGCATGACTATTTGGCGCCCCGGCTCACCACCCACGGCGTGCTGGTGGATGTCTACGGCGAAGGCCTGCTGCTCACGGGAGACAGCGGCATCGGAAAAAGCGAAACCGCGCTCGAACTCATCAAGCGCGGCCACCGTCTGGTCGCGGACGACGCGGTCGAGATCAAGCTGATCGACGAGAATGTCCTCGTCGGCACCGCCCCGGAGATTATCCGCTATTATATGGAGCTGCGCGGCATCGGCGTCATCAATGTGCGCCACCTCTACGGCGTCGGCGCGGTCAAGCCCGCAACCAGCATCGACCTGGTTGTCAGGATGGAAAACTGGGTCAACGGCAAGGCCTATGACCGTCTCGGCCTTGTGAGCGAGACCGAGGAAATCCTCGGTGTGCGCCTGCCGGCGGTCACGATTCCCGTCACGCCGGGCAGAAACCTGGCCGTCATTCTGGAGCTGGCCGCCATGAACAACCGCCAGAAGAAGCTGGGCTACAACGCCGCCGAAATGCTCGCCGCCGAGCATGACCGCGCCATCGATCACGGCGGCGCGTTCTGAGGAGATCCGAAAAATGGAAACTGTTGAAAACGCCGTCCGGGCCGTGAAAGAGCAGCTTCCCGGCATGAAGCTGCTGGAGAATGAACCGATGTCTCTCCACTCGTCCTTCCGGATCGGCGGTCCTGCCCGGGTCATTGCCTTTCCTTCGGACGTTACCGGCCTTACAAGGCTCTGCGACATTCTGAAGGAACATCATGTCGCGCCCTTCCTTCTCGGGAACGGAACCAACATTCTTTTTCCCGATGAGGGTCTGCAGGACCTCTTTCTCGTCAGCACCGAGCGTCTGCAGAAGCTTTTCCTGCTGCCGGACGGCGCCGTCTATGCGGAATCCGGTGTTTCTCTTGCCCGCCTTGCTGCCTTCGCCCAGGAGAACGGCCTGTCCGGCCTTGAGTTTGCCGGCGGGATCCCCGGCACGGTAGGCGGCGGCTGCATCATGAATGCCGGCGCCTACGGCGGCGAGCTGAAGGACGTCGTCGAAAGCGTCGTCTACCTCTATGTTCCCGACCAGACCCTGTATGAGCTTCCCAATGCAGACTGCGGCTTTTCGTACCGGACGAGCTTTTTTCAGAAGACCCCCGGCTGCGTTCTTCTCAGCGCGGTCTTCCGGCTGAAGCCGGATGACAGGCTCGCGATTTCCGAACGCATGCAGGAGCTCTCCGAAAAGCGCCGTTCCAAACAGCCTCTCGATCTCCCCTCTGCCGGCAGCGCTTTCCGGCGTCCGGAAGGCCATTTCGCCGCCCGGCTGATCGAGGATGCCGGTCTGAAAGGCTATGCGGTCGGGGATGCGCAGGTTTCCGAGAAGCATGCCGGCTTTGTCGTCAACCGCGGGCACGCCTCTTCCCACGAGGTCTACGACCTGATGATGCATGTGCGCAGCGAGGTGTATCGCCGCAGCGGCGTTTTCCTGGAGCCGGAGATCATCATTCTCCCGCCGGACTATCATTTGGATGACAACGGCCCGAAGATCCCGCGGAACCGAGTAGTTGAATTCGGGGGAAATTAAAGTGGAATTTCTGATTATTACCGGGCTGTCCGGTGCGGGCAAGACCCGTGCGGCCGATGTGCTGGAGGATCTGGATTATTACTGCGTCGACAACATGCCCGTTGCCCTGATGCCGCGTTTTGCCGAGCTGTGTCTGGATACCCGCGGCCGCTATGAAAAGGTCGCTCTGGTGACCGATACCCGGGACCGCGAAGGTTTCGGCGAGCTGCTGAACACCATCGAGGACCTGCGGAAGATGGAATGCTCCGTCCGGATCCTCTACATGGATGCGGACATTCCGACGCTGGTTCGCCGGTACAAGGAATCCCGCCGCCCGCATCCTCTGGCGGAACCCGGCATGAGCATGGAGGATGCCGTCCGCCGGGAAGAAGAGTTGCTTGCTCCGGTCCGGGCAGCCGCCGACTATGTTGTCAACAGCTCCTCCATGACGCTCGGCGCTCTTCAGAACCGGCTCTTTTCTCTCTTTGCCGGGGAAGACGGCAAGCGGGATCTCGCCGTGACAGTCATGTCCTTCGGTTTTAAACACGGCATTCCGCTGGAGGCGGACCTGGTGTTTGACGTGCGTTTCCTGCCGAATCCCTTTTATGTGGAATCCCTGCAGCCGCTCAGCGGTCTGGATCGGCCCGTCGCGGAGTATGTGTTCCGTCACGCGCAGACCCGGGAATTTCTGGAAAAGCTCGAGGATATGATCGCGTTCCTGCTTCCTTATTATAAAGAGGAAGGGAAACTGTCCCTGACGGTTGCCATCGGCTGCACCGGCGGCCGCCACCGCAGCGTCGCCATTGCCTCTGCCCTGCACCAGCATCTGCTCGCCAACGGGGTCAATTCCGTCAACGTCAACCGGGATATCGATAAGTAAGGCAGCGAGATCAACGGAAAGAAAGGGGTCCGTCATGTCCTTTTCATCGGAAGTAAAAACAGAATGCTGTCAGATCCGTTTCGACCGGCGCAGCCTTGCCATTGCAGAATGCTACGGCATTCTGCTTTATTGCAATACCTTCCGCGCTTCGGAAATCCGCATCATCACGGCCTGCGGAGATTTTGCCGACCGGCTTCCCCGGCTGTTCCGCAAGGCCTTTTCTCTGGGTTTTGACCAGCTTCCGCCGGAAAACGCCGTGGGAAAACGCAGCTTCTGTATCCGCGATCACGAAAAGATTCTCCGCATTCTCGAATGCTTCGGCGCGGACGAAAAGAGTCTGCTGTCCCACCATGTCAATTTCGGCATTCTCGAGGAGCCCGGCTGTCCGGAGGCCTTCGTCCGGGGTGCCTTTCTTGCCGGCGGGAGTGTGACCGATCCCGAAAAGCGTTTTCATCTGGAGCTTGCCACCAGCCACCGGAGCGTCTGCCGCGAGCTGCGGTCGATCCTGCTCGAGCTGGAGCTCGAACCGAAGGAGGCCGCCCGCGGCGCCCATACGCTTCTGTATTTCAAAAAGGCCGATCAGATTTCCGATTTTCTCGCCCGGATCGGCGCACAGGTCTCTTCGATGCACATCATCACCGCCAAGGTCGAGAAAGAGATGCGCAATACCGTCACCCGCCAGATCAACTGTGATTCCGCCAATGCCGACAAAACCGTTACCGCCGCCATGCGCCAGAACGAGGCCATTCGAAGGGTGCTGAAGCGGGACGGTCTGGATGCGCTTCCCGAAGCGCTCCGGGATGCCGCGCTTCTGCGTCTGGCCAACCCCGAGGCAAGCCTCGCCGATCTTGCCCTGCTTTCGAATCCTCCGGTGACGAAAAGCTGTCTTTCCCATCGGCTGAACAAGATCATTCTTCTTGCCGGGGAGGAGGGGGAGGATTCGCCGTGAGCTTCGTTCATCTCCATGTTCATACCGAATACTCGCTTCTGGACGGCTTCTGCCGCATTGATCAGATTGCCGCGCGGGCCCGCTCCCTCGGGCAGGCCGCCATTGCCGTCACCGACCACGGAGTCATGTACGGCGCCGTGGCCTTTTACCGTGCCTGTCAGAAGGAAGGCATCCGTCCGATCATCGGCTGCGAAGTCTATGTCGCGCCCCGGAGCCGCTTTGACAAGGAACACGGGATCGACAACAACTATTCCCACCTGATTCTCCTCTGCAAGGACGAAACCGGATACCGCAATCTCTGCGCGCTGGTCAGCGCCGGCTTTATCGAGGGCTTCTATCAGCGGCCCCGCATCGACTGGGAACTTCTGCACGCCCATGCCGAGGGCCTGATCTGTCTGTCCGGCTGTCTGGCCGGGGAAATCCCGCAGGCGATTCTGAACGGCAATGCTGCGAAGGCGAAATCCCGCGCTCTGAAGCTTCGCGAGCTCTTCGGGGAGGACTTTTATCTGGAAATCCAGAATCACGGGATTCCGGAAGAGGCCAGAGTTGCCGAAGGTCTCGTTTCGCTCAGCCGCGAAACCGGCATTCCTTTGGTTCTGACCAACGATGCCCACTATCTCGGGAAGGAAGACGCCTATTACCAGGATGTCCTGATGTGCATCCAGACCGGCAAGACGGTGGACGATCCGAACCGCATGCGTTTTGAAACGCAGGAGTTCTACCTGAAGAGCGAAGCCGAAATGCGCAGTCTCTTCCCCTCCCTTGCCGAGGCTGCGGACAATACCGCCCTCATCGCGGACCGCTGCCGTTTTGATTTTGAATTCGGCAACTATCATCTGCCCCGTTTCCGCCTGCCGAACGGCGAGACCGACAGCGCCGCCTACCTGCGCAGGCTCTGTGCCGAGGGTTTTGCCAGGCGCTATCCCGATCGACCCGAAGTCCGTCAGCAGCTGGATTACGAACTGGACATGATTCAGAAAATGGGTTTTGTCGACTATTTCCTGATCGTGTCCGATTTCATCGCCTATGCCCGCCGCAACGGGATCCCCGTCGGTCCCGGCCGCGGCAGTGCCGCCGGCAGCGTAGTGGCCTACTGCCTGTATATCACCGATGTCGACCCCATCAAGTATTCCCTGTTCTTTGAGCGTTTTCTGAATCCCGAACGCGTCTCCATGCCGGACATTGACGTCGACTTCTGTGTCAACCGCCGCGGGGAAGTCATTGATTATGTAAACCGTTTCTACGGTTCAGATCACGTTGCCCAGATCGTCACCTTCGGCACCATGGCCGCCCGTGCGGCCATCCGGGATGTCGGTCGCGTCCTCAACATGAGTTACGCGGAGACCGATGCCGTAGCCAAGCAGGTTCCCACCGCGCTGAACATGACCATCGAAGAAGCCCTGCGCCTCTCCCGTCCGCTGAAGGAAATGGTGGAGAGCAGCGAGGCGACCCGGCGTCTGATCGATGTCGCCAGAGCGCTCGAAGGGACGCCGCGGCATGCCTCGACCCACGCGGCCGGCGTGGTTATTACCGAGCGTCCGGTCTGTGAATATGTGCCCCTGGCCAAAAACGACGAATCCGTCGTCTGCCAGTATCCCATGACGACGCTGGAAGAACTCGGCCTGCTGAAGATGGACTTCCTCGGTCTTCGAAATCTTACGGTCCTCGAGGACGCGGCGGAACTTGTCCGGCAGAAGGAGCCGGATTTCCGCGTTGAGACGATCCCCGAAGAAGATCCCGCCGTCTTCGAAATGCTCTCCGAAGGGCAGACCGTCGGCGTCTTCCAGCTGGAAAGCGTCGGTATGACCGGTGTCTGCACCAATCTCCGTCCGAAGAGCATCGAAGACATCACCGCCGTCGTCGCCCTGTACCGCCCCGGCCCGATGGACAGCATTCCCCGCTTCATTGAATGCTCCCGCCATCCGGAGCACGTCCGGTACAAACACCCCCTGCTCCGTCCGATCCTCGAAGTCACCTACGGCTGCATTGTCTACCAGGAGCAGGTGATCGAGATTTTCCGCCAGCTGGCCGGTTTCTCTCTCGGGCAGGCGGACATGATCCGCCGGGCCATGAGCAAAAAGAAGCACGCCGTCATCGATGCCGAACGCGTTGCCTTTGTCCGGGGCGATCCGAAGCGCGGGATTGCCGGCGCCGTCGCAAACGGCGTTCCGGAAGAGATTGCCGACAGCATTTATGACGAAATCCTGGATTTTGCCAGCTATGCCTTCAACAAGGCCCATGCCGTCTGCTATGCCATCGTTGCCTATCGGACCGCCTACATGAAGCGGCATTATCCCGGCGAGTATATGGCGGCGCTGCTTTCCTCCGTTCTGGATAACGGACAGAAGATTGCCGAGTATACCGCGGAATGCCGCGATCGCGGTCTGCAGCTGCTGCCCCCGGATGTCAACGAATCCCAGGCCGGATTCTCCGTATCCGGAAGCAACATCCGTTTCGGTCTGGCCGCCATCAAGGGCATCGGCCGCAACGCCGTGGCCCAGCTCGTCGCCGAACGGAAATCCGGCGGTCCCTTCCGCAGCCTTGAGGATTTCCTGCGCCGCATGAACGGGAAGGATTTCAACCGGCGTGCGGTGGAAAATCTGATTCTCTGCGGCGGCTTTGATTCCATGGGCCATTCCCGCAAAGCCATGGTTTCCGTTGCCGGCCCGCTGATCGACAGCATCGCCCGGGAAACCCGCGACAACCTCTCCGGTCAGATTGACCTCTTCGGCGGCTGGGACGACGGGCAGGAAACCGCGGTCTCCGACAGCATCCCGATTCCCGACATCGAGGATTATCCTCCCCGGGAGCGCATGGCCAGGGAAAAGGAACTGACCGGCCTCTATCTCAGCGGTCACCCCATGGACGAATATCGCCTGGCGGTCCGCCGGGCCGGCGCCGTTCCCGCCGCCGCTGTCGTCAACACCTTTTCCGGCAGCGAAGACGGGGCCCCTTCCGAATTTCACGACAACCAGTCCGTGATTCTCGCCGGGGTGATCAATTCGCACCGGACCCGTACCACCAAAAACAACTCTCTCATGTGCTACGTGCAGCTGGAGGACGACAGCGGCAGTATTGAACTGATCGTCTTCCAGAAAGCCCTGGATTCCTGCGGCTCTTACATTGTGGACAACCAGGCCGTTCTGGTCCGCGGCCGGATCTCCGTTCGCGACGAAAAGGAGGCGCAGATCATGGTTGATTCTCTGCGCCCCCTGTCCGATCTGAACAGCCCTGTCTCGGCAGAGGCTCCGGATTCTCCTTCTCTGTTTCCGGATTCCCCGCCCGTTCGGAAGAAGCTTTATATCCGGATTCCTTCCGAGGATTCTGCGGTGTTTCGCAGAATCAGCCTGATTCTGACCATGTTCCCGGGGAATGATCCGCTGGTAATCTGGTGTGAGAAGGAAAACAAACGCCTCGGCACCCGCTGCGTCTTCCACGAGTCCCTCCTGCTGGAGCTGAAGGAACTCCTCGGCGACCAGAACGTCGTCCTGAAATGATGGTTTTATCTGCGCTTCCCGGAAGCTTGTCCCATTTCGCGGCAGAGAAACCCTGTGCCCCTCACTTCCCCTCTTCTGCCGCGAATGAATAGTGGGAAACGTATATTTTGCTTTTTGCAGGCGCCCGCAGACAAACCCCGAAAAAAGCGCGGTGCAGAAAGGCCGGTGCGAGGTACTGCCTTTCTTTCCGCGCAGTTGCAGAAAGCTGAGATCGGGCCTAAAAAAAGAGAGGAGGTTGTTTGTGAGACTGCTCTTAATTTCTGATGAAGAAGACCGCTATCTCTGGGACTTCTATCGCCCGGGCTGCCTGGACGGCATAGACCTGATTCTCTCCGCCGGGGACCTGAAAGCAGAATATCTCAGTTTTCTCGTCACCCTCTCCAACCTCCCCCTCCTCTATGTCCACGGCAACCACGACGTCAGCTATGATCACGCGCCTCCGGAAGGCTGTGAATGCATCGACGATCGCCTGGTCAACGTCAAAGGCCTTCGCATTCTCGGACTTGGCGGCTGCATGTGCTATAACGGCGGAAAGTATCAGTATACGGAACGGCAGATGCAGCGCCGCATCCGCAGGCTCGCCCTGCAGCTCCGCAAGGCCGGCGGTGTCGACCTGGTCCTGACCCACGCCCCCGCAGCCGGACTGGGAGACGATACGGATCTCGCCCATCGGGGCTTTGAGGCCTTCCTTCCGCTGCTCGACCGCTGGCATCCCGCTTATCTGGTCCACGGCCATGTCCACAGACGCTACCGGCCTTCCGGGCCGCGCATCCTGCAGTACGGCGATACGACCGTCATCAACGCCAGCGGAAAAACCTATCTGGACATTTGAAAAACCCTGCCGCCGCGGCAGGGTTTTTCATGAAATCAAACGGGGAGCAGGAACTCTGCGGAGAATCGGCCGTCCTTCTTTTCGGTCGTGAAGGAGCCGCCCAGTCCGTCCAGAATCTTGGCGCAGGTCCGCAGCCCGATCCTGGTGCTTTCGGTCCCGGCAGCCCGGCGGGAAATCGCATTGCTGACCGTTACGGCAATCCAGCCGTCTCTTTCTTCGGTCAGGATTTCCACCGGCTGCTCTCTGTCGGCATACTTCTTGATATTGGAGACCAGATTGTCGATCACGCGCTTGAGCATGGCGGCATCGGTGTTGATCAGCCTTCCCTCCTCCAGCCGGTCGACGCGCCGGACGGTCAGCCCGGAATCGGCGATATCAAATTCCGCTTCGCTCAGCAGCTGCATCAGCAGCATCTGGGCGTCAAAGTCCTCGAGGTGGAATTCCAGGCCGGAGTTGCCGAACACAAGGAAATACTTGAACAGCTCGTCGGTGAGATCCTTGAGCGCCAGCGATTTCCCGTAGGCGCGCTCGAGATAGCGCTTTTTCTCTTCCTCCGTGAGAGAATCAGGCCGGTTCAGCAGGCCGAGATATCCGATCAGCGAGGTCATCGGCGTGCGGATATCGTGGCTCATTGCGGTGATCAGTTCGCTGTTCGACTCCCAGGCGCGTTTTTCGCTTCCCATCCGCTCGATGATGGCGTGACGCATGCTGTCGATGTCTTCGGCGAGAACGGCAATTTCATCCTCTCCGTCCACCGTGATGATGCCTTCCAGATTTCCCGCGCCGACCGTAGCCGTCTCTTCGGACAGGCGGATGATGCGTCTGGTCAGCTGATTGGTGTACCAGAACAGAACGATCAGCAGGACCGCCGCCGCGACCAGAAGCGCCATGCCTCTGTTCAGCATGTCTTCCCGTGCCCGGGAATTGTCGGTGATCGAGATATAATAGATGCCGTCGGCAAAGCGCATCGGATACAGCTTTCCGCCGACATCGCCGCTGGGCGGGAGCACGTAGTTTTCCACTCCCGGGCTCTCGGATGCCGGACGCCGGATGGCCGGAAGTTCAAGATCTTCCGCCGAGTAGACGGTGATCGAGACATAATTCTCTTCCGTCAGAAAGCGCTGAAGCGCTTCCGCGTCATTGCCTGCCGCCCGGTTGGCCGTGATGTAGCGGTTGAAGGTGGTATAAATCTCCGCTTTCCGCAGCGCGACCGCCTCGGCGCTCATATAAAAGCGATTGACAAACCAGGTGCCGATTCCGTAAACCGCCAGATAGGCGGCCAGGGCGCAGAGCAGGCTCAGCAGCGTCGCCAGAAACAGTTTGGCGCTCAGCGAGCGGGACGCCGGCAAATGTCGTTCAATCAATTTGATATCCCTTGCCCCAGGCCGTCCGGACGATCCTGGGCGATGACGGGACCTCCTCGATCTTCCGCCGCAGATTCAGCACGTGTACCATGATCGTGTTTCCGGAACCGGGAAGGAATTTTTCATTCCATACCGTCTCGTACAGTTCCTGCGTGGTCACGGTTCTTCCCTTGTTCTGCAGCAGGCATTCCAGAATCGCGTATTCCGTTTCCGTCAGCGGCACGGGTTCTCCGGCGTTGTATACCATCCGGTTCTTCATGTCCACTTCCAGATTCCCGAAGCTGTAGTAAGAGGACGCCGGCTTGCCGCTGTACTGGTGGTAGCGCCGCAGCAGGGAATTGACCTTTGCCAGCAGCTCGGGCTGGGAAAAGGGCTTGGAAAGAAAATCGTCCCCGCCGCTCTGATAGGCGGCCAGCCGATCCTTCTCGGCGCTCTTGGCCGTCAGGAACAGGATCGGCGCATTGGAAAAGCCGCGAATGATTTCACAGGTTTCGATCCCGTCCATCTCGGGCATCATCACATCCAGAATGATCAGATCCGTTTCCGGGTTTTCTTTCATATAGGCAATCGCGTCCGGCCCGTTGGAGGTCTCGGCAGTCTCATACTCTTCACGCAGCAGCAGATTGAGGACGTTGCGGATATCCGGATCATCGTCCACAATCAGAATCTTTCTCTTTTCGCTCATGGTGCACCCTCCGTTCTGGAAATACCCCAAGTTACAGTATAGCACAAAACCGTCTCCCATTTCCATATGCAATGTTCCAACTTTAAGAAATCTTCAGAGACATTTTTGCAATGCTGTGGTAGAATATGGCCGTTCCCGATGCCGGGGACAGAAATTCTGACGCGGCTGCGCCTTCCCGAAAACAGGGCGGAACAGCCGATCCGATCCGGAGCCCTCTCGAAGGTTCCTGATTGCGTTTTTTACCACGGAAGGAGAACCCAAATGAAAAAACCCGTTTTCCGTCTTTCGCTCGTGATCCTCTGTCTGGTCATGCTCTTCTCTCTCGCTGCCTGCGGAAAAGAAGGCAAACCGGACAGCAGCGGCAGGACGGACAGCAATACGGTTTCCGAAAATGTCAGCTATGCCTATAAGCCGGACTTTCTTACCGTCGAGTCGGACGCCCGCTGGGGCATTTCCCCGGTGATCTTCACCGATGACGGGTTCTATGGCACCGGCAACATTCTCGTCGGCCGGCAGGAGGTTCCGGAAGGCACCGTCGAGGATTATGAAGGCCAGTATGACATCTACGGCACCATGCTCTATTTTGTCGGGAGCGACGGCAAGGCCAGACGGCTCGCGAACTATGTTCCCGGACAGCCCGCCGAAAACACCGAAAACTATCGCGACTTCTCTTCTTACTGCAGCCTCGGCCGTCCCGTTCTGAACGGCGAGGGAAAGCTGGTCGCTCTCGAACAGCAGGGAACGAACTGGTATGACGGACCGGATTCCGCCTACGGCAAAGAAGACGAAATGTATCAGTACTATCATTACGAGAGCCGCTTTGACATCGTCGTGCTGGATCTCGACGGCAGCGAGCTGAGCCGCAGTCCCGTTGACGTGGACGCATCCAACAGCTGGATCAACTCCTACAGCACGGCGGTTACGCCGGACGGCGACCTGCTTGCCATCATGGAGCAGTCCGTCCTGGCGATCAGACCGGACGGCAGCATTGCCTGGCAGATTCAGGCGGACGACTATGTCAACAACCTGGTCAATCTTTCAGACGGTTCCGTTGCCGCCGTCCTCTATGGCATGACCGGACCCGAGATGCGTCGGATCGATCTCTCGTCCAGGAGCTTCGGCGATCCGCTTGCCATTCCGGAATCCGCCTGGTCTTTCATTCCCGGCGACGATCTCTACGATTTCTATTATACCAGCGGCCAGTTCCTTTACGGTTTCCGCTTCGGGGAAGAGCCTGTTCAGATTCTGAACTGGATGTCCTGCGACATCAACGGCCAGTCTTTGGACAGTTCTGCCCTCAGCATCCGCGCGGACGGAACGATCCTGGGCATGGTCACGGACTACAGCGGGGATCAGGTGGACAACCAGCTGTTCACCCTTCACCGTGTCCCTGCGGACAGCCTTCCCAAAAAGGAGATCATCACTGTGGCGCAGCTGGAATACTATCCCGATTACCAGTTCTCGAACCGGATCATCCGCTTTAACCGCAGCCACGACGATGTCCGCATCGAGTACAAAGATTACACCCAGTACAACACCGAAGACAACGCCGAAGCCGGTCTCACCAAGTTCATGACGGAACTGGGCGCGGGCAATGTCCCGGATATCCTGCCGATGTCGCAGCTTCCGTATAAGCAGCTTGCCGCAAAGGGCATCCTGGAGGACCTTTATCCCTATATCGATGCCGATGCATCGCTCAGCCGGGATGACTTCTTCCCCAATGTGCTGACGGCCCTCGAATCCAACGGCGGACTGTACCAGATTGTTCCCGGTTTTTCGGTGGAAACGCTGGTCGGCGCTGCCAGCATCGTCGGCGATACCCCCGGCTGGACCTATGACGAGTTCAACGCCGCTCTGGCGAAGATGCCCGAAGGCTGTTCGCCGCTCGAGCCGTATACCACCCGCGACATCGTGCTCAATTCCCTGCTCGCCGCGGACATGGACCAGTATGTCAACTGGAGCACCGGCGAGGTGCATTTCGACAGCGACGAATTCAAACAGCTGCTGACCTTTGCAGCCCAGTTCCCCGCCGATTATGACTGGGAGAACCATGACTCCTCGGAAAACACGCAGGACCTGATCCGTCAGGGGCGGCAGATGCTGACCCGCAGCTATCTCTACAGCTTGGATGCGCTGCTCTGGAGCGATAACAATTTCGGCGGCAAATCCACCTATATCGGCTGGCCGACGGTATCGGGCGTCGGCAGCATCATGCGCACGGATTCGGGCTATGCCATCAGCCGCACCAGCACCCACAAGGATCAGGTCTGGGACTTCCTCCGCGGCATGCTGACGGAAGAGGGGCAGGCGGATGTCTATACCATTCCTACCAACCGCCATGTTTTCGAAAAGAAGCTGACCGATCTGATGACTCCCATCTACCGCAAGGACGCGGACGGGAATGTTCTGCTGGATGAAGCCGGCGAGCGCGTCCAGGAGCCGCGGGGCAGCTGGGGCGATGAAAACGGCGAAGAGCATTACATCTATGCCATGACCCAGGAGCAGGCCGACGAAGTGATGAACGTGATCACCACCTGCACCCGCGTGGCCGATTATAACTCGAGCATCTACAGCATCGTCGCGGAGCAGGCCGAGGCTTTCTTCAGCGGCCAGAAGAGCGTGGACGACGTTGCCCGCCTGATTCAGAGCAAGGCCAACATCTATGTAAACGAGCAGCGCTAACGTCCTCATAAAGACAAAGTTCCGGTCCGGATCTGGCAGTCAGATTCGGACCGGTTTTTTTGCATCATACTTGATTTCTTTCCCTGCATGCGCTACAATAGGTTCAAGTTATACGG
Organism: Oscillospiraceae bacterium; assembly: GCA_017538965.1. Taxonomy (GTDB): domain Bacteria; phylum Bacillota; class Clostridia; order Oscillospirales; family Oscillospiraceae; genus Limivicinus. The sequence continues at coordinate 24,157 of JAFYHU010000011.1, forward strand.
CAGGAGGGCAAGCCAATGGATGATGAATTCGGAAGCGATTTTGTAACGATCGTTGATGACGAGGGCAATGAGTTTGAGCTGGAAGTCATCGAGTCGATGGATTACAACGGCAAAACCTATATGTCCTTTCTTCCCGCTGACATGAAAGAGGACGATCCGGATTACGGATTCATTCTGCTGCGCGTGGTCGAAGATGAAAACGGCGACGAAGTGTTCGAGTCCATCGACGACGAAGACGAGCTGCAGGATGTCTACGAGCGTTTCATGGTTCTCCTCTATGATGACGAAGACGAGGAAGACGAAACCTGATTTTAACTGCTGTGCGCGTGTAGTCCTGTAGGATTTCACGGCCCATAAAACCCACATCTCTCATAAGGGATGCCGATTTGAGTCTGCGGATTGCAGGCCTCCCGGGTTTTCCCGGATGTTGGAAGCAGCGAAACAGAACTTAGGCGACCCACCTGCTCATCTGTGCAGGTTGTTACTGGGCCGGCACGGCATAAGCGGGCGCAGCCCCGGATCTCCGGGGCTGCGTTTTTTTACATGAACTTGTCGATCGCGTCGTTGAGCGCCCGGAGCTGTTCTTCCGAATTGCCGCCCTCTTCATAGATGCAGTGTTCCAGATGGTCCTTCAGGATTACCTTGGCCGTGCTGCTGAGCGCGCTGCGCACGGCGGCCAGCTGGATCAGGACCTCGGTGCAGTCCCGCCCGTTTTCCACCATGCTCTTGACGGATTCCAGATGTCCGATCGCTCTGGCAAGGCGGTTGATCACGGCCTTTGTCTGCGTATGCGAATGTCCGTGCGGATGGCTGTGGCCGGCAGGAATCACATCGGTTTCGCCGTGATGATGACAGTGGATGCTGCCGTCCGAATGCCGGTGGTATCCCGGCGGCAGCGGCTCCTGATCTTCGATATTGGCCATGTATTCGTTCTCTTCCATCATGATCCCTCAATCTGCTGTTTTTCCTGCTTGTCACATTCAGGCTGTCTGTATTATAATAGACACGGCACCAGACGTCAAACAAAAAACACGACGACCCCGGAGGACGCTATGACAGACTCCCGCAACGGAAAACTGAAATACCTGCTGATCGGCGCCGGCCTCATCATCGCCCTGATCGGCATTCTCTTCCTGATCGTGCCGGAGAAGGTCGATGAACATGCGGGGCAGGTCTTCATCAACGACGGCTTCGAGGATATCTGGATAACCCCTTATGAGAACGTCCCGGTCTCTTCCCTGACGCAGAACGATTTCCGTACCGTCAACGGCATCCCAACGTATACGGGAACGGCCTATGCTACCGAGCTCGGGGTGGATGTCTCGGAGCATCAGTGGACCGTGGACTGGCAGGCCGCCGCCCGGATGATCGACTTCGCCTATATCCGGCTTGGTTACCGCGGCTATACCGAAGGCGGCCTTTTCCTGGACCCCTGGTATCAGACCAACATCACCGGTGCCGCCGCAGCCGGTTTGGATACCGGCGTTTACTTCTTTTCGCAGGCCGTCAATGTCGGCGAGGCTATTGAAGAAGCCGAATTTGTGATCGACAACCTGAAGGGATACCGGGTCAATCTGCCGATCATCTTTGACTGGGAGCACATCGAAGAAGAGGCCCGCACCGACAACGTGAGCGAGCAGACCATGACCGACTGCGCCGTCGCGTTCTGCCGTACCATTACCAATGCCGGTTATGATGCCGGAATCTATTTCAACCGCAAGCTCGGCTATCACGGCTTTGATCTCTCGCGTCTGGCGGATTACGGCTTCTGGGTTTCCGTCCCCGGTGATTTCCCGGATTTCTATTATGCCTGTGATTTCTGGCAGTTCAGCTTTGAGGGCACGGTTCCCGGCATCGAGGGCAGCGCCGATCTGAGCCTCCACCTCATCCCCGTTTCCGCCTCTTAGGCTTTCCTCCGCAGGGCCTTCTCCCTGCCGACGCCGCAGCCCGGATTGGAAAGGAAGCAGTTGTGGCCGCATCCGCCGCAATGGGCTTCCTTTTCCGATATCACGAACTTTTCCAGCGGCCGGACCCTGAAAATCCCGCTTCTCTGTATGACATAGTTCTGAACGCGGAACCGGTCCAGCAGCTCCGTGAGAAAGATCGGTCCGGTGATCAGAATGCAGTCTTTGTCTTCTTTTGCCAGTTTCAGGATCAGCGCGTCCGCCCGTTCCTTTATCTGCTTCTGCGATTCCGGCTGGCGGGCATCGGCCTGCTTTCTCTGCCTGGCGGCTTTCCGCAGCCAGACGGCAGCGTCGTGCTGCGTGTCGGTTTCGCAGGAGGAGCGCACCCGGACTTCATTCAGCAGCGGCTCGGTGATCATGCTGCATTCTTCCAGCATCTGTGCGGCCGTCTCGGCAGCCGGGCTCCCTTCCGCCAGATAGATCTCGCGTCCGGACGGGTCAATCTTCCGTCCTGCCGGCGGCGGACAGATCCCGCCGTCCTGTGCCCTCTCCCACGCAGCGTCGAATTCCCTGGAGCTGAGTTTCCCTGTCGGCGGCTGGGCAGGCGCGCCGGTACAGAGGATCAGAACCGTCATGCTGTCGTCCCCTTTCCCGTAAGGATGGCTTCAGTATATCATGAAGCCTTTCGAAAGCGCAATGATTTCGAAAGGCGTTTTTTAGCCCTTGACAAAAAGCGGTATTGGGGCTATACTTTGAAAGCTCAAAGGCGATTTCCGGGTGTAGCGCAGATGGTAGCGCGCTTGAATGGGGTTCAAGAGGCCGCTGGTTCAAATCCAGTCACTCGGACCAAACCGCCGAAATCATTCGTGATTTCGGTGGTTTTTTTATATTTCGGCTCTCTTTTTCAGCACGCTTGATTTTTGAAGAAGAAGGAGGAATCAAGAGTGTCGAGAAAAAACCGTCAAATCTCGGAATCGTGCCTGTTTCTGGAGAGGGATCAAACATGGCACGAGTGAAAATTTCTATGCAATCAAGCGCGCTCACAGGGGATGTAATCAAGCGTTTCATCCTGCATTGCAGGGCAAAAGGCCTCTCCGACAAAACGCTTGATACCTATCAACAGCATTTTTCTGCCATTGGAAAGCACATGTCTTAAAATAATGCTTGAAATTATTATACCTTGAAGTATAATAATTCTCGAGGTGATTTGCTTTGGAAAAGTTTATCGACCGCGAGCAGGAACTGAATACCCTGCAGAGCGAATACGAGCGCAAGGGCAGCTCCCTTGTCATTCTCTACGGGCGCCGGCGCGCCGGGAAGACTACGTTGATCACGGAGTTCATCCGGGACAAGAACGCCCTGTTCTTTCTGGCCAGCGAGGAGTCCGAGGTGCAGAACCGCAATGCCTTCAAGGATAAGGCCGCCGAGTTCATCGACAGTGATCTTCTGCGGGAAGCCAGCGTGTCCTCCTGGGACGCGATCTTTAAGGCGATCATGGAGCGCAGCTTCGACAGCAAGCCCATTATCGTCATCGACGAGTTCCAGTATATCGGAAGGTCCAACCCGGCCTTCCCCTCTGTGTTCCAGCGCATCTGGGAGGAACAGCTCAAGAACAAGTCTGTGATGGTCATCCTCTGCGGTTCTCTGATCTCCATGATGGAGTCCCAGACCCTGGTCTACAACAGCCCGCTGTACGGACGGCGCACGGCACAGATCCGGCTTGGACAGATCCCGTTTCGCTATTACGGCGAGTTCTTCCCCGGCAAGAGCCGCCGGGAGCTGATCGAGATGTATGCGATCACGGGCGGCGTGCCCAGGTACGTTGAGGTTTTCTCCGAGAGTAAAGACATTTACCGGGCGATCCAGCGCAACGTCCTCAACCGCTCCGGCTATCTGTACGACGAGCCGCAATTCCTGCTGCAGCAGGAGGTCAGCGAGATCGGCAGTTATTTCTCGGTCATCAAAGCCATCGCCGCGGGCAATCACAGACTGTCCGCGATCTCCGCCGCGCTGGAGGTCAAAGCTACCAGCCTGACCAAATATCTGAAGACGCTTATCGACCTGGATATCCTGGAACGTGAGGTACCCGTTACCGAGGACAGGCCGGAGAAAAGCAAAAAGGGCCTTTACAAGATCAAGGACAACTATATCCGCTTCTGGTTTGCCTTCGTCTATCCCGATATGAGCTTTATTGAGAGCGGCAACAGCCGCATCGTGCTGGACAAGATCCGCAAGGGCCTCGTTTCCAGCCACACGGCTTTCGTTTATGAGGACGTGTGCCGGGAAAAGATGTGGGACTTGAACGCCGAGGACGCTTGGCCCTTCTACTTCTCCCGGATCGGGCGCTGGTGGGATGGCGATACGGAGATCGACATCGCGGCGCTCGACCCGGAGGGGCAAAACCTGATCCTCGGCGAGTGCAAGTTCTGGCAGAAGCCGGTGGGTTTGAACATCCTGCGCGATCTGGAGCAGAAGGCGGAGCGCGTTCCCTGGGAAAAGACGCGCCGCAAAGAATGGTTTGTGCTGTTCAGCGCCGGCGGCTTCACTGACGAGCTACGGGAGCTTGCTGCTGTGCGCTCCGACGTTCTGCTGGTGGACGATCAATGAACGACTGTATTAAGGAGGTTCCGTCCATGGAGCATCGACCGGATTTGATCTGTATCGGCACGGCGCTGGTGGATTCCATTATCAGAGGTTTTGATCCCGATCCCATTTCCGCCTCCGGCTACCGGGCGGAATCCGGTTCTCTGAATGTCGGAGGCGAAGCGGTCAACGAGGCCGTCGCCGCAGCAAGGCTCGGACTGAGCACCGGGATTTTCTGTTCTCTTGGCGAGGATACGGCCGGCGATATGGTCATCGAGGCTCTTCGCCGTTCCGGCGTGGACCTTAGCCGGATCCTTCGCTCCAGAGAGCATCCGACACCGGTAACCACCATGTTTGTCAACGAAGACGGGACGCGCAAATCCATTACCAATCGCGCCCACTTCCATAACTTTCATCCGGAGGCTTTTCCCGACCGCTTCACCGACGCGCGGGCGCTGATTCTCGGCTCGCTGTTTCGCGCGCCTTTCGACGATCCGGAAATCATCCGTTCCGTTCTGACTTCTGCGAAAACCGCGGGGCAGACCGTGTTTGCCGACACCAAGCTGCCGAACTTCCGCTTTCTGCGTCTGGACGATCTGCAGGATTCTCTGCCCCTGATTGACTACCTCACGCCGAACGAAGACGAGGCCCGTTATTATTCGGGAAAAGAAACGCCCGAGGAAATGGCCGACGTGTTCCTGTCCCGCGGCGTGGGAACCGTGATCATCAAACTGGGCGGACGGGGCTGTCTGCTGAAAAACGCGCGGGAATCTCTCTTCCTTCCCGCTTTCCGCATCCGGGCCGTGGATGCGACCGGTGCGGGCGACAACTTCGTTGCCGGCTTCGCATCCGAGATTCTGCAGGGAGCTTCCCATGCGGATGCGCTGCGCTTTGCCAGTGCCTGCGGCGCGATCTGCACCACGGCCGTCGGCGCCGGTACGGCGCTGGTGAGCCGTCAGCAGGTGCTGCGCTTCCTCGAAGAACAGAAATAAAGAAACTGTGTGATTATCCCGCAGTATACGTATGGCGAACCCCGGGGTCCGAATCGGACTCCGGGGTTCGTCCGGTGCTGTGCCTGTGTGGTTTTCGGCTCGGCCATCGTGTTCGGCCGGGAGAGGATATGCAAGACCCGATTTTATAAGAAAATACCGAAAGAAATATCCCCCCCGGGGGCTTCCGCGGGCATGGGCGCAGAGATATAATACAGCATGGCATCCCTGTCGATCAAAAACGGTTTTCCCGCTATGCGGCGCTCCGGCTGCTGCGTCCGCAAAGCGAGGCTGCAAAAGGAAAGAAAGGAAAAACGAAGATGAAAAGCAGAAAACTCTTTGCCCTCCTGCTGGCGCTGTGCATGATTGCCGCGCTGGCAGCCTGCGGCCAGAAAGCAGAACCGGCTCCCGCCGCGGCGCCTGAGGGCAGCACCGGCACGCAGAGCACCGGTACCGAAAGCGAACCGCCGGCCGAGCCCAGGTATCTGAAGATGGCCGTGAACTTCGCCTATCCCAGTCTGGATGCCCATAAGGACTACTACGGCTGGTACACCCAGATCTACGGCGTGACCGAGACCCTCTTCCGGATCGACGCCGACATGTCCGTCAAGCCCCTGCTGGCGAAGAGCTCCGATGTGAGCGAAGACGGCCTGACCTGGACCTTCGAGCTCGCGGATGCGTACTTCTCCAACGGCAATCCTGTCACCGCCGACATGGTGGCGCGCAACTTCCGGCGTCTGGTCGAGGTAAACGAGCGCTACGACGACTGGGCTGCCTTCACCTTTGAGGCGAAGGATGAGAAGACCCTGACCATCACGACTCCGGACGTCTTCCCCACCATGCTCGTTGCGCTGACGGACCCCGAGTTCGCGATCATGGATCTGGACGCCACTGCGGACTTTGACAACGCCCCCATCGCTACCGGCCCCTTTGTGATCAAGTCCTTCAAGCCGGAGGGCGACGTGGAAGTCGTCCGCAGCGACAGCTACTGGAATGGCGACGTCAGACTTGACGGCGCGACCCTTTTCTACATGCCGGACGCCGAGTCCAAGCTTCTGGCTATGCAGGCAGGGGAGATCGACTGCTATACCAGCGTGGACGCGGCCGCCAAGGAGATCTATGAGGCCGATCCTTCCAGCTACAATCTCACGGTCATCCCCGGTACGCGTATGCAGTTCTATGTGCTCAACAAGACCCGTCTGAGCGACAACGTGTGCGCAGCCGTCAACCTGACCGTGGACTGCGAGGCCATCGCCGCCTATCTTAAAGGCACGACCTCTGCGGCTGTCGGTCCCTTCGTCGCCTCCGCGCCGTACGGTCAGGTGACCAAGCCCGCTCCCGATCCCGCCGCGGCCAGGGCGCTGCTGGAAGCGGACGGCTATGTGCTCAACGCAGACGGTTATTATGAGAAGGACGGCAAGGTGCTCGAGATCACCATCTGCCATTACAAGTCCCGTCAGCTGCCCGACCTCGCTGTTCTGATGCAGGAGCAGCTCAAGAATGTCGGCATCAAGGCGACGCTGGTTGTTCAGGAGGATCCGGATGCCGGCTATGTGGCCACCGGCGACTACGATATCGCGCTCTACTGCATGATCGCCGATACGGGCGGCGATCCCTACTACTGCGTTGACGCTCTGTATCGCGAGAGCGGCAAATGGGCCAAGGCCGGCTTCCCGACCGATGAGACCGAGGCGCTGATCAACAAGCTTCAGTTTGAGACTGATATCGATCAGCGCGCTGCGCTGGCCAACCAGATCGTACAGATGAGCATTGACGAAAACGCCTTCGGCTATGTCGGCCTGTTCAACAAGGTCTCCGTTGCCCGGCCCGGCGTGACCGGCTTCTCCGAAAACATTCCCTTCGACTTCTACGGTCTTACAGCCGACACAGATATCGCTTAAATATACAGAATTCGACGGGGCCGGTGTCATACGCCGGCCCCATCCCTTGAACCCGTAAGAAAGGAGGAAACTGACCCATGATCAAATATATAGGCAGACGCCTGATTCACCTCGTCGGGATTATGATCGCCGTCAGTTTCCTGACGTTTTTGCTGATGTACCTCTCTCCCGGTGACGCCGCCATGAAAAAGCTCAACGCGCAGGGCGTCTCCGTTTCCGAAGAGATCATCGAAAAAACAAGAGAGAGCATGGGGCTCAACCGTCCCTTCCTGGTGCAGTACGGCGACTGGGCGCTCCGCGCGCTGCAGGGAGATCTGGGCAATTCCTACAAAGACGGCTTCCCCGTTGCGGACAAGCTTGCCAGGGGCCTGCGCTATACGACGATCCTCGCCTTCACCAGTCTGGCTCTGGCCCTTGCGGTTGCGCTGCCGCTGAGCATCCTGACAGCCCTGAAAAAGGACAGTCTGCTCGACAACATCACCCGATTGTTCAGTTTCATAGGCAACTCGCTGCCAAACTTTCTGATTTCCGTGCTGCTGATGTATTTTCTGTGCGTCAAAGCGCATCTGCTGCCGCTGACGGCGAACGAAAGCGTAAAGGGGCTTGTGATGCCCTGCCTGGCGCTGTCGATCCCGATCTGCGGCCGTTTCATCCGGCAGTTCCGTGCGGAGATTCTCGAACAGCTCAGCCGGCCCTACGTCTCCGGCGCCATGCTGCGGGGCGTGAAGCAGCGCTATATCCTCAAAAACGTTCTGCATAATTCCGCGATATCCATCCTGACGATCGTCGGTCTGTCGATCGGAACGCTGATGGGCGGCAGCGTCGTTGTTGAGACGATCTTCCGCTGGCCGGGACTGGGCAAGCTCGCGATGGACGCGATCACCAACCGGGATTATCCGGTGATTCAGGGCTTCGTTCTCTTCACCTCCACCGTCTATGTCTTGATCAATCTTCTCATCGACATCGCCTACAGCTGGATTGATCCGCGCCTGCGGGAGACGGGAGGCGGCTCATGAAGAAACGGGTGAAAACACGGGAAGCTTTGCGCCGGCGCCTGATCTTTTTTCTGGTTCTGGCCGGCATTCTGGTGCTCGTCAGTCTGATTGCGCCGCTTTTATGCCCGAACGATCCGAACGCAACCTCGGCCGCCGACATAAACCGCCCGCCCTGCGCCGAGTTTCCCTTCGGCACGGACCGTTACGGGCGCTGCGTCTGCTCGCGCGTGCTGATGGGCGCTCGGACCTCGATCTTCTCCGCGGTGGCGCTGGTCGGCATCACCTTTATCGCAGGCACGACGCTGGGCCTGTTGGCCGGCTGGTACGGCGGCATCGTCGATACGCTCATCATGCGCCTGGCGGACGTCATGCTGGCTTTCCCGCAGATGGTGCTTGCGATCGCGGTGGCCGGCATCCTCGGCGGCGGCATGGGCAACGCGATGCTCGCCATGGGCATAACCGGCTGGACGCTCTATGCCAGGCTTGCCCGCGCGCAGACGCTGGCGCTCAAGGAAGAACCCTATGTCCACGCTGCGCGCCTGAGCGGCTGCAGCGGCGGGACGATCATGGTCAGAACGCTGCTGCCGAATCTCCTGGGGCCGATGCTTGTCACCGCCGCCACGCAGATCGGCGTTATGATGATCGGCATTGCCGGGCTCTCCTTTCTCGGCATCGGCGTTTCCGAGCCGCAGGCGGAATGGGGAAGCATGATCAACGGCTCCCGTGCTTATCTGCAGCTGGCGCCCTGGGCGGTGCTGGCGCCGGCAATCGCCACGATCATCACCGTGATGATTTTCAACTATCTGGGCGACTGCGTGCGGGATGTTCTTGACGTTGGGGAGGTGGAGAGATGAACGACGGCATCCTGTCCGTTTCCCGTCTGTCCGTCGGCTACACCGATCGCCCCGCCGCGACGGACATAAGCTTCACGCTGCAGAAGGGCGAGATTCTCTGTCTCGTCGGCGAGAGCGGCTGCGGCAAGAGCACGGTGCTCAAGGCCCTGATGGCCGCACCGGAAATCCAGCTGCTCGGCGGCTCGCTCTCCCTCGGCGACACAGTCCTCTCCGAGCTGCCCCTCAAGGAGCGCCGCAGGATCTGCTGTGAGAGGATGGGCATCGTCTTCCAGTCGCCGGAGGCGACCTTCAACCCGATCCGGAGCTATCGCAGGCAGTTCATCGAAACGCTCAAAAGCCACGGCCGTTATGACCGTGCTTCTTTTGAAAACCAGGTAGCCGAGGCCTTCGCCAAGGTTGAACTGAACGACTGGAAGCGCGTGCTGAACGAGTGCCCTTATGCGCTCAGCGGCGGTATGAATCAGCGCGTCGCGCTGGCTCTGGCCCTGCTTCTGAACCAGGAGATCCTGCTGTGCGACGAGCCGACCAGCGCGCTGGACGCGACGATCCAGCTGCAGGTCGCGCAGGAACTGAAAAAACTGCGCGACGAGCGAGGCGTCACCCAGATCATCGTAACCCACAACCTGGCGCTGGCCCGCTTCCTGGCAGACCGTATCGGCGTCATGTATGCCGGGCGTCTGGTGGAACTGGGTCGGGCCGGGGACGTGCTGCGCGAACCCGGGCATCCCTATACAGAAAGCCTGATTGAGGCTGTTCCCAGGCTGGACGGAGAAATGCCGTTCGGTTTGCCGGGCAGTCCTCCGATGACGGGCCCCTCCGAGATCGGCTGCGAATTCCGTGAGCGCTGCCCCGTCGCCACGGACGGCTGCGCGGGCAGATGCTGCACCCTGCGGGATCTGGGCGGAGAACACTTCGCTTCCTGCTGCGGAAAGGAGGCTGCCGGATGATCGTTTTGGAAGGAAGAGACCTGACAAAGGTTTACGGCAGGCATAAGACCGCGTTCCACGCGCTGCGCGGTGTGAGCTTCCGGCTCAAAGACGGCGAGATCCTGGGCCTGGCCGGCGAAAGCGGCAGCGGCAAGAGCACGATCCTGAAGCTGATCTCCGGCCTGGAGCCGCCCACTTCAGGCAGCATCCTGCTTCACGGCAGAGAGCTGAGTCCGCGCCGCACAAAGGAAGAGTACCGCACGATGCAGATGATCTTCCAGAGCGCGACCGCCTCCTTTCATCCGCGCCGTACGATCGCGGATTCCATCACCGAAAGCGTACGCACCCTCCGGGGGAAAAATGCCTCGGTGGATTTCGCGGCTCTCGCCGACCTGGTGGGACTGCCGGCCGTCCTGATGGAGCGCTACCCCCGACAGCTCAGCGGCGGCCAGTGCCAGCGCATGGCCATCGCCCGCGCGATGGCGGCGGAGCCGGAGATCCTGCTGTGCGATGAGATTACGAGCGCGCTGGACGTGTCTTCTCAGGCGCAGATCCTGCGTCTGCTGGCGGAGATCTGCCGCAAAAAACATACCTCCGCGATCTTTGTCTCTCACGATCTGGCGGTGATCCGCTGCCTGTGCGACCGCGTCACGATTCTGCGCGGCGGCGCGCTGATCGAGGAGGGAGAGGTCGCGCAGGTCATCGGCGCACCGAAGGAAGCCTATACGCGCAAGCTCGTGGATTCCGTTCTGGAAATCTGATGAAAAGGAGAGCAGACGATCGTGTATGAGCGCGCAGGCAAAAGGTGATCTGACCGTCGGGCCGATCGGAAAAAAACTGCTGCTCTTTGCAGTTCCGCTTTTGCTGGGCAGTCTGGTGCAGCAGCTCTATAACACGGTCGATCTGATCTTTGTCGGAAACTATATCGGGAAATCTGCGTCGGCCGCTATCGGGGCAAGTACCCTTTTGATCACCTGTCTGGTTGGTTTTTTCGGCGGGATGTCCGTCGGTTCGGGCGTGGTGATCGCCCAGCTTTACGGAGCAAAGGACACACGGGGGCTGAACAGGGCCGTGCACAACACGGCCACACTGTGTCTCGCGGGCGGGATGCTGATGATGGCGCTCGGCTACCTCCTCGCGCCGGGCTACCTCCGGCTCATCCGCACGCCGGAATCGATCCGCAGCAGCGCGGTGAGCTACCTGCGCATCTACTTTTTCTCGTTTCTGTCCATCATTACGTACAATCTCGGCTCCGGCGTGATTCGCGCTCTGGGCGACAGCAAGACCCCTCTCTATGCCCAGCTCGCAGGAGGACTTGTCAACGTAGGCATGGATTATCTGTTCGTTCGCGTGCTCGAAAACGGCGTTGCGGGCGTCGCCTGGGCTTCGCTGATCTCCCAGAGCCTGGCAGCACTGATTGTTCTGCAAAAGCTGACAAAACTGGACGAGGCCTACGCACTGCGTCCGCGCCGGATCTCCTTCGACAGCGCAATCCTGAAAAAGGTGCTGCGGATTGGTGTTCCGGCCGGCGCTCAGGCCTTGGTGATCACGCTCTCGAATGTGATGGCACAATATCACATCAATTCCCTCGGCGAGGATGCGATCGCAGCCTTCACCGCCTACTTCAAGGTAGAGCTGATCGTCTATCTGCCGATCGTCGCCCTGGGGCAGGCCATGATGACCTTCGCAGGACAGAATTACGGCGCAGGACAGCTCGAGCGCGTCCGCAGGGGGACGCTGCAGTGCACGCTGATCTCCATGGCGCTGGCGGCTGCCACCTCGGTGCTTGCCCTGGCTTTCGGCGGCACTCTGTTTCGCGTTTTCAGCCAGGAGAGCTCTGTGATCGAACTGGGACAGCGGATCATCGGCGTTACCTTCCCGTTCTATTTCATTTACTCTGTCCTGCAGACCCTCGGGGACAGCCTGCGCGGCCTTGGAAAGGCCCGCGGTCCCATGCTCATCATTCTGGTCAATCTATGTCTCATCCGGACAGCTCTGCTGTTTTTGATTGTCCCGCGCGTAAACGAGATCCGCGGCGTAGCGGTATGCTACCCCATTACCTGGGCGCTGACCGCACTCTGTATGCTGGTCTACTATATTCAATGCATCAGGAAGGAAAAAACGATCGGGAGCCTGTAAGAAACAGGGCTCCCGATCATTCTTCTTTGCTTTTCACCGGCTCGATGTGCCCGATCGCACGCACCATTCGGAGGATTTGCTGAAAGAATCCCTCCCGGGGGATCGGGCAGCCGTCTGCTTCTCCTGAAAATATTATCCCCCCGGGGGGCTTCCGCAGCGGGAAAAGTTCTGGTATCCTTACAGCAGATCAGATGCTTGAGCGATTGTCTGGATTCCCCTCAATCCGTGTGTCTTTTTCACCTCTCTGACACAAAGGCAATCGCGGATCTCTCTTCCTGAGACTCTCCGTGCCGGTCACACGGAGGGTCTCATGCTATGGTAAGGAAAACCACGGTGTCCGATCAGGACACAGACTGTTCCGCGCGGCGGTCCAGCGCGGTGTTGCGGAAATAGAGGACGATATCGATGAGCACCATGATGATGTCCGCAAGATAGAACCACACCGACCAGGCCAGGGTCCCGGTCCGGGAATATTGAATCATCTTTCCCAGCAGACCGACCAGATACCCGAACACCACGATGAATTCAAAGATGACGCTTTTGCCCTTTGCGGTGCGCGAGCGCCAGGACTTCAGAATGTTGAACGGCCACGAACAGCCGAAAGCAATCAGCATCCCGATTTCGCATAGCTGTACTACATCCATATTTTTCTCCTTCTGTCTTTCCGCCGCTTCCCGGAATCTTCGTCCATGATACCAGATTCTCCCCTCCGGCGCAAGACGGGAAGCTTCTCTGTTCGAAACGACACAATGGCATGGTCCGGAGACCATGCCATTGCTTAATAAGAATGGAAACCTGAGAGGGGTTTTTCAGGCTTTGGCCGCTTCCATGCCGGCAACCAGGCAGGCCTTGTTGCCTTCGAGGAAGCGCATCTTGCGCTCGCCGAGCTCGATCTTGATGGCGTCGACCATCTTGTCAAACTCCACGGCATCGGGATCCGCACCCATCATGGCGCCGAGGATCGCGACGTTTGCGCCCTTCGGGTTCTTCGCGGCATCGGCGATCGAGGCCGAGTCACAGTAGACGACCTTGACATCGTCGCGCTGCACCTTGCGGTCGATGATGGAGGAGTTCACCACGATCAGTCCGCCGGGCTTCACGGTGTGCTCGAACTTGTCCAGAGAGGGCAGGTTCATGGCGATCAGGACATCGCAGTTGTCCACAAGGGGCGAACCGACCGGCTCGTCCGACACGACGACCGAGCAGTTGGCCGTGCCGCCGCGCATCTCGGGACCGTAGGAGGGAAGCCAGGAAACATGCTTGCCTTCAAGCATGTTGGCCATGGCGAGGAACTTGCCGATGAGCAGCATGCCCTGTCCGCCGAAGCCTGCAAAAACGTACTGTTTCATCATGATTATTCAGCCCCCTTGTCTTTCTTCACGCCCAGAGGATAGTAGGGGATCATGTTCTCTTCCAGCCACTTCATGGCCTCGACCGGGCTCAGGCCCCAGTTGGTCGGGCAGGTGGACAGAACTTCGATCAAGCAGAAGCCCTTGCCATCCAGCTGATACTGGAACGCTTTCTTGATTGCCTTCTTGGTCTTCAGGATGTTCGCGTTGTTGTTGACGGCGCAGCGCTCAATGTAATAGGAGCCGGGCACTTCGGCCAGCATTTCGGACATCTTGATCGGCGCGCCGCACCAGGCCTCGTCACGGCCCTTCGGGGAGGTGGTGGTCTTCTGGCCGACCAGGGTGGTCGGGGCCATCTGGCCGCCGGTCATGCCGTAAATGGCATTGTTGACGAAGATCGTGCAGATCTTCTCGCCGCGGTGTGCGGCATGGACGACTTCGGCCGTACCGATCGAGGCCAGGTCGCCGTCACCCTGATAGGTGAACACCAGCGTGTCGGGCTTGGAGCGCTTGGCACCCGTTGCCACGGCAGGAGCGCGGCCGTGGGCAGCCTCGTAGGCGTCCATGTTGAAATAGTCATAGGCAAAGACCGAGCAGCCGACCGGGGCGACCGCAATGACATTGCCCTCTTCGAGCTTGCCTTCCTGAATCAGTTCATCGACGGACTCGGCCACCAGGCGGTGAATAATGCCGTGGTTGCAGCCCGGGCAGTAATGGAACGGTTTATCGGTCAGGAGCTTTGTTTTCTCAAATACAACGGCCATTTTTACTTACCCTCCTTCATCTCGAGGATCTTTTCCTTGATCTCTGCGGTGGTCGGGAACTGGCTTCCCAGATGACCGAAGAACTGGACCGGCTTTCTGCCTTCGATGGCAAGCTTCACGTCTTCGAGCATCTGGCCCTCGTTGACCTCGACATCCAGCACAGCCTTGACCTGCGGAGCGCAGCAGGTCTCAGCCAGGGCGTCATACGGGAACGGCCAGACCGAGATGGGACGGAACAGGCCGACCTTGTGGCCCTCCGCGCGCATCTGGTCGACGACCGTCTTCACGATACGGGCAACCGTACCGAAGGCCGTGACGACGATCTCGGCGTCCTCGGTCTTATAGCACTCCCACATCTGCTCGTTCTTGCGGGCCTCGGCATAGACGGCCTGCAGCTTGGCATTGTGGACGGTCAGGGATTCGGTGTCAATGTAAATGGAGTTGATGACGCCGCGCTTCTCGGGATCGTCGCCCGGCTTCCAGCCGGTGCAGGCCCAGGGCTTCTTCTCCGGGTCTACCTTGAAGTCGACCATCTCGGGCATCTCGACCGGCTCCATCATCTGCGCGATGATGCCGTCGGCGAGGAAGAGAACCGGCATGCGGTACTTCTCGGCTTTGTCAAAGGCGAACATCATGATGTCGATGGCTTCCTGGACGGAGCTCGGTGCGTAGGTCAGCAGGTGATAGTCACCGTTGCCGCCGCCCTTGACGCCCTGGAAATAGTCGCCCTGAGAGGCCTGAATGTTGCCCAGACCGGGGCCGCCGCGCATGACGTTCAGAATCACGCAGGGCAGCTGAGCGCCGGCGCAGTAGGAAATGCCTTCCTGCTTCAGGCTGACGCCGGGGCTGGAGGAGGAGGTGATGACGCGGGCGCCGGTTCCGGCTGCGCCGTACACCATGTTGATTGCCGCAACTTCGCTTTCGGCCTGGAGGAAGCAGCCTCCGACCTCAGGCATACGAGCGGACATGTACTCGGGGATCTCCGTCTGCGGAGTGATCGGGTAGCCGAAGAAGAAGCGTGCACCGGCACGAATGGCGGCTTCAGCGATTGCTTCGCTTCCCTTCATCAAAGTCAGTGACATGTTCTTTCCCTCCTTAGTCTCTTTCGATCCGGATCGCTACATCCGGGCAGGTTCTCGCGCAGGAAGCGCAGCCGATGCAGTCTTCCGGCCGCACGACCTCTGCCGGGTGATAGCCCTTCGCGTTGAGCCTGGTCTTGGAAAGCTCAAGCACGTTCTTGGGACATGCCCTTGCGCACAGCCCGCAGCCTTTGCAGATCAGCTCATTGATGGTTACTGTGACCTTTGCCATGAATTCTACCTCTTTTCTCTGAATTGTGGTTTTCATTCTTGTGGTAGTTATTTATTGTAAACGGCTTTCCTGCCGCATTACAATCCAATCTCTCTGCTCTCTACAGATATTCCAGCTGCTGCGGCCGTTTTTCGGGCAGACTCTCGATCCAGCTGTTCCAGTCGCGCCGCATGTAGATGTCGATCGGCAGCGGCGTGCCGATGTATTTCGGGTCGTGCCCTTCCTTCAGGAACTGCTCCAGCAGCTCGCTCTTCCCCGCCGTGTACTTCACCGGGACGCCGGTTTTTTCTGAAACCTCGCGGATGATCTCATACCCGTCGCGCAGCTCGTCCGGCCCGGTCACCTCGGCAAGGTTCGTGTTGTTGATCATGCCGGTAATCTTCAGGCGCGAGTGAATCTGCATCTCTTCCTGCAGGCGGATGATCTTTTCCACCGTGCCGGCCAGCGGGCGGCGGATGTTCACAACGTTCAGGACCTCCAGCGCGCCGTCCTCCAAGGCCATGAAGTCTTCATGATAGCGGCCCAGCGCCGTAGAGCCGACGGCATCGCCGCCGACGTCGAAAATGACCGTATCCCAGTCCATGGCGAAGGCCGATGCGACTTCGGCCGGCAGAGACAGGGTCTCAATGCCCGAGTTTGCAAAGTTCGGCGATACCAGCCGGATTTCCTTCATCTCCACCTGTTTGCCGCGCTCGGTCAGGCGGAAGTAGGTGTTGACCATATCCAGGTCCAGCAGTTCGGTCCTTTCCCCGCGCGCAGCCGCCTGAAAGGCAAAGTTCAGTGCCAGCTCAGATTTGCCGCTGCCGTAATTTCCGATCAGGACCATCATTTTCTTCATGCCGGCACCTCCGCTGACCATGGTTTTACATGATAGTATTTTAACATTCCGCCGTCTTGGGAGTCAATGCGCAAAGTATACAGAAAATTATTATTTTTAATTGCAATTTGCCATATAAAAAATAATCTTGCATCGAATTCGATGCAAGATTTTGGAAGCACTTGATTTTTGCGCTTTGTTGTTCTGTCAATCCCGGCCGCGCCCGAGCCCGCTTTCGGCACCCTGCACAAATCAGCGCCGGCCGAGCTGCCAGAAGGCTACGGCGCCGGCCGCGGCGACGTTCAGCGAATCGACCCCATGGGCCATGGGAATCTTCACCGTATAGTCGCAGTCCGCGATGGTTCCGTCAGCCAGGCCGTCTCCTTCGGTTCCGAGGATCACGGCGAGCTTCTTCTCGGCCGTCAGGGCGGGGTTGTCGATGCTGACGGATTCGTCCTGCAGGGCCATGGCAGCCGTTCGGAAGCCGTAACGGCGAAGAAGCGCCATGCCTTTTTCCGGCCAGTCCGTCAGTTCTTCTCCGATCCAGGCCCAGGGGATCTGAAAGACCGTTCCCATGCTGACGCGGATGCAGCGCCGGTAAAGCGGGTCGGTGGAGGCCGGCGTCAGCAGGATCGCGTCCATCCCCATCGCCGCGGCAGACCGGAAGATAGCGCCCAGATTCGTGGGGTTCATCACATCCTCCAGCACCACCACGCGTTCGCTGTTTCTCAGCAGCTCCTCCGCCTCGGGAAGGGGAGGCCGGCGCATGGCGCAGAGCACCCCTCTCGTCAGCGGAAAGCCCGTCAGCTGTTTCAGGCAGTCTTCCTCCGCCACATAAACCGGGATCTCCCCGCATCGGACGAGAATCTCCTGTCCGCGTTCGCGCCCGTCCAGCATCTTCGGGAGCATCAGCAGGGACTCCGGCACGCAGCCGGCCTCCAGCGCCCGTTCGATCACATGGGGGCTCTCCGCGATGAACAGCGAGTTTTCGATGCCGTGGCTGCTTCGAAGCTGCGCCTCGGTCAGTCGTGCATAGACATCCAGCTCCGGCGCGTGAAAATCGGTAATTTCAATAAAACGAGACATAATCCTCTCCGTTAATCCGTGATGGGACTATCATAGCACAAAGCCGAAATCCGGACAAGCCGCCTTCGTCTCTGCTTTGAATTTTACAGATTGTCTTTCCGTGTCCGAACAGTTCTCTTTCTCCCGTTTGTTTCCAAAAGGATAATGACCAAAAAAGCTCCCTATTTTTGTACAATATTGCCAGTTTCCTTGCCGTATTTTGATTCAGAATTGACTTTCTTTTGGATATTTATTATAATATACGGGCGATATGCTGTGAACTTTCATGGGTTCCGTTTTATTTCTTATTTTTACAGGAGGGAGTAATATTTATGAAAAAGGCAATCAGGAAGCTCTTGTTCCTCGTATGTTTCGGCGCTTTCGCCTGGCTGCTGGCCAAGCTGGCTCAGAGAGACGAAGTACAGGAGAAGCTGTTTGAAATTCTCGGCGAGGATACCTATCTGGCCATTCTGGATAAGGTCCGTCTGGGCGGCGATCTGCTCATGTGGCCGGTCGACTTTGTCAGAGCGCTGCTTCCGTAACCCCCGGAAAGATTGAAAAAGGAGGTTCTTTATGAATCCGAAATACGAAGCTCTCTTTACTCCGTTTAAAATCGGAGAGGTGGAAATTCCCAACCGCATCGTGCAGTGTTCCATGGGCGGCACCACCCTGTTCGGCTGGCTGGAGCCCTCCCACTTTGACCTCGAAGGGGCGGACTTTCTGCTCAAGCGCGCCAAGGACGGCGTCGGCCTGGTTCTCCCCGGCATGCAGGTCATCCGCGACACCATGGGCCGCAAATGGCTCGATTCGAACCGCCAGATGTACCGCGTGCTCAAGCCCTATATGGACGAATACCATAAAACCGGCAGCAAGCTCTTCATCCAGCTGGCAGGCGGCTTCGGCCGCTCGATGGCCGTTACGCCCTGGATGGCCGCGCTGGGCAAAAACGACCTCCTGAACAAGCTGGCCAGCCCCATTGTCGACGTCCAGTATGCCTGCGCCTCGGCTTCGGCCACCCCGAACCGCTGGGCGGACGGTCTGATTTCCCGTCCCTTCACCATTGAAGAGATTCAGGAGATGGTCTGGCATTTCGGCGCCACCGCCAGGAAGCTGCGCGAAGCCGGGGTCGACGGCGTCGAAATCCACGCCGTTCACGAGGGCTACAACCTCGACCAGTTCGCCATCGCGAACATGAACTTCCGTACCGACCAGTACGGCGGCTCGCTCGAGAACCGTCTGCGCTTCGCCACCGAGATCGTGCAGTCCATCCACGAGCAGGCCGGCGACGATTTCCCTGTCTCCCTCCGCTACTCGGTCCGCTCCTGCACCAAGGGCTGGCGCAAGGGTGCCATGCCCTACGAAGAGTTCGAAGAGTTCGGCCGTGACCTCGCCGAGTCCGAGAAGGCCGTCAAGATCCTGCAGGATGCCGGCTATGCCTTCCTCAACTGCGACAACGGCACCTACGACGCCTGGTACTGGGCGCATCCGCCACAGTACATGCCGGACAACTGCAACCTCGAAGACGTCGAGCACATCCGCAAGTTCATCGACATCCCGGTCGCCTGCGCCGGACGCATGGATCCGGTCAAGGCCGCCGAAGAGATTGCCGCCGGCCGTCTTGACGCCGTCGCCATCGCGCGTCAGAACCTGGTCGACGAGCACTGGATCACCAAGATCAAAGAAGGCCGCGAGGACGAAATCCGTCCCTGCATCCGCTGCCACAACGGCTGCTTCAACTTCTCGAAGGCCGCCGGCACCGAGAACATGCAGTCCCTGGGCGACTCGCTGCATCTCGCCCGCTGCGCCCTGAACCCGCCCACCATGCAGCACAACCGCTATAAGATCGTCCCGACCAAGAGGCCCAAGAGAGTCGCCGTCATCGGCGGCGGCGTGGGCGGCATGGAGTCCGCCCTGGTGCTCAGGAAGCGCGGCCACGAGCCCGTCATTTTTGAGAAGGACGGCGAGCTCGGCGGTCTGTTCCTGACGGCATCCGCCATGACCTTCAAGGAGAACGACAAGGATCTGATCCGCTGGTACAGGGACGAGATCAGGCGCTACAATATCGAGGTCCGCTTCAACACCGAGGTCAAGGATCTCGCCGACCTCCGCAGCAGCTTTGATGAAATCGTCGTCTGCACGGGTTCGGTTCCCAGAAACATGCCGCAGATCAAGGGCTTTGAGAAGACCATGGACTTCACCGAGCTTCTGAGAGACCGCAGGATCGAGGACGAAAAGCTGCAGACCGTTGTCTTCCTCGGCGGCGGCCAGTCCTCCTGCGAGGCCGCCTATGACATGGTCTACAACTTCAAGAAGAACCCGATCGTCGTCGAGTACGGCAACGACCTCGTCGCGGCACAGGCCACCTGCCTTGCCAACACCTCGTTCCTGCGCGACGCCCTGGAGTATCACAAGGTTCCCGTCTATCTGCACAGCACCATCACCGAGATCGGCGACGGCTACTGCATCATCAAGACCCCGGACGGCGAGTTCCGGCAGGAATGCGACGCCGTTGTCAACGGTGTCGGCTTTGTCCCGGCGCCGATCGGCGACAAGGGCCCGCATATTCACCGCGTCGGCGACTGCGTTGCGATCGGCAACCTCCGCACCGTCGTATGGCGCGCCTGGGACGTCTGCATGCGCATCTGATCCCCGGTCAAATTCACAGCCCCGGCTCATCCGAGCCGGGGCTGTTTTTTACTTCAGCAGTCCTTCCGCTTTCTCTGCCGCGAAGGCGATGACATCGTCACAGGAGATCTTCGCCGCCTTGAGATCGGCGCATCGTACCGCACCGAATTTCTCACGAAAAGCCGTGATGATTTCACGGTCCGCGGCGTTGACCTGCGCCCGGTTCTCCGCGCCGTATTTCAGTCCGGCCGCCATGATCGCGCCCGAGAGCGCCCCGCAGATCTCGCGGCATCCCGCCCCGCCGCCGAAACCGCAGGCAATCGATGCCGCGGTTTTTTCATCCATTCCGGTCACGCCGCCCATGGACAGCAGAACCGCCTGCGCGCAGTTGTATCCTTTTCCGTGAAGTTCCGTTGCTTTTTCCTTTGCTGTCATTTTCATCCCTCCGTCCGGTCTGAGAAACTCGGTTTCTTTATAAATTATACCATATTCTCCCGGCCGCTGTCATGTATTATCTTCCATTTTGTCAATTGAATTTTCTTTCAGGATTTGCTAATATTATTTCACTTTACCGCGTTACCGCAAGGCAGTGCAGGGAAAGAATGATACAGTAAGGAGATGTTGACCGATGAAACTGAATCTTTCCGACAGAATTACCAAGCCCGATTTTCAGGGTGAGTTTACCGCCTCCATTCTGGCTGCGGCTGCCTCGCCGGATATTATTTCCTTTGCCGGCGGCCTTCCGAACCCGGTTTCCTTCCCGATTCCCGAGATGGAAGCCGCCACGAAGAAGGTCCTGGAAGAGAACGGCGTCACCGCACTGCAGTACAGCTCCACTCAGGGCTGGCCGGCACTGCGCAAATGGATCGCCGAACGCTATAAGACCATGGGTGTCACGGATGTGAGCCCGGACGACATCATTGTCACCAACGGTTCGCAGCAGGCCCTGGCCATGGTCGGCGCCGCGCTCATCAACACCGGCGACAAGGTGATTGTCGAGGACCCGACCTACCTGGTCGCTCTCCAGTCCTTCCATGTGTTCGATCCGGTTATCCTGCCCGTCACGATGAATCCGGACGGCATCGACTGCGATGAACTGGCCGAGACGATCAAAAACAATCCGGACGCCAAGTTCGCCTATCTGATCCCGAACTTCCAGAATCCCACCGGGCTGAGCTATTCGCAGGCAGTCCACGACCGGGTCGTCGAGATCTTCAAGGCCAGCAATGTTCTTCTGCTGGAAGACAACCCCTATCGCGAACTGCGCTTCGCCGGCACCGCCACCGACAGCTTCGGTAAGGAGCTGGGCGAACAGTGCTGCATGCTGGGGACCTTCTCAAAGATCGTCACCCCGGGCATGCGCATCGGCTGGATCTGCGTCCGCAATAAAGAACTCCGCGCAAAGCTCCTCGGCTACAAGGCCACGGCCGACCTGCACACCAATATCTTCAGCCAGATGGTCCTGGCCCAGTATCTTGCGGACAACAACGTCGACGAGCATATCGAGAAGACCAAGGTCCTCTACAAGGCCAAGTCCGATTTCATGGTTGCCTGCCTGAAGAAGTACCTCCCCGCCGGCTGCGAGCTCACCCCGACCGAGGGCGGCATGTTCCTCTGGGTCACGCTTCCCAACGGTCTGTCGGCCGTCGAGCTCTACCGCAAGGCGCTGGACAAGGGCGTTGCCATCTGCCCGGGCGACCCGTTCTATGAGTACCAGCGCGATGTCAGCTCCTTCCGCGTCAATTACTCCAACTCCACCGACGAGGCCATCGAGAAAGGCATCAAGATCCTCGGCGAAGCCTGCGAAGAACTCCTGAACACATAAAAACAGGCGTTTTCAGAAAACGCCCTGCATATACCCGTTCTTAACTTTCTGCAATTGCGCGGAAGAGAAACCGGTCCCTCGCACCAAAGTTTCTCCGCCGCGCTTTTGTTTATATGAGCATACCCTCCAAAGCACCCATTCGCGGCAGCAGCCGGTTCGACAGGGGCGGCTGCTTCCCTGGCCGCTAAACGGTACAGCCTGATTGGGAGTAAGCCGTATCTTATTTTTCGATGTCCAGGATTTTGCGGAACTGGGTTTCGTAGAGCTCGCGGTAGGTGCCGCCCTTCTCGAGCAGCTCCTCGTGGCTGCCCTGTTCGGCGATGACGCCGTCTTTCACGACCAGAATCCTGTCGGCCTTCAGAATGGTGGACAGGCGGTGGGCGATGACAATGCTGGTTCTGCCCTCCATCAGAGCTTCCAGCGCTTCCTGGATGGCGTTTTCGGTGATGGAATCCAGCGCCGAGGTCGCCTCGTCCAGAATCAGGATCTTCGGGTCCTTCAGGATCACGCGGGCGATGCTCAGGCGCTGTTTTTCGCCGCCGGAGAGCTTCAGGCCACGGTTGCCGACCAGGGTTTCGTAGCCTTCCGGCTGGGCGGCAATGAAGTCGTTCAGGTTGGCGATGTAGCAGGCAGCATCCAGCTCCTCCTTTGAGGCGTCTTCCTTGGCATACAGCAGATTTTCCCGGATACTGCCGTTGAAGAGATAGCTGTCCTGCGTCACGACGCCGATGCAGGAGCGCAGATACTCGAGATCGAAGTCTCTCACGTCGACCCCGGCGATTTTCACGCTGCCGCCGAGCACGTCGTAAAGGCGCGGGATCAGGTTCACCACCGTGGACTTGCCCGAGCCGCTCGGTCCGACGATCGCATACATCTTTCCGGCCGGCACCGTGAAGTTGATGTCCGTCAGCAGCGGCTTTTCCGGATCGTAGCTGAAGGAAACGTGATCATAGACGATATCGCCGTCCGAGACCTCCGGCTTCTTCCCGTTCTCCGGCGAGACGATCGGATTTTCCATGTCGAAGTAGTCGAAGATGCGGGTAAACAGAGCCAGGGAACGGGTAAAGTCCACATGGATGTTCAGCAGCGATTCCACCGGCCGGTAGAGCCGGTTGACCAGCGAGACCGTCGCCGTGATGGTACCGACGGTCAGCCCGGGATCGGCGTGGCGGATGATGAACCAGCCGCCGGCAAAGTAGATCAGCAGCGGTCCCAGCTGGGTAAACATGCCCATGACCACGCGAAACCAGCGGCCGCTCTGCTGCTCCTTCAGGTTCAGACGGGTGACCTCTTCGTTGACCGCCACAAAGCGTTCATATTCCTTTTTTTCTCGGGTAAACAGCTTGACCAGAAGCGAGCCGGAGACCGACAGGGTCTCGTTGATGAGCTGGTTCATCTCGTCGTTTTTCGCCTGGCTGTCCGTCAGCAGCTGATAGCGCTTCTTTCCGACGCTTTTCGTCGGCAGAATCAGCAGCGGCAGCACCACGATACCCACCAGCGCCAGCTGCCAGCTCATCGTAAACAGCGCCACCAGCGTGGTGACGACGGTCGCGATATTTGAGACGATGCTGCTCAGCGTCCCGGAGATCACGGAACTGACCCCGCTGATGTCGGTGTTCATGCGGGTGATGATGTCGCCCTGTTTTTCCGAGGTGAAGAAGGCATGGGGCATGTGCTGCAGATGATCGTACATCTGGTTCTTCATGTCGAAGATGATCCGCTGGGAGATCCAGGCGTTGATATAGCTCTCCAGCACCGAGATCACCTGTGATGCCGTCAGGGTCACAAAGGCCAGAATCAGCAGGCGGATCAGCAGCGTCATGTTCTTTCCGACCAGCGCCTCGTCGACGATGCGCCCGGTGATGATGCTGGGCAGCAGTCCGAGCACGGCCGAGACCAGAATCGTCACGAAAACCAGCAGAAACTGCGGCCAGTACGGCAGGAGGTAGGAGAGAATCCTGCGGATCAGCGCGCCGCTGACCACCGGCAGGTTTTTCTTTTCATCGTCCGTCAGGAACCCGCGGGGACCCAGGCCGTGTCCGGGAGGCGGCATATTCTCACAGCCTTTCTGTCTGAGAATGGGGATATTTTAGCTGCTGTCCGTTCTCAAATCAAGCAGAAACCATGAACAATTGCGCCTGCAGGCCGCTTTGCAGGGGGATTTTTGTATGATTTACCGCTTGACGGAAGCAGGCGATTTCGTTATACTTACCGCGTTATCCGAATCCTATACCCAATTTGGAGGTTTTTTATATGCTTGGTCAGATTTCCCGCGATGAAATCCGCAGCGCGATTGCCGACAAGCTTTGCGCGCATTTCAGCGTCGCTCCTTCCAACGCCACCAACGCCCAGGTCTTTCAGGCTTCGGCCATCGTCATCCGCGAACTGATGAGCCGCTTCCTCGCCACGGAAGACCCGCATCGGGCGGAGAAGGAAGTCCATTATATGTCCATGGAGTTTCTCATGGGCCGCAGCCTGATGAAGAATGCCTACAACCTCGGAGTCAGTGAGGCGCTGACCGGCGCGCTGGAGGATCTCGGTTTCCAGGCTTCCGATATTTTTGAATCGGAACCGGACGCCGGTCTCGGCAACGGCGGTCTCGGCCGCCTGGCCGCCTGCTACATGGACAGCATGGCTTCCCTCGGCATGACGGGAACCGGCTATTCCATCTGCTATGAGCTGGGCATTTTCAAGCAGCAGTTCCGCGACGGCAAGCAGGTTGAAGTCGCCGACAACTGGCGCACGGCGGCCGAGAGCTGGCTGATTCCCCGTTACGAAGACATGGTGGAGGTCCGCTTCGGCGGCCAGATTTCCCCGCACTGGGACAACCACGGCCACTATTTTGCTGAGCATACCGGCTATACCTCCGTCATCGCCGTTCCCCGCGACATGCTGATTGCCGGCTACGGGGAGAACACGGTCAATACTCTCCGTCTCTGGGACGCAAAGAGCCCCAACTTCCTGGATATGTATGTCTTCTCCGAGGGCGAATACGTCAAGAGCATGGAACAGCGCACCATGGCCGAAGTCATCTCCAAGGTGCTCTATCCTGCCGACGACCATAAGGAAGGCAAAATGCTGCGTCTGAAGCAGCAGTACTTCTTTGTTTCGGCCAGCGCACAGGACATTGTCCGCAAGCACATCAAAAAATGGGGCGATATCCGCAGCTTCTCGAAGCATCACGTCATTCAGATCAACGATACCCACCCTGCCATGATCATTCCCGAGCTTATGCGTATTTTCATGGACGAACACGACCTCGGCTGGGATGACGCCTGGGATCTGGTGCGCAACAGCGTCTACTATACCAACCATACGGTCATGTCCGAAGCGCTCGAAAAGTGGCCGCAGGATCTTTTCCAGCAGCTGCTGCCCCGTCTGTGGGAGATCATGTGCGAGATCAACCGCCGCTGGTGCGACTATCTGGTCCAGTCCTTCGGCTGGGACGAGCGCGTCGGCCGGAATCTCATCATCCGCGACGACCAGGTTCACATGGCCAGCCTCTGCCTCTCCGCCTGCCGCATGGTCAACGGCGTTTCCCGCCTGCACGGCGAGATTCTCCGCAACGATCTTTTCCGGGATATCTGCTCGCTGCGTCCGGACCGCTTCACCTATGTCACCAACGGCATCGACCATCGCCGCTGGCTGGCTCAGATCAACCCCGGTCTGCACAGTCTGATCTGCGAGCTTCTGGGCGGGGATGCGTATCTGCTCAACGCCGAAGCGCTCTCGGGTCTCCGCGCCTTTGAAACCGACGCGGAGGTTCTGCACCGCATCAACGCCATCAAGCGGGAAAACCGGGCAAAATTCACCCATTTCCTGAAATACAACGGCAGTGACCTCGTTCTCAACCCCGATGCCATGATGGATGTGCAGATCAAGCGTCTGCATGAGTACAAGCGTCAGCTTCTGTGCGCGATGAGCATTGCCAGCCTGCAGATGAAGCTGCATGACAATCCCAATATGGATTTCGTTCCCCGCAGCTTTGTCTTCGGCGCCAAGGCGGCCGCCGGCTACCGCACGGCGAAACGCATCATTGAGCTCCTGCTCTCGATGCAGCAGGATATCAACAACGACCCGGTCTGCAAGGATCGCCTGCAGGTCTGCTTTGTGGAGAACTACCGCGTTTCCGCGGCGGAGGCCATTGTCCCGGCCGCCGACGTATCGGAACAGATTTCCACCGCCGGCAAGGAGGCCTCCGGTACGGGCTGCATGAAGCTGATGATGAACGGCGCCGTGACCATCGGTACGCTGGACGGTGCCAATGTGGAAATGTACGAGCGTCTCGGTGACGAGAATATGTTCCTCTTCGGTCTGAACACCGAAGAGATTGAATCCTGGCAGCGCAACGGCTATTACCCGGTATCGATCGTCAACAGCTATCAGGAGCTCACGCGGGTTCTGGAGCGTTTCAGCCAGGGCTTCTCGGACGGCAAGAGCTATTCCGACCTGGTTTCCGACCTCGTGTACGGCGGCGATCCCTATATGCTGATTGCCGACTACCGCGCCTATACCGAGTGCCGCGACCGTCTCTATACCCGCATTTCGGATGAGAGCGAACGTGCCCGCCTCGCGCTGGTGAACACCGCGGAAAGCGGCTTCTTTGCCGCCGACCGGGCCATCCGCGAATACGCCGACCGCATCTGGAATCTGTAACAGAGCAGAATCTCCTCCCTGCCGCTCCGCAGGGAGGAGATTCTTTCTTTTCGCTTTTTCCTCTCAGGTATTCTCTCAAATTTTCTCACAAAAACCCAGCTTGTTAAAATATTATCAAGGAGGTGTACCATGAACCGAAAGAAATTCTCTCTGGGTGTCTGCCAGCTGCGGACGGAAACCGACTATGAAGCCACGATGCAAAAAGCGAAAGAAATGATATCTTTCGCCGCCAAATCGGGCGGCAATGTCGTTGTTCTGCCCGAGATGTTCTCCTGCCCCTATGCCGGAGAATACTTCCGCGTGTTTGCCTCCCGCGGCCACGAAGAGACCTGCCGCAGGCTTTCGTCCTGGGCAAGGGAAAACCGGGTCCTGCTGGTCGGCGGCTCCGTCCCCGAGAAGGAAGGAGACCATCTGTACAACACCTGCTTTGTCTACGGTCCGGACGGAGAACTGCTCGCCCGTCACCGTAAAATCCACCTCTTTGATGTGGACCTGCCCGGCATGCGCTTTCATGAATCGCATACCTTTACGCCGGGCTCCGAGATTACGGTTTTCGACACACCCTACGGAAAAATGGGCGTCGCCATCTGCTTTGACGTGCGCTTTCCCGAGCTGTTCCGGGCCATGGCCCGGCGCGGAGCGGAGCTGATCTGCCTGCCAGCGCAGTTCAACATGACGACGGGCCCCGCGCACTGGGATTCGACCATGCGCACGCGCGCGGTGGACAACGAGCTGTTTTTTGTCGCCGCCTCGGCTGCCCGTTACAAAGGTTTTTCTTACGAATGCTGGGGGCACTCTCTGATTCTGGATCCCTACGGCACGGCACTTGCTTCCGCAGATGAAACCGAGCAGCTGCTTCTGGCGGAGCTGGATCTCAGCCGGATTGACGAAGTCCGCGCGCAGCTTCCGACCTTCCTGCATCTGCGGGAAGAGCTGTATGCCGTAGCGGACTGAAAGGAGACCTTTCGTGAAGTTCAACGTGCAGACCATGCTGAAGGCGCGCGATGCCTGGCGCACCTTCCGCAGCAACCACCCCAACGTTCTCCCTTTTCTGAACGATGTGCTGCAGCACGGGATCAAGGAAGATGTCCGGGTGGAGATACTGGTCCACTACCCGGACGGTACGGATCTGAAATCGGGCATCCGCGTCAGGCAGAGCGACCTGGCCTTTTTTGAAGCCCTGCAGGAAATCCTGTAAAAAGACCACCGGCTGATTACAGCCGGTGGTTATAATTTAACAGGAAGCTGCGGATGCTTTCTTCGCTTTCGCCGGCGCTGCCCTGAATCATCTCGGGCCGGCCGCCGCCGCGGCCGCCGATCCCGATGTTGATGGCTTTGGCCTCTTTCCGGAGATCCATGCTGCGGCTGCCGATGATATACCGGAAGCCTCCGTCCGCGGTGGGGAAAAACACCGCCGCCAGTCCGCCGCATTTTTCCATCAGGAGATTCACGAGTTCGCGTTCGGCAATTTCATCCGGAATCGACTCAAAAAGACAGATATTTCCCTCCGTCTCGGGCACCTGTGCGGCCTTGAAAGCGATCAGCTCCATCTTGAGCGCCGCGTTTTCCTCTTTCATGCTTTCTTTTTCCTGCAGGATGCGCTGTACGGCCTGCGTCACTTCGTGGCGTTTGGCGCTCAGAAGGGCCGAGATTTCTGCTACGCTCTGCTGGCGGATGCGGTAATCCTCCAGCGCCTGCATCCCGCAGACCAGATTCAGGCGGATGCCTCCGCGATGCCGCTCAAAGAACTGTACCTTGATCACGCCGATCTCTCCGGTCCTCTCTACATGCGGCGCACAGCAGGCGCAGCAGTCCACTCCGGGAATTTCGACGATGCGCACAGCCCCTTCCAGTTCCTTTTTGCTGCGATAGTCCAGCGCGGCAAGCTCATCGGGAGAGGGATACCAGACCTTCACCGGCAGATTGTCGCGGACCGCCTCGTTGGCCAGCGTCTCAATCTGAAGGATCTGTCCGGCATCCATCTCACGGTCAAAGTCGAGCGTCATCCCGTCTTCTCCCATGTGAAACCCCACGTTGCTGCAGCCGAAGAGACGGTGCGCGGTACCGGAGAAGATATGCTCGCCGCTGTGGTTCTGCATGCGCCTCAGGCGCAGCTCGCGGTCTACCGAACCAGACACCTTTTCTCCGACAGCCAGCGGAGCACTCAGATAATGAATGACCTCACCGCCGCGCTCATGCGTATCGGTGACGCACACGCCGCCCAAAACTCCGCGGTCTCCCGGCTGGCCACCGCCCTCGGGGAAGAAGGCCGTCCTGTCCAGCACGGTTTTCCAGATTTCTCCGTCCTGTTCGCACTTCAGCACCGTGGCCGTAAAGTCAAACAGATGGCTGTCTTCGTAGTATAGCTTCTCAGTCATTTTGAACTCCGGAATCCCGTTCAGATCACCCGCACGCGCATGACCTCGTCCATCTCGCGAATGCCGTTGACCGTACCTTCATAGATGGCATCGCCGAGGTCGACGATGGTCACGGCATAGGCACCGCGGTGCTTGTTGATCATGTGCTCGACATTGATGTTCTTCGCGCTGATGAAGTCCAGAATACGCGTAATCATGCGCGGGACATTCCGGTGGATGACACAGAGGCGGCAGACGCCCAGACGGTTCAGATAGACATCGGGGAAGTTGACGGAATTGCGGATGTTGCCGTTGAGCAGATAGTCATACAGCTCATTGGCGGCCATCTCGGCGCAGCGGTCCTCGCTTTCGGGCGTGCAGGCGCCCAGATGCGGCATGGCAATGACGTTCGGAGCCTTGAGGATAACTTCGTTGGGGAAGTCGGTGACGTATTTGGCAACCTTGCCGCTCTTCAGCGCAGCGGTCATGTCCACATCGTTTACCACTTCGGCGCGCGACTCGTTGATGATGCGCACGCCGTCTTTCATCCGCGAGAAGGCATCGGCATCCAGCATGTTGTGCGTATCCTCGGTAAAGGGTACGTTGATGCTGATATAATCGCAGTTTTCATACAGCTCTTCGATATTCTCGGTATGGAGAACCTTGCGCGAAAGACGCCAGGCGGCATCCACCGACAGGAAGGGATCATAGCCCAGCACGCGCATGTTCAGGTCCACACCGGCGTTGGCGACCAGCGCGCCGACCGCGCCGAGGCCGATGACGCCGAGGGTCTTGCCCAGCAGCTCGGGGCCGGTGAAGCTGGATTTTTTCTTCTCGACCAGCGCAGGGATGTTCTCGCCTTCGCCCGAGATGGAGTGCACCCATTCGATGCTGCCCAGAATATCGCGCGAGGCCATAACCAGCGAGCAGATTTCCTGCTCCTTCACGGCCTGGGCGTTGGCGCCGGGCGCGTTGAAGACGACGATGCCCTCTTCGGTGCAGCGCTCGACCGGAATGTTGTTGTAGCCGGCACCGGCGCGGGCGATGGCCAGCAGGCTCTCGGGAAACCGCGTCTCGTGCAGGTCGGCGCTGCGCAGCAGCAGTCCGCTGGGGTTATCGAGGTTCTCGCCGACCCGGCAGCCGTTTTTCTCAAGCGCCTCTATGCCGGCAGGCGAGATTTTATTCATGATCTGTATTTTAAACATGGTTCTTCTCAAACTCCTTCATGGTCTCAATAAGCGCTTCCACGCCCTCCATCGGCATGGCATTGTAGAGCGATGCCCGCATGCCGCCGGCGATTTTGTGTCCCTTCAGGTTCACCAGACCCCTCGAAGCCGCGAAGCGGATGAACGCGGCATCCAGGTCGGCATCGCCCGTACGGAAGGTGACGTTCATATCGCTGCGCGAGCCGGGGAGCGCGTGCGCGTGAAACAGCCGGCTTTCGTCCAGATACGCATAAAGCCGTCCTGCGCGCGCCTTCTTCAGTTGTTCCATGCCTTCAACGCCGCCCTGTTCCTGCAGCCAGTCCAGCACCAGCGACAGCATGTAGATACACCAGCACGGCGGTGTGTTCAGCATCGAATCCTGTCGGATCATCGTCTCGTAACTCATGATCTGCGGCGTGAAGGGGCGTTCGCGTCCGGCGAGCGTCCGGTCGATGATCACGACGGTAAGGCCGGCCGGAGCCATGTTCTTCTGTGCCCCGGCGTAGATCAGGCCGAAGCGGGAGACGTCCACGGGTCGGGAGAGAATGTCGGAGGACATGTCACAGACCAGCGGTGCCCCGCTCTCCGGAACATACGGCCACTCGGTCCCGTAGACGGTGTTGTTGGCGCAGTAATAGAAGTATTGCGCGCCCGGAGTCAGGGAAAGCTCGTCCTGTGTCGGAATCCGGTTGTGGCCGGACCCGGAAGTATCGCAGGCGATATGCACCGTGCCGTACTTCTCTGCTTCTTTGGCAGCTTTGGCCGAAAAATTGCCGGTTACGGCATAATCGGCGGTCTTCTCTTCCATCAGGTTCATCGGAATCGCTGCAAACTGAAGCGTTGCGCCGCCCTGCAGGAACAGAATCTCGTGGCTTTCCGGAACACGCAGCGAGCTCCGGAGCTTTTCCTTTGCTTCGGTAAAGATCTCGATAAACGCAGGACTGCGGTGACTCATCTCCATGACGGACATGCCGCTGCCGCGGACATTCATCATCTCCGCGCGGGCACGCTGCAGCACTGCTTCCGGCAGCACCGACGGGCCGGCGGAAAAGTTAAAAACTCTGTCTTCTGTCATTGTTTTCACCATTTGTCTTTCTCTTTGACTCCATGCCGACTGATTATATATGAACCGTGCCCAAGTGTCAATTGCTTTCGATCGGTCTTGACAGATTCGGCATTTCGGATTACAATATGCCCGCAATTGAATGTTGGGTGCTGGGTCTTCCCGGCTGAGAGAGGGTAATCGAGCCCTAAACCACGGAACCTGATCCGGATAATGCCGGCGTAGGAAAGCACGTGTTCATCGGCATCAGGTCTTTCGGAGCCTGATGTTTTCTTTTGGCTTTCCCAAAAAAAGAAGGGAGAAAAACCATGAACAAATCCAAACTCACTCTGCGTGCCCTGACCGAAGGCGCGGTCTTCGTCGCTCTCGCTCAGGTGCTCGGCTATCTCAAGCTCTTCGAACTGCCTCAGGGGGGTTCGATCGTGGTTGCCATGCTGCCGATCTTTGTCTTCTGCGCCCGCTGGGGCTTCGGTCCCGGCATGCTGGCAAGCTTCGTCTACAGCATCCTGCAGCTGACGCTGGACGGGGCTTACGCCTGGGGCTGGCAGTCCATGCTCGGCGACTATCTCATCGCCTTTTCCGTCCTCGGTCTGGCAGGCCTGTTCCACAAGCAGAAATACGGCTTTTTTACCGGCATCGTCGTCGGCAGTCTGGCCCGCTTTCTGGTCCATTATGTTGTGGGGGCCACGGTCTGGGCGGAATACATGCCGGAAACCTTCTTCGGCATGACGATGCACACGCCCTGGTTCTACTCTTTTCTCTACAACGGCAGCTATATGCTGATCGACATGCTTCTCTGTCTGGTCGTTGGCCTCCTGCTCTGGAAGCCCATGGGAAAATACATCCGCGGCGAAGATCTGGCAAAGACCACCTGATCAGACAAGTTCGCCGACCAGGGTTCCGTCTTCCTCAGCGGAAAGAATGCGCACCGGGCGCATCTGACCGTGAAGCTCCGCTTCGGGGACGCGCACCAGCAGATAGGTGTCGCTGTGACCGAGTGAACCCTTTCCGTCCCCGGATTCAAACAGCACCGACAGCGTCTCTCCGATGCCGGCCGCGCGAAAAGCGCGGCCGGTCTCATTGGAGACCGCTTTTGCCTCGTGTGCCCGGCGGTTTTTGACCGCACTGGTCAGCTGTCCGGGCAGTTTGTCCGCCGGGGTTCCCGGCCGTCGGGAATAGGGGAAGACATGCAGTTCGGAGAAGGCGCACTTTCTCAGGAAGTCCAGCGTCTGCCGATGGTCCTCTTCCGTTTCCCCCGGAAAGCCCGCGATGAGGTCGCCGGTCAGGGCACAGCCCGGGAAATAGAAACGCAGCAGTTCGGTCCTCCGGTAAAAGAAGTCCGTGTCATATTTCCGGTTCATCGCTTTCAGCGTCCGGTCACAGCCCGACTGCAGAGACAGGTGGAAATGGCGGCAAAGCTTTCCGGTTGCAGCCAGCCGCCGGCAGAAGTCTTCCGTGATCACCGTCGGCTCCAGGGAACCGAGACGCAGGCGCATCTCTCCTGCTTCGGCTGCGGCAGCCTCCACGAGATCCGTCAGCGTCGGTTTTCCTTCCAGATCCAGGCCGTAGGAAGCTACTTCGATTCCTGTCAGAACCAGCTCCAGATATCCTTCCTCCCGGATTCTTCGGACTTCCGAAACCGCGTCACAGATCGGCATGCTGCGGAGGCTTCCCCGGACGTAGGGGATGATGCAGTAGCTGCAGAAATTCCGGCAGCCGTCCTGGACCTTCAGCATTGCGCGGGTTCTTCCGGAAACCGCGCCGGCCGGAAGCTGTTCCAAGGTCCGGCGGGAGAACGGCCGGTCGATCCGCGTTTCGCCTCCGCCCTGCGCGGCAGCGCGTTCCACCGCTTCCACGAAAGCCATGCGATCTCCGGTTCCGAACAGAACTTCTGCGCCGATCTCGGCATTCTCCTCGGGGCTCAGCTGGGCATAGCAGCCGCAGACGGCAACAACGGCATTCGGATTCTCATCCCGCAGCCGCCGGATGGTCTGGCGGGATTTTCGTCCGCTCTCGGCCGTGACGGCGCAGGTGTTGACAATGACGGCATCCGCCTGCTCGCCCGGGGCTGCTGCGGTATGTCCGTCCCGGCGCAGTTTTTCTTCCATTGCCTGTGTCTCAAACTGGTTGACCTTACAGCCCAGAGTGGCTATAATATATTTCATGAGTAAATTTATCTCTCCTTTTCATTCATAACAGTTGAAATAAACTCCTCCAAAGAACCGTACGTGCGGTTTTCCCGCATACGGCTCCCCACATTTACTTCAAACAATTGTCAGTTGTATATCACTTTACCGCACC
>JAFYHU010000012.1 GCA_017538965.1 Oscillospiraceae bacterium
GCCGCCCAGGTCATAGTCCATGATGCGCTGCTCCTGCTCCTTGTCCACGCCATAGTCCAGCGCGGCCGCGGTCGGCTCGTTGATGATACGCTTGACATCGAGGCCCGCAATCTTGCCGGCGTCCTTGGTCGCCTGGCGCTGGGCGTCGGTGAAGTAAGCCGGAACGGTGATGACCGCTTCGGTGACGGTCTGGCCCAAATAGGCCTCGGCATCCGTCTTCAGCTTCTGAAGAATCATGGCCGAGATTTCCTGGGGAGTGTAGGCCTTGCCGTCGATGGTGACTTTGTAGTTGGAACCCATCTCACGCTTGATGGACGAGATGGTGCGGTCCGGGTTGGTAACGGCCTGGCGCTTGGCAACCTGGCCGACCATACGCTCGCCGGTCTTGGCAAAGGCCACAACCGACGGTGTGGTGCGGGAACCTTCCGCGTTGGGGATGACGACCGGTTCGCCGCCTTCGAGAACAGCCACGCAGCTGTTGGTGGTACCGAGATCAATACCGATAATTTTACCCATTTTCATATCCTCCTGTATGTAACAATTATTTTTTACTGAATGGAATCCTATCTATAAACGGAATCTTTTCCGGTTATATACGTTTTTAATTTGCCACCTTGACCATGGCAAAACGGACAACCTTGTCGCCGATCATGAAGCCCTTCTGGAACACCTCGACGATTTCATTCTCGCCCTTTTCCGCATCGTCCACATGCATCACGGCATTGTGGAGCGCGGGGTCAAACTTCTGTCCCAGACAGTCGATCTCCGTCACGCCCAGCTTCTCCATGGTGGCATTGAACTGGGTCATGATCATCTCGACGCCCTTGCGGTAGGCCTCGTCTTCGGTCCCCTGCTTCAGGGCCCGCTCGAGATTGTCATAGACGGGCAGGAACTTCGTGAGGATGTCAGCCTTGATGTCGCCGTACAGGGCTTCTCGCTCCTTCTGACTGCGGCGCCGGAAGTTGTCATACTCGGCGCAGACACGCAGATAGCGGTCGTTCAGGACGGCGTTCTCTTCTTCGAGCTTCGCGATCTTTTCCTCTTCGGCCGAGGCTTTCCGGAAACGGTGCTTCTCCTTCTTCCCGGCGTCTTTGGCGTTCTTTTTGTCTTCTTCCTTTTCCGCGGCTTCCTCAGCGGCAGGCGCTTCGGCTTTCTCTTCCGCCGTCTGCGCTTCGGCTTCCGCTTTTTCTTCGACTGCCGGTTCTTCTTTCTCCGGCAGATCGGTCGTCTTTTCTTCGTTCATTCTTCTCTATCCTCGCTCTTCTTGATAATCAGCTTGTTGTGCATGCCTTCCGGCGGCGCTTCGCCGCTTCCCAGCCTTCGGGAAAGGTTCGCTGCCAGGAAACGCAGCTTGGAGGCAACCGCGGAGTAGTCCATCCGTGTCGGGCCGACGATGCCGATCAGACCGCGGGTGTTGTCGCCGGCATCGTAGCTGGCGATCACAACGCTGGAATCCTTCAGCTCCTCCGCAATGTTCTCCGGTCCGATCAGCACACGCACCTCGCTGCTGTCCGGAAGGCCGTTCTCGGCCGGAGGCAGAATATAGCTGCCGCTGGACAGATAGCTCATCAGGCGGTGCGCCTTGTCGGGATCGCGGAACTCCGGCTGGTTCAGCAGACGGTTCTCGCCCGAAACGAAGGCCATGGGCGCCGTCACTTCCGAAAGCGTCTCGATGGCGAAGGCCGCGATCACGGCCGTCAGACCCATGCTGTCATCCGCCGCACGCTCGCTCGAGTGAATCAGCAGCGGGGTGATCTGGTCTTCGGTGATCCCGGTGAAACCGGAATTGAACAGCGCGCTCAGGCGCTGTACCAGCGGCTGATCCACGGATACCGGAAGATGCACCAGTTTCGACTTGACGGTGTTGTTGGACAGCATCAGGACGATGATAAAGGTGTTAGCGTCGACATAGATCAGGTCAAAGCGCCGGATCGTCGTGGGGGCAGCCGCCGTCAGGGCCAGGGCCGGATAGTCGGTCAGCTGGGAGGCCAGCCGGCTGATGCTGCCGATGGTGTCGTCCAGCTCCTGCAGCTTCTGGTTCAGACGGCGGTTGATCTCCTCCGTCTCTTCCAGCGAATACTTCTGCTTCTGCATCAGCTCGTTGACGTACATGCGGTAGCCCATCGGGGTCGGGACACGCCCGGCCGAGGTATGCGGCTGTTCCAGATAGCCGAGCGAAACCAGTTCGGCAAGCTCGTTGCGGATCGTGGCTGAGGAGCAGCCGAGGCCGGCGTTTTCGGCCAGATGCTTGCTGCCGACCGGTTCAGCCGTGCGGATGTACTCATCCACAACCGCGGCCAGAATTTTCTTTTTTCTGTCGCTTATGCTCATGTTAGCACTCACCTTGCACGACTGTTGGCACTCTCGCCCTCCGAGTGCTAATATACCATTTCCCGGTCCGATTGTCAAGCGCCGGAGCAGGCTTTTCCCGAGAATTCACATTTTGGTAATGAATAATTATTCCGCGAAAAACTTCACGGGCTTTGTTTACAAAACCGGGGCAAGAGTGTAGAATAAAGGCATTCAAGAGAAAGACAGAGAGGTCCTACCCATGGAAAACACATCCCCCGCTCCGCTGAAGCTGAACGTCCGCCGGACCGCCCTCATCGGTTTTGCCTTCTTCGGCATCCTGCTTCTCTGGCAGGTCTACGACTCGTGGTGTCCTACCTTCCTGACCGACATTTTCGCCCGGAACATCTATGAGATGTCCTCGGCCGAACTGAAGGCCAGCGACCCGGGCAAGATTCTGAACGTCCAGTGGATCGTCGGCATCATCATGGCCTGCGACAATCTGGCCGCGCTGATCCTGCTGCCGATCTTCGGAAATCTGTCCGACAGAACCGTCACGCCTATCGGCAAGCGCATGCCCTATATTCTGGTCGGAACCTTCGTGTCGGCAATCGCTTTTCCGTTCATTCCCCTCTTTTTCCACTACAACAACATTGTCGGCATGGTCATCACCATGGGCATTGTCCTGATCTTCATGATGATGTACCGCAATCCGGCCGTCGCGCTGATGCCGGACATCACGCCCAAGCCCCTGCGCGCCAGGGCCAACGGCATCATCAACATCATGGGCTACTTCGGCGGCGCCTTTGCGACGGTGCTCGGGATTTTTCTGGTCCTGAGCAGCTACATCAACGCCCCGGTCGCCGAGCGGAACATCTGGACCATCGAGCTCCCCTTCATCATCGCTTCGGTCCTGATGGTCATCTCCGCGCTGGTGCTCTTTGCGACGATCAAGGAAAATAAAATCGAGGAAGAGATCCGGGACGAGCTGGAACTCGGTGAAAAGCTCGCCGCGGTCGAGACGCCCATCGATGACGACAAGCCGATGTCCAAGGCCAACAAGACCATGCTGCTGGCCATTCTCGGCGCGGAATTCCTCTGGTTCATGTCCGACAACGCGCTGGGCACCTACATCGGCAACTATGTCATCTATCATCTTCAGTCGGTCTCGAGCGCAACCATGATCCTGACGATCCTCGGCGGTCTCGCTTCGGTCATCGGCTTCGCCATTGCCGGCGGCATCGCCGACCGTATCGGCCGCAAGTGGACAATCTCATCGGGTCTCGCGATCACCTTTGTCGGTCTGGTCGTCATGTGCTTTGTCGCACCGACCGGGAAGGTCGTCGGCGAGCGCGGCGAATTCGCCTTCCCCACGCTGCTCTATGCGGTGTGGGTGCTGAAAGGTTTCGGGATGGCGCTGGTGCACAACTGCTCGTTCCCGATGGTCGTGGAGCTTTGCTCGTCCAAGAAGATCGGGAAATTCACCGGCTACTATTACACCGCCAGCATGTCCGCCCAGACCATCACGCCGGTTCTGCTCGGTCTGGTCCTGAACGCCACGCTGGCCTGGCGCACCCTGCCGGTCTATGCCGCGATCCTGACAGCGCTGAGCTTTGCGGTGTTCACCTTGCTCGTCAAGAATATCAAAGTATCGAAGGTCCCCACCGTGACCGGTCTGGAAGCGCTGGACGGCGGAGACTGAGAGGAGCCCTGCAATGAATCGCAAACTGCTGAAACCGCTCCTCGGCCTGTCGGCTGCGGCCGTACTGCTGCCGCTGTATGCCGCAGCGCCCGGCCATGCCAGCCGCCGGCAGAAGGAGATCTTCCGCGGCGTTAACTATGCCCACCGCGGGCTGCATACGCGGGATAAAGCAATCCCGGAGAACTCGCTGGAGGCCTTTCGGCGGGCCGCCCGGGAGGGCTACGGCATCGAGTTGGACGTTCAACTCTCAAAGGACGGCGAAGTCGTGGTCTTCCATGACGACACGCTGGACCGCGTCTGCGGTGTGCACGCGCGCGTGGACGAGCTGACCTGGAAGGAACTGCAGGAGCTCCGTCTCTGCGGAAGCGAAGAGGGTATCCCTCTGTTCTCGGAGGTGCTGAAAAACATCCGCGGCTGCGAAGCCCTGATCGTCGAACTGAAGAACGGACCGCGCAACCGCGAACTCTGTGAAAAGACCTACTCCCTGCTGACCGCCTATCACGGCAATGTGTGCATCGAAAGCTTCAACCCGCTGATCGTCGCGTGGTTCCGCTTCCACGCCCCGGATCTGATCCGCGGTCAGTTGGCCACTTCGATGAAGAACTACGCCGAAGACGGCATCACCGGGCTGAAGGCCTTTCTGCTGCACAACACCCTGCTGAACTTTCTGGCAAGACCGCAGTTCGTCGCCTACCGCATCGGCTATCGTCCGCCGCTGGTGCGGCTGTGCACGCGGCTCGGCGCGCTGAACATCTGCTGGACCTCGCATGAGCCGCGCAACGAAAAGGGACGCGACGCCGTCATTTTCGAATTCTACCGTCCCCGCCAGCGCTATCGCTGAAGGATTATCCCTCTGAAAACAATGCACCCCGGAGAACTCCGGGGTGCGTTTTCTATCTCTCCAATTCTCAGGCAGAACCTTTCCTTTCAGACAGGAACTGTTCGAACTGGTCAGGGGGGAGGGGTCTGGAGAAGTAGTAGCCCTGGACCAGGTCGCAGCCCAGATCCCGGAGTTTCAGGTACTGTTCCTCGGTTTCGACGCCTTCCGCGACCAGCGGAACCTGAAGGTAGTCGGCAATGTCGATGATCAGCTCGATGATGCGAAAGTCGCGCGTTTCCCCGAAGGCGCTGCGAACAAAGCTCATGTCCAGCTTCAGGACGTCAATCGGCAGATTGGAGAGCATGCCGAGCGAGGAGTAGCCGGTGCCGAAGTCGTCCATCTCGATGCGGAAGCCCATGCCCGTGCCGCGCAGCTCGCGCGCAACGGCGATGACCTGGGAGGAGTCGCCGGTATAGGCGGACTCGGTAATCTCGAGGATCAGGTCGGCAGTCGTGAGACACCGGGAATCGAGAATCTCGGTAAAGATGCTCTTGAGGTTCGGCATCAGCATGTCGATGCGCGAAACGTTCACCGAAACCGGAACCGAGAAGCCGAACTTGTCCTTCCACTCGCGGATGCGTCTGGCCGTCTCGCGCCAGACAAAGATGTCGAGCTCAAGAATCAGGCCGTTGTCCTCCAGCAGCGGAATGAAGACGCCGGGGCTGACCGGCCCGAGCACAGGATGGTTCCAGCGCACCAGCGCTTCGGCGCTGGCGAGGACCGGCTTTTCGGGACGGATGTCGAACTTCGGCTGGAAGACGACGGAGAAGCGCCCTTCGTCGAGCGAGCTGTGGAATCCCTCGAGCAGGGCTTCCCGGAAGAGAGCCGTGTCGTTCATCTTCTGGTCGAAGACGCCGACAGGCTGGACATAATTGTCCTTGACCGAGTCGGCCGCGAGCTTGGCGCGGTCGAAGCGGCGCTCGATGTCGAGTTCCTTGTCGACATTGGCGTAAACACCCATGCGCAGACGGATCCGGTCGTCGGAAGCATCCTCACCGGAGAGGCCTTTCGACGCCTCCTCAAGCAGATCGGCATAGTCCGTGCGGTGCGGGCAGTAGATCAGGAAGGTGTCGGCGCCCTGACGGCAGCCGACGCCGCCGACCTCGCGGGCAAGATGGCGGATGCGCTCGCCTATGCGCATGAGGACGGTATCGCCGTACTGCTTGCCGTAGCGCTCGTTGACCAGATGGAAGTGATTGACATCGATGACGACCGCATCCATGTCCATGTCGACATAGTGCCGGTCGAAAATGCCGATATAGCGGAAGAAGTAGTCAATATTGAAGAGCTTGGTGAGATGGTCACGCTCGGTGGACTGGATGGTCTCACGGCTTTCGGCGTATTCGATACTCTTCTTGACGCGGGCATGGACGACCTCCCATGCGGGATAGGGCTTGGAGATGAAGTCCATGGCCCCGATCTCGAGGCACTCGACCTCGGACTGGTGGTCGGAGGTCATGACGATGACCGGGATGTGCTTGAGCTCGGGATCGGCCTTGATGCTGCGGAGGACCTCGGTGCCGCTCATTTTCGGAAGCAGCAGGTCCAGAAGAATCAGGTTCAGATCGTCTTTGTGCGCCCGGATCTCCTCCAGCGCCACAAGACCGTCGGAGGCATAGAGAATCTCGTACTCGTCTTCCAGCGCCTTGCCGAGCATCATCTGGTTGACGACCTCGTCTTCGACGATCAGAATCTTCCGGCTGACGTTGAGGACGGCAGGGGCTTCGCCGCTGACGGTGAGCAGCGCAGATTCTTCCGACTCATCGTCGCGGGTGACGGCGCCGAAGCTCTTGAGAAGCTGCTTCTCCTCGTACATCTGCGCATCGGCGCGTTCAAAGACTTCGTGCACGTTGCCGTCTTCCGCGGGGATGAAATCCGCCATGCCGCCGGAAATCACCGCGCCGCCGGAGGCGATGTGTTCGACCGACTTTTCATGCAGGGCGGTCATCAGCTCCCGGCGGACCAGATGGTCACGCCCGGTCAGAATGACGACGAATTCGTCGCCGCCGACACGGTAGACCGGACTGTGCTGAAAGGTCTCGCAGACCATCCGGCAGGCGTCGCAGATATAGGCATCGCCGGCCTTGTGGCCGAGGGTGTCGTTGATCTTCTTCAGACCGTTGACATCGCAGACCACGATGGAGAAGTCGTTGGCGCGGGTTTCTTCGATCAGAGTGTTGAGCTCCTTCTCCCTGGCGAAATAGGCAAGCTTGCTCTTGACGCCGGTCATCGGGTCGGTGTTGGCGAGCATCTCGCTCTCCTTCGAGCGTTTGTTCATGTACCGGTGGTTCGTCATCATGATCAAGAGTGCGAAGCCGAACATGCCGATCGCCATCAGCATGGTCTGCGTGTCAGACTCTTCGAGCTCCAGCATCTGCTGTTCGATGTAGCGGGAATCCTCCAGGCGCTGGACGCCCAGGCTCTCGGACTCGCCGTAGTAATTCCGGATGTTATCCAGCATCTCTTCGTTGGCATCGATCATGGACTGCCGCATCCAGATCAGGGAGACGAACAGCACGAGCGCCAGCAGCGCCACCCATACGGTCACGGAGCCGCCGAAGCGTTTTTCCTTGTCGTGATGCAGGATGCCGCGGAAGAAGAGAAAGCCCAGCACACTCCAGGCAATGAAGAGGAAGTAGGTCTCTTTCGCCATTGATCCGCGGCCGATGATGTTCGGCAGCAGGATATAAAGGCCGAAAGCGAACATGAGGCCAAGACCGATCCGGCCGAACCACATGTCCCGTCTGTCTTCCATCTCCCTGGCATAGCGGGCAGCCGCAGCCGACACATAGCCGTAGATCAGCGTGGCACCGATGGTAGTGACGTCGACAATCCAGCCGATGGCCGTACGGCCGATCAGCGGAACCAGGCAGGAAACGCCGACCGTCAGGAGCAGCGCCTGCGCGGGAACGCCGTTTTCATTCAGCACGGCGAAGCGCTCAGGCAGGATGCGCTCCTTTCCCAGAACCCAGAAAAGACGGGAGAGGGCGCTGATATTGCCGATCAGGCTGGTCAGAACCAGCGCAAGCAGAGAGAGCATCAGAAGCGTAACGCCGGCAGAGCCGAGATAACGGCCGGCCGCATAAAAGGCGGGCAGGGCTTCGAGCCCTTCGAGATTGTCCAGGTCGCGGATGTAGGAGAGCCAGCTGTCGTAACGGTCGGGATAGGCCGTGACGGACAGCAGGGTGACCATCCCATACAGCGCCAGCGCGGAGAGCACCGCAATCAACAGCACGATGCGGATTTTGCCGCGGTCAAAGGAAAACTCTTCCGTCGCGTGTGAAATGCTCTCGAAGCCGATAAAGGCCCAGGGAGAAATTACCGCGATCTTCACGATCTGGGACAGGGCGGAGGAATCGGGAATATAGAAGGGCGTCAGAACCGGGTGTCCGAAGACGGCGCCGAAGAAGCAGACGGCGATGCCCAGGGTAAAGGTGCAGGCCAGGGCGATCATCACCTTGTCCATCACCCGGGCAAAGTGAGCGCAGAGCCAGCCGACCAGAATCAGCGCGGCAACAGACAGCAGCGCTTCGCCGGCAAACACGTCGTAACCGAAAATCGTGTACAGCTTTCCGAAACGGAAAACATCGCCGAGGAAAATGCGGCTGAAAAGGGGCAGCGAGGTGGCATTCGCCCAGAGAATGGCAAAATAGGTCATCGCCAGGAACCAGGCGGTCAGGAAGCCCTGGTCGTGGCCGAAGACCTCGGTCGAGAACGAGAAGGCGCCGCCGGCTTCCGGGAAGCAGCGCATCAGGTATGCGTAGCAGCGGCTGATGATCAGCATGATCATTGCTCCGGCCGCCAGCCCGAATACGCTGCCCAGAGGACCTGCCTGGGCAAGATAGGTGCTGGCCGTCACCACCAGCGAGCCCCAGCCGACGCTGGTGCCGACGGAAAAAGCCCAGGCACCCATCGGCGAAAGATGCTGCCGCAGTTTTGTTTCCGAACTCATAGAGAACCCTCCCGTAGGCTTTCAATGACACGACAGCCATTTTATCACGGAAGTATCCAAACCACAACAGCCATCCGGTTTTTTTCTCAAAATCAGAGACCATCTTCCGGTTTTTCCTCTTGCATTCCGGAGAAAAAAAGCGCATAATGAAATTACTAACTATTTTCACTCTATCTCCAGCATAGCGGGTGACGGCATGAAGCAGATCATGGAATACCTTCATCAGAAGGTGCCGAAAGCCGGCAAGACTTTTCCGGCATACTTCCAACGGGCTCTGGCAACCAGCGAGATTGGCATTGCCCTGTATTTTGTGCTGACTTTTATCGTTCTTTACATGACAAAACACCGGATCGAGTGGACCGTGATCCTGGTGTTTGCCGCGATGCTCGCCTGCCGGTACTCCATCGGTCGGATCAATGTCCGGCTGAGTTTTTACGCTTTCGAAGCCGTCATCATCTTCTGGTGCGCCTGGCACACGCAGCATGTCGGCTGGGAGTACGGCGCACAGCACCTGCTGATTCCGATGCTGATGCTCTGCTTCTTCAACATCTATGAACCACCGACCTGGAAGGTCCTTACGTTTTTCGCGGTGCTCGCCTACCGCACCTTCCTGTTTTCGTATGCCCAGACGATTCCGACCGGTTATGAGCTTGGGCCGACAATGACGATTCTCTATCAGAGTCTGAATACCCTGGCCGTATTCAACACGCTCGCGATCTGCTTCGTCACCTTCAGTTCGAGCATTCAGGAAAACGAACGGCAGCTGCTGCTGAACAACCAGGCGCTGCACAAGGAAGCCGGAACGGACGCTCTTACCCAGCTGCCGAACCGCCGCGCCCTGCTGGACGAGGTTACCCGCTTCCGGAAGGAGCAGCCGGACCAGGCTTTCAGCATTGCCATTGCCGATATCGACTTCTTCAAGAAGGTCAACGACACCTACGGACACAACTGCGGCGACTATACCCTGCAGACGCTGGCCGCGCTGTTCCGGGACTCCAGCGAAGGGAGATACACGGTCTGCCGCTGGGGCGGTGAGGAGTTCTGCTTCTTCCTGCCGGGGATGAACATCGATGAAGCCGGCGTCGTAATGCAGGATCTGAACTTTGCGGTCAAAAAGATGCCGCTGCACTTCGGGGATCTCGATTTCTCGATCACGATCACCGTCGGCGTGGAAGAAAACGATTTCCGATCGTCCATGGAAGAGCTTTTCGATCAGGCGGATCGAAAGCTGTATATGGGCAAGGCCAACGGCCGCAACCAGGTCGTCATATGAAACGCAAGCCCCCCTGCTCCGAGTGTGAGCAGGGGGGTCGTTCTTTCTTTCCGTTTTTCCGTGTGGGAACGGTTTTTCGCGTTTTGGGGGTAGAAAGCCGGGCGCTCCTGTGTTATTATGAAAGATACAAGGAAAACAGGCCGCGTCGATTGGAGAGGTGAATGATGACAGAGCAGGATAAAGCCTTTGTGGAAGAGGTCTATTTCCAGATTGCCGAAAGTCTGGCGGAACAGTACGACACGCTGTACTACATTGATATTGCAACCAGCACCTATACGGAGATCTCTTCGACGGACGAATATAAGAAGCTGAACGTGCCGGCGACCGGAAAAGACTTCTTTGCCGAGAGCAGAAGGAGCATCCGGAAATATGTACACCCCGAGGACCAGGAAAAGGCCATGCGTCTGCATTATAAGGACGTGATGCTGAAAAACCTGAAGAACCGGAACTCTTTTTCGGCCTCCTGGCGCCTGGTTTTGGGGGGTGAGGTCCACCACATCCGGCATACCGAGATCATGGCCAGGGACGGAAAGCACATCATCGTCTGCATTGAGAACATCGACGCCGAGGTGCAGGCAAAACAGGAGCAGGATCAGGATCACAGAAAGAACGTCACCTATACCAGAATTGCGGAGAGACTGGCATCCCATTATGATCTGATCTATTACATCAACTGTGAAAACTCCAGTTTCGCGGAATTTTCGACAAGAAAGAAGTCCGGAGAGCTGAAGGTTCAGGATGAGGGAGACGATTTCTTCGCGGCTTCCAGAAAGAATCTGGAACGGCTCGTCTA
The DNA here is from genome assembly GCA_017538965.1 of Oscillospiraceae bacterium. Lineage (GTDB taxonomy): Bacteria > Bacillota > Clostridia > Oscillospirales > Oscillospiraceae > Limivicinus. The sequence goes on from JAFYHU010000012.1 coordinate 10,890, forward strand.
TTTCGAAGACAGAGACAGGATCCGGCTCTTCCTTGACAGGGACCATCTGATTTCCCAACTGGAAAACAGAAGACAGCTGACCGAGGATTACCGTCTGGTCGTCGAGGGCGGAAATATCCAGTATACGCGTATGGAGGTAACCTATTCCTCCGATCACAGTCATTTTATCATCTGCGTGGAAAATCGCGACAAGGAGGTCCAGGCGGAAAAGGAGTATCTGGCGGCGCTCTCCACGGCAAACCAGATGGCCAGGCGGGACGAACTGACCGGCACGAAGAACAAGACCGCCTACCGCGAAGCAGAGAAGGATCTGCAGAGTCTGATGGGAGAAGACTGCGACCCCTTCGGCATCGTGGTCTGCGATATCAACGGTCTGAAGGTGATCAACGACACGGAAGGGCACAAGGCGGGAGATGAATATATCCGCGCCTGCTGCAAGCTGATCTGCCGTATTTTCAGCCACAGCCCCGTATTCCGAATCGGCGGGGACGAATTCGCCGTCATTCTCAAAGGCCAGGATTTTGAAAACCGGGAAAGCCTGATCTCCATTCTGAGAAAGCAGGTAGAAGACAACGTCCGCATGGGCGAAGGGCCGGTCATCGCCTCGGGAATGGCGGAATTTCAACAGGTAAAAGACCATCATGTCGAGGATGTGTTCAATCGTGCCGACAGCAGCATGTACGGGGAAAAGACGCATCTGAAAGAGCAGAAGCTTCTCCGGGAAAGCCATGTGTTCAAGGAGAAGGCAGAAGTCAAAATCATCAGCGAGGACAGGCGGAACATGCTGGATACCCTGTTCCGGGCCTTTGAGGTGGTTTCGGAAGGAAACTACGTATTCCTCTGCGATATGAAGTATGATTTCTCCCGCTGGTCGAAAACCGCGGTGGATCTTTTCGGCCTGCCGTCCGAGTACATGTATGGGGCGGGCGATATCTGGGAGAATCGGATCCATCCGGACGACCGGGCAGCCTACCATCAGGGCATCGACGAGATCTTCGCCGGAAACGCAGCCGGTCATGACATGCAGTACCGCGCCAGACGCATCACGGGAGAATACGACGTGTGCACCTGCCGCGGCATCGTCATCCGGGATCCTTCCGGCGAGCCGGACTACTTTGCCGGCAGCATCCGCAATCACGGCATGCAGGGGCATATCGACGAGCTGACCGGACTTCGAAATCAGTACGGGTTCTTCGAGGATCTGGACGGCTGGATCAAACGGAACTCGGCAGTCAGCGTGGCTCTGTTCGGAATCAGCAAATTCTCGGAGATCAACGAGATGTACGGCTATCATTTCGGAAACCGCGTGCTGCAGCTCTACGCCAGAAAAGCGTTCGAAACGGTCGGAAACACGGGGCATATCTACAGGATCGACGGGCCGAAGCTCGCCGTGATCAGCAACACGCTGTCCGTTGCGGAGATGCGGGAACAATACAATCAGTTCCGCTCCTATCTGCATGAACAGTTCCTGGTGGATGACAGGAAGATTCTGCTCGACGTGCACGGCGGCGCGCTGCGGGTGGATCATTTCGACATCGATTCGCAGACGGTCTTTGCCTGTCTGAATTTTGCCAATGAAGAGTCCAAGCATCGTCAGCAGGGCGAGCTGGTAGAGTTCCAGAACGATCTGAACGAGGAAAACCATCAGCGGCTGGAAAAACTGCACGCGATCCGGGCCTCCATCATGCACGGCTACAACGGCTTCTATCTGCTCTATCAGCCGGTGGTGGACGCCTCGACGGAGAAGCTGATCAGCGCAGAAGCTCTGCTTCGCTGGAAAAACGATGTCTACGGCATAGTTCCTCCGGATCTGTTTATTCCGCTGCTGGAATCGGACCCGCTGTTTCCGGAGCTCGGGGAATGGATCATTCGGGAATCCATCTTTTCGGCAAAGCAGATCCTGCATCAGAATCCCGGATTTGTCATCAATGTCAACCTGTCGTATACACAGCTGGAAAAACCGGATTTCGTGGATATGGTGCTCCGTATCCTGAAGGAAATGGAATACCCGCCCGAGCATCTCTGCCTTGAGGTGACCGAGCGCTGCAGAATGCTGGATATGGATCTTCTGAAAAACGTGCTCTCAAGCCTGAAATCCAGAGGCGTCCTGATTGCGCTGGATGATTTCGGGACCGGTTTTTCCTCCATCGGCATCCTCAAGGAGATTCCGTTTGACATTATCAAGATCGACCGCAGCTTTGTGAAGATGATCGAGGAGAACGATCTTGACCGGCAGCTCATACGGAACATCGCCGACCTTGCCTCCATCTTCAGTGCGAAGGTCTGCGTCGAGGGCATCGAAACCGCGGGCATGCGGGATATCCTGATGCGCTATCACGTGGAGAGCTTCCAGGGATACTATTACGCAAAGCCGCTTCTGCTGGATCAGTTTATGGAGTGGGAACAGAGCTCCCAGGCGGGCGTCAGATAAACGCTCTGCCGGGTGATAAGGGGCTGTATCATAATATCGAGTTTCGCTCCCAATCAGGTTATACTGTTTCGCGGCAAGGGCAACTGCAGCCCCTGACGTACCGGCTGCTGCCGCGAATGGATAGAATAGAGAGTTTATATCTCTATATAAAACGCGGCGGAGAAACCTGAGTGCGAGAAACCAGTTCCTCTTCCGCGCAATTGCAGAAAGCCGAAGTCGGGCTTTTTGTCTGCAGGCGCAGAGATTGCGGAGCGATCTGGGGATCGCTCCCTACGAGATTCTCTAACAAAAAAAGCGCGGAAGAGAAATCTGAGTGCGAGAAACCAGTTCCTCTTCCGCGCAATTGCAGAAAGCCGAGAACGGGGTTGTCCAAAAGTTTTGAGACAGCCCCTTCTGCATTTTATGTTGTCAGTCCCTCTCCTGTCTCAAACTCAGAAACTGATCCGGTAGTTGTCCGGCGTCATGGTATCGAAAGCGGTATAACGGTAGCGATTTATGACCTTCAGCTTCTGAATGCCGATCTGTTCCGGGCGGTATTCCGGACGCACAAGCATCTCATCCTCGAACAGGAGATCCGGCTCCATCGCCTTCTCCTGTTCAGCATTGAGAACGAGCTCGACAAGCCGGTCTCCGTCATCCGTCACCAGCAGCCGATACTCCGTATCCCGGTCAAAACAGTGCAGCCGCAGCAGCTCTTCGGTTCGGATTTCTTCCGCACCCGGAAAGCAGAGCCCATCCGTCTCCTTCCGATAGCGCTCGAACAGAATACGGTTTTTGAACACGGCGATCAGATATCCCTCCGCGGGAATGCGGGGATAATACGACGATTTTTTCAGTTCCTCAAAGGTCACGTTCCGCCACCTCCCTGTACATATCCAGAAGCTCCTCGTCGCTGACGGATGAAGCATAGCGGTCCCGCATGGTCTTCAGGACTTCCATTGAGGCTTCCGGATCGATCGGATGATCGCCCCGGTCCGAGAACGCCAGCAGGGATACTTTCATCCTCAGCACGGTTTTCAGCACATCCTGAATAAACTGCGCCGCCACCTGGACCTCACGGACGCTGCCCGGTCTCGAGAGGCGGAAGGCCTCTGTCTCAACCTCTTCACAGTTGCGCATATAGGCATCCCCGGCGTGATACGCCATCACCTCGCCGTAGCCTTTGCGTCTGCGGTCGCCGATGAAGCCATGATACAGCACGGCGATGTTGACCGGCTTCCCGTCCCGTGTCCGCAGGCGCAGAGAGCTGCCCATCTGGACGCACATGGTCTGCGCGGTATCCTGCGGCAGGCGGCGGTCCAGACGGCAGCAGACCGCGCTCTGCATGAAGCTTTTGATAATCTCCAGTCTTCCTTCCGCGCCGAGCTGCTTTTCGATCGCCTGTTTCAGGCTCTCGGCGTCGTAGCGGGCCATGCCCGCATCGTCGTACAGAATGACCGGGGCCAGGCAGAAGACGTCAAACTCGTTGGCAAGCTCCCGCGGCAGATTCACCGGTTCCTGCAGCCGGAGGAAGCGGAACAGAACTTCGCCGTAACCCTCGGCCGAGCAGCTTCCCAGCGAGAACACAGGATGCTGAGAAAACAGGCTCACAAGCGCGCGGATCTGCCGGTCGCTGCCGTTAATAAAGCCCTGAAGCACCTGGCCTTCGGCCAGGGCGCTGCGGTCGGCGCCGCTGCCCGCCAGATTGCTGTCGAGAATCAGCGGGTAGATCTTTACTTCCTCCGGTTCGAAGCGGAGAACCGTCTTTTCCTTCGGACGGGCCACAAACTGGCCGCCCATCTGCGAGATGGCTTCATATTCCTTGCCGGGGGGCACAGGAGCCAGGCGGTATTCCAGCGTGGATTTATCCAGCTTGTGCAGCACCATGGCGGCCGGCGCCGGAATCCCCCGCTTGTCCTGTGCGACCGGGTAGGCGTTGGAAACGCGGAGATCGCCGGACTCGAATTCGCCCTCAAAGTATTCCCCGATATGATCGCGGATAAAATCCAGCAGAACCTCGCCGGGAAGATAGTTTTTGCACTTGCTGTTGGTGTCAAAGGGTGAGAAGACACAGAGCGGAGAAATCGTCTGCACCTGGTAGATCAGGCGCGTATACTGCCTGTCCGGAGAAAGCTCGGGCATTGGCAGGGCCTGGGCTGTCTTCTCCGGCAGGTTACGCAGCACCGTGACCGACACCCGTCCGGAAATGTTATCATCCGTATAGCCGAGCGTCGTGATCCCGGCGAGAGCGGCACAGAAGTCCGGCAGCTGCTCTTCCTCCAGCCGGAAAGCGGCATAGAAGGTCTGGCCCTTTTTCAGAACTCTGTATTGCTCGCCCCGGGCGGTTGTACAGATTTCGGTGAAACAGTCCAGAACCAGCTGCGGCGAGATGCTTTCATAGCTGTTCAGCATGCGCATCCCGGCAATCAGGCCTTCATAATACGCCGGGCGGCCCAGGCCAAGCTGCAGCCCGTCCGGGAATTCGATCCGCCCCCGAAGAAGCCGATACAGCGGAAGATAGGGCAGGCCCAGCACGTCGCAGGTCACATTGAATTTCAGATAGTCGTGCTCGTTGCGGTCGATCCCGAGGCATACACGGTCCAGAGTTTCCAGTCGAAGAATCAGCATTTCCGTTCACCCCCCTGCTCTGTATCCGCGTTGAAATCCCGGAAGAAGGGACAGATCATGGCAATGTCGTACCAGCTGTTGCAGCGTGCCCCGCCAACTCTGGTCCACACGGATCCCAGCTGTTCGGTCAGCGGATAACCGCTCTTCTCAAGCGCTTTGACCAGCGCCTCAAAGTCGGCGGCGCCCATGAAGCAGGTCTGTTCCAGGAGCGACATGCCGTCTTCCGGAATCTGCATGCGGTTCAGTGCCGTCGCCCGCTCTTTCAGCAGGCGATAATCCATCGGTCCGCCCGCCTGTTTTTCTTCAAAGGAATAGGGGCGCAGCATCAGGCGGATTCCCTCTCCGGTAAAGCCCATATTCCTGCGCTTCCATTCCAGGCTCTGCTGCTCTGAGCCGATCTGCACGTCAAAATCGATCCAGTTGCCCGCGAGGCCGTTCACCAGGTTGGGCTTGCTCTTCGCGACCTTTTTGGCGTTGGCGCAGCAGGCTTCCGCAACGTCCTGCCCGGCCAGATAGTCTGTATCCGGGTCGACGAAGGCAATGCCCGCGCACACGGCAATACCGGCCTGAATCCGCTCATCCTTCCAGATGTAAAAATTGGGAAGCAGCTCCGTAAAGTGTTCGACAAAGGGAAGAATCAGGTTCGGATGGGCAATGACATTCAGATCGTCACCGCCCAGATCGACAACGTGGAAAAAGCGCCGGAATTCCTCATCGGATATGCCGTTCGGGAAAAAGCGCTGCCGCAGCCAGTCTGTCCCGTCCTGCACCAGCGCCGCAAAGCCGCGGCTAATGTTTTCATCGATCTGCCGGCGCATGCGGATGCTTGTCTCATAATCCGTGGCCGTAGAAAGCACTTTTCCGATCATGATGCCCATGTTGTTGCCGTCCAGATGCATCACGGCGCGGCAGACCCGGCCGCCGGGTCCGATCCCCGGATGGATATCCGCAAGGGAAGTCTCGCCCCGGATCCCCTCGGTGCGGATCAGCTCGCTCCGGGAGACCGGCGTCCCGTCTCCGCGGACCAGAACGGCCGGCTCGCCGGTGTTCGGCTCCACCAGCACGGCGGGCAGCGGCGGCAGAGGGTGCGAGCTGGGAAAGTCCGTCTTGCACGCATCCAGCCTGTCATACAGGCTGTTGATGTCGTCCGCAAGACTGTCGGTCTTCGCGGCGGCAGCAGCCGCAAAGTCAAGCCCGTAGCTGTGTTCCAGAACATAGCGGGAAACCTTGTGCAGGACTTTCTGACAAAGAGCGCCCGTGCGGAAAAGGAGCATGGCGTTTCCGGCCACCGCGTCGATCATCTGGACCTGAATCCCGGGATCTGCAAACCACGGGATCGGCGCGTCCGATGCCTCGAAAGAAAGATCCACCTGCTCCTCCCTCAGCGGCGGGTCAACCGCTTTCACTGCCCAGGCCAGCGCGTCCGTCAGGATATTTTTGACCAGCCGGTCGCCGCCCTTGACGGCTTCCAGTGAATTGACCCGGAAAAGAAACGTCTGGATCTGCCGGATATCCATGATGCAGAGGACCTCGCGGTCCATCAGCGCTCTGTCCAATGTACATTTCCCCTTTCTGCTTTTTGTCATGCCTGTACCTTACCATATTCAACCCTTCTCCGCAAGATTGTTCGCCGGAGGTTTCTCCTTATTGTTGTAATTTTCGTGAATAACCCGTATAATAATCCACAGAGAAAGGATGTGATCGCCCTGTTATTCCTGCTGCGCTTCATCAAAAAATACTGGTTTACGGCGCTGCTGGCCATTCTCTTTCTGATTGCCGAGATCGTGATCGATCTGTATCAGCCCCGCATGATGGCGCTGATCGTCAACGAGGGCATCCTCGGGCTTTCCAGCGGCGGCGTTTCCGATATGAACCTGATCATCTCGACGGGGATCAGGATGCTGCTGCTCGTTCTGGCCTGCGGTGTCTGCGGGGTTCTGTCCGGCATCTTCACCAACATTACCGGTCAAGGCAGCACCAATGAGATCCGCAAGCTCTGCTTTGACCGGATCATGCATTTCTCCTTCGATCAGACCGACAACTTCAGCACCGGCTCTCTCATCACGCGCATCACCAACGACGTTACCCAGGTGCAGCGACTCATCATCCAGCTGATCCGCGGTTTTACCCGCTGCATCATGTTCTTTCTCGGCGGCACCGCCGCGCTGCTTACGCTGGATACCAGTTTCGGGGTGATCGTCGCCTGTGCGCTTCCGCTCATTCTGCTGGACATCATCTTTGTGGTCTGGCGCACCAATCCCCTTTTCACCGTTCTGCAGGAAAGCCTTGACCGTCTGAACATGATCATTCAGGAGGACGTCGCCGGCATCCGCGTCGTCAAGGCCTTTATTCAGGAGCCTCGCGAAGAAGAGCGTTTTGCCGAGGCCAACCGCCATCTTGTCGACACCCAGTTCAACGTCCAGATGCTGCTCGCGTGCATGCGCCCGGTTATGAACATCGTGCTGAACCTGGCGGCGGTCGGGATCATCTATGTCGGCGCGGTTCAGGTGAAGGCCGGCGACCTCGCGCCCGGCACCGTGATGGCGGCCATCACCTATCTCTCGCAGATTCTGATCGGCATGATGATGCTGGCCATGATTTTCCAGACCATCTCCCGCGGCATGGCGTCCCTGCGCCGGGTGCAGGCCGTAGTCGAGACCGAATCGGAAATCACCCGGGTTCCGGAGGCCGCCGACGGCGCTTCCGCGAAGGCGGAGGACGGCAGCCGCGGTACGGTCCGCTTTGAGAACGTGAGCTTTGCATACCCGGACACCGGGACCGAGATTCTGCATGACATCAGCTTCCGCGTCGATCACGGCGAAACGCTGGCCATCATCGGCGCGACCGGCTGCGGCAAGACCTCGCTTGTCAGCCTGATTCCCCGCTTTTATGACGCAACAGAAGGCCGGGTCCTGGTTGACGGGATCGACGTACGCGCCTATGACCCGATCGCCCTGCGGGAGAAGGTCACCGTCTGCCTGCAGAAGAGCGAGCTGTTTTCCACCACCATCCGGGACAACATCCTGCTCGGCAGGCCCGACGCTTCGGAAGAAGAAGTCCGTGCTGCGGCAGAGAGCGCCCAGGCGGACGCCTTCATTCTGCAGCAGCCGGACGGCTATGACACCTCTGTGGCCGAACGGGGCATGAGTCTCTCCGGCGGTCAGCGCCAGCGCATCGCCATCGCCCGCGCGCTGCTGAAGCGGGGCGAGATTTTGATTTTTGACGACAGCACCAGCGCTCTCGACCTCAAGACTGAGGCCGCCCTCTACGCGTCGCTGGACCGCAACTATGCGGATGTCACCCGCATCATCATCGCCCAGCGCATCGCGTCGGTCCGCAACGCCGACCGGATCCTGGTCCTTGACGGCGGTACGATCGCCGCCAGCGGAACGCATGAAGAGCTGATGGCATCGAGCCCGGTTTACCGGGATATCTATGATTCCCAGCTGCGAGAGGAGGTCAGCGAATGAGTACGAACTCCGCCCCCGCGTCCTCTGCCGTCTCTATGGGCTTCGGTCCGCGCGGCCGCGGGGCCCCCGGCGCGCCGGTTGAAAAGCCGAAAGAAGCAAAAGCGACGCTTTCCCGCCTCGCCGCGTACTTTGCGCCGGATCTGAAATATGTCGTTCTTCTCGCGCTTTCCGTTGTGCTCGGGGTGGTCGCCAGCGTGCTGGCGCCTAGTTTCCAGAGCAAAGCCATTGACAATCTGGTCGGCGCATCCTTTGACGCCATCCCGCCCATTCTGGGATGGATGCTGCTTCTGTATCTTCTGAACGGCGGGGCCGCCCTGCTGCAGGGCTATTTCTCGTCGCGGCTGACGCAGCGCGTCATCTATCGCCTGCGCTCCGATCTCTTCGGCAAGGTGCTTTCGCTGCCAATCCCCTATCTGGACAGCCATTCGCACGGCGACATGATGAGCCGCATGACCAACGACGCGGAAAACGTCTCGAACGTCATCTCATCCAGTCTCTCTTCCCTGTTCTCGGGCGTGCTGACGCTGATCGGCACGGTTGTCATGATGCTGCGCTACAGCGTTCCGCTGACGCTGCTGACCTGTGCGACGGTGCTGCTCTCGGTCGTGCTGACCAATGTCATATCAAAAGCGATGCGGAAGTACTATCTTCAGCGTCAGCAGCTTCTCGGCCGCCTTAACGGCATCGTAGAGGAAAAGGTCTCCGCCTGCAAGACCGTCACCGCCTATAACCTGCAGGACGAGGCCGTGACCGAGTTCAATGCCGCCAGCGACGAGTTTACCCGTATCGGCATCATCGGCGACAGCATCGGCAATTCCATGGGGCCAATGATGAATATGATCAACAACCTGTCCTTTGTCATTGTGGCTGCCTTCGGCGGCTGGTTTACGCTGAAGGGAATGATCTCGGTCGGCGTGATCTCGGCCTTCATCATCTATTCCAAGCAGTTCTCCCGTCCCATCAACGAGCTGGCCCAGCTCTACGGTCAGATTCAGACCGCTATTGCCGGCGCCGAGCGCATCTTCGGCGTAATGGACGAAACGGCCGAGGACCACAGCGGTGACCGCAGCTTCGATGTCAGCGACGGCGTCATCGAATTTGAGCATGTCAACTTCAGCTATGTTCCCGGGCAGCAGGTGATCTATGATTTCAACCTCCGCGTGGAGGCCGGAAAGAAAATCGCCCTGGTCGGTTCCACCGGCTCCGGCAAGACCACCGTCGTCAATCTGCTGATGCGCTTTTATGACATTGACAGCGGTCGGATCACCGTCGACGGTGTCGATATCCGCGATATCTCGTCCGACATCGTGCGCGATTCCATCGGCATTGTTCTGCAGGATACGGTGCTCTTTACCGATACGGTCCGCAACAATCTCAAGTACGCCGACCGAACCCTCACGGACAAGGCCATGATCGAAGCAGCCGAGAGCTCATACTGCGACAAGGTGGTTGACGCGCTGCCGGACGGTTATGACACCGTCCTGACCGCCGCCGGCGCCAATCTCTCGCAGGGCCAGCGCCAGCTGCTGACCATCGGGCGCGCGTTTCTCAGCTATCCGAAGATTCTGATTCTCGACGAGGCCACCTCGTCCGTCGATACCCGAACGGAACAGCATATCCAGAACGCCATGGTCAAGCTCATGCACGACCGGACCAGCCTCATCATCGCGCACCGTCTCTCCACCATTCAGGACGCCGACCAGATTGTCGTCATGGAGCAGGGCCATATCATCGAAACCGGCACGCACACAGAGCTGCTCGAAAAGGGCGGAAAATACTACACTCTCTACATGACCCAATTTGCAGGAAAAGAGACTTGATCCTGAGAGCAATATTTCCTGTTTCATGCCGGTGCTGTCATGCGCCGGCATATTTTACGCTTTCCGGGAATCTGCGGGTTTTCAGTTTTCGGGAGGAAGGGCAGTTCCTTCACTCTTTCAGGAGAACGCGCTTTCCCAGATACAGCACCCGGTCCTCCGGGGATACCGGGCGGGCGGTCAGGGAAATCCGGATGTCCGGAGTAAGCGCCTGCAGGCGGGGAAACAGCGCTTCCGATGAAAAATCCCCGACCGTGAGGGCCGTGACCGTCAGTTCCCCGCCCAGGAGTTCATAGCGGCAGTCGACGATGCCGGCGTCGGAAAACAGCAGCTCGTCCAGCGCCTCCGCGGACAGCCCCGCGCCTCTGCGCCGTACCCGGTCCAGCCGCAGCACCTCGCTGCCGCAGGGGCAGGGTTCCGGAAGAATACGCGCAGTATCGCCGGTACGATAGCGGATGAGCGGCATGGCCTCCATGCCGATTGTCGTAATCACCAGTTCTCCCCACTCTCCCGGCGGCAGGACCCGGCCGCTTTCCTCCACGATCTCCGCGATGATGGTATTCTCCCGCAGATGCATGCCCTCATGGGCCTGACAGCAGATGGCACCGGCCATGCCCATCTCGCGCGAACCGTAATGCGGGAAGAGCCGGCTGCCCAGGAGCTCCTCGCAGCTGCGGATCACGCTGTCAGGGCAGGCGTCGCCGCTGACCAGCGCCCGGCGCAGACTGCCCCGGCCGCAGACGCGCAGCAGGGAGAGCAGCTGGACGGGCATGCCGACGAAGGTATCCGGTTTCTCCTTCTCCAGCAGCGCAGCCGTCTCGCCGAAAGAAAGAAACGGGCCCGCTTTCAGCGGCCGGGCGCCGAGACGCCGCACAGCCTCCGCGATCAGTTCGCCAAGGCCGAAGGGACCGGAAAAGGGAAAGCCGATCAGCGTGACGCTGCCGGGAAAAATGAGCTCGCCCAGCCCCGCCATGTACAGGCGGACGGTGTTTTCGAGATCGCCCTCGGTATAGAAGACGCGCTTAGCCGCGCCGGTCGTGCCCGAGGTGGCATCCGAGAGAATCCGCTGTACCCGACTCTGGGAGACCAGAAGCAGGTCCGGGGCATGCCTTGCCAGGTCTTCTTCGGCCGTAAAAGGAAGCCGGGACAGTTCTTCCGGACTGTCCAGCTTTTCCGGCAGGCCGCAGTAAAACCCGCCGCGCTGTTTTTCACATGCCAGAAGGCGATTCAGCTTCTGAAGCTGAATCGCTTCGATTTCGCGCCGGCCCAGCCTGTCCAGCCCCTCGGCATTCATGATAAAGCTGTCAATTCTGCTTCTGTTCATCCTGCACCCTTACCAAAACGATTTCACGGTAAATGAGTATACCATAAAACCTGCTCGGAAACTACTGTCCGAGCAGGTTTCTTTTACAGTTTTCGAACCATTCTCCGATCGATCAGGCGTCCGGCCTCCATGTCGGGGTAAAGAAGCCGGCGGGACGGCCGCATTCTCATAATGCACAAAAAACAGATCCCGGCAGACCGGAAATTTCAGTTGCCTTCATGAAAAGCGGTTTTTCCGTTGACAAAAAAATGACGGCAGGATATAATCGCCGCAGATTCCGAAGCACGGAAGGAGAAGTCTTTTTCATGCAGAGAAGCCGCCGCAGCGATATGATGATGCGCGAGATGCGCATGGCCATGGCCATGTGCATGATGATGCACGCTCATTTTTCGGCTGCCCGGGGATGCAGAAGCTGACTTCTGTATAAAATCTGCCCTACCACCGGAGGCCGAAAGGCTTCCGGTTTTTTTATTTTGGAGGATGAGACGAATTGATTGAACTGAAACACCTCTGCCGGGACTTCGGCGAGGGAAAGCTGACCATCCACGCGGTGAATGATGTTTCGCTGACCATCGAGAGCGGCGATGTTTTCGGCGTGATCGGCTTCTCGGGCGCCGGGAAGTCCACCCTGGTACGCTGCATCAATCTCCTGGAGAGACCGGATTCGGGCACGGTGCTGATTGACGACGTCGAGATGACCGCCCTGAAATCGGGAGAGCTCCGCGAAGCACGCAAAAAGATCGGCATGATCTTTCAGCATTTCAACCTGATGCCCTCGCGCACGGTGGCCGAGAACATCGCCTACCCGCTGAAGGGAAGCGGGCTGAGCCGGCAGGAACGGGACGAAAAGGTGCGGGAGCTGCTGAAACTGGTCGAGCTGGAGGAGAAGGAAAAGGCATATCCCAGCCAGCTTTCAGGAGGACAGAAACAGCGCGTCGCCATTGCGCGGGCTCTGGCCAACGACCCGAAGGTGCTGCTCTGCGACGAGGCGACCTCGGCGCTGGACCCGCAGACGACCAAACAGATTCTGAAGCTGCTGAAGACGCTGAACGAAAAGCTGGGGATTACGATCGTGCTGATCACGCACGAGATGGCCGTCGTCAAGGAGATCTGTTCGCATGTGGCAGTGATGGATCACGGCAGCGTGGTGGAACAGGGAGACGTGTATTCGGTTTTCGCAAACCCGAAGATGCAGATCACCCGGAACTTCATCCGCACGACATCGAACCTGCACAAGATGGAGGAGCTGATCGAAGAGGGGGCACGCATCGCCGATCTGCAGCCCGGCGAACTGATCATCCGGCTTTCGTATGTGGAGCGCAACGTGGCGGAGGCGGTGATTTCGCAGGTCTCGCGCCGATACAATGTGGATATCAACATTCTCTTTGCAAACGTCGAGATTCTGCAGGGCTCGCAGCTGGGCGGCACCGTGGCGATCATCAGCGGCGAGCGGGCGGATGTGACCAAGGCGATCGAATACTTTATTGAGAAAAACGTGGAAGTGGAGGTGCTGAAAGATGGAAGAGTTTCTGATCCGGCTGATGCCTAACGCGATGAAGGATCTGAATATCCTCGGCAAAAGCATCATCGAGACCCTGCAGATGACGGCATGGGCGGGGATCATCTCCTTCGTGCTGGGGATGGTTTTCGGGACGGCGCTGGTGGTGACGCGGCCCGGCGGCATCATGCAGAACCGGGTAATCTATCAGATTCTGGACAAGATCATCAACATTCTGCGCTCGATTCCTTTCATCATTCTGCTGTTCTGCCTGCTGCCGCTGACCCGCCTCATTTCGGGCACGGCGATCGGCGTCAGGGGCGCGATCGTGCCCCTGGTTTTCGGGACGACCCCCTTCTTTTCACGTCAGATTGAGGCCGCGCTGAGCGGGGTGGACGAAGGCCTGATCGAAGCGGCCCAGTCCATGGGCAACAGCAGCTGGGAGATTGTGTTTCGCATCTACTGGCGCGAGAGCATCGCCGCCATTGCGCGCGGCACCTCGATCACGCTGATCAACCTGGTCGGACTGACGGCGATGGCCGGAGCGGTCGGCGCGGGCGGCCTCGGAAACTTTGCCTACATCTACGGCCAGCAGCGCAACCACATGGACGACATCTATGTGACGGTCGTGATCCTGGTGGTGCTGGTCATGCTGATCCAGCTGGCCGGCAATCTCATTGTAAAACACAACACCCACTGAGGCTGTGTTTGAAATAGAAAAAACAAAAAACGGAGGATATGAAAATGAAAAAAATTCTTGCTCTTCTTCTCGCCCTGATCAGCGTATTCGCCCTCGCCGCGTGCGGCAGCGAGGCTTCGGCACCGGCAGCGGCTCCCGCTGCATCGGAGGAGGCCGGACAGGCGGCCGAACCCGTCACCGTACGCATCGGCCTGACAGGCGCCGTCTACGAGCCCATCTGGGATGTCGTCAAGGAGAAGCTCGCTCCCGAAGGCATTCAGCTGGAATACGTACAGTTCAACAACTTCTCTCTGCCGAACAACGCGCTGAACAACGGCGAAATCGAGATCAACGCTTTCCAGCACCACGCCTTTTTCAACAACGACACCAGCAGCAACGGCTATAACCTGACCGCGATCGGTGACACCTATATCGTGGCGATGGACATTTTCTCGGACAAGATCAAGGATCTGAGCGAACTGAAGGACGGAGATCTGGTCGCGGTACCGAACGACGTGACCAACGAGGGCCGCGCCCTGAAGCTTCTGGAATCGGCGGGCATCATCGAGATTGACCCCGCTGCAGGCAATTCGCCCACCATCAACGACATCACCGGTTATAAGGTACAGGTGAAGTTCCAGGAGGTGGATGCCAACCTCGTGCCTTCTATTCTGCCGGATGTGACCATCGCGGTGGTGAACGGAAACTATGCTCTCGATGCCGGGCTGAAGGCCGAGGATGCCCTGTTCAAGGAGAGCGAATATGCCGACAACAGTTATTACTGCCTGATCGCCGTTCGCAGCGAGGATTCCGAAAACCCCGTCTATCAGAGGATCGTGGAAGCCTACCAGTGCGACGAAGTCATCGACGTTTATAACGGCCAGTTCGCCGGCTTCTTTACCCCGACATGGAAGCTGGAAGGCTGAGCTCGGAGAAACTGTCATATACTTTCCAAAAAGGAGACGATTCTCATGAAACTTGCCATGTTCGGAGCCGGTGCCGCCGGCAGCGTCTTTGCCTCTTACCTGCGCAACGGAGGCGCCGACATCATTCTCATTGACCGCAACGAAAAGCTGATGAACGCCGTAAAGCAAAACGATATGACCTTCACCATTCACCTGCAGGAGGGCGGCGAATACCACGACATTACGAAGATTCTTCCCGGCTTTCGCGCCTACGCCTCCGCCCGGGAGGCCTTTGAGGCCGAGGGCATTGTGGATGCCGTGATCTATATGACCAAGGCCATGCAGCTCGAGCAGGCCATTGTTGACTCCGCCCCCGTCGTCGGCGAAAAGACCGTCGCGGTATCGCTCATCAACGGCCTCGGCAATGACGACAATCTGCTCAAGGTCTATCCGGCCGATCGCTGTGTCATCGGTTCGGGCGTGCTGGGCACCGCTCTGCGTGCTCCCGGACACTGCGTCTGCACGCCGGTCAGCGGGGTCCAGATGAACTTCGGCGCCATTGAGCGAAGCGCCCTGACCGATGCCGTCTGTGAGGAGCTGCTCCTGCGCTACCGGGCCGGCGGCTGCAACGCCGAATGGCGGAAAGACGACATCTATAAGTATGTCTGGAAAAAGGTCATTGTCAATTC
The DNA here is from genome assembly GCA_017538965.1 of Oscillospiraceae bacterium. Lineage (GTDB taxonomy): Bacteria > Bacillota > Clostridia > Oscillospirales > Oscillospiraceae > Limivicinus. The sequence goes on from JAFYHU010000012.1 coordinate 26,310, forward strand.
CGTCGTCAACACGGTCTGCTTCGTCCTGCGCCTGAAGATCGGCGAGATCGAGGCCGACCCCTGGGGCCGGAAGCTCTTTCACGACGTTATTCGCGAGGCCTGCGCCGTCGCCACGGCCCGCGGTACCGCGCTGGATGCCGACGACTTCATCGCCCATGACCATCAGGATGTCGTCACCAACGTCGGCGACTATTACCCCTCCATGTGCCAGGACGCCTTCAACAAACGCCAGACCGAAATCGACGTGCTGAACGGCAAAATTGCCGAGTACGGCAGAGAACTGGGCATTCCCACACCCACCTGCGATGTCCTCTCCACCGTCGTCCGCGCCATCCAGGGAAACTACGACCGGCAGTTCTGACATCATAAAAAAATCGACGGGGCTGTCCAAAAAGGGACAGCCCCGTTTTTCGTTTACAGCAGGCCTTTTTCTTCCAGAATTTCCATGCACTTTGAGAAACTTGCGGCGATGATCTGCGGGCAATATTCCACGCGCTTGGCGGGATTGGTGCCGATGATGTCCTCGCAGTTGATGCCGCCGTAATCGGCGGTCATCTCATCCTGGAACCAGCGGGTAAATTCGCCCAGCGCCGGTTTGTGCTCGGGGCTTTCCACCTCGAGGTCGCCGCTTTTCCCGGTAAAGTACGAGAGCATGCAGGCACCGCCGGTCATGCATCCACAGTTGTTCTTGGAATAGCCGACGCCTCCGTCCAGACCGCCCAGCGCCTGCACTAGCTTCGGATTCTCCTCTCCGGCGGCTTCCAGGATCAGAATGGCCATGATCTGGCTGCAGAAGTAGCCGTAACGGCTCAGTTCCATAATCCGGTCAAGTAAATCCATTTTGATTTTCCTCCTCTTTCACGGCAATCAGGCTCAGATAGCGGCACTTCCCGCGGGGAAGGCAGTTTTCTCCGCAGTCTTCGCGCCACAGCGCTTCCAGAACATAGTCCCGCCAGACGGGCGTCATGTCTTCGCAGCTAAGCATTCGAAAACCCGGAAGCGCCGGGTCTTCAAAAAAGACGTCCGAAAGCATCAGGACCCCTCCCGGCTTCAGCAGGCGACGCGCCTCGCGGACTGCGCCGACCGGGTTCCCGCTGAGGGCAAAGGCGCACTGACTCAGGACGCCGTCAAAGCTGCCGTCGGGGAATCCCGTTTGCAGAAAATCACCCTTCAGGACCGCTTCCGAGCGCGGATGAAGGTCGATGCCGAGCGCGTCATAGCCTGCCGCTCTCATCTGCTGCAGCGCCTCTCCCGCTCCGGCACCCATGTCCAGAATTTTTGTTCCCTTCGGAAGAGCGGACAATTCGAGCAGATGCCGGGTGTGTTCTTCGCCTCCCGGATGGCGGTTCATTTATCCTCCAGGGCTTTCTCGACCGAAAGCACTTTGCCCAGCGCCAGCTCCTCCGGCACGTAGACAAAGCCGCAGACCGGACAGACGGGCAGTTCCACCGGGAAGCCGTTGTCCAGGTACAGGAACTTGGCCTTGCCTTTGATGAGCGGCACGCCGCACTTGAAGCACTTCAGCTTTCCCTGGGGGTCGATGGTATAGTAGTTTTTCTCGATGGCCATGCTTCAGCCCTCCCGCTTGACAACGTTCATGCGATGACTCCAGGCGCGGTGCACCAGGTAGGCGTTTTCCCCTTCGATGCTGAACTTGACCCAGAAGGTGGCATTGCCCATCCGGCGCCGGGCCACCAGCAGGCCGTCCTCGTCCTCGATGGCCTCGCCGGTTTCCCGGAAAGCGTCCATGACGGCGATCACGTCATCCGTGAGGATCATGCGGCCGTCCATCAGCTTTCTGGCCTCGTCCGTATAGCGCAGTTCGTAATTCAGTTTCATTTCCTTCGGTTCCTCCTGCCAGAGTTCCTGCAGCAGTTCGTTTTTCAGGGTCAGCCGGTTCCATCGCTTTTCACTGATGTCCGGCGGCGAGCCCGCGTCGGTGCCGTAGACCAGTTCGAGAAGATGGCGCGATTCGCGCCCCTGGCGGGCAAAACGGTCGCGGCAGGCCATGCAGTAGGAAACGTAGGGCGCATCTGACCGCTCGAGAGCCTTCTGCGTAATCTCGTCCGCCACTTCGGGGTTGGCATAGGCGGTGAGACCGCCGTAGCCGCAGCAGGGCGCGCGGTCACCCGAATAAGGCGTCTCCGTCAGGGTCACGCCGAGCTTTTCCGCCAGACGCCGGACAGTCTCCTGCGTGCGGGCGTCTCCCCGGGCACCGCAGGCGTCGTGCAGGGCGGCAGGGCGGTCCAGCCCCTTCGCCCCTTCCGGCAGCCCGATCTCGTCCAGCAGTTCCCAGATGCCGAGGACCTCTCGCTCTGTGAGCTCGGCCAGTTCCTTCCGGCAGGTCGGGCAGCCGGCGATGATCACGGGATCTCCCAGCTTGCTGAGTTCCGAGAGCAGGAACTCCCGGGTGCTCTCCTGCATCTCATAGCGCCCGGCCCAGTCGCAGATCGCCCCGCAGCAGCCCAGCATCAGAGCAACGCCGCCGTCCACGCGTTCGCACAGATCCAGATAGGCGGCCTTCACGGTCGCGGGAGCGACGGCGGACGCCTGGCAGCCCGGGAAGAAGACATAGCGGCAGGCATCCTGTCCCGGCTGCTTCCGGCTGAGAAAGGCATCTCCGTTGGAAAACAGCATGTCCATCAGGGCAAACTCGTGCGGAGCCAGCGGCATCTTGTCCGTCGAGACCATGTTCCGCCGCGCCGAGGCACAGACCTGCGCCATGTCAAAGCCGTTCGGGCAGACCACGGTGCACTGACCGCAGAGCGTACAGGCGTTCATCGGCTTGTTCAGCTGGTGGTCGCCCATGATAATCTGGGTGTTGTTGTAGATCTCTTTCGCCAGCAGGCCCGGGTATTTCTTATAGTGCTTCAGATAGGCGCAGCTCTTCATGCACTCTTCGCAGTGGCATTGGATGCAGCGCTTCGCTTCCTCCGCCGCTTCGGCCTCGGTATAGGCTGCTCCGCTCCGGGGGACGCGCGTCAATGCCTGCGCTTCGTCCAGATCGGTATAGAGCCGGCTTTCAAAGGGATCCTCGCTGCCGCGCATATTGCGCGGGTCCAGATTCTGCGCGAGACGGTCGACGGTCAGGGCGGCTTTTTTTGCACCGAAGGCCGCTGCCATCACGCCTTCTCCCCGGCAGGATACGAGCTTTTCTTCCTCGCAGAACATGAGCTCGCCAATCACCGCAGCGCCCGGGACAAGGCGGTCAAGGACAGCTTCCGAAACACAGACCACGTCAAAGGCCTGCCGCTTCTCTTCCAGAAACGCCGCGTCAATCCGACAGTCGAAGGCAAACTCGATGTCCTTCCCTTTCAGCCGGCTCAGCTCCGTCCGGAAGGCTTCCTCATCCAGAAAAGCGGCCGCGCTGCGCAGAAAGCCCTCCGGGTCCTCCTGCTCGCAGAACACGCTGAGGGGATAAGCCTTTTTCTCAATCTCGCCCGCGAGAAAGAGCGGAAACAGCCCGGAGCCCAGAATCGCCACGGATTTTTTCTTTCTGGTGCGGAAGATGGTGCCCAGCCTGCTCTGCTTTCCGTAGCGGGAAACAGCGGCTTCGATGTCGCGGATGGCGACGGCGTCGCCGCGCTCCGCCAGCCGGCATTTCTGTTCGCAGGGCGCTTCGCAGCCCGCAGAGACGATCAGCGGGAACGGAGCCGCCTTTTCATACAGCAGCAGCGCTTTCTTGAAATCCCCCGCTGCCGCCGCCTTGAGCATGGCGCGCACATCCAGCTTCAGCGGGCAGGCGGCATTGCAGAACGGCGCTTCCTCGTAAACGCAGCGCGTCACCATGCTCTCCATCTCTTCCTTGGAGATCTTGTTTACCTTATAGACGTGCGTCGAACCGCGTTCCTGAATCTGAGACATGCGGCATACTCCTTTCTGAACACAGAGAGGCCCCGAAGGGCCTCTCCATTATAGCATTGCGATTGCGTTTTGAAAAGGGATTTGCTTACAGCGCCTTGAGGGCCGCGAGCACCTTGTCCGGGGTGGCCGGGATGCGGGTGACGCGGGCACCGGTGGCGTTGAAGATGGCGTTCAGGACGGCCGGGTGCGGAGCATCCAGCGGGGCCTCGCCGCAGCCGGCGGCACCGTAAGGTCCGTTCGGACGGTAGGTCTCGTTGAAGTGCAGCTCGATGTCATCGGGGATGTCCTTGATGTACGGGATACCGCACTTGAGCAGGCTGGTGTGCTTCGACAGATCTTCGAAGTCCTCAGTCAGCGCAAGGCCGATGCCCTGGGCCAGGCCGCCGTAGAAGTTGCCTTCGACCAGCAGTCTGTTCATGATGGTACCGACATCCGCCACGCAGGTGAACTTCTCAACCTTGACCTTGCCGGTCTGGGTGTCAACGCAGACTTCGGGCAGGAAGATGGTGTACATGTAGGTGGCGAAGGGTTCGCCCTGGGCGGTATCCTGATCGACCGGATGATCGGCGCAGTAGGTGGTAACCCAGTTGCCTTCGACCTTCAGCTTCTTGCCGTCGGCGACCATCTCGTCATAGGTTCTCCAGGAACCGTCGTCCTTCTTCATCTCGGCAAGCAGGGCCTCGGCCGCGAGACGGCAGGCGTTGCCGGACATGACCTGCGAGCGGGAGCCGCCGGCAGGGCCGGAGTTCGGGGTGACCTTGGTGTCGTTCATGACCAGGCGGATCTGCTCGGGCTTGAAGCCGGCCTGACGCAGGGTCTCATGCGCGGAGGTGATGATACCCATATCGGCGCCCTGTCCGTGATCCTCCCAGGAGGCATACATGGTGACCGTGCCGTCCGGATTCAGCTCGGCATAGGCAGAGGACGAGTCAACACCGTCCAGGCCGCAGCCGTAGACACCCAGGGACACGCCGATGCCGTACTTGTAGCGGCCGTCGGAGGCGGCATTCTTCTCGGCGCAGCGTTTCTTGCCTGCCTCATACAGCGGGCGGGCCTTGTTGAAGAGGTCCTCTTCGCAGTACACATCAGGCGCATAGCCGGTCGGGATGGTGGTCGCTTCAGAAGCCTTGTAGCAGTTCATCGCGCGCATCTCGAAGGGATCGATGCCCATCTTGGCGGCCAGGCAGTCAATGGCGATCTCAGAGCCCATGAAGGACTGCGGCGAGCCGTAGGCACGGAAGGCGGAGCCCCAGGCATGGTTCGTGAAGACGGTCTGGCTCTTGTTGCGGATGCTGTTGATGCCGTAGCCGGCGCCGGTGAACTGGCTCAGACGCATGGTCAGCAGATCGCCGAACTCGGAGTACGGGCCGTGGTCGACATAGTTGTCGCCCCACAGAGCAAGCAGCTTGCCCTTCTCGTCGGCGGCCAGCTTGATGTGCATGAAGGCCGGGGAGCGCTTACCGGTGTAGGTGATGTTCTGGAACTGGTTGAAGTTCAGGCTGACGGGCACGCCGAGAATCTTGGCGGCGGCGCCGATCAGAGCCTCGTTGGTGGGCGAGAACTTGTAGCCGAAGGTACCGCCGGCGTGGTTCTGGACCAGGCGGAGGTTCTCCATCGGAACGCCGATACCGGCGGCGATCATCGGCATATGCAGGTGGATACCGATGGACTTGGAGTGCACGGTGACCATGCCGTCCTCGTCAATGTATCCGTAGCCGTTGTCCGGCTCGAGGTGCAGGTGCGGCTGACGCGAGCAGTAGCTCTCGATCTCGACCTGCTGGCCGTCGGGAATGCTGTCCCAATCGAAGTCCGGCCCCTTGATGCAGTTGGTCTCATAGAAGACGTTCGGGGTGCCCGGGTGAATCTCGATGGCGTCGGGAGCCATGGCATCCAGCGCGCTCATGTAGGCGGGCAGCTCTTCGATGTCGACCTTGACGGCCTCGGCAGCGGCGCGGGCATGCTCTTCAGTGTCGGCGGCGACGATGGCGATGGCATCACCGAACTGGAAGATCTTGTCGGAGCAGAGAACCGGACGCTCGAAACCGTCGGTCTTGTTGTGCTTCGGAAGCATGACCAGACCGTTGATCTGGTTGGTGCCGCCGGCAGCAAGGATGTCCTTGTAGGTGATGACCTTCACGACGCCGGGCATCTTCTCGGCTTCGGAAATGTCAATGTTCTTGATGTTGGCGTGGGAGACCTTCGCCTGGGTCAGGGCCAGACGCAGGCAGCCGGGCATCTTCAGGGCGTCGTCAGCGCCGAAGTCCCAGGTACCGGTGACTTTCTGTGCGGCGGACGGACGGATGTACTTCGTGCCCTTGATGCTGTCGCCGGTGGGCTTGAAGATCAGGTCTTCCTTGCTCATCTCGCCGCGCATGACGGCAGCGGCGGCCATGACGGCGTCAACGATGGGCTTGTAGCCGGTGCAGCGGCAGAGGTTGCGGGTCTTGTTGAACCAGTCGCGGACCTCTTCGCGGGTGGGGTTCGGATTCTGCTCGAGCAGAACCTTGGCGCTGATGATGAAGCCCGGGGTGCAGAAGCCGCACTGCGCGCAGCCGAAGGCCATCCAGGCAACCTGCAGGGGATGCATGTCGCTGAGGGTGCCGACACCCTCGATGGTGGTGATCTCGGCGTTGTCGGGAACCTTGCTCATCTTCACGATGCAGGCCTTGGTGACCTTGCCGTTCATGATGACGTTGCAGGCGCCGCAGTGACCCTCGCCGCAGCCGATCTTGCAGCCGGTGAGCAGCAGGTGCTCACGCAGCACGGTTGCCAGCGTCTCGTCCTGACACAGGACCAGATTGCGGGTCACGCCATTGATGACAAGTGTTTTCTTTACCATGTTTGCCTCCTGAAAAAATTAATTTCTTTATATATTGCTCCCAAAATCGGGGTTATGCGCTTATTCGTGACCGTGACCGTGGTCATGGTCATGCTCCCGGCCGTGGTCGGCGCCTTTGCCGGTAATATCCTGGACGCGCTCTATGCCGCGGGGGGTAAAGAAGACAATCTGCGAAACGCTTCCGTCCATGTTCTCGCCGCTCAGCTTCAGGAAGTTCGCGGTTTCGTAATAGTCAATCGGGAGCTCGCGGCGATAAACCTTGCCGGTTCTGTCGTCCTTGACCTCTACCGTAATCATGGTCGCGCTCAGTTCAAATACTTCTTCGTCCATTCCAGCTCTCTTCCTCCATACGTTCGGATCATATATATTTTACCGCAGAGGGTGCCGCTTTTCAAATTACATCCAAAAACAATTCGTAGAAAATACAGAAGAAATTTGTTCAAGCTGCACAAATCATGTCCTGCAATTCAGTCAATTTGTCAAAAGACCCGGGAAAGAAAAATATGGTATACTGAGGAGAAAAAAGGGCAGGCCGGGAGGCAACGTCAGGAAGGAAGGACAGAGAAGCATGAAAAAATTCGCCGTATTCAGCGGCTTTCTCGGCGCAGGCAAGACCACGGCCATGATGGCCCTGATCGACTATTACAGCGCGCATTACGCAAAAGCAGCCATGATCTCCAACGATTTGGGTACGGGCGTAACGCTGGCGGATCACCGGCTGGCGCAGCTGAGAGGCTGCGAAGCCTTCCAGATCACCGGCGAATGCATCTGCTTCTGTCACGATGTGCTGATCGAGCGTCTGAACGCCTGCTTCGACGATGGCTGTGAGCTCGTGGTCTCCGACATTCCCGGTTTTGGTGTCGGCGCGCAGGAGCATGTCTACCACGGCCTGAGTGAGAACCGTTTCGACGGCTTTTCCCTCGCGCCCTTCACCGTGCTGATCGAGCCCCGGAATCTGGCACTGCTGCGGAGCGGTCAGGCCGGAGAGATGGGTACTATCCTGGATGCCCAGCTCCGGGAAGCGGATCTCATCGTGCTCAGCAAATGCGAGCTGCTGGATGCCGGGGAGCGCGACGCCGCTCTGCAGTGGCTGGCAGAACGGTATCCCCGGACGGAGCAGCTCGCGATCAGCGCCGCGACGGGGCTGGGGCTGGACGCACTGTCCCGCGCCCTGCGCGAGGAGGCGGCTTCGCTCCGCCGTCCGGAGATCGACTATGACGACGCCGATCTTCAGAACGCGATGGACAGCCTGAGCGAATACTATCTTCAATACCGTGCCGTGGTCTGCTGCAACAGCTTTGACGGCAGCGCCTACCTGCTCACGCTGGCAGAGGCGCTGCGATCCGCAATCCAGGATGCCGGCGGGGAAATTCCGCACCTCAAGCTTCTGGCCTGGGGTCCGGAGGGCGATTACGGCAAGGCGGATCTGCTGGGCACGGATCGGCCGATCGAGCTCCCGCACCGCTTCACGGAGCCCTGCACCGATCTGGCAGTCATCCTCAACGCCAGCGCCGTCTGTCCGGACGAGACGCTGGACCGGCTGATCGGCGAGACGGTAAAAGCAGTATCCGAGCGCTTTCAGCTCGAGCTGACGCTGTTCAGAAAAGACCACTTCGGATTGGGGGAATAGGATGGAGACGCCGATTCGGGAGATCCGCTCCGTCTGCCCGGTCTGTCTGAAAAACCTGCCTGCCGTGCTTCTGCGGGACGGGACGGGACGCGTAAGCCTGGAGAAGAGCTGTCCGAAACACGGACGCTTCCGCGTACCTGTCTGGGAGGGTCTGCTGGACTGGGACGCATGGACTGCGGGCAGGCTGCCGCTGGGCGCGGACGAGGGGCTTTGCTGCCCGGAAAACTGCGGCATCTGCGCCGAGCACGAGATCGGCACGTGTTGCGCCCTGCTGGAGGTGACGAAGCGCTGCAACCTGCACTGCCGCTTCTGCTTTGCCGACGGCGGCGCATCGGAGGATGAGCCGTCTCTTAACGAGCTCAAGACCGCGATCCGCGATATCGTACGGCAGTGCGGACAGCCGCTTCTGCAACTCTCCGGCGGAGAACCCACGCTGCGCGACGACCTCGACGAGCTGGTGCGCTTTGCGAAGGAGGCAGGCTGCAGCTATGTGCAGCTCAACACCAACGGTCTGCGTCTCGCGCGGGAGCCGGACTACGCCCGGAGGCTGGCGGACGCCGGGCTGGACATTGTCTTCCTGCAGTTTGACGGCACGCGGAACGAGATTTATGAAACGCTGCGCGGCGCGCCCCTGCTGGAAGTCAAAGAGGAGGCGATCCGCGTCTGCTCTGAGCTGCGCATCGGCGTCACGCTGGTGCCGACGGTGGTCCGGGGCGTCAACGACGGCAATCTGGGCGAGCTGATCCGGCTGGCCTGCAAGCTTGCCCCGGGCGTGCGCGGCATTCATTTCCAGCCCGTGTCCTGGTTCGGCCGCTGCCCCGGGACGCCCGGAGAAGAGGACCGCTACACCCTCGACCGGCTCATGGCGGATATCAGCAACCAGGCAGGCATCCCTGTCGAGAGCTTCATGCCCTCGCGCTGCGACCATCCGCTCTGCGGCTTTCACGCCGACTTTCTCATCAACCCGAAAGGCGGCCTGCGTCCGCTTAGTTCGATCACGCACTCGTCCCGCAGCCGCGGCTGCGCCAGGGACAACCGGGAGTATGTCGCCCGGCACTGGCGGCGTGCGTCGGAGGAACCTGCGCCGGCGGAGGACTTCTCGGAGGAGATGGATTTTGACACCTTCCTGTACCGCCTGCGTCACGAGAGTCTGAGCCTGTCGGCCATGGCCTTCCAGGATGCCATGAACCTGAACATCGAGCGTCTGCACAGCTGCAGCCTGCACGTCTACGACCGGGGGAAAATCAAACCCTTCTGCGCCAAATACCTCACGGCGATAAAGTAAGCGGATGCCGCCTTTTGCCGACAAGAAACCGGAAACCCTTTCGGACCTCCGGTTTCTTATTTCGGCTGACGGGGAATTTCTCCCGTTATTTGGAATATACGATCCTTCTGCCGCCGCGGAAAATCTCGCGGTGTGCGGCCTGCGCAACAAGCGCTCTCGTCAGATTCCGATCCGTCACGTAAAAGCCGGCGATCGAGTCCACACCGTACCGGAACAGCAGCGGCGTGATTGGCGAGGACGGCCCGACCAGGATCGACTTTGCGTTCTCCGTGAGCGTCAGCAGGCGCGGGAGAGTCTTGTTCGTCAGCGTCATGCCGGTGATGAAGACGAAGTCCTGCTCCGGAAGCAGGTACTCACAGGCGGAGTCCAGATAGTCGTCGCCCTCCGGTTCCCGCTCCAGAATCGAGAGCTCGCATTTTCCGCTGAGCTGTTTCTCAACATAGGGGAAGTGCCCGATCACCGCGACCTTTTTCCCGAGCAGGCTCTCCAGCGGCTCGTCGAAGATGCTCTCCCCTGCGCCGCCTTTGGCATCTTCTGCCGTCTGCGCAAGCCCGAGTCCGGCCATCTTATCCGGCGAATTGAACCAGGCATTCACTGCCGCCATACCCACAGACGCACGCAGCATGTCCCAGGACCTGACCCCGGCGGCCACGTCCCGCAGACTCCTGCCGATATACGGTCCGTCCGTGAGGCCGCTCGCGCTGCTCCCCTGAAAGGTCACGGCGATCCCCGCGTATTCTCCCGCGCGCACATAGGTCCAGTTCAGGCCAATGATGCAGTCCTCAACGACGGGCTCCGCCGGGATGCTCTCAATCAACGCATCGTACAGGTCCCAGGCCTTGCTCATGGAATATTCCTCCCGTTTCAAAAGATCATCTGTTCAGGTACGTCGGATTTTTTCGAACGCCCGGTCACAGCAAACTTCAAAATACACAGGTGAACCCGGCGGAGATCTGCCGGATCTGCTCTCCCAGCCGCTGCCGGAGGAAAGCGAAGGCGTGCTCGCCCGTGCAGTGCCCCGTCAGGATCTGCGAGATGCCGCTGTCGGCAAGCTCATCGGCGAGCACGGACAACTCTGCATCCGTCAGTTTATAAAGATGCAGGCCGCCCACATAGGCGTACACGTTTCTCTCTCCCAGCATTTCCCGCACATCCGTCAGGATGTTTTTCACGCCGGTATGGGAACAGCTGTTAAATACGACCAGCCCTTTTTCCGTTTCTATGACCAGGCTTTGCTCATGGGCAAAATCCTCCGGGCGAACGCGGCCGTTCTCCATGACGAACAGCTCGCTTCGCCGCGCGATCTGCGTATAGTCGGCCGCGCGGTGCGGCAGCAGCCAGATTCCCTCGTCCACTTGAAAGACGCCGCTCACAAAACGAATCCGGTCGGCAAAGCGCGAAAGCGTTCCCTCGCGGATCCCGTTGTAGCGGAGAACGCCGTCCCTGATGCCGAAGCAGTTCTCCCGGCAGCCCTTGCGAAGAAGGAATTCCGCGCGGTCGTTACAGGCAAAAAAGGCCTCCATCCCGTCCGCGTGATCATAATGAGCATGGGACAGAATTCCGACGTCGACCTCCGGAAGATCTGTCTGCAGCGTCGCGGCGTTTCGGACAAACTGCCCGCTTTCGCCGGTGTCCAGCAGGATCTTCCGGCCGTCCGCCTCGATCAGGATGCTCAGCCCCCACTCGCAGATCAGTCCTTCCGGCGCAATGTTGTCGATCAGCACCGTTATTTTCAGGTTCTTAATCACAGTTTCCTCTCCTCATGAGATTCGTTCGCTTCATCCCGCTTTTCCGCTGTGTCTGCGGTTTCCCGGTCACTGTCGCGGCTGTTTTTTCAACTATCTGCCGTTCAGTCCCTCCGTTATCTGCTTGAAGAAATCCGCGCTCCACAAAGCAAGTGAAGCGGTATCTTTGATAAACGGGCGGACATCCTCTTTTGCCTGCGTGTAGTCGATCTCGTCAAAGCGGGCGCAGAGCAGCCTCCTGGCGTCTACAATGGTGAAGGGATTCTCTTCCTTCCACGCATCCGATTGCACCAGCCGTGCTTTCAAGTGCTCTGTATTGAGCGCTGCGCCGCGGGAAAGATAAAACACGTAATCGTACAGGTCTCTGCCTTTTACACGGCGTTTCCATGCGCGGCAAATCACCGCATGTGCCTTTCCTGCAAACAGGGATGGCATATCGTAGAGGGCAATATCATACGGAGCGGGAAGCAGCCGGTATTTATGGTCGAAAGAAGCTCCGGCCGGGGGATTGGTATCTACCTCAAACTTGATCTTGATCTTCTCGCTTTCCGGAATCCCTGCCGCTGCCGGGTCAGAGGCATAGAACAGCAGCATGTGTTCTTTCGTGTTTCCCTTCAAAAAGGCAGATCGTATTGCGGACTCCTTCGTTTTCTCTTTTTCTGCGATCTCCACATTCAGTCCGTAGGATGCCACTTCTTTTCTCAATGTCGGGAAATAGTCCGCCAATTCAAACGTGGGGTCCGGCGTCACCAGCGAGAAATCCAAATCCTCGGAAAATCGATCCAGACCATAAAAAATCCGCAGCGCAGTTCCGCCATAGAAGGCGGCTTTCTGGAAGAATCCTGCGCGGGACAGCCCGCAGAGAACGATCTCCTGCATGATCTCCTTCACTGCGTTTTTCTTGTCGGTCAGCCCGTCGGCATGATATTGGTTCAGCATTTCCGTGAGAACACTATTCATCTCATATTCCTCCGCAGGTACTTCATCAGATACTTCAGATTATTGCTGTGGTACTTGTCTCCGATCTGCAGTATGCCATTTGTATCGAGCTTTGCAAACTCTTCGCTGTCGATCCGCAGATCTTCAAAGAGCATTCTTTCGATCTCTCGCTGGCTTGTCACCGGCGGCATTGTGTAGAGCTTATCGCACAGCGCCTTTTCCGGGTTCGCAATCCGGTATATATAGCCGTTTTCTTTCTTGAGCACAACACCGAAGGGATAAGCATCGGGAGGCACATCGCGGTAGGTGAATCGGCCGAAATGGTTTTCCACTTCCTTCGCCTTTTTCTTGTCGAACGTGGCGGATGCATACGTGTAAACCGCTTCGGGTATCAGCCCATAGACCGACAGAGCATACTCGAACGACAGATACGACGGTCCGAATATTGCTCCCGCAAGGCAGTATCCCGGTACATTTCCGTCTGTCTCATAGACGCCGCGGGTAAGCGGGTACAGTTCGCCGCATCTCTTCATTCTCAATATCTTGCCCGCCGGATCGCTGTACTTGCGGAGCTGATCCATGAGCATCGATGTTGAAACAATCATTATAATCGCCTCCAACTTGGATTATATCCAATTTGGAGGCAAATATCAATAGCATAATGTCGTTTCTTTTCCGCTGCCAAGCAAAAGCAATAGAAGAAAGGATCAATCACGCGGAGGATTTTTCTTTTTTCTTATATTTTGTTCACATGCGATTGGGATTCCCCGCCTGCGGGTGGGCCCCCTCGCGGCTCTGAGGTCTCCGCCTTGCGGTACCCGAAGAATCGTTTGGGCTGACGCTGATTCTTCGACCGCTGCGGTAATCCCACAATGCCTTCATCTGCCACCGGCAGCGGCATTGCGCGATTCCACCGGCGCCTCATTCACTACCGCTCGGCACGAATCCCGTCTTTAGGCGCAGGAAACCGGAAGCCCTTTTGGGCTTCCGGTTTCCTGGTACCCCTTAACTGACTGTTCACGAACAACAGGGCCGGGGTCTTTTTTCAGCAGTGGCGCTTCTTTTTCCTTCCCGTAATTGAATCTTATCTTGATGTGATCGTCATAGACGAACACCGCCTGCACAAAGGTCTGGATGATGGTCTTAACCACATCCGGGTTGCTCAGATCGCCGTCTCTGTACTCATACATTTTGGTCCGTAGCGCTTCCGGAGAGAAGGTTTTCAGCGCTTCGTTCTCCAGCGCAAGGGCCTGTTCCAAATCCTTCTTGCTCTCGGCCAGCTCATTCATGCGCTTTATGGCGACGTCATTGAACAGGCCGTTCTCCATCGCCTTCATCAGGTTGCCGAGGATCTTCTCCGTTTCCTGAAGCTGCACCTGCAGAGTGTTCGCCTTGGACTCTTCCCGGATTCTCTGAATCAGCTTTTCATACCCGTTGAGAAGCCAGTTGATGAATTCCTCGTCCATCAGAATCTCGACCACGGCCTTGGCAACCGAGTATTCCAGATCGTCGCGCGGTACATTTTTCTTATCGCACGTGTGATCATAGTGGTGCGCGTTGCACATGTAATAGCTGTACAGCTTTCCGTTCCTGCTGGTTCCGGATATTCCGCTCATGGGCGCACCGCATAGGCCGCAGAATGCTTTCCCGACCAGAAAGTATTCCGTGTCGTTCCGCTTATGCCCTCTCGGCCGGTTTTTTTCTTTCAAGATCTTCTGCACCTCCGCAAATACCGCCTTGTCCAGGATCGGCGGGATTCCGTCCTCAATCCGGACATCTCCGAATTTATACACGCCGATATATTGCTCGTTCTGCAGCAGCGTCTGGAAGCTCTGGAACGTCCATGGTCTTCCGCTCTTGGTGGTAATCCCCCGGCTGTTCAGATCGGCCATAATGTCGGCGATGATCCATCCGGAACGCATCCTGTTATAGATTTCCCGGACAATGGCAGCTTCCTTTTCCTCGATGGCGTACTTCCCTTCCGGCGATTTCTTAAACCCGAACGAGATTTTCCCGTTGACCATGCACTTCTGCGCATTGTCCAGCATTCCGCGCTTGACATCCTCGGCCAGGTTCTCGGAATAGAACTGATTGACGTTCATCATGTTCCGGAGGGCAAAGCGTCCGGAGGCCGTGTTGTCGAAATCTTCTTCCACGTAAAGGCACTCGACACCATACTCGGCCAGCTTGGCCATGTTTGTGAGGGCCTGCGTCATGTTGCGCCCGATCCGGTTTGATTTCCAGGCAATGATGTAATCGAACTGTTCCTTTTTAGCGTCCTTCATCATCCGCTGGAAATCCGGCCGGTCATCCGTCCTGCCGGAGATCGCCGCGTCCTGATAGACCGCGACAACCGGGATGTTGTTCCTTTCGGCATACTTCCTGCACTCGGCCACCTGCTGCTCCAGTGAGGCCTCGCGCTGGTTCGCCGAGGAATACCGCGCATAGATGACCGCCTTGCCCTCTGTCTGTCTCTTCTGTCTCTTGGCCAGAGGCGTCACCGTCCCTTCCGCACATACAGGTCGATCCGGATGCCGAATGACAGATCTACCTTTTCCATTTTCTCCTCGATCTCATCATACCGCTTCAGCGGACCGCCGACAATCCGCCCGTCCATGTCCGCTATCCGGTCGGCTTCCATCATATCGTGGACATACTCGGCATCCTCGGCCGGGATGAACCCGACATGCTCGTCATTCAGGAACACCTTGACCGCGTTCGGGTCCACCTCATTGTCCGGGTCCAGTTCCAGCCTGAGATCAACGGTGCCGAAATTATACTTCGGGATATCATCGTAAAGCAGGCCTTCCTCTTCCAGCCGCTTCACCGACAGAGAGTATTCGTCATTCAGATAGCCAGCCTTCCGGAACACGTCCTGATGCCGCGAGACACCGGCAACGGAAAACTCGCGTTTGACGGTTCCTTCCCGCTTGTTCTCCACCGTTTCCTTTTCAGGCTCCGGCAGCCGTTCCGCCTCCTTGGCCTCCACTTCCCGGGCCTCGGCCTCCTGGATCTCCGGCTCGTCAACCACGTAATGCGTCACCTTGACGAACTGCGTCTGATTCCCGGCTATGTTCTGGTTGCTTTCATAGAACTGGTTCCGAACTTCCCTGTCGTGCTGGTATTCCTTATAGGCCTTGTACCGGCTGTACCCGGAGAATCCGAGGATAATGGCAAACAGCCCGTACATGCCCGTCTGCATGGTGGTGTCTACGTAAGGATTGAAATTGCCCTGATAGACGGATTCCATCGCCATCAGGAAAAACACACCCGCAGCGATCCACCATCCGATGTATGTTTTCCGCATTCCCTTCTCCCCCTTACGCCTTCCCGGAATATTTGTTGCAATTTGTTTCCGCTGTGTTACAATGTTGATACTGTCGGCAGAATACTACATAACCGAGGTGGCTAATATGACCGATGAGCAATGGGAAGATGTCATCCGTCATCTTCCCCTGACTGACCTTGCCCGGCTTGAGCAGATTGTGTCGGGCCTTGAAGCAGGACTTCCAGTGACTTCTTTTGTTCCGGCGGGAGCTGATGAATCCTCTTGAGCAGCCGCTTTTCTCTATCATCCAATTTACTAATAATCTCCGAGAGCTCGTCCGAATTGTCGGCGGGCTCTTTTTCTGTGACCGCAACAATGCTTGCATCCATGTTCAGAAACTGGACGATTGCATTCAGATTGCCGAAGCTCGTAGTCTTTCCGTCACCTTTCTCGATTCGGTAATAGGTAGACCGCTTTATGTTGCATTTTTCGGCAACCTCATCGGCAGACAGTCCAAGTTCTTTTCTCCTGTTTCTGATTCTGTTTCCAATCTCTTTTGCATCAAACAGAAATTCCGGCACTTCCATCACCACCTTTTGTGGCATGATTCTATCATGCATTTCCCAAAATTTCAATATGTTTTTGCTTTCTGCGCTAACTTTTTCGCAAATTTTGGGATTTGTGTTGACTTTTGCGGGATTTGTGGTATTATTGCGATAGTCCCATATTTTGGGACATTCGAGAAAGGAGGCACAAGAGATGGGAACCGTAAACATTCGGAAGCTGAAAGCGAAGCTCACAGAACTGGGTCTCAATGTGGAGGCGCTTGGAAAGATGATCGGCTACGACCGCTCCGCTATTTACCGGCGCTTTGCCGACAACGGTGCCGCGATGACGATTGATGACGCAAACAAGATCATCAAGGCGCTGCGGCTGACCGCAGACGAAGCTGTGGCTATTTTTTTCGGCCAGCTTGTCCCAAATTTTGGGATTTGTGAGGGTTAAGGCATGAGCATACTCGACCTATCCCAAGTCCCCTTGACCGCAAGGGATGATCTGCTGATGGCGATCTACCGGGATCTGGAGAAAGACATGTCCACCCCGGAAGGCCGTGAGCGGATCGAAAGAAAAACCGCCGAGCGGCTGGCTCTGCAGACTAACGAAAGGAGGCGAGAAGAATGACAGTCAGAACCACTGAGGAACGGATGTCCGAGACGCTGGCCGACCTCGTCGGCATCGTCCAGAGCCTCACTTCCGAAATTCAGAGCTCCGACGATGACCAGCGGATCGTGAACCTGACCTGCATCATGGCCAAAGCGAACCGGGCAATGCGCATCCTGTCGGAAGCCCGGATGTGCTACAGGGCTCTCGACGAGGGCGAATATCTGGGAGGTGATGCCGACGACTGACAGATCCCGCGCGAACCGACCGACAAACAGAAAGGAGTTGAACCATGAAAGATCCCAAAACCATGAGCGTTCCCGATCTGCAGCGCAACCTGATGGACTGCCGCAACGAGCTCTGCCTCCGCTGCGGTGATTACCAGATGGCCCACAAGGGCGCCTGCGACGGCTGCCGCTGGAGGATGGAGGCATCCGATGAGCAGAAATGAAAAAGGCCGCACCCCGATGTGCAAGATCAGGATGCGGCGAAAGGTGGACAACCAGAACACGATTACCCAAGCTGGAGCATATCAGAATTTCCGGCAGTTGTCAACGGAGGTTTCTCATGGGTAATCGACTGAGAGACCTCCGTTTGTCGTGCGGCGCCACCCCGCAGGAGCTGGTGGACGCCGTGCGCGAGACCTATCCGAAGTATGACAAGCCCCTGCAAAGCAAGTGCGAGCATACCGATCTGTACGCGGTGGAGCTGACCTATCCCGCCTTCCGGGATCTGTACCGGCGCTTTGACCCGGAAGGCTGGGCCAAGTACAAGCGGCACACGGACGGCCACCGTCTGACCTGCCGGATCTACGGCAGGCTGTCGCAGGAGATCTACCGCCGCTTTCTGGCACAGATCCACCAGGACGGATTCGCCTCCGTGCAGGAGTGGCTCGCCGATGCGATTCTCGCCTATATCAACGCAAGGAGTGACGATCCGTGAAAGAAGTCTATCCGCACTGCCCGGTATGCGGCGAGGAATGCGAGCACGTTTACCGAGAATCCGGAACCGACACCTATCTCGGCTGTGAAAACTGTCTTGAGGAAGAGGATGCGTGGAACTGCGCCGCCTGCTTCCCGGACGATGAATGAAAGGAGCACCCATGGAAGAAAAGAAACCAATCAAGGTATTCCCCCGCCGTCTCGCCAGAAAGATGGCCAAATCCTATCTGGACCGGCAGGGCGTCACTGGCTACAACAAGCCGACCGCGGTCATGGGCCGCGGGATGGTCGGTCCGTCCAAGTTCTCCGTTCTCTGGCGGCACTTCGCTGTTGAGGCGGGGAGCCAGACCGGAAAGAAGGGACGCAAATGAAGGGAATCGTTGTCAGCACCGACAACCGGCTCACGGTTCAGGATTTCGAAGCGCCGCTGTACAGGACGGTCGGCAAAGCCGTTGGCGGATGGATTGAGATTGTCCGGCCGGGCGGCCTGAAGAAGCCCTACGTCATGGTTGTCAATGAGGAAGGCCTGATCAAGGGACTTCCCGCAAACCTTACCGGCTGCCTTCTCTACGGCACGCCGGCCCACGGTTCCCCGATTGTCGGAAACATCGTGATCATGAAAGAAGGCTGGACCGATGAAGGCATGGACCTTCTCGGCCTCGCCGATGAAGAGATCACGGTCATCACACAGGATCTGGTCGCGCTGTTCGAGCGCGCCGGCAAAGTTAAGAAAGGAGCAAAACGCAAATGATAGTCACCCCCGAGAACATGTCCTTTGACAACAAGAAGTTCAGCATGATCCTCTACGGCAGCCCCGGCGTCGGCAAGACCACGCTGGCCTTGTCCGCCCCTGATCCCGTCCTGATCGACTTCGACCGCGGCATGTCCCGCGTCAAGTCCCAGCACCGCAAGCCCGCAATCTTCTGCAGCACCTACGAGGAAGTTCTCCGGGATCTGGATTCCCCGGATATGAAGAACTTTCAGACCGTCGTGGTCGATACCGGCGGCAGCTTCATTACCTTCCTTCAGGACTGGGCTATGCGCTCCGATCCCAAGGTAAACCGGCAGAAGAACGGCGCTATCTCCCTGAAAGGTTTCGGCGCCGTCAAGCAGGAGTTCATCCGTTTCACCAACTACGTCAAGGACACGCTGGACAAGAATCTGATCTACGTCTTTCACTCCCAGGAGCAGAGCGACAAGGACGGAAACGCCACCCAGCGCCTGATGTGTGAAGGCGCTGCCAAGAACATTGTCTGGACGCCCTGCGACTTCGGCGGCTATGTCCAGATGATCGGCAACCAGCGCGTGATCTGCTTCACCCCGGATCAAGAGTATTTCGCGAAAGGCTGCCACGGCATCGTCGGTCAGATCCCCGTTCCGGAGCTCGGCCCGACCACGCCGAACGACTTCATCACGAAGATCTTCGAGCAGGCCAAGGCGAACATCGCCGCCGAATCCGAGGCTTATGCCCCGATCAAGGAACAGTACGACCGCGTCATGGAGACCGCCCGCGTCATGATCGAGAAGATCACTGACGCCGACAGCGCCCTGCAGGTCATGACCGACATTCAGGCCCTCGACCATGCGTCCACCAGCAAGAAGGAGTGCAGCAAGATGATCAAGGACAAGGCGGCCTCCATCGGCCTGAAGTACAGCCCGGCCGTCAAGCGCTTCATTGAGATTTCCAAGAAGGAGGGCTGACCGTGCCCCGCTATGAAATCACCAAATCTCTGATCGAATCCTGGTACTACGTGCAGGACTGCTGGGAAGGCGGCGAGGAGGAGGCCATGAATGCGTTCATGACCGCTCTCCGCCGCGAGAAGGAAGATCTGACTGAGGAACAGCAGCAGAACATCAACAACGGCTTTGAATTCGAAAAGCTGGTCACCGACATTGCGACTGGCGCGTTTGTTCCGGAATTTGTGGATTCCGGAGGAACGAATCCGAAAACCGGCGAGGTCATGGGCTATGACAGATACCCAAGATGGCACTGGGCGGCAAATGAATTCGCCCAACTGCTCCGGGGCGCGCAGTTTCAGGTCCGCATCCACAAGCCGATCACCGTGCGCGGCATCGACTTTGAGATCCACGGCGTCCTCGACGCGCTCCGGGAGGGCACGATCTTCGATATCAAGTTCAAGAACAAATCCTTCGGGAGCCTCGACCTCCCCGGCAGTTATCTCGACAGCGCGCAGCACCCGTTCTATTTCTACCTCGTTCCGGAGGCGCGCCGCTTCCTGTATCTGGTCTCGGACGGAACGGACGTTTACATTGAGCAGTACACCCCGGAGGAATCACGGGACGCCTACGATGTGATTGCCGAATTTGTGGACTTCCTGCAGAGCGCCGGCCTCATGGATCTGTACAAGGAGCACTGGGCCGTATGAAAGGCCGGATCATTGACTACTCCATGAGCATGGACGGCAGGCAGCGCGTCACGCTCGAGATCGACACCGACTTCCGCGAGGGCTATGAAGCCCTCAAGGAAGCCGAGCTGGAAATCAGCATCAAAAAGTGGCGTGCAAAGCGCAGCAAGGACGCAAACGCCTATTTTCACGTTCTGGTCAATCAGATCGCCGTCGCCCGCGGCCTGTCGGATGATGAGGTCAAGCGGGATCTGGTCGTGCAGTACGGCACAGCCGCCCGGGACGAGGAAGGCATGCGGATCGCGTTCAAGCTGCCAGCCGCCGTGGATGTGGAGAAGATCTACCCATACACCCGCATGTACAAAGAAGTTGAGGAAGACGGCAAGACCTTCAAGTGCTACCTCGTCTTCAAGCAGACCCGCGACATGGACACCAAGGAGATGTCGCACCTGATCGAAGGGGCGATCACCGTCGCCCAGGAACTGAACATCGACACCGACACGCCCGAGCGGGCCAGTTGGTGGAAATCACTGAAAGGAGAAAACAATGGACGATAACAACAGACTGGCAAGCCAGATTCTGGAAAAGAAGACTGGCGGCTATGGCACCGACTACAAGAACTTCATTGCTCCCCAGGAGATCACTGTAACGATCACGCTGGAAGAGTACCGCACGCTCGTGGCCAACAACGCCACAAGGCAGAAAGATATCGACGCTGCCACCAACGACAAGTTTGTCAGGGAACAGCAGATCAAGGATGTCACCGCCGCCAATGACAAACTGAAGGGCGAGAACTACGATCTGAAAACCCAGATCGATGAGCTAAAGGCGCAGATCGCCAAGCTTACAGGAAAGGACTGCCCGAAAGATGCTTAACACAATCTCAATCGCCGGCAGGCTGACCAAGGACCCAGAGCTGCGCTACACGCAGAACCAGATTGCTGTCTGTTCCTACTCCGTCGCGGTCGAGCGGGACTATGCCGGGCAGGGCCAGCAACGGGAAACGGATTTCTTCGACTGCGTTGCATGGCGTCAGGGCGGCGAATTTGTCAGCAGGTACTTTCACAAGGGCGACATGATCATCGTCACAGGCCGGATGCAGGCGAGAGACTGGACCGACAACAACGGCAACAAGCGCCGGAGCTGGGAGATTCAGGTCGATCACAACTACTTCGGCGGCAACAAGACCGACAGCCAGAGCAGCCAGGGCGGCGGTCAGAGCGCGGCAGACTATTACGCCCAGCATGGCCAGTATGGCGCCCAGAGCGCCCCGGCCTCAGCCCCTGCACATCCGCAGTACACGCAGCAGCAGTTCACCGAGGAAGAGGATGACGGAGAACTGCCGTTCTGAGGAGGTGTGACGGATGGCAACCGGAAAGCGCTATTACTGGATCAAGCTCAAGGAATCGTTCCTGGCTTCTGATGCAGTGGACTTTCTGATGAGCCAGAAGCCAGACGGAACCGGCGCCAACTATGTTGTCCTCTATCAGATGCTCTGCCTCAAAACCATCAACACGGGTGGGCGGCTGGAACGCCATATCGGAGAAGTGGTCATTCCCTACGACGAAGCGAAGATCCAGCGAGACACAAAGTGGTTTTCCATCGACACCATCCGTGTTGCTCTGAATCTCTACAAAGCCCTCGGCCTCGTATATGTGGACAAAGACGGCACCCTCGCTCTGACGGATCACGAGAACCTTGTCGGCAGCGAGACAGACTGGGCGGCTCAGAAAAAGACGCAGCGACAAGGCCAGCTTTCCCTGCCAAGTGTGGACAATGTCCACAACGATGTCCGCGAAAATGTCCATACAGAGATAGAGAATAGAGATAAAGAGATTAGAGATAGAGATCAGATATTAGAGAAAGAGGTTTTAACAGAACCTGTCGGTTCTGTTTGTCGGACAAAAGATGTCCGACGTGTCGTGGATGAGTGGAACAAACTCGGATTGCAGCAGGTTCAGAAGGTGACCTCCGAT
The DNA here is from genome assembly GCA_017538965.1 of Oscillospiraceae bacterium. GTDB lineage: Bacteria > Bacillota > Clostridia > Oscillospirales > Oscillospiraceae > Limivicinus. The sequence goes on from JAFYHU010000012.1 coordinate 48,324, forward strand.
TCCAAACGCGGCGGAATGCTCCGGGCAAGGGTGAACGAGTACGGTGTCGAAAAGGTGATCGAGGCCATAGGCAAGGTCCGGGAAAGCGATTTTCTGAAAGGGCAGAACGATAACGGATGGGTGATCACCTTCGAATGGTTTGTGAAACCCAACAATTTCGTGAAGATCCTCGAAGGCAACTATGACAACCGTACTTCCTCGAAGAGGCCGCGCAGCCGCTACTATACCACCGCCGAGGAATACGAGCGTCCGGCAAAGATAGACACCGAAAAGCTGGCCATGCTCGAGGAAAACATGAAAAGAAACAAAAAGACTGACTGATTTACAGAAAGGACTGACTGAAATGGAAGAAAACCTTATTCGCACAAACGGCATGATCCACTACAACGACTGGCAGCCGAGTCTGCCGGAACCGGAAAAGAGAAAGGCAGGCAAACACATGGGAGGAACGAAGAACGTCTTCTGGAGGAAGTACGCGGTGGTCATTATCGGGGCTGCCGTCTTTACGCTGTACTCCATCGGCCTGTCCGCATGGGTGAACTGGAAAGCGGAAACGCGGGTCCGGGCCGAGGAGGAAGCGAAATACCAGCAGCAGCTGGCGGACTACCACGAGGAAAGGCAGAAGGAACAGGCAGCGCAGTATTTTCTTAGCGGCGAGGCCAGCCGTGAAGCCTTCATCAATCAGGAGACCGACGCGGTGGCACAGGTGATCTCCAAGCTCAATCTGGACGCGCAGAAGTATACAGAGGCGTGCTGCATGCTGGCGAGAGTCATGAACAAGACCTATCCGAACAGCTTTCAGGAAGTGGCAGCACAGCCGCAGCAATGGATGTTCTATGACGGGACGGATACCACCTTCAGCCCGCACGACCGCGAGATCGCCGAAAGCATCGTGAGACCGTATATCGAAGACGGCATCATCCCAAACGGTCTGACGGCCGACATGGTATACGGCAGCTGGAGCCAGAACGACTTTGTTCTGAGGGACGACTACAAAGGAAGCGGCACCATGAACACATGGAGATATCAGGGATGAAACCGGCATACAACCTCGGAAGCCTCTGCGGTACAGGCGTCTATGCAAAAGTCACCTGCTCATGCTGCGGAAAGGTTTTTCCTCTTCCCTGTGCGAAAAAGGACTACCGCTTTCACGTCTGTGACCGTTACTTTTGCGGCTGGACATGCAAGCGGGAGTGGGAACGCAAACACCCGAAAAAGCGCGGCAACATCTATCTGGATTATCTGATTTGAAGGAGGAATGCACATTGAAAATCGTAAGAAGTCAGGACCTGCACTACAGCGTCCCGATCAACCGGATCGCGCGGACCACGGTTGAGTACAAAGCAGAAGACCACCGCTATATCGTGACGGCCACCTGCGACCGCCCCCTGGTCCTCGGACGCTACACCAGCGAGGAGGAGGCCATCGCTGCCGACACCCTCATGTGGCTCAGTGAGGACCCGGTCTACACCTTCCCCGCCCCGGGCGAGAAAAGCTGATGGCCAGAGATGCGCGGCTGGTCCGCGATCCGCACCAGAAGGAAATCGTCCGGCTGTTCTCGGCCTTCGACGGGAGCAAAAACAGGCGGCAGATCTTCGATGACTTTCTGGTCATGACGGCCTGCATGCTGTCGAACCTCGGCGATCCGGTCCACTATGAGGAGCGGGAAAAGCGGTACATGCAGCACGCGAACCAGTATAAACCGCAGGAGCTCGAAATCTTCTCCAAGATGATCGCCGAGATCGTCTGCGGGCTGGATGACAGGCCCGATCAGGATTTCCTCGGCGAAATGTACATGGCGCTGGATTTCGGAAGCGCGGCAGCCGGGCAGTTCTTCACCCCGTATTCCGTCTGCCAGTGCATGGCGGCAATCAGCTCGGATTTTGAGAAACTCAATTTTCAGATTGCCGACAAGGGGTTCATCGGCGTGATGGACCCCGCCTGCGGGGCAGGGGCGTTGCTGGTGGCTTTCGCGAACGAGTGCCGCAGGCAGAACATCAATCCGCAGACGCAATGCCTGTTCGTCGCCCAGGACATCGACTTCACGGTCGGCTGCATGTGCTACATTGCCATGTCCTACATGGGCCTTGCCGGATATGTCGTGATCGGTGATACCCTGTGCAATCCTAATACCACTTATGACAGCCGGGGCCTGCTTCCGGTGGACAATGACAGCCGGATTTGGTATACGCCGATGTTCATGACGAGGGACATTTGGGTCGGCAGGCGGATAGCCGCCGGTATGGATCTGATGCTTTCCGGATGCCGCAAAGAAACCGCCGCCGTTCCCGCTGAGGGCCCGTTGCAATCGCTTCCAGAGACCGTGACGGTCACGCCCCCTGTTGTTATATCCCCCGAACCCAAAAAGTCCGTGGAGGCCGAGGAAACGGCCTATGCGGACAACGGATTCGGACAATTATCATTTTTCTGAAAGGAGAAAACAAATGGCAGAAACTAAGAACCTGATGGGATTGAACCTGAATGTTGACAGCGAGCTCATGGCCGAGGCCGCGAAGGAGGCAATCATTGCCGGCGTCGCATCAGGCCTTGAAATGAAGGAGGCGCTTATCGCTGAATTCGTGAAGTCGATGCTGTCTGAGCAGGTCCGCATAGATGACGGGCGCCGCAAAGAATATAGCAGCGACAAGTGCTGCTCCCGCATGGAATATCTGATCCGGAAAGCGTTCTCTGAGATCGTCCGGGAGGAATTGGCAGCAATGCTGGAGGAGCAGAAGCCGGTGATGCGAGAGCTGATCCGGAAGGAATTTCAGAAAAAGCCTGTTCAGAGCAAGTTCGTGGAAATGTTTATGGAGTCTCTCACCGAAAGCCTCACCAATCAGTACAAAACCACGATCAATCTGGAGTTCGCAGAAAAGAGGGATAGGTACTGATGCCGCCAAAAGAAAAATCGTGCACCGGTTCGATGAAATATCAGGTCTCAGACGGTGTGTGGGTTGATCTTCCTGATACGATTCCGGCAGTTGGTTTTGACCCTGCTCCGGGAGAAGACTTCACCAACATCGGGATCTTGCTTCGCGGCGACGACAGTTTTGAGATCATCGGAACGTTCACACTCTCACAGTTTGCCGGCAAGCAGTTCAGCCGAAAGCGGATAAAGAAGCTGATGATGTCGTTCGGCGTACCAAGAAACGAGGCAGAATGGCAGAGCCGTGACTGCGTCAGGAGACACTCACCATCTGATCGCGCGGCGCTCCTCTCGGGCTTGTTTTTCGACTGTGTGTTTGGAGGCAGGCGATGAATAAACTACCCCCACTCCCAAAACCGGAGAACCAGAAGAAAGGAAAGCAAAACCGCGAGGAAGGCCGCGCCTTCGAGGAACGCCTCGACGCATCCTTCGCCTATTATGCCTCCCGCGGCTATGCCCTGATCGACAAGACCCCTGAGCCGTTCAAGATCATCAAGCGCCTCGAGAACACCCGGTTCATCTGCTGCTTCGTGAAGCGGGCCCAGCCGGACTACAAGGGTACCATCAAGGGCGGTCGCTCGGTGATCTTCGAGGCGAAATACACCAGCACCGACCGGATCGCCCAGGACCGCGTCAGCAACGCCCAGTCAACCTATCTGAATCAGGCCGAAGCCCTCGGCGCCCGATGCTTTGTGATCGTCGGCTTCCGGAGCGGCAAGGCCTACAAGGTGCCCTGGCACATCTGGCGGGACATGAAAGAACACTTCGGCCACAAATATCTGACCGAAAAGGAACTGGCAATCTATGAAATCGCGGGCAGCTGGAACAGCCTGCTGCTCGTACTGGATTAACGAAAGGAGTAAAAACCATGAGCGATATCAGCAAGTATGAAGCCCAGAAAAAGAAACTCGAAGGCCTGTGCGAGGAGCACGATTTCACCTTCCGGATGCGGAAGGAAGAATGGCCCATCACCCTGACCATCAGCCCCCTGCAGGGCATGGCCGATCAGATGTCCATGCTCGAGGAAGCGGACGGAAGCGACTACATCAGTCCGAACGCCTCCCTGACGTGGATCTTCGACGACGGCGACGTGACCAGCCGCGTGGAAGGCGGCACCTTCACCATGCCGAAGACGCTGGAATCCAAATTTGTCAACATCTTCAAGAAGATGGTCGCCTTCTGGCAGATGTATTTCTTCCGGTATCTGGTTCAGAACCAGATCGTGTTCCGCGGCCGCAACATGCCGATCATCGACGAGGCTGACGCCGCGGATGACGAGGACGAACAGGCGCAACCGGAGGAACCGGAAAACATGGAGGCCCTGCCGGCCGGAGAGGAGGAAGGAGAAGTGATCCCCGTGAACGAAGATCTGTTCAAGGCCGCGACCCAGCTGGTCCGACACGAGAACAAGGCAACTATCACCCTGCTGCAGCGCCGCCTGCAGATCGGCTTTGCCGAAGCTGGCCGCGTGATGCAGAAGCTGTATGACGAAGGCGTCGTGGGCCCCTACAACGGCAACAAGCCCCGCGAGGTTCTGCCCTACGACGTCCCCGAGGAGGAATAAAGCATGGACAGCATCGTAAAGATCCCGATTGACCAGCTGTACCCGCACCCGGACAATCCCCGAAAAAACCTCGGGGATCTGTCCGAGCTGGCAGAGAGCATCCGGGCAAAAGGCATCATGCAGAACCTGACCGTCATCCGTGGCCGACGCGGCACGGACGAGGAGATCGCGCAAATCGTGAAGCTGGCAGGCACGCTTTCGGATGACAACGAGCTCGAACGCAACGCCTTAGCGGAGATACAGCAACAGATCGAAAACCGCTGGGTGGCCACCGGCTACACGATCATCATCGGCCACCGTCGCCACGCCGCCGCAAAGCTCGCCGGCCTGACCGAGCTTCCCTGCGTGATCGTGGACATGGACCCCCGCGAGCAGATGCAGACCATGCTGATCGAGAACATGCAACGCTCCGACCTCACCAAGTTCGAGGAAGCGCAGGGTTTCCAGATGATGCTGGATCTCGGAACGCCCGTGGAAGAGATCGCGGAGAAGACAGGCTTTTCAGAAACCACCGTCCGGCGCCGTCTGAAGTGGATGGAGCTGGACCCGGCAAAATTCAAAAAGGCCACGGAGGATCACCAGATTTCCCTCGGCGATCTGGACCGCCTCTCCCAGATTGAGGATCTCAATTCCCGGAACGAATGCCTGGACAAGATCGGTACCAACGATTTTGACATGGCCGTTCAGAAAGCCATACAGAAGCAGGAGGTAGACCGGAATCTGCCGAAGGTGAAGGAGTGGCTGAAGAAGATCCACGCGAAGAAGTTGAAGGACAGCGAGCGCTGGAGCAGCAGTTATGACCAGATCGGCGGCACCCTCTATCTGGAAAAATGGGGCGAGCCCGGCAACCTGCCGAAGGAGGGCATCGCGGAAGAGCCCGTGTTCTACTGGCTGGGTTCCAACTCCTACGAGTTCAATCAGCTCCGCCTTTACCACGAGCACAAGAAAGCGCCTCCGGTGAAGCGATCGCAGGAAGAGATCGAAAAGGACAAGGCGGTCAAGGCCGCGTGGGGAAAAATTGAAAGCATGGCCTCCGACGCGCACAGTCTCCGAAAAAAGTTTATCGATGGCTTCAAGGTCACCCGAAAGAACGAACCGCAGGTCATGTACGGCGCGGTGCTTGCCGGATGCTACAACGGCATCAACTACAACGCCCCAGACAGAATGGAGTTTTATCGACTGGCTGGCATGACAGACACGGGCTATATTCCGGACCGCGAGGAAAAGTTCTTTACGGGGTTGACCAAGATCCCCGAGGAGGATATGGCAAAGCTGGTATATGCCATGTTCGGCGATAATCCGATCTCCTCCGCTTGGGGCACCAGATCGAGCTTTCCCGGCTTTCAGAAAAACTGGAAGCTGGAAATAATTTACAAGTGGTTCTCACTGCTCGGCTACAAAATTAGCACTGAGGAGGCCAAGCTGCTGAAGGAAGATTCCGGGCTGTACGGAGATCCCGAACTGTACGGAAGGGGTGAGGAAGATGGCGAAGTGTAGGTCCTGCGGTGCGGAGATTCTCTTCGTTCCGCTACCGTCCGGAAACAGCATGCCCTGCAATCCCGAGCTCGTCCAGTTCTGGGCGAACCCGAACGCGAAGGGCAAGGTGGTCATGCAGACAGGCGAGATCGTCAGCTGCGACTTTGACGGTCCCCTCGAGGAAATGACGGATGTCGGCTACATCTCGCATTTCGCCACCTGCCCATTTGCCAACAGCCACAGAAAGAAGAGAAAGCCATGAAGGATGAAAAGAAGCTCGTCGCGGACGAGGAAAAGGCCAAGGAAGAACGCAAATCCAAACGGGAGAACAAAGCGCCGTGCACATACAGGGCACCTGATCCTCGCACCGGGAGGATGCGCGATTATTATCCCGCTGTCATTTGCGCCTGCGACTGTGCAGCCTGCGGATGGAATCCTGAGGTCAAGGAAAAGCGCGTGTCAAAGATGATGGCAGAGGTCGAGGCCCGACGCGCGGCGGAAGCCGCGGAAAAGAGGAAAGCAAAGAAAGGAGGCCGGAAATGAATACTCAGATTGTTACTCTGTGCGATGCATGCCGGCGCCAGTACGAGGAGGGCTTCCACGTGAAGCCCTACCCCGGAAAGCCGACTACCGAGAAACGAGCCAGCTGCGAACAGTGCCGCAGACGACTCCGCGCAGACTGCCTGAAGCAGTACATTGTGACTGCGAAGGGAGGCAGAAAATGAGTGTTGTAGATAAGACCTACCGGCCGAAGGAACGTTGCTGCGCCTGGTGCGGCGGGCTGGTCATCTGCAGAGATGCGAACAACTGGGGCTTCAAGTGCCGGGACTACCGGAACCCGAAAAGCAGCAAAAAAGTCGTCTTCTGCAGCTGGCCCTGCCTGCAGGCCTTCCGCTCCGAATACGGCCCCGAGAAAGAAAGGATGGTGCTGAAATGAGTGCTCTGAAACCTTGCCCGTTCTGCGGGCGTAAAGCAAAACTGATAAAGACAGGGAAATCCTGGTGGACGTGTTGCATCGGGTGCGGGGCAAGAACATACGGCGGGCTTTATCCAACAGACAGCGCAAAAGAAAGCGCCATCGAAGCATGGAACAGGAGGGCTGAGTGATGGCAAAGATATTTTTGACCGAACAGCAAGCCATTGAATTGCTTCCAGAGGGGGAACAGATACATACATTCCTCAATTCTCCAATGGCTTTGATCGGCTGCGACTGGGACAGAGATGAAGTGATCGACAAGATTCGAAGATCAGATTACAGAGAGGTTTCTGGAAGCGGAGCAAGGGCATTAAAACACGGTATGGCTGTTTACAACAAGGGTGCAACAGCGTTGGATGTTGTGTTTATTGAGACGGATTCAGAAAAGCTTGATGCGCTGTATCCGGCAGAAGCAGAGGAGGGCGAGTGATGGGCGGAATCTATATCCACAATTTCACAAAAGAGCGCTATGAGGAATTGCTCATGTGGGCAAGGGTCGGTGCTAACAACTGCATGATCGGAGAGCACACGGAAATAACAGTTGTCCCCGACCACGGGCGGCTGATTGATGCGGATGTGCTTGTCAGAGAGCTGAATTCTATTCGGGTATCTTTTGGAAGTACAAACGGATTGGTAGAAGGTGGGCTAAACATAGCGGTTTCGACAGTGAATGGGATGCCCACCATCATCCCGGCAGATAAGGAGGTAGACAATGGATAATGAAAAGCTGTTTCTGGCTGAGGCGGTAACTGATTTCATCCGGGAATCGAACTGGCTGAACGGGAGGGATATCCGTACCCTTGCTCAATTAAGAGATTCCGTCGTGTGCAAAAACAGCCAGATTGGAGAGTTCAAATGCTATGTGGAACTGATTGAGAGCCGCGGCCCCGGATACGACCCGAAAATAATCTGCGTTGACACTTGCCTACAACACGAAATTTTTGAATTGAGGAGAATCGGCATAAACACAATCGGCTGTTGTTGTGGTCACGGGCGAAAAGAAGCCTATATTCAAGTATCACCTCAGTCTGTGAAAAAAATGCACGAACTTGGATATGAACAACTTCCTGAACATGATGACGGTCAAGGAAAGTGGTGTTTTAAGCCAAAGACCTATTTGCTTGAGCCTGTAAGAAAAACTTACAAGTTCGATAAGGCGGAAACATGATCGACAAAAGCTGTTTGAACTATGACGGGGATGAGGACTGCAACAAGTGCTGCGTCCATGGGTACATCTTCAGCTGCTCGGTTCCCTGTCCGGATTACAAGGGATTCATCCCTGACAGGAAAGAACAGGAGGAAAAGTAAGTGGCAAGATACGTAGACTTAGACAAGGTCATTGACCATCTCGAGGACGTGTGGGGTTATGAAGGGATGCGGGAGGAACTGTATGATGATCTGCTGATTCCGGCCGCAGATGTGTTCGAGCGTCCGAAGTGGGTCAGCGTTGAGGATGCGCTCCCGGCCTCGTTCGATGAGGAAACCTGGGTCATGGATGAGGACGGGAGCATCAGCACAGACACCTGGCAGGCGGATAGAGGGGAACCCGGGAGAATCGTTTTCCCGTCCGGCCATGTATGTGAATTCACACAAAGTGGGTGGTACCGCTGGGATGCCCATAAAATCATCAAATGGGCGCCGCTGGTAATTCCGGAACCAAAAGAGGACGAGGCGGATTGTGAAAACAAAATCCTGCGGGAAGCCATCAGCCGCTACGGAAAAGATGCTCAGCTGAAAATGGTCCTCGAAGAAATGAGCGAGCTTCAGAAAGAGATTTGCAAACACTGGCGCGGAGCGGAAAACCTCGGCTGTATTGCGGAAGAGATCGCGGACGTTGAAATCATGCTTGAGCAGGCGAAGATGATCTTCTGCTGCACGGGCTCAGTGGAGTGTATCCGCGAGCGCAAGATAAAACGCCTGTCGAAAGGCTGGGAGAGAAAAGCGAGGATGCCGAATGAGCGTTTCCAAGTATGCCTACACGCCGGAGTTCTGCGACGGCGTCCCCTGTTCCGGCGATTGCGACAACTGCGGAAAGCGCGACCAGCAGGTGCGCGTCCTCGCTCTGCAGGCCGGCATCTGTCCGTGGTGCAAGCGGAATCTTTCCGAGATTCGCGAAGACAGCGACGGAAAACACCGTTACTGCTACGGGTGTTTTTCCAATTTCTACATTCACGAGGATTCCCCATGAGCCGGGCATTCGCGTTTCCGGAGAAGGAACCGGAAGCCCCCGATCTGATCCTCACCGCCGAGCAGGTGCTCGACCTCCCGATCGGCAGCCGCGTAGCCATCTGCGGGAAGAACGGACACGGCGAGGATCAGGAGACGGTCTGCATCGTGGCCGGGCATCCGACACGGAAGTTCCTGACCTATCGGACCGAGGGCGGCATGATCCGACGCTGCGCGATCAGCGACTATCCCGGCAAGTACTACAGGAAGGTGGTGTGAACCATGATGAATTACAGCATCAAGACGGTTGACGGCAACCGTTACGATTACTACCGACAGGACGGAGCGCCGGCGTTTGACAAGGAGGACGAGGACTGGATCGAGATCATTGACAAACACGGCACCCGCCGAATGTTCCTGCGCAGGAACATCGTGAGCGTGACCGCCCGAAGAGAGGACAATGCATGACCTCCCCGCGCGCCCCTTGCCCCGCTTGCGAGGCTGCGGTATAATAGGCACGAAAGGAGGATAGACGCATGACGCTTGCTGAGCTGAACGGACACCTTGATATGGTCACCCAACTCCACAGCGCAAGAGAAGACCTCCAGACGCTGCAGGACCGCATCCTCGGCGCGCAGCAGTTCGACGGCATGCCCCACGGCCACGACGCGGCCCGGAAGGTCGAGAACCTGTCTATCCTCCTGAAGGAGAAATCCGACGACGTGGACAGGCTGGAACGGATCGTGGACCGCTCCGAGAAGACCGTCCGCAGATGGGTCACTTCCGTGCCGGACACCAGAGCCAGAACCGCGCTCAGTCTCCGCTTCCTCTGCGGGATGAAGTGGGATGACGTGACGGACTACGTGGGCGGCGAAAAGAGCGTGGAATCCGTCAAGGCCATGTGCTACCGATGGTTGAAGGAGACGAAAGCCCCGGAATAGCATCTGCCGCCGCCGGAATGTCCCGAATTTCGCGTTTACCGGCCCGACCCCCTGTAGATACATCCCCTGACCGCAAAACGCGAGGGAAGCGAAAAGAACGGCCAATTTCGGCAAAACAAAAAAGAGCCCCTGCCAGATCGGGAACGATCCCGAAAAGGCAGGGGCTTTCTCAGTTATTCAGTGTTTGCCGGTGTATTCGTCTTCCTCGCCAAGCACGGAAGGAACATCGTCTTTCTGTCCCGTTCCCTGTTTCTCAGCCTGCGGAATCTTGATGGTGACGTTCTTGATCGTCTCATAGACGCCGCATGAGGCCCATCCGGACACGATGCCTACCGCGATGGCGGTCAGGATATCGTGGGCGGGAAATTCTGGCATGAACTTCATGGCGACCACGCCGAGGGCGCCGCCGCACAGCCCGCAGATGACGGGAATCCAGTCCCGGTTGATCGGCGCCAGCTTCACGGCCTCGCCGACCAGGAAGCAGATAACGGCAATGACGGGGACAGACACGATCCCCCAGTCAGAAATACTCATAGGTCATTCTCCTTTCTCAGCCGGGGATGTCGATGATCTGGAAGATGTCGGCCGGGTCGACATACTCCGGGTCATTCTTCGGCAGCTTGGTGCCCATCTTCAGTTTGTCGCAGGCGTCAAAGAAGTCTTTCGCTTCGATGTTCGCCCGCTTGCCGCTGTAAAATACGGCCATCCAGACTTTGTTTTCTTCCATGATTCTTTCCTCCTCATAAAGATTTGATTTTCAGCAATTCGCCCCACGTAAGCGGGCCGACAATGCCATCCGGTTTCAGACCCTTGTCGGTCTGGTATGCCTTGACGCGCTCGGTCAGGAAGGTGCCGAAGTAGCTGTCGGTGTAGTGCACACCGTACTCCTGCGCCTTCAGCAGCGAGCTGAGCACTTCCACGTCCGGTCCCTTCATTCCCTCGCAGATGACGCGCGGAGGCCAGTACTCGTGCGTCGGCATGATCGCCGGGGTGATCACCGCCGAGGCGCTGCCGCCCTGATCGGGCGTAGCCGTCGCGATCTCCGAGGCGTCAACCGCCGTACCGGCAAGCTCGCCCTGCAGACGCTGCGCGGACTTGTACCGGGCGTCGACATTGTTGTACGTGGGGCGCTCGTACTGCTTGCACACCGCCTCGGTGCAGGCATACAGATTGTCCGAGGTCTTGAGCATCTGGAACAGGCCGGCATACTCGCCCTCGGTCTTGAGCTCCTGCAGAGCGAACCGCGTCTGCATGATCTCGCTGTCCAGCGTCAGCCCCGACGCCTTCCAGAACTCCCACAGCTTCCGTTTTCGATAGGCCAGCGTCCACTGGGCCAGACCGAAGCCCTTGCTGTCCGCGGCGAAACTCTCCTTGCTCAGCGCCCCGGAGGTCGCCCGCGCCACATAGTCCTTGCTCGATGTGCGGTTCTGGCCGAAATCCCCCTGCAGCCGTCCCGGCTCCAGATTGGATTCGCAGTCCCAGTTCCCCATCATGCCAAAGGCACCGGCATCGGTCAGGCCGCCCTGCCGGAGCAGCGCGTAGATCTTCTCGTTTCTGGTCATGCGACACTCTCCTTCTTCTTCGGGTCTGTCTTCAGCGGCAGATTCCCCACGTCGCGCATGATGTCGTCCGCGTCGCCGTTGCCGCCCAGCCCGTTGTGATAGCAGTCGTGCATCTCCCGGAGAATCCTTCGCTCGTCAAAGGTGACCGCCCCGTGATTGATGTATGACTGGCCGATGTACCGGATGCGGTCGAGAAGGACGTATTTCAGAGCCGTCGTCTGGTTTTTGTCCTTCTCTTCCATATCCGCGAAGCGCTTTTCTGCCTGCTGGTTGAACTGTTCCTGTTTCTTCACGTATTCGTCCAGCTTCCTGCTGATCTGGCTGAGCTGATCGGTCCGATCCTCAGCCCGGTCCTCTTTTTTGGCCTTGCGCTCCTGCTTCCACTTCCAGCGCTCCTGGATGATGTTGATGATCGCAAGGCCTCCCGCCCCGCAGATGAAGGCGAGAATTACATTCCACAGCGCGTCCATAGCGGTTTTCCTCCATAAGAAAACCCGCCCCCTTTCGGGAACGGGTCCGGTTGTGTTGTGTGTGAATGTTCAGGGAGCCAGCTCCCTGGCGATGTCTTCCTGCTCCTTGTCCGTCATGTACAGGCGGTCCGCGATTTCGTCCGAAAGGGCGTTCTGCTGCTTCAGCTCGAACACCAGATCGCGGATCAGCTCGTCCTGCCGCACGACAATATCCAGCAGGGATTCGATAATCTGTAGGTCGGTCATGTTCCGGTCTGCCCTCTCTGTCAGTCGTTCTCGGGAACGTAGGGCTCGCCGGTGATCTGCTCATACTCCGCTGCCGTGATGCCGGTTCTCGGCACCCCGACCAGCGCGTACACCTGATCCTTGCTGAACAGGCCGGCCTCATAGTTCCGCTTGACCATCAGAAAGTTTTTGCTGTGCAGCGCCATCTCACACCTCCAGATCCACGCCGGTCATGGCGGCGATGTACTCGATGTCCGCCTGCAGCTGCGCCACGCTTTTCACGCGGGGCGGCTGCCATTCGGCGGCATACTCGAACCACGATTCGAAATCTTCCTCGATCTCTTCCTCATCGGGGGCGTCGCTGTCTGGGCATTCCATGAACGCCTCGCTGCACTCCCAGTGCGTGCTTTCCTCTTCCGGATCGGGTACCTCCTGATGATCGCTGCGGAGAAAGATCCGCGCGATGCCGTTTCGGATGTCGATCTCAATGTCCCGCTGTTTTTCTGCTGACTGACTTACGCAGAGCATAGTAAATCCCTCCTCGCCTCCTGGGCTGTCAAAATGGATGCTTTCTTCTGGATTGCCTGTATGCTGATGACCGTTCCCTTTTCTGCTTCTGCTTCCTTCACCCTCCGCAGCTGACGGATGCCCGCCGCCTTGAAGAATCCGTAATAGGCCGAAACCCTGCGCTGGATCTTCATGCGGTCGTCTCCTGCCGCCGAGCGCATGAACGCCCGCCGTGCCCGGATGAAGACGCGCGGCCGGATTCTGATTCTGCCCCTCGCTGTGACCACATAGCCCATCATGTCGATGCCGCAGTCCGTGTGCTTCCGGATATGCCAGTCGGGCTTGACGTCCAGACTGAACGATGCCTTCATGAACCGGATCAGCTTCCGGACCGCCATCAGCAGGTTGCGCCGGTCGGTTCCGCACAGCAGGATATCGTCCATGTAGAACAGGGCGCAGCTGCACAGCTGGACCGTCTTTCCGCGCCGCTCCTTGTGCAGGCCCATGACGTACCGGTAGGCGTAGCTCATGAAGTAGTTGCACAGGAACTGCGAGAGCAGGCTGCCGATGATCAGGCCGTCGCCGTGCATGCTGAGCAGGGAATCGACATACCAGAGCATGAGCTTGTTCTTGCCGATGTCCCGCCGCAGCCACTTCATGGCCGTTTCCCGGCTGAGGCTCTGAAAGCATTTCCGGATATCCAGCTTGACGAAGTATTTTGTCTTCCCGGCCTTGGTCCATTTCTGGATAGCCTTGACGCCCTTCAGCTGGCCCTTGCCCTTCAGGCTGGCGTACTGATGGTATTCGTACTTGGCGTCCCACAGATCTTTCATGCACCCGACCGCAACATGCTCCATGAGCTGCTGCATGACGGATTCGATGCCGATGATCCGGGTTTTCTTGCTGAGCCCGTCCGTCCGGACGGAGTAGCGGACCTCCTGCAGATCGAGGTCGCGGTTCCGGATACGCAGGGAGATGTCCTGAGCGATCCGGTGCAGAGCTTGTTCCATTTCCTTGTACAGGCCGAGGCCCTCGTGCGCGCGCTTCCGGATTTCCCGTGCGTCCAGATCGCAGTACCGCGAGGCGAACGCGCTGTAATCCTTCCGGTTCAGCTTCGAGGACAGGGCCTCCCACAGAAAGGGTTCGATGGTCTTTACGTCAGAAGGGTCGACACTTCTGCAGTATGTTTTCATGCCTTCCCTCCTGACGGCCGAAGTCTTTTTGAATCTCAGGGCCTTTCGGTTTTCTACTGAGCCCGCGCATGGCCTCCGCCATACGCCCGGAGAGCAGCTTCAATTCTCAGGGCTGTCCCCGGTGCCGGTACGACACATTTTCGCCGCAGCGGGGAACTGGTCAAGCGTGGGGCGACCCGCCCCTCTTCTTTGTGTGTCAGTCTGTTCATAAATCCGCCCGCCGATGTTCCAGTTCGCGTTCGAGAGCCCGTTGTTCCTTGATACCCACGGTTTCCCGGGGGAGTAGACTGTATCACCGTCTCAGAGAGACGCTCCTTGTCAGTCGTTCGGGCGTACTGTCAGTTGACGCCACGGGATTGCCCTGCCTCTTTCGAGGTTTAGGTTTCCCCCGTTATTCGGAGTTCAATCATATGTCGCCATATGAAGGGGCAATTGCTTACCGTTGCCGCAGGAGAGCCCGGCATTCGCGACGCCGTTGTTCAGGTTGCCGAAGCGCTGCCACCACGGACAGGCACACCAGCGGATGCATGACCAATCCCCACCCGGTCGGATGACCGGGATTTTTTCAAAATTTCGCGACCGGCTTACGCCGGTATGGAAAGGGGACGTGCGTCCCCTCTTTCAGCCCTTGCTACGCGGCGGGCTGAAATTCACCCCTGTTTCCGGTGACTGAAAGCCGCCCGCCGATGCCCCAGTACGCGTACGAGAGCCCGCTGTAACCGCGGCCGCAGGAGAGCCCGGCATTCGCGACGCCGACGTCCAGGGCGCCGAAGCGCGGCCACTCTCGTGTGCCGGTGGCGCTCTGCGCTTCCAGATAGAAGCCGTCACGCGGTCCGGCCGAGGAGCTGCCGACGATGTCGATCGGATAGATCAGCTCCGGCAGGCCGCCGTCCTCGCGCATCTGCTTCGGATATTGCCATCCGGCGCTGCCCGGTTTCGGAACGCCGAAGCTCGCACCGATGTAATCTGACGTGATGCTTTCTGCGATCTTTGAGGCGTCCCGGCAGATGTGCGCGGCCTCCACCGCCACACTGTTGATCGTCTCGTGATTGAGGATGGTGTCGCCGATAACCTCGTAGCACCCGACCATATACTCGATGCCCTGTAGCCTGACGGGATATTTGCCATTCGACGGATTGATGCCGCCATCGCTGCCGAGGACGCCATCGGTCGAGCCGGTGTACCACTGCATGGTACAGAGATGGTTGCTGGTTGCGGTGTTGAAGGTCGTGCCGCCGTTGTCTACGTATACGGCGCCATAATCGGTACCGCCTACGTTCACGGTTTCCACCTTCTTGACCTTCACGCGATCAACAATGGCGGTGCCGCCTCTCGCGGATGTGCTCAGGTGTACGGTGCTTCCGACCAGAATGTTCGCCGCCTGCGCTGTGGTGAGCAGAATGCGCTCCACGCCGGTTTCGGCTACGGCCGGTGTGTAGTCGTAATTGTAGTCGCAGCAGCCTACAAGGATGCGGTCAGAATCCAGCCGACCATATTTCAGATATAGCATAAGCTGAAGGAACGCGCTGTCCGCACTGGTAAATCCGCAGTACCGGTTGCCCCACGCCGAACGGATGCCGCTCCGGCAGGTGTTGTGGCTGACGTTGAAGACTTTCACCTTCTGGTTGCTGCAGCAGGTCCAGCCTTCCCCGGCGCTGTACTTCCCGTGCACCACCCACGGGCGCACGCTGTTGTCGGCCAGCTCCACCGCCTCGGGCAGAGGGGTGTAGCCCGGCACGTTCTCCGCGTCGGTGTAGTCCCAGCCGTACACACCGTTGGTCGTGTCCACGACCGCTTTCTTCCAGCCGGTCATCTGCAGCACGGCAACAATCTTGCTCGGATCGCTCCGCTTGAAGTTGCCCGCGATGCCGTCGATGGCCGTCACATGCGGCTTGCCGGCGCTGTCCAGATACACGTTGCAGTCCACGCACGCGAACAGGGGCAGGTTGGCATAATCGTCCGTGTTGGCCGTTTCCTTCGTGCTGGGCGTGCAGCTGAGCCCGTAGTTGTCGCCGGTCTTGGTGCCGTCCGAGCTCGCCGCCGCGCCTTCTGCCGGGATCGCGAACCGGACGCCGCCGTTCCAGCCTGTCCTGGTCATGGTGTACCAGCGGTCGCAGAGGTCGGACAGGTCCGCCATGGCCGCCGCGCCGTTGGCCTGAAACCAGCTTTTCATGACTGTCTTGTAGTTGCTGCCGTTCAGCATGGCCAGCCATTCATAGTCGGCCCTCATGCTGATCGCCCCGCCGATGATCTTCGCCTGCTGGATCAGCTCGTCCATCTGGTCGGCATTCGGCCGGGAACGATATACAGTTTCTGCACTCATTCTTCTACCTCCGTAATTGTTTCAACAAGGAATCCGTCCACAACCGACTGTGAGACTTGCCAGGTCTTTCCCGTATCGACGTCCAGAATATCAGCTTCGGCGGTCGCCGCGTCGCCCTTGTCGCCCTTCGGGATCTTCAGATTGAGGACAGGGTCTTCCGGCGTGCCGGTGATGGTCGCCTCTGCCTGGCTCCCTGCGGCTCCGGTCTCCACCGTGCCGATGGTCAGGTTCGGTGTGGGACCGAGTGCCGGCCCGAGGTCGCACCACTGACCGCCGCTGTAATAATACATGCGGTACGGGATCGTGGTCCCGACAAGGTAGGCGTCGTTCTGGTTCGCGCTCTCCGGAAGGGCTGCGGCACTTGCCACAATCCCCAGCGGCTTGATGCCGTTGCCGGTGATGTTCTGCGGTGACGGATTCGGAAGGCTGCCGTTGTTGGTCCAGTAGATGTTCCCGTACTGGTCCACATGCGGCGTGTAGTAAGGCCCTACAAGGCCCTGCCACATGTTGAACTCGTCCGCCTCCTCGATCATGGCAAAGCAGTCGTGCTGGCAATAGCAGTCAGACATCTTACTCACCTCCGAGGATCTGATCGTCAAGCGCGGGATAGACATCCAGCGGCAAGACCTTCGAGCCGGGCGCGTCGTACTCCTCGGCATAACACCGGATCTGCAGATAGGCCGGAAGCGACGCGGTGAACAGTGCGGTTTCCTCCTGCGTCAGATTCACGGTGACATAAGTTTCGTCCGTCTCCAGATCGGCAAGCGTCTTCTGGATCAGATTCGCTCCGTCCTGCTGAAAGGTGACGAGGATTTCGGAATAAGTGCTCGGTGCCTTTGGCGTTTTGATGGTGGCCTGATAGCTGCAGGCCCGTTTGATACTCATGGTCCCCACCATTTCCTTTCTTGTGGGACCGCTTGCGCGATCATACCACATCTTGTGTTGCTTGTGGATAGCCCTTCCGCTATCCCGCAGGATAATTCCTGTATGGCGTAATCACTGGAATTCCACAAAAGGCTCCAGCATTTTCACGTCCGAAGCCGAAAGCCGGATGCCGTCCAGATCCGTGCTGATCGCGATCTTCTCCGGGTTGAAATCGTCGATCTCCATCTCGTTCAGCTCCCTGAGCCGGGCCGGGTCCTCTTCCGGATTGAATTTTGCAATCTCGCCCCCGTAGAAGCCGAGATAGCTGTTTGCCGTCTCCACCGTGCGGACGACCGCGAGGGCCGTCTTCAGCGGAAGGTCCTGTGCAGCCAGTTTCTGCAGAGAGCCCCGCGCGTTGACAATGTCGATCAGTTTCATGGTGTCCTCCTATACGAGTCCGTATTTATTGAGTGCCTGGATCAGCTGTGTCAGGGTTGCGGAGGTCGAAACGGTCTGCTTGCTCTGCGGCGTCGTCCCGAAGAAACCGAGCGTGTTGCCGTAGGTGCTGTCTCCGAGACGCATGGCCCCTTTGATGTAGCAGCCGTTGAAGTAATAGCTGGACGCACCGAGAGAAATCTGCCCGGCGCTCGGATAGAAAAATCCGTTGTTGGCACAGGTCACGGAGTAGCTGCCATTAGACAGCGCCGACGGGCTCGGTGCCGCCGCCCACTTCACGTCATAGTTGGTTGAGCTGTTTTTTGTCAGCACCTGATTCGCCGTTCCACCTGTAGGAAGCTCATGAGGAACATCCGCCCACTTTACGGAGTAGTTTGCCGTTCCGTCCTTCGTCAGCACCTGACCGTTGGTCCCTCCGGTCGGGAGATCGTGCGGGGGATCTGCCCACGCCACCTCATAGTTGCTCGCGCTGGTCTTTTTCAGATACTGGTCTTTCGCCCCTCCGGACGGGATGCCGGCAACCGTCGCCCACTCAACGCTGTAATCTGTGGCTGCGGACTTTCTCAGAACCTGCCCCTGACTGCCGCCGGATGGGAGGCCGTGCGGAGTTTCCCACTTAACCGCGTAGCCGCCCGCACCGTCCTTGACCAGCATCTGACCGTCAGATCCTCCGGAAGGGATCGGGTACCGGCTCATGGGCGCGCCGACCGCGTACTCGATCAGATAGGTTCCCGCGTTCTTGTGAACCTTTACCCGGTCGCCTGCCTTCAGGAGCACGCCGGCATTGACCTTGTACTCCTTCGTGCCGGCACTGGAAGACCCGTCCAGTTGTATGGTGACGCCGTTCGCACCGACGCTGCTGATAGTGGCAAGGGCAATCTCTTCCGAGTCATCCTCCGGAATATCGTCCGACAGAATTTGATCTTCGAGGCTGATATCTTCATATACAGATTCTTCATCCAAGATTGACCACCACCTTTTCGAGGGTATGCACCATGCTGCCGCCCACCCTGAGTTCCATGTTCCAGGCCTTCTCAAGGCAGACCGCGAACAGTTCTCCGAAGCGGACCGCCGTCACATCGTTCACACCGAAGCCCGGAAGCAGGCCGGTTTTTACGATGATGGTTTCGCCAGTGATCATGGTTTCGTTCCGAAGACGGTCGGCATAGGCCTGCAGCTCCTCCTGAGAGGCGATGTTGCTGACATTGACGACCTTCGCGATCCTTCTCCCTCTCCGGGCAATGGAAAGCGGGCTCTGCGGGTTGGTGTTCTCGCTGGTTGCCACCATCGGTCCCGATTTGTCCGCATTGCTGCAAACACAGATGAAAACGTTCGGGGCCGAGTAGATATCAAGCTCTTTGCTGATCGCGGGGATCATCAGGCTTTCCACCTGCGTATCATCCAGCGTATGTTCGATGTTGGCGGCGGTCGGGACAGAGGCCGGTTCGAGGACGGCTGTGCCGTCGGCATCGAACCAGAGAGGATTGTAGTTGATCTCCGAGAGCAGCTGGTTCACGATCTCCAAATAGCTGGTGCCGATGTCCCAGTCCTCCCTGTCTTCCGTCAGCGTCGCTTCGGTCGGCGTCGTTGAGATCAGCGCAATGCCGCAGGCCGTCAGAAGGGTTTCGACCGCCGTCAGGTAGTTGGTGCCGGCACTGAGATGCAGCAGGGATTCCGTATAGTTATCACGCACCCTCCAGCAGCGGTCATAAGCCGAGATATGAAGATACCGAGTGGTACGGTTTTCCAACTCCTGCACGTTTGCGGGAAGATAGACGCCGAGATTGAACGGGAAGCCGTCGATAAGCAGCTCCGGACGGATTTCATCCGTAAGAAAGTTCACATCGGCTGCTGGAATAAGGTAATCTCCGCTCAGTTTTGTCTTGATCTCCATGGAGGCATCCATTTCTAATGACGGCGTGCTGCTGTCCAGCCGCTGAAGCTCTGCATAATCCGCGCCGTCCCGGACTATGACATAGCGGAAATCAAGCTCTCTGGTCATCTCTCACAAAGTCCTCCCAGTGAATCCGCTGGATCGTGAATCGGTAAGCCGTGTAGAAGGTGGTCTCCCTTTTGGTGAGCTGCGTCAGCCCGCCGACAACGACATTCCCTCTGCGGCTTTTGATCACGACGATCTTGCCCTTGAACTGCTCGAACTTCTTGGCGTCCGCCTTGTTGGTGAACGCGCAGTTGTAGCCGATGATCTCATCCTCATACGGCGACAGTTCCAGCACAGGATAGGCCGATCCGGTCACGTGCAGCGTTGCCGCGCTCTGCGACCAGGAGAAGCTCTGCTCGTCCATGCTGTTTTCGCTTTTCCCTATGGACATCCACTCGCCGCCGGAAACAAGGCCGATCAGAATATCCCGGGTACACATGCATCCCTTGACTGTGTTCGAACGGGCATAGTTTCCGTTGTTGTGCCAGAGTTCAGCGTAGTATTCATGCTCTCCGAGCGCGAAACGGTCCGTGAAGGTCAGGGTGCCGGTTGTCCAGGCAATCCGCTTTCCGTCGCGGAACCAGTGTACGTGCATCGGAGTGATGCTCCCGCCGTTCAGGTCCAGCGTCAGTTTTGCATCGGTCCGCAGTTTCCCGGTCAGGGTGACGTTCCACGGCGGCGAGTTCTCCACGAAGATCGATGTTTCGCTCCATGCGCTCCAAAGACTGTAAACGCCCTGAATCCGCACCCGGATGATATGCTCGCCGTCTTCCAGCGGCTGACTGGCCGTCCACGAATAGACGGCAGGGCCGAAGGCCTTTTTAACGCTCACCCCGTCAATCTCGATCTCGTAGGCTTCCTGTCCTTCTGACTGCCAGCTGATGGTTGTTCTCGGAACAGGCGTCGCAACAAGGCCGGACGGAGCAGCCGGAGCAGCCACCACAATAAAGCTGCCGATGCTGTCCGGACCTCTGACGCCGTCGATGTTGTACGCGCCGACCAGAAGATCCGTTTCTCCGGCCGAAAAGTAGTCTGCCGGGATTGTGTAGGAGGTGATGATGTCTGAGGTGTCAACGATGGTGTGCCACTGGTTGTTTGCCTCGGTCGGGAGTTTCCACCAGAGAAAGACCCTGCTCATCTGCAGGCCGTCTGCGCTGGTCAGTGTCCACCGAACCGTGATAGGCTTGCTTCCGTCCTCGACGGTGCCGACCGGCTCTTTCAGCGTGGCATAGGCCGTAGCCGCAGCGGTCGAAAAGCTGTATACGCTCGTCTGGCTGCTCTTTCCACTGGAATCCGTGCCGCTCAGGTACCACTGGATCGTGGATGCCGTCGGGAAGGTATTTGCCGGAACCGTCAGGCTCTGTGTCGATCCGGAGGCGGAAATATCGTTCCAGGCGGAAGCTCCGGATACGCGCCAGTGCAAAACGGCTGAGCCCTGCGTATAGTTGCCGTAGGTATATTTGAAATACCAGCTGAAGGGAATGGCATTGCGCGGGTTCATGTAGCCGGATGTCGGGCTGTTCTGCGGAGTGATCTGCGTTGCCGGCGTGCTGGTCGTGTAGGTAGCCGAGCTGGTCGTGTTGCCGTCGGTATCGGTGACGGACACGTAGTATTCGATGCTGCTTCCGGTCGGAAAGGTATAGGCCGGGATGGTTCCGGACATGGTGCTTCCGCTGACGCTGATCTGATTCCATGCCCCGCCGGACACGCGCCAGTAGATCTTCGCCGATGCCTGTGTCCATACTTCGTCAAGGCATCTGTCGCTTCCGTCCTTCGGAAGAGTCCATGTAATGGTTTGTGCCTTTGCCGGGTCAACCGTGCTGCTAAGCTTCGTGCCGAGAGTCGGCTTGGGTTTTACGGTTACCGCATTGTCATAGGTAACTTCAATATACGGTGAGCCGCCGCCAGACAGAACAGTCCTTAAATAAGAATCACATTGCGGAAAAATATCGTATTCAAACCCGTATATATACAGTCCATAACCTTGAAGCAGTTTTTGAGTATCGAGAGCATCTTCTTTTCCGGTTTCAGGAACCCACCGATCTTCCCATGCTAATGGGTAATCCGCAACATGACTTGATCCATGTGTTGAGGACCAGGTAGAATCATTCGGCTTTGTGTTCCATGTTACACTGCCAGCCGTCCAGCTTCCTTTGATAACATTGTAGTACATCGTTTGACCTTTTCGGTCATAGATGCGAAGCCTGCTGCCTACCAATTTGTTTCTTTTCAGATTTGACGGGAATGATGCAAAACCAAACATCATATACCTGTCCTGAGAAAGATGGTACTCTGTACCGCTGTTGGTTGGATATGCTGTGTCAGGGTGAGAACGGTCAATAAACGAACTTTTCTGCAAGCTCAAAGTTGTGGTTACTTCGGACATATCCTCACCTCATTCTTCTTCTTTCCCGTTCGTTTTTCACGATGCTGACGACATCGCTGAAATCCTTTACATTCTTGGCATCGATGACCACCTTTTCGATGATGGTGATATCCCCGCCTCCGGCCAGTCTGGTGTCCTGCGCGCTCAGAATCCGCGTGCCGGACGGAAGATAGGCCAGCTCCTCTCCGTTTTCCCCGAAGCCGGTCCATCCGCCGGAGAAGTTCTGGTTTCCGGAGGCGTTGTGATCGTAGATGTTTCCGGTGATCTCCCCGTAATACACATCCCGCTCGTCCACAACATCCGATGCCGTATAGTTCGGATCCGCGCTGCTGCTGCGCCAGCTCTCCCACTGGTCCGCAATGCCGTTCCACTGTTGCATGTTGCTGTACATGCCATATTCGGCATTGAGGCCGATAGCGGTGTTGAAACGGGTGCGCCCTGCCTTGGTGAATCCGGTCAGGACGCCGAGCGTGGCGTTGGCCACATCCGCGATCAGGGCAAAGGCGCCGGCGATGCCGTGCAGAATCTTGTACAGCCCCTGAAATTCTGAATCGACCTGCGGGATCAGGGTCAGAAGATCTCCAAACGGTTCCAGAATTGCAAGACTGAATTTTAGGATCTCACCCAGCCCCTCAATGATGTGGGAATCGATGATCGCCTGACCGCCTCTCTCCATGAATTCCAGCCATTCGGTTTTCAGTTCCACGACAGCCGGGGCCATTTGGGCAGACATCTGATTTGTCAGGGCATCCTGCGTTTTGCTCAGGCGCTGCTCGGCATCGTCCACCTCACCCAGCGCGTTTAGCATGTCGTCGCTTAATACGTAGCCGACATTGTGAGCTTCTGCCGCCAGCTCGTGCATTCTTCCGGAGCCCTGAATAAGGATCGGATTCAGATCCTGTGCGGATTTTCCGAAGAGTTCCATGCACAGGGCGTCCCGCTCGGCAGCGTTCTCGATCTGGCTGAGGGCATCGATCACTTCATAGAAGACGTCCTCCGCCGGCCTCAGCTGCCCGGTGAGCGAATCGGTCACGCTGACGCCAAGGCTATTGAAGGATTCCTCCAGCTTCGCGTTTCCGTCCCTGGCCTTGTCCATGTTGCTGGTGAGCTTGGTCATGCTCCCTTTGATGGTGTCAAAGGAAACATCGATCAGCTCGGCCATATACTGGAATTCCTGAATGGTCTCCGTGTTCAGACCGGTGATCTGGGAGAGCGTCAGAATATTGTCTGCGTTCGCTGCCGATTCTACCGTCTTTTCGATCAGTTGATCGTAGAGCTTGATCAGGGCTGCAACAGACGCGGCAACCGCGCCGATCGCCGCGACCGAGCCGGTGGAGAATGTTCCCATGCTGTCGAGGCTGGTTTTGATTCCCTCCGGAAGATCTACGCCGAACTTGCCGGCAAGGCTGTCAAGAATCTCGCCGAGGCCTTTCCCGCTGTCGGAGGTCTCACCCATCTGGACCTGCATATCGGCCAGCGCCTCGTTGTTCTCGCGGATAGCGTTTTCGGTTTTGAGGACTTCCGCTTCAGCGTCATTCAGTGACTTCTGCCACCGCATGGTACGGGAATCGCTTTCCCCGTAGGCCTCCGCGGCTTTCTGCAGGGCCTGCCGGATCTGCTCAACCTTGTCTTTCTGCGTGGAAAGTGTCCGCTCCAGAACATCGTTTCGGGCAGTCAGCGCCTCCACGGAGCCGGCATTGCTCTTAAATTCTTCGGAGACCTTCCGCATTTCGGAATTGAGCACGCCCAGCGCGGCGTTGATATCCGAGATCGCCTGTTTGTACTCTTTTTCTCCGTCGAATTTGATTTTTGTGTTGATATTCGGACCGGCCATCTGCTCACCTCCCGCGCATGTATTCCGCAAGCGACAGTTTCTCTTCCGGTTTCTGTTTCACTTCCCGCTTCGGGAAGTACTTATCGTAAATGGCGAAGAACCTTGCCGGGTTCATGGTTCGCCAGAATACTCTTTCATCGTTGTGCCAGCAATTGAGCCAGATATTGAGATACCAGGCGAAGTCGACCGCAATTGGCTCCGCCTGGCCCCTCAGTTTTTTGAGTTTTCCTCAGATTCCGGCTCCTTGCCGTCCTTTTGTACCTGTTTGAACAGGGCTTTCCGGACAATGAGCATGATTTTCTCTTTCGGGATTTCCGTAATCAAGATCTCACGCCCGAGGGTCTTGTTGGTGTAGGGCTTGTAATCATCCCATCCCTGCTCGTCGGCATAGTCGTTCATCATGGCCGCAAGCCAGCAGAGGCAGCCTTTCAGAGAGGCGTGATCCTCTACAGCCGGAGAGAGGAAGCCTTTGCACATTTCCTGCACGTCGGCAATCACATTCATGTTGCAGCGCAGGATGTACTTCCTGCCTCTGTACTCGAATTTCTCCTCCGGGAGTCGGATATCTTCCATCACGGCACCTCTCAGGCGAGGACCGCATCGCACCAGGCCTTGGCGTCCGCCACGCTGGTTGCAATGCCGTCTTCCACGATCTCCAGATTGGTGCTATTGTCGGCGAGAAATTCGCCTGTAACGGTGGGTGTATCAAAGTTGATGGTCTCGCCCATAGTCTTGACAGACATGTTCGGAGGTCCGAACAGGGCACGACGGATGAACATGCAGTAGAATTTCTCCACGCCATCGATCATGCACGGCGCGTAGAAGGAAACCCCGACATATTTCGGGCTGTCATTGCCTCCGAGCTTCAACCCTGCGACCGTGACATTGGTGTTGACGGTACGGCTGCCGTCGCGGCTGCCGAACATCAGCTTGTGGGCCGCGGTAGGGATGTACTTCTCAGCGATGCTGATGGAGCCGCCGATCAGCTTCTTGATGAACTCCGCCTGCACGCCCTCGGCAAAGACCCGTCCTTCTGCGTGCTTGTAGGTGATGTCCACACCCATGGCGTCGCCGATCGTGGTTTTGTTGGCGTAGGTGATCGTGCCGCTGGTATTGACATACGTCGCGATCTGGATATAGCGCAGGTCAAATTTAGGCATCTAAATCAATCCTTTCTCTTTGAGCTTTCTTGTGAAGACTTCCTCCATGTGAGCCTGCATCTCGGATTCGGTCTCTTCAATGGCACGGTTCCAGAAATGGGAACCTGTGATATGGCCGTACTTTTCCCGCCGGCCGTAGTTGAGAACAAATGCAACGGTTCCGTAGCGCTCGCCGTCCGCGCGGATTCCCGTGACGGTGACAACGACATAGGGAATGCCGTCCTTTCCGCGCTGTACCTTCGGCTTGCAGACAACGTGACTAAAGGTCTCCATAGTGTCCCAGTCTCCCGTGAACAGCTCCTTGATCTTCTTGACCAGGATGTCCCCGCAGCCTTCCAGAATCTCCTGCTCGACCTTTGCGTCCAGCAGATTCTGTTCCTCAAAGGCTTTCCACAGCTGGTTCAGATCGTTGCTGACTTCAAAGCTGGCCATTATCCGTATTGCGCCCCCACGCAGCAGGCCTCGAGCACCACGTGATAATATCCCGTGCCGCTGTCGAAGTATTCGGCAAGAACCACAACGGTGTAGTTGGCGTTCTGAAGTGTTGTCCGGACGGAAGTCAGCAGGTCAACATAGTCCGTCTTTGACCATATATCCACGCTGAAGCGCGTTCCGGTTTCTGCCGCTTTCCCTTCCGCGTAGATCGTTCCGACCTCACCGAGCAGATGATAGGTGACGTACTGGTCGGCATTTCCCTTGTAGTCAGGCCGCCGAACCGGCACGTTCAGTCCGGCAAGGACCGTTCGGATAGACATGCTTTCCCTCCTATCTGGCCGGTACCTTCTGCACGAGCGAGAGCTCCAGCCATTGATTCCGGCCTTCGACATTGTCCGCGTTGACGATCTCCCAGGGTTCGTCGTTTCCTTTCAGGAAGACAACGAAGCTGGTGTCCGCGGCGAGCGCGGAATACCGCAGCGTCGCCGTAGCCGTCCTCCGCTCAAGGTACCGGTCGCTGCTGAACACTTCCGAGCCGTGGCTGTTGACCCACTTGCAGCGGACGTACCGGCCTTCGCCGTAGACGTTCACCCAGCTTTCTTCCGGAAAGCCGTTGTCGTTTACCGTCTCCGTGCGCTGCACGATCCGGATCAGTGTTCTCATTTCTCCGGCGTTCGCTCTCTTGCTCATCCCTTATTCCTCCGAAACCTCCGCAGCGGTATAGCGCAGCGGCAGAACGAAACTGTTGATCAGCATCTGCACCTTTGCGGGATCAGCCGCGTTCGGGTCCATGCTGCGCGCCTCATACAGGAGGCCCGCAAACTGGAGCAGAAACTGATCATACAGTCCGTTGTTCTCAAAATGGGGAATACCTGCCGACCGTGCCTTTGCAAGTGCGGCCGACAGGTATCCGTCCATGGGTTCGGGGTCATCGGGAGGCAGACGCAGATACGACCGGAGCGATTCTGCGTTTACCATCCCCGGTCACCTCCGGTTAATCGCCGGCTGTGACCGTGACGGTGTAGACTTTAGACACAGTGCCGTCAGTGACTGTGATGGTTACGGTGTTCTCCCCGTTTTCCCAGGTGGCTGAAGAACCGTTCTCAATCTCAGTCTCTCCGACAAGGATCTCGACCGTCGCGGTTTCATCCGCGGGCGTGGCGGTCACCTTGTTGGTGGCATTGGTCGTAGTGGCTGCATACTCCGTCACATCAGGATCGAAGGACGGAGTAAGGGTCAGCGAACCAATCGTCAGCCCCGAAAGGTCCGCGTTTAAGGGTTTACGATCGCGAGACGGAAGGCGCTCTTGAGACGGATCTGCTGATCGCCCCAGGCGGTGAAGATGAAGTAGTATTCACCCTTCTTGCCGTCCTTGTCGGTCTCATAGATCGCGTCGACATCGTAGTTGATGCCATAGTACCGGAAATCGCCGACCACAGGAATGGTGGCTTTCTCGCAGAAGATGACCGGAGCGCCGAGGATGGACGCGGGCTTCGAACCGAACAGGGTTTCGGAATCGTTGGTCAGCGTCTGAATCATGGCGTAGTAGTCGCTCTTCTTCATCATGACGGAGGCGTTGGCAGCGAACTCGTCGGCCAGATCGCCGAGAGCGTTCGCGATCGCCGCGTACATGGTGGCGCCTTCCACAGCCTTGATGGCGTAGGTCAGGACGCTCGCCGAGGTGTACGCGGTGTAATCGTAGAAGCTCATGTGACGGTGGACGGAGTCGGGCGTGCCGCTGTTGTAGATGCTGGTGGCGCTCTGGAAGGCAAAGCGCTTCTCACGCATGGCCAGCGCGCTGCGCAGGCGGCTCTCAATGGCCTCCACGAGGTTGGTGTTGGTGCCGTGCAGGACGGTGTCCTTGACGGTGGCGAACACCTTCAGCTTGAGGCGGCCGTACACGACGCTGTCGCCGGTCATCGCGATCTCGTTGGCGGTCGCGGTGTCGGCCACGTCGCCGAGGTCGGAATCCTCAATGGTGAAGCCGAGCTTCGGCTCCTCATAGCCGGTGATGTTGGTCACGCGGCAGACGGTGCGCAGGGGGTTGGTCTCCTCCGGCTCGAGCAGGAGCTCGTTGGCAACGGTCTTCGGCAGCAGATGCTCGCCGTAGCCGAGATCAGCGGAGTTCGCCGGGATGGCGCCGAGGCCTTCATAGGTCTTTTTCACGTTGCCGGTCAGGGCATCGCGGTAGAAGGCGCCCTTGGCTTCCTTCAGGTTCTGCTCCGGGGTGATGGTGCCGTCGGCAACAGCCTTGGCGGCAACGGCCACGCGCTGCTCTTCCTCGAGGCGGTCATGCTCGGCCTTGACCGTGTCATAACGCATCTGGAGATCGTCGCGGTGGGCTTTCTTGGCCTCGATGTCTTCCTTCGGGGTGGAGGGATCGGCGGCTTTCTCAGCCAGCCAGTTGGCGTCGGCAAGGATGGCGGCCTTCAGAGTGGCCATTTTCTCTTTGAGTTCGAACAGATTCATTTTTAGTTCTCCTTTTCAAAAATTTTGATGATTTTATCGTTTTCCTCGAGGATCTTCTTGCGTTCCTCTCGGTCAACGGCCTGCATGGTGGACTGCTGCATGTGCTTCAGCAGTTCGCCAAACTTCCTGTGCTCGCTCAAGTCCGGGCAGGACAGCAGCGTGTCAAAAGCCTCGTCTACGTCCGGATCGCCTGCGGCCTTGGTAACTCCGGCATTCCGCTGTGCCGGCACGGCCACAAAGCTGAGTTCGTAGGCGTCGTGCGGATCATCCAGATTCATGAAGCAAAGCCCCTTTTCTGGGTATGTCTCGCCCAGAACGTGCTTGTTCTCGCACTGCATGGTCCATGAAGTCCAGTCAAAATGCATCTTCTCTCCGCAAAGAGCGCATGACCGGCTTTTGACGGATACGCCCACTGAGACTTCCTTCAGGATGCCGGCCTCGATCGCCTCAATGACAGGACGGTTGTCCTCCGAGTTGAGCATGTAAACCTTGCCCACCAGCTGTCTAAGCGGCTCTCCGGCCTGATTCTGCTCTGTCGTCTTCTGGACAAACGTGTCATAGATCCTGCCGATCTGGTTTCCGGATTTCCAGCTGTGGTCGCTGATCACCGTCTTGCCCACAAACAGCGGGGCGAGACCTTCCAGCGTCTTGTTGGTAAATCTCTCCAGGTCGCGGTCGATGTCGTTGTCACACATCGCGACAGAGAAGCAATAGACTTCCTCCGGGCTGAGTTTCTTCACACTGAACTGGTTGATCTGGTCGATATCCGCGGCCGCATCGGCGACCGTTGCTTTCAGACTCAGTGATTTCAGTACTTTCGCCATATAGCCCCTCCTTTCCTGAGTATTTGCATAAGGGTGTATAAAAAACCGCTGATCACTCGGCGGGTGCGGACTCTGTCTGTGTCTGTGTCTGCGTCTGGCTCTGTCCTCCGGACGCGCCCTCGTTGACGCCTCGCATCAGCACTTTGGGCTTGTCGTTGACGGTATAATCCAGCGTGGCCAGATCCTGAGACACCAGCGCATACTTTCCGATGCCCTTCGGAAGCGCAGGCATGTTCCTGCTGTTCCGGATCTCGTCAACGGTCTTCCAGCCGGAGCGCACGGCCTTGTAATCCACCTCGGCCTGCGTCGCCGCGTCTGCCCTCAGGAGAGCATCCATGTCGAACTTGAAGCGCAGGCCGCTGCGGCGCTGGTCGGCCGTCAGCAGTTTCCGGTTCAGCTCCTGCTCGTAGGCTGTCACAATGGGCAGCATGGTCAGGGTCAGGAATTCCAGCATCATCTGCTCCTGAGAGCTGAATCCGGAGTCGGAATAGTCCCCCAGCAGGTGCGGAGGGATGTTGTAGACCATAGCAACCTTGCTTCTGGTGATCTTTTCCACCTCAAACAGCATGGAATCGACCGGCGACAGGTTCAGCGTCTTGGCCGTCACCCCGGATTCCAGAAGCAGGATGTTTCCGGATGTCTCGCGGTAGGTGTTCATGAAATCCTCGACCATGGCCTTCTTCTGGTCCGTGCCGAGGTTGGCCGGGGCCTCCAGAACGATGGCCGAGTTGACGCCCTGTTCCAGCTGCTTGACGTTGAACTCCTGAATGTTTTCCGCGTATTTCAGGGTGTCAAACAGCACGGAAACCGGCGAAATCCCGCCCACGCCGTTGGTGGAAATGAACGGGACATGCACCATGTAGTAGTCATGCACGTACATTTCCGGCCCCTCGTCCGGCTGAACTCTCCACCACAGCTCGCCCGAGTTCTTCTCGATGATCGGGAACACCCGCGTCGGGTCCAGCAGGTTCAGCTGCGGGATGACCTCGCCCGGCCGGTAGATCTTCAGCGCGAAGCAGTTGCCGGCGGTGCATCGGCAGGCCTCCATGGTCTTGAAGAACTGCGCCGAGGTCATGAGCGGGTTCGGCGAGAAGGAAATCCTGTCGTTCAGCTCGTTGTACAACGGCTTTGCCCCCTGATACAGCTGAATCGGCATGGCAGACAGCGAATTTGATATCCTCGTGACCGCAGCGAAGATCAGCTCGCTGTTCTTCAGGGTGTAATCGCCCCGAAGCCAGTGGGGAATCCATGTGTTTTTCGGCCGCACGGTCATCCCCGTGCCGGTCGAGTTCAGATATTTCAGATACCGTTTTCTGCGCCAATCCCGAAACCTTGTAAGAATACTCATGTTGTCACCTCTGCAGACTGATGACGGTCGTCAGTTGCTTGTCCCTCGGGATGTAGGTCGGATTCTTCCTCAGATACTCCGTATGGGCGTCGAGCAAAGCCATGAAACCGTCTATTTTCCGGTATCTGGTCTGTTTCGTAGGCAGATAGGTAGCATTTGCGGACCGTTTTGTCAGCTTCACGTTCCCCAGATACCAATAGAACATGCTGCTGTTATTGTGGATGATGTTGCCGTCAAGGAAACGCTCCTTCAGATTGTCCAGCGGCGCCGTCAGCGTGATCTCGCCCTGACGGACCTCGTTCAGCACGAACCCGTCTTCCCTCATTCTCTGCACCATCATGAAGGCTTTTGCCGGGTCAAAACCGATCGAATCGATGCGGTATTTCTTTCGTTGCTCCAGAAACCACGCATACACGAGGTTATAATCCACGTAATCGCCGTCGACGATGGTAATCCAGCCGCTCTCGACCAGGTGTTCCCAGTCGAGCTTTTCGTTGTCGATCTCCCGCTTCTTCCTTGGCACCCATGTATGCTCGAGAACAAAGAAGCAGTTGTCATCCAGCGGAAATTCCAGGCAGGCCGACGTGAAGTCCTCCGTCTCGGCAAGGTCGAAGCCTCCGTAGCATCTGCGGCCGAGCAGCGTGTCCATATCGATCTCTTTGTTGTTCTTCCGGATCGTTTTCACATCCAGAAAGCTGAGCTCGTCCACCAGCGTGAACACGTTCAGCTGCTTGTTGATGAAATTCGACCGCTCAGCCGGGATGGTTTTCACCCGGTCCCACTCGTCCTTCAGATCTTCGATGTCGAGCAGTTTCCCGAGGGAAGGGTTCGCCTTTGGCCAGCAGGACGGATCGGCGGGATCGTCTTCCTCGTCGATCTCGTCGATGTAGACGAACATGCGGTCCGCCGCGCGCGTGGAAATGGCGCCGTCTCCGGCCAGAATGTGGCTGCCGAGGATGTAAAAATCCATCAGAGGGCCGTCTATGACCGTGCCCAGGGTGGTGATGTAGATGATCATGGGCTGTTTCCGCTTCTTGGTCTTGCCCTTGATGACGTTGATCAGCTTGTAATCCCGGAACTCGTGGATCTCGTCAAAGACAGCCATGTGCACGTTTCTGCCGTCGAGGTTCTTGCTGTCCGAGGCCAGCGGTTCGAACTTGCTGTTCTTGAAGTAGGCCCCGCCCTGGGTGGTGTTTACGTGTTTTGACAGCACTTTTGACCCTTCAATCTGGGCCGCGCACTCGGAATAGACGATTTTCGCCTGCTCCCGTGAGTTGGACAGCGCGTAGATCTCCGCGCCGCGCTCATTGTCCTTCGTCAGACCGAATGCTGCGTTGCCGGCGATCATGGTTGACTTCCCGTTTCCCTGCCCGACGATGATCAGCGCCTCGCGGAATCTCCGGTATCCCGTCTTCCGGGAAAGCCAGCCGTACATGTTCGATTCCACGAAATGCTGCCAGGGAAGCATTTCCGTTCTGGAATATGCGCCTTTGGTCGGGATCAGGAAGCGTTCGATAAAGTCGATCGGCCGGTATGCCGCCTTTACGTCGAACTCCCACGGATATTTCGGATCGGAGCAGGACATCACCAGCTCGTCAAGAAATCGCTGGCAAGCCTGAATCCGCTTTTTTCCGGAAACCAGCTTTCCCTCGGTAACATCGACGGCAAACTGATACGACTTGGTTGCCTTGATGTGCCCCGGTATGATTTCGAGGCTCATTTCTGCCTCCGATCTCAAAACAGGTCGAATTCATCCTGATCGTCTTCATCCGCAATTTTCTCCCGGATCAGCGTCATGAGTGTCTTCGCGGTTTCGAGCAGCAGTTTCCCCTGTGAGGCATAAGCCGCAAGCGCAGGATGGACATAGATGTTCGGCCTGTTTTTTACATAGGATTTGGTGACGGTCATTCCGTCTTTTACAATGGCGTCCCGGAGCTTTTGCCGGTGATCGAGCGTCTCAAGATACTGCTGGAAGATGGTTTCAAACAGAAGTGCCTGCTCGTCTCCCTTCTCTCTCGCTTTCTTGAGGATCTTGTTTGCGCGCTCTCTCAGCGTGACGCGCTGTTCTTCAGTCAGGTCCGTTCCGGCCTCGATCTTTTCCGGAGCTTCCTTTTCCGGCTTTGTTTCAGCGGCTTCCTGCTCCGGGTTCGGCGTATCCTGCTCCGGTTTTTTCGCTTTTCTGGCCATTTTCTGGGCCTCCTTAGGGCTTTTGTGTTCTGGCATGTTTCGATATGCCTTCTCTCAGGAAAGCCGAATACGGCCGTTGCAACGAGTACAGCGGCCGTATCCGGTGAAAGGAAGGCGATTCCGTTATCTGTTGAAGATCGGCTCCATCTCTTTCAGTCTCACGCACGAGCGGAGCAGAAAGACATCCGGAGCCTTTTTTGCGAGGATTTCATCGACCGCAACCGCCCGTTTCCAGTCCTCCGGACAGTCTTTGAACAGGTGCAGCCATGCTTCCTCGTCCTGTTGCGGGCAAAAACAGCAGGAGGTTCGTCTTGGCTTCGGCCACCCTGCTTTCTGAATTTCAAAGATGCATCGGTCACGGTTCCAGCCGAGATCGATCAGCGGATACTTGTAGGAGATCCACTTCTTCGGGCTGGTGCTCATTCTGCGTGCCTCGTCCGTGGAAATCCCGATCCAGTTGTCAACGCTCTCGATTCCGTGCTCATGCATCCATGTTCTCGAGACTTTTACCTTCCATGTACCGTTGCAATGGGTGCTCAGCTTGGAAATGCTGCCGTCTTCCTTCAGCCGGAAGGCCGGGATGTTGACGTGACCGTCCTCGGTCACGATATCCACATCCACGTATTTTGAGGAAGGGATGATCTCGAAATGAACGCCGCAGCGCTTCATTCGTTCCGCGATAACCCCGCGGACATATTCCATGGTCTCCGCACGCTCAAAGCCGCAGTCCACCATGATCCCGAAATCAGGCTTCGGAAGCACTCCGGTCTCGATTGCAGCGGCAATCGCGGTGCTTTGGACGCCTCCACCGCAGCTCCAGACGGTTTTCACATCCCCTCGGTCGTACTGTTCCACCCTCTTCGCTCCTGTCGCCCTGTTCGCACACTGGCGGGAGCAGTATTGTTTCGCCGATCTGTCGGTGAAAAAGATTTCACCACAGCTGGGACACGTTTTCTGCATTTTTGCCTCCTTCCAAAAAAACTTCGTGCGCGACTGTCGACTGAAACGAACCTGGGCCGCCGGTGCCGACGCAGTCAACAGTTGGCCGCGAGGGTAGGGGGGTATGCTCTCGGCTGGAGTGGTGCAGGCCGGGAATCAATTGATGAGAGCTTCTTCTGCCTCATTCTCGCTGCCGTCCGAGATTCGGATTACTCGAACATCCGATTTCATACCTCTCCGAAATTGAACCTTGGTTTCTTCGTGACACCACCAGCAGCAGGAAGTCAGATTGTCCATGTCGAGCGCGAGTTCTGGGTGTTCTTCCAGATCTTGGATGTGATGAACCTCCGTTGCAATTCCGGTACATTGTCGAGAGGTACGGAGCTGACAAACGAAATGATCTCTGATAAGAACCTGACGCCTGAGGCGCTTCCAGGTGCTACGGTTATAGAACCCCTGATCCTTCATCGGATGTTCCCTGCTGCCCTTGCCCTGGGATGGATGATACCCGTACCTCATTGCCCGTACCGGTTACGGTGCCGGGCTTCCTCCCATCCTCGGTATACGTCCCGCGTTACCTCGTCCCGTTCGCAGGCCCGACCGCAACCGCGCCGACCAGCGTGACAGACACAGATCGTCTTGCCGTTCTTTATCCAGATGTAAACGGGAATCTTCTCGGTGTCTGCTGGCATGGCTGATACCTCACGTCTTTGCAGGTAGATCTTCGGAAATGAAATGCGCGTCGCCCTCGGCAACATACATCACGTGTCCGCACTTCTCGCAGCAGAGCCGGTAATACCGTTTCGGTTTCTCCGGAACGCTCTGCTGTTTCTGCATCGCTTTCGTGATGCTGTCCTGGGAAGTGATCAGTTCACTCGGGATCTCCTGCGACTGACCGTCGAGCATCTGCTGGAATCGTGCCCGGCGCGCCTCCTGATCTTCCTCGCTCTCCGACTCCACGTCGTCCGTGAAGGAATCCAGATCGAAGTCGGCAAGCGTGCCTTCTATGTCGATGGCCGGGAAGCCGAGTCTGCTGATATCGAAATCGATGTTGAGCATGTCCAGCTCGTGAAGCAGATCATCCGTCACCCGCTCGGACAGCTCGGAAACTTTGTTGTCGGCCAGACGGTCGAGCTTCTTTGCTTCCTCGTCCGCGTGCGTGACCACGCATGGAACCCGGCCAAGTCCGAGCCGGATCGCGGCGCGGTATCTGGCATGTCCCTTCACAATGACCGAATCGTCATCGATCAGGATCGGCACATTGAATCCGACGCGCGGGATCAGATCCACGAGCATGTCGACGGTCTTGTCGTTCCGCCTCGGATTCCGGAAATACGGTTTAATCTCCGAGATGCTTTTCATCTCGATCTTGTCAACGACCTGGATGCTCATTGCTCATTCTCCTTTCTGTACTCCGCGGCGATCTGTGCCTGTTTCGGGCTGATCTGTGCTCGGCTGAATTCGTTGTTCTCATACAGCTTTGCATAGCCGGTTATGTACTTCAGGCGGACGAGCTCCTCGGCTTCGAGACCGAGCTGGTTGCAAACTTCCACGTCAGACGCCCCGTTCAGAAGCATCTCCATCACGATATTGCTCATGCCGTTGATGGAGTGCTTGCCTCTTGCCCGGTTATGCCTGACGGTTGACGCCATGAGATCGTTCATGGACTTCCCCTTCAGGACCACGCACGGCAGCTTCCCCTCGCACATGGCGTAGATGTCGGGATAGCGGCGCATGATGGAATAGCGGTGAAAGCCGTCGACGATCACATAGCGGTCTTTCTTTTCATCATAGATCGTGACCACCGGCTGCGTGTACCCGTCGGCCTTGACCGACGTATACAGGAGTTTCATCTCCGGCGGCGCGACACTGTTCGGATTGTAATTATTTGCATGTACCTTCTGGATCGGGATCCATTGCACATTGCAGATCGGCTGTTCGGAAATCATGGCGCTCCTCCTTTCAAAGCCTCGAACTCAAGCCTGTCACGGTTTCGGTAATAGCCGTTCTCTCTTCTGGTCTGCAGTCTGATCTTCGATCTGGCGTTGCCGTTGATCGTGCCGTCGATATCGTTGACAAGGATCTCTTTGATATGGACCTTGTACCACTCCTCGGAATTCTGGTTTTTCCAGCGGTCCCGGAAGAGCTGCCGATACTGTGGCTGTGTGACATGCTCCAGAAGATAGTCCCGGTATTCCTTCCAGTCCGTGAAGGCAAAGGGCAGCTGCCTCGGCATCACGCTGTCGTTGTCGAAAGCATGGGCGAAGGTGCTGACCCCGCTGATTCTTTTCACGAACCGGTCATAGGTCTTCGGTTCGAACTCTTGGAGAAATTCAATTGAGTGCCATGCGGTTTCATGGATCAGAGCGGACACGCGCATGGTCTGCTTTGCCTGCCCGGCCTGATACTGATAGTCATAGATCTTGTTGTATGCCCAGTGATTCCGGGCGATGGCCGTCCAGATGTCATCGTTCGTGAAATCGTAGATCGGCCAGAACACCTGATGCCGGCCGTGTCTGCTCTTGCACCAGGTAACGCCTTTGTAAACGACGCGCCCGTATGCGATGCAGGCGCGCCGGTTCAACGACTCGGTGATCCGCATCCCGACCAGCACGGCGCAGTTGTCGCTGTCCGTGCAGTGTTCCGGAAGGTTGTTCACCAGGTCCTTGAATCGATTGTATTTGCTCGGGTTCTCTTTGATGGACAGATCATCTTTCGGATGGACCCAGTCCTTCTCCCGCTTTTCATCCCAGACCCGGATGAAGTTGCAGACCGGAGAAAGGCTGTTTGTAAAATCGAACGGGCATTGGAACCAGTACGGTTTCACATCTTCCCTGTGCATGATCGCGGTCATATAATCCACCGTGGCCTGCCATTCGGCCTCCTGGTCGAGCCAGAAGACTTTCACCGGCAGCCGTCCCTTTTCCTCGGCCACCATTCTGGCCAGATGGAAAAGCACGGTGGAATCTTTGCCGCCGCTCATACTTACGATCACGTCATCATGCGTGTCGTACAGGAAGCGGATGCGGTTCAATGCCTCTTCGAATACGTTGGTTTGCAGGTAAATAATCGTGATCTCCTCCTTTGCCGCCGCTCATACGGCATAATGCAAAGGAGCTGCCATGTTCTGGTTTTCCCTCCTCCCCGGGCATAAAAAAGGCACCGCAGCGGGCGAGCTGCAGTGCCGTGATTCGAATTCGATTTTAGCTTATAACACAGGGTCGTCGTAAATTGGAATCACAGAGCGGTCGGAACGTGACTGAACGTGACTCAGCGTGACTGAACGTTAATTCTCGGTATCGTTTCCGATCGGCCATTCCTCCTTTCTGGCGATGTCCCACGAGGCCAGCGGCGCCCATGTGCCGTAGAAATCCTCCATGGCCTCTTCCATCCCGCAGCTGCTGCAGATGTAGATCACCGCTCTGCGACTGAGCGCGTTCCGGGTCGTGCTGCGGTCCATCGTCCAGTGTCCGCATCGGGGGCAGGGCCAGTTGTATTTGCTCTGCAGGGGAGCGAAGCGCCCGATCTTCTCGAGCGCGTTCAGTTCCGCGCACACCTCCTCGTAGCTCATATTCCCTGCCTGAACCATAGCCTCCGACGCGGCCTGAATCTCTTCCGGTGTCCAGTCTCGGCTCATCCTTCACCCCACCTTTCTGCTGACCACGCCGTCACAGTACAGGCCGCCGCTCTTCCAGCATTTCTTCATCACGAACAGGAAGGTGTCCATCAGATCGCCGAACTCGTCGTCCTCGATGTAATAATCGAAGTCTCCGTTCTCATCGTCTTCCCAGGTCACCGTCAGATCCCCGTACTCGATGTCACCGTCCGCGACACCCAGCGTAAGCCATGCCCCGATGTTGTCCTCGACGTTCACCTGCCGACAGATGAATTCCATCGCCTTGACCATTTTGATTCGTTCTGCTTTGTTCATGTTCTTTCTCCTTTCAGAATCTTTTTGCCTGGCCGGCGAAGCTCGAAAGCATTGCAGCCGCCATTTCCTTTTCGAGGCTCTCCGGAAAGAGCCGCTGCCAGATCTGCCTGAATCGCTGAATCATGTCGATTCTCCTTTCACCAGTATTCTTCCTCTGACGGATCTGTCTCCCAGTACTCAGGAGCGACCAACTCCTGCCCGAACAGGTTGTACCATCTGCCGCACTTCGGGCACTCGCAGGCTCCGTAGTACTGATCCCACAGGCTGACCTCTTCGCCGCAGATGCAGGTTCCGTGCGCGGGCTCCGTGTAGTGGCTGGTCCACTTCTGAACCTCGTTATAGACCGCGAATTCCTCCGGATGGGCGATGCAGTACTCGAGGTTCTTTCTGGCGCACTCGTACTCGAGCGGGAACACGTTGCCGGCAGCGTCACACGGGAACGCATACCCTCCGTCATCATCGTAGTAGAAAACGAGATCGAAGTGGATCTCTGTCTTATGCTCTGCAGGAACGTAGTTCTTAATCATGGTGCAATCTCCTTTCTGGTTTCCTGTGACCTCCCCGGCTGGCTGCCGGGTGGTTTCGGCTGAGAACCGCTCAGCCCTCGTCAGACAGGCTCAGT
Source organism: Oscillospiraceae bacterium (assembly GCA_017538965.1). Lineage (GTDB taxonomy): Bacteria > Bacillota > Clostridia > Oscillospirales > Oscillospiraceae > Limivicinus. The sequence continues at coordinate 86,047 of JAFYHU010000012.1, forward strand.
CGTAGGATTCGTAACAGACCGCATCGGCCTGCTCCTGCTGCTCTTCCATCCGGACAGCTGCCTCGCATTCCTCGATGTCATTCATGATCTCGTTGATGTCGCTCAGAATGCGTCCGAGGGATGCATTGTCGGAGCAGGTGAAGATCATCACCGCAATGTCTCTGACGCTCATTTCCGGCATGACCGCCATGCTAAACATCAGATCGTACTGGCGAGGGGTTCCGCAGGTGAAATACTGCTCCCGGTTGCAGAGCTGGTAAATCTTGTCCTTCAGGGTGTACTCAAAATCTCTTGTGACCTTCATCAGTCGTTTTCCTCCTCTTCTTCATCATAGCTCTTGGCCATCGCCTCGCAGACACGGTCAAGGGCCTCATCGTCCAGATCGCCGTACTCGTCCAGCAGCTCATTGTTGCACAGGAACTCGTGGAAGTATTCGACCATGTTCCGGAAGCTCTGGATCTCCCGATCGGAAACCTCGTACTCGGCTTCCTCGTTCACGTGCTCCTCGACATCGCCGAGGGCCTCACGCTGGGCAAGGTAGGTGTTCTCCTGCCTGCAGTAGCTCATGTTGATTCCGAATGACATTGTTGGCTCCTTTCTCCCGGTCTTTTGCCCGGCCGGGAGGGCTGTGATTTAGTGGCTGTGAATCTCTGTGATGTCCTCGACCGTGAATCCGTTAACGTGGATGATGTATTCGAACTCTGGCAGAAGGGATGACCGGCAGATGATCACACGACTGATGTCTTCTTTGGAATGCCCGGGAGTCGGCGTATTCTCGATCTCGTCCGCTCCGTCCATGATCTTCTTCATCATGTATCTCAGGTTGTGCTGATCCCGAGCCTTGTCTCCGGTTTCCCACGCTTCATTGCGCCATTCTCTGATCGTTGTCATTGCGATGACACCCTCCTTAGCAGTATTCCCAATCGGCCCAGTCGGCCATGGTCCGTTCTTCTTCCGTGAGCTTCCTGTAAACCTTGCTGGCTTTTCTGAGGATCGCCCGGACCACAGGGTCCAGATCGTTGCGGCCGTCGCCTGTCATCTTGGCTACCATCTCCATGAGTTTCTGATACTGTTTGAACATCTGAGTTCCTCCTTGACTTTCTCCCGCCTTTCCTGTATCATAGGGGCCGGTGAGACGGGCCACCGTGCCCCGATTTCCATCTGCCTTAAGCTGTACCGGCCGCTACCCGGTGCGGCTTATTGCGTTATATAGTCGATGCAATCGGCTATATCTTCGGGCTTGATCCCGTGGGCTTTCAGCCACTTGACCAGCCGGTTGATCATTCTCTTCGCCTTCGTTTTCCTCACTTCCTCCCGTCTTTCTATGGTTCAATTATAAACCTTTTGGTTTATTTTGTCAACTATTGTTTTTAACTTTTCGGGTTATTTTTTAAAGTTTTTGTTGACATTTTCGCTATTTTGGTTTATCGTTTAGGAGAGGTGATGTTATGACCGCAAGGCAAATCATAGAGATGGCGCTTGCCTATGCTTCGTTGACAAAAGCCGACCTTGCTTTACGGCTTGGATGGTCCCCGCAGCTTTTGAACAAGCGGCTGAATACCGGCAAGTTCTCTGTGGAGGAATGGGAGCAGATCGGCAAGGCCATCGGTGCAAATTGCCGGATCGCTTTCACTTTTCCTGACGGAAAAGAAGTGTCCTGAAATAGAAAAAGCGCAGACAGCCTTTTACGGTTGCCTGCGCCTCTTCTTTACTCTTCGACCTTGTCGGCCTCCCAGACAAGGAGATCGCCGACCTGACAGCCGAGAGCTTTGCACATGCGGTCAATGGTTTCGAGGCTCACGTTCCTGACAAGCTCGTTGTAGTACTCGTTCACCGTGGCCGCACGCAGCCCTGCAAGTTTTGCGAAATGGGTTTGCGTCCATCTCCTCTCGCCCAGAAGAGTGGACAATCGAATTCGAATCATTGTTGCAGCAGCTCCTTTGCCGTGATGATACTCCATGCCGTATTTTTTCGCATGGACACCGTAAGGATATTCCGGATTGCCGTGCGATTATTACGGGAAGGTGTAAAATCCGGGGGGAGCCCGGGATCTGGGAAGGAAAAAGGAAAAGAGAGGAAGCACCCCTCTAATCAGGAATGCTTCCCCTCTTCACGATTGGTGCTATTACCTCGAAGAAATCCACATATAGAGTGGTTCGTGAGATAATGCTTTGGTACGGCTGACGGGATTCGAACCCACGACCTCCAGAGTCGGAGTCTGGCACTCTATCCAGCTGAGCTACAGCCGCATGGAAAGAACTTGCGCTTACCCGCCGAATTTGGTATAATTCAGGCGGCAAAGGGTATTATAGCAAAAAACCGTTTCAAAGTAAAGTGTTGTTTTCTGATCTGAATCATCCGTCGAAAGGGGTAACCGCCATGCAAAAGGTAAGATTGGGAAAAAGCGGTCTGATCGCCACCAAGCCGGCTCTGGGCTGCCTGCCGCTGCAGCGCTGTGACAAGGATTATGCCGTTCGTCTTCTGCGCGCGGCGTATGAGGGCGGCATCCGTTTCTTCGACACGGCAAACGCCTATACCGACAGCGAAGAGAAGATCGGCCTTGCGCTACACGACGTACGCAGCGATATTGTTCTTTCCACAAAGACCAGGGCAGAGACCAGGGACGGCGTTCTCAAGCACGTTGAGAACAGTCTCCGGATGATGAAGACCGATTATATCGATCTGGTACAGATCCATCAGGCGGAAGCGGTTCCGGATGCGGAAAACCCCGAGGGCACTTACGCAGGCCTTCTGGAGGCAAAAAAGCGCGGCTGGATCGGACACATCGGCGTCACCTCGCACCGGGTGCAGGTAGCGGAAGCGTGCATCGATTCCGGTCTGTTTGAAACTGTCCAGTTCCCCTTCAGCTATATCTCCTCCGAGCGCGATCTTGCGCTGGCCGAACGCGCGAAGAAAGCGGATGTCGGCTATCTGGCCATGAAGGGTCTGGCAGGCGGTTTGCTGAACAACGCCAGAGTCTGCCATGCCTTTATGAAACAGTACGACAACGTGGTTCCGCTCTGGGGGATGCAGACGCTGGAGGAACTGCAGCAGTGGCTGGACGCGGCCGAGGAAGATCCGGATCTGGACGAAGAGATGTCCGCCTTCATTCAGAAAGAACGCGCGGAGCTCTCCGGCACCTTCTGCCGCAGCTGCGGATACTGCATGCCCTGTCCGGTCGGGATTGAAATCCGCAACTGCGCACGGATGAACATGCTGCTGCGGAGAAGCCCCTGGGAGCAGTATATGACGGAGGAATGGCATGCGAAAATGCACAAGATCGAAGATTGCATTGGCTGCCGTTCCTGCGCCTCCAAGTGCCCGTATCAGCTGGACACGCCGAATCTGCTGAAGTGCATGCTGAAGGATTATGATGAGTTCTATGAGTCACACAAGAATCAGCTTTAAACGCGCCGCGGTCATTCTCCTGTGTCTGGTCAGCATCTTTACGCTTGCATCCTGCGGAGCCGTAAAGATGGAGCAGAAACAGATTTTTGCCATGGATACGGTCATGACGCTGACCGCCTACGGAAAAAAAGCCGGCGAGGCGGTGGATGCCGCCGCCAGCGTCATCTACTCGCTGCAGGCGGAACTCGATCCCGAACTCCCGACCAGCACCGCCTACGCCATCAATCATGCGAACGGGGCAAACGTGGTGGTCAGTTCGCAGATCGCCAAAATGCTGAGCACGGCCAAAACCGTTTATGACCGTTCGGACGGCGCGCTGGATCTGAGCATCTATCCGGTCGTCAAGATCTGGGGCTTTACCAACGGGCATTATTATGTCCCGACCAACGAAGAGCTCTCCATGCAGCTGATCCGCAAGGCCTATGACAAGATGATCCTGACCAGCTATCCGGCAACCGGTTCCTATTCGGTGTCGTTCCCGGCCGATACGGAAATCAGTTTCGGGGCAATCGGCAAGGGCTGCGCCGCCGAGAACGCGATCAGCGCCATGCGGCAGGCCGGTGCGGAGAGCGGCATCGTTTCCCTCGGCGGCAACGTGCAGACGCTCGGCAGCAAACCGGACGGCCGCAAATGGACCGTGACCATTCAGGATCCGAACAACACGGCAAACTGGGTGGGGACCGTCAAGGTCGGCGAGATGGCAATCGTCACCAGCGGCAGCTATCAGCGCTTTTTCGAATTTGACGGCAACACCTATCACCACATCATCAACCCGCAGAGCGGCGGGCCGGTCAGCAACAGCCTGCTGTCGGCGACGATCATCTGCGAGGACGGAACGATGGCGGACGCGCTTTCCACCGCGATGTTTGTCCTGGGCGAGGGGCGCGCACTCAACTACTGGAGAACCTACGGCGGTTTCGAGATGATTCTGATTACCAAGAGCAATCAGGTCATCTGCACCAAGGGACTGATTGACGTATACACGCCGAACGAGGCCGCAGGCAACTATAAAGTCAAATATTCGGAATAAGCATGAACACGCTGCAGAAAGATATCCGCAGTATCCGCGGAATCGGAGAGAAAAGGGCGCAGGCTTTGGGAAAGCTGGGCGTCTTTTCTCTGTTTGATCTGATTTCATACTTTCCGAAACGGTACGAAGACCGCAGCCAAATCAAGCCCATCGCGCTGGTACAGGACGGAGAGAGCGTCTGCATCTGCGCCGTCTGCGGAGACGAGCCGCGCCTCAGCCGGATTCGACGCGGGCTGGACATCGTGCGTTTCCGCGCATTTGACAGCAGCGCCCAGGTGAGCATCAGCTATTTCAACCAGTCTTATGTCCGGAATCAGATTCACCGCGGCGAAAGCTATCGTTTCTACGGGAAGATGGAGGTACGCGGATCACAGCGCAGCCTGACCAACCCGGTGTTTGAACCGGAGGAATCGCCGCTGTCCGCGACCGGCGCCATCGTGCCGGTTTACCGCGTCTGCGCAGGGCTCCCGCAGCGCAGTCTGCGGCAGAGCATTCAGGCGGGGCTGGATCAGTGCCTGGATGAGATTCCGGAGCTGCTGCCGGAACCGATCCGCCGCGAGCATGCTCTGATCGGTGTCAGAGAAGCCTATCGGGCTATCCACTTCCCGGAGGATTATTCCGTGCTGGAGCAGGCAAGGCGACGCTTTGTCTTTGAAGAACTGTTTCTGCTCTCCTGCGCTCTCGGCATGCGGCGGCAGGAGCGCTCTGCCGGTATTCCCCTGCCGGTTCCGGATTTTGAGGAATTCTATGCCCGTCTCCCCTTCCGGCCGACACAGGCGCAGAGACGCGCCGTTTCCGAGGCGGCGGCGGATCTCGCTTCGGGAAACCAGATGACCCGTCTCCTGCAGGGCGACGTCGGCAGCGGCAAAACGCTGGCGGCGGCAGCGCTGATCTGGCAGTGTGCCCGGGCGGGAAGGCTTTCCCTGCTGATGGCGCCGACGCAGATTCTGGCACAGCAGCACTGTCAGACCCTGTCGGGCTTTCTCGAACCGATGGGCCTGCGCATTGCGCTGCTGACGGGCGCGGTCAGGGCTGCCGAGCGAAAGAGCCTGCAGGAGAAGCTGGATGCCGGAGAGCTGGATTTGATTATCGGTACGCACGCCCTGCTCAGCGAAGGCCTGCGCTTTCCGCGGCTGGCGCTGACCGTCACGGACGAGCAGCACCGCTTCGGCGTGGAGCAGCGGGCAAAACTTACAGGGCAGCCCGAACAGGAGGACGGTTCTTCTGTTCTCCCGGACAGCAGGAACCGTCCCCTTGTCCGACCTCACGTCTATGTCATGTCGGCAACGCCGATCCCGCGCACGCTGGCGCTGATTATTTACGGCGAACTGGATGTGTCTCTTCTGGACGAACTGCCGCCGGGGCGCCGGGCGGTCGAGACCTTCTGCGTGGACAGCCGCTATCGCGCGCGTCTGCTGGCGTTTATCCGGAAGCTCTGCGGCGAGGGGCGGCAGGTGTTCGTCGTCTGTCCCAAGGTCGAGGAGGACACGGAGGAAACGTGGGAAGCCTCTCCCGCTCCTTCGGAGCAGATTCCGCGAAGGGGAAAGCTCGAATCGGCAGTGGAAGAGGCGGAGCGCCTGAAGAAGGAACTGCCCGGGCTGCGGGTCTCCTGCATTCACGGCAGGATGAAGTCGGCAGAAAAAGACGCGGTCATGCGGGCGGTTCTGGAGGGAGCGGTCGACGTGCTGGTCTCGACGACGGTTATCGAGGTCGGCGTGGATGTGCCGAACGCCGCGCTGATGCTGATTGAGAATGCCGAGCGCTTCGGGCTCAGCCAGCTGCACCAGCTTCGCGGAAGGGTCGGCCGCGGCGTTCACCAGAGCTACTGCGTACTGGTGACGGACAGCGAGACGAAGGAAGCGAAAGCGCGGATGCAGGTCATGTGCGAGAGCAACGACGGCTTCCGCATTGCCGAAGAGGATCTGCGGCTGCGCGGGCCGGGAGACTTTTTCGGATCCCGGCAGCACGGTCTTCCCGAGACGCATGTGGCGGATCTGGGCACGGACACCGAGACGCTGATGCGGAGCAAGGAGGCAGCCGAACGCCTTTTGCGGGAAGATCCCGAGCTGCAGCTTCCCGAACACAGAGCATTGCGCGAACGCGTGGAAATGATGGCAGAAAAAATGAACGGAACGCTGAACTGAGCGTTCCGTTCTCGTTCTATAGGGGGGTTACGCGCTGTAGGCGGCGAGGATGCCGCGATAGGCCATATAGCAGTCGAACTTCGAGACCAGCTCGAAGGGGGCGTGCATGCTGAGAACGGGGACACCGGCATCGATCGTGTCAATGTTGCGGTTGGCCATGTATTTGGCGATGGTGCCGCCGCCGCCCTGGTCGACCTTGCCCATCTCGGACAGCTGCCAGACAACGCCGACGCGGTCGAAGAGCGTACGCACGTAGGATACCAGTTCAGCCGAAGCGTCGCTGGTTGAGGACTTGCCGCGCGCACCGGTAAACTTGCAGATGCCCATGCCGTAATTCAGCTTGGATTCAGAGCGTTTTTCCGAGACCTCGGGATACAGCGGGTCGAAGGCGGCCGTCACGTCGGCCGAGAGGCAGAAGCTCTTCTCGAAGCAGCGTCGGGTTGGAACGCCCTGCAGGGCGCAGAGGTCCTCCATGAAGCAGTCAAAGGCGGCAGACTGCATACCGGTAACCCCGTCGGAGCCGGTCTCTTCCTTGTCGGCGAGAACGCAGACGCAGGTCTTCTCGGGCTCTCTGACATCCAGGACAGCCCTGAGCTCGGCAAAGGCGCAGACGCGGTCGTCGTGGCCGTAGCCGCCGATCATACTGCGGTCGATGCCGATCTCGCAGACATCGAAGGCGGGAACAGCGGTCAGCTCGGCGGAGAGAAAGTCCTCCTCAGTAATGCCGTATGCGTCGTTGAGAAGACTGAGCACGGCGAGTTTGACGCGATCCTTGCCGTCGTCGGCATAGGGTACCGAACCGATCAGAATGTTGAGGCCTTCACCGGTGATGCCCTCGGACATGGTCTTTTTCATCTGGTCGGCGGCCAGATGGGGCAGCAGGTCGGTGATGACGAACTTTGGCTCGTCCTTCTCGCGTCCGAGGGTGACGTCGATGCTCTCGCCGGATTTCAGGACGACGGTGCCGTGCAGCTCCAGCGGGATGGTAACCCACTGGTATTTCTTGATGCCGCCGTAGTAATGGGTGCGGAGATAGCAGAGCTCGTCCTGTTCATAGAGCGGAATCTGCTTGAGGTCCAGACGGGGCGAGTCAATGTGTGCGCCCGCAATGACGGCGCCTTCCGAGAGACTCTGCCGGCCGATGACGGCGAGGATAAGCGCTTTTGAGCGGTTTACGCGATAAACGCGGTCGCCGGGTTTCAGCGCTGCGGTCGGATCAAAGGGTCGGAAACCGGCCTCCTCCGCTGCACGCACGGCAAAGCGCACGGCCTCGCGCTCGGTGCGGGCTTCATTCAGAAAATGCATGTATTCGGCGCAGTATTCCTCGAGCTTGAGACGTTCGTCGGCGGGCAGGCGATCGTAGCCGTTTTTCGGGTTGAAGAACAGAGTATCACGCATGTTTTCCATTTTTATGACCATACCTTTCCGCTGCGCGGAAGGCACAAAAAGGCATGAAACCTGGTGCCCCTAACGCAGCAATCAATAATCTGTTAGAATCGGCTTGAGGAAGCGGGCACACTACAGAGCACGTGGAGGTGAGTAGGC